>NZ_CP191258.1:0-615346 GCF_050410795.1 Fontivita pretiosa | reverse complement strand
TCAGTCAGTTCCGCGGCCGCACGCGGACGGTGCAGCGTCACTTCAAGCGTCGTGCGCAGAGCTGTCACCGGCGTACGCAGCTCATGTGCTGCGGTCCAGAGGAACCGCTGCCGCTGCTTCAGCCCATGCTCAAGTTTCTGGAGCATCTGATTCAGCCGCTCGCCCATCGGCTTCAGCTCCTGTGGAAGGCTGGAGACGTCGATCCTTCGATTGAGGGTTGAATCGTCAATGCTGGCGATGGTGTCGGCCGCGGCGCGGATGGGGCGGACCGCCTGCCGCGAAATCCGCATCGCCACCAGAGCCGTCAGGGCCGCGCTGATGATCCCCACCATCGCCAGCAACCCCGCCAGGCGAGACAGCAGCCGATCGATGTTCTGCGCCGAACCGCTGTAGACAATTGTGACCGCATCGCCGCCACGGCCGTCGCGTTTTACCCCGTCGGGCCGAATCCGCACCGCGATGTTACGCACCCGCGTGCCGTCGCCGACCTGAGCAAAGTTGCGGCTGATGACCTCCAGTCGGGGCGCGTTGCCCAGATCGGCTGGCGGTCGTGCCACCACGCGACCCAGGGCGTCGCGAATGAGGTATCGATCGCCCGTCGGGATCAGCGGCGAAACGCCCGCAGCGCCTGCGGGGCTTGCCTCCACGCCGAGCAGCCTCGGCAACGCCGCCGCTCGACCGATCAACGCCTCGTCCAATTCCGCCAGCAGTGCCCGTCTGGCCGCCAGGTAGGTGCCGACTGCGCCCGCCAGCAGCGCCGCCCACGCCGTCAGCAGAATCGCGATGGCGATGCGTCGGGTCATGACGGCTGATCCTCCGCATCCGGCCCACAGGTCGCCACCGTCGCTGAAAGCATGTACCCCATTCCCCGACGGGTGTGGATCAGCTTCGGCTCAAAGTCCCGGTCGATCTTCTTGCGGAGCTGCGCGATGTACACGTCGACCGCGTTGCTCGTTGATTGATCGTCCTGGTCATACAGATGTTCCCAGATGTCGCTGCGGGACACGACCTGATCGGCCCGCACGGCCAGGTAGTGCAGAAGTTGGTATTCCCTGGCGGTGAGGTTGATGAGTCGTCCGCCGCGGCGTACCGTCCGCGCGACGGTGTCCAGCTCCAGATCGCCGACGCAAATCGTCTCGCGGCTCAGTCCATGCCGCCGCCGCACCAGCCGCCTGACCCTGGCCACCAGTTCCTCCCAGGCAAATGGCTTGGTCAGGTAGTCATCAGCGCCCTGATCCAGTCCGCGGACTCGGTCCTCCACCGCATCCCGCGCAGTCAGGCACAACACCGGAGTTTGGATTCCGCGGCGACGGATCTCACGCAAGATCGTCCAGCCGTCCTTTGCCGGCAGCATCATGTCCAGAATAACGCAATCGTAGTCATTGGCGGCGATCAGATGTTCAGCCTCGCCGCCGTCGGCTGTCACGTCCACCGCGTATCCCTGCTCACGCAGCCCCTGCGCAAGAGCGCGCGAAACGTTCGGATGATCTTCGGCAACCAACAATCTCACGGCCTGTTCCTCCGACGCTTCCAGGCCAACGGTTCACCGGCCTGCCCGCTCCTGTGACTGGCTGGGCTCTCCGCGAAGGGGCGTCTGCAAGTCCGCCAGGCACTCATCCGCCGGCATCGTGTGCGCCGAACCGTCGATCCGCACGGCGTTGATCCTTGCCCTGGCATGCCAGCCGGGCAATGCCTCCAGCGCCAGTACTGTGGACTGACGCTTGACGCCGCCGATCATCTGTCCGGCCAGTGTCGTCGTCTCATCGCCCGTGTCGCGCCAGTCATAACTGGATCCGATGGCCGGAAAGACCTCCTGATCGGCGGGGCATTCCAGCACCCGCGCCGTCGCCAGGTACTTTCGCAACGCCGCCTCCCAGGGCATCTGCGCCGACGCCGGGTCCGGCAGCCGGCCCTGGTTATCCGAGGCGTATGTCGTGAACGCCACACCGATCTGGCGGAGGTTGGACAGGCATCGGATGTTTCCCGCAGATGTGCGCGCCTTGCCCAGCATCGCCAGCACCAGTGCCAGCAGCACCGCAACGATGCCAGCCACCACGAGCAATTCCAGCAGCGTGAACGCCGCCGCGATGCGACACCGCCTCCGACTTCCATGCGCGCAGCGCACAATCCCCGGACCCGCGCTACCAGCAGCGTTGTGCTTGGTATTTGCCCGCATCACCAGGTCTCACGCCCCCTGGTTATCGGCATATCATGCAGCGCTGTTGGCTGTGGTTCCACGAAAATCGTGCAACGGCGGCACCGGAGAAGGCAACCCATTGACGAGCCCGGGCGCGTCCGGAGCAAACTGGCAATGTGAAACGCCGGCTACGGGACGGGTACGGATCGGTGAGTGGTCGATGGGCCGTGTGGCAGACAACTCCGCCACTCACACCGCCAGATGGCAATGACTACGATGGCAAATGCGAGTTGCACTCTGGACGGTTCGTCTTATGCCGTAGTGGGGGCAGAGGTCGTGGGAGTGACCTTGCGGCGCACGGGCTTGACCACCAGACCGTTGCGGATGGCCTTGGTGCTGACCTTGATCCGCATCACCCGACCGTTCACCACCGCCCGCACCCGCTGAATGTTGGGCTTGAACTTTCGAGGCGTCACGCCGGTCACCTTGGTCCCGACCCCGCCAAGGTATTTGGCCTTGCCACGGTGCGTGACCTGGTTGCCGAAGCTGGTCTTCTTACCCGTGAAATGACAAACGCGTGGCATATCCGTGACCTTTCTGACCGTCTGGCTGCTGTAGGGCGCTGGCGTTCCAGGCGCGTCCGCCGGCCCGCGGCAAATTCCCGCCATCTGCCGGCTCCGCGGGCGAGAAAATATAGTCAACCCACCCCGCCATTGCAACCTGGCCGGAAAGACGTCGGTGTTACGACCGAAGCTGCGGCTGTTGCAGCTCCACATTGGCCTGGGCCGCGGCTGCACAGGCTTCGCATCCATCGCCGGTGCATGGCTCGACGTGTGCGGTGGCATTACCCTGGCCAAGGGCAAGCTCGATCTCGTACTCGATGGCGCTGGCGACGCGGTGGCCGTAATCCACGTCCCACTTGCCGGGCACCATGATGTGGAAATCGACCCAGTGATATCGTCCGCTGTGGCGATGGCGAAGCTTGTGGTAGGAACAGATCAGCGGCTGGCGCCCGTCGGGGGCGAGGTGCGAGTCGAGGATGCCGCGAATCATCGCGTCGTCGGCGCGGTCCTGCTCGTCCATCAGGCCGGCGGCGCTGCGTCGCAGCAGTCCGGCGGCCATCGAGACGATGTACAGTGCTACCAGAATGGCGGCGATCGGATCGAGCCAGACCCAGCCGGTGAAACGCATCACGCCCAGCGCCGCCAGTACCACGGCACTGGTGATCGCGTCGCTGAGCAGGTGTTTTCCATCGGCCTCGAGTGTGATCGAGTTGCTCTTTCGGCCCCGCCAGACCAGATACACGCCAACGCCGCCGTTGACCAGCATCGCCAGCCCCACCAGAGTCAATCCGAAATCCAGCTCGTGCAGGCCCGGCCCGCTGATCAGCTCTTCAATGGCGCGGGTGATGATCACCAGTGCGGCCAGGATGATCATGCCACCCTCAAACCCGGCGGAAAGGAACTCGACTTTGCCGTGGCCGTAGGGATGCTCCCGGTCGGCGGGCTGGTGCGCCAGGATGATCGCATACAGCGCAACCCCGCTGGCCAGCACATTCACGATGCTTTCCAGCGCGTCGGAGAAGATTGCCGCCGACCCGGTCAGGAAGTAGGCCACGAACTTGATGAGCATCAGCACGATGCCCACCCCCAGCGAGAGCATGGCCGCGCGCTTCTCGGCAGCGACGACATGCGGGCAGGTATGACCCGTCGGAACGGCGTTGTGCGATGATTGATCGCTGGCTGAGGATGACATCGCCATCTTCGAAGCGCATTATGGTGCAAGAGCCTGCCTCAAGGCAACTGCGTCGATACGACGGATGAAAGGTAGATAACTTGAGGCCGAGAGCTTGCAGGATACACAGTGGAGCGACCGATCGACGCGTGCGGCCGGAGGGTGGTCGTAGTGCCCGAGAGCGAGCGGCCGGCAACAGCGGGCGAGTCCCGAAACGGCAACTTTCAAAGCCACCCGGAGGCGCTGCCGATGCCCCCGTTCCGCCAGGCGCTGATGCGCAAAACTGCCAGCGATGATCGCGAGCTTGACCCCTTGACGCACATCATTCATGGCGCGCCGAGGGAGGCGAGCATTTGGCTGGCGGCGCGGACCAGGACGGCTTGCGTGCCGCGGGTGATCGGCGTCAGCAGGCGAGGGAAAAATCGATAGGACTGCGCCGGCCCGTAGCCGCCCTGAGCGATGGCGCGGTCCGTGGGGGCGTAGCCGAACAGGCCGTTGGTGTAGCCGGCGATGATGACGCGTCGCGGCGCGAGCTGTTCCCGCAGCTCCATACCGATCTGCGAGTAGATCTCCAGGGGAAACGTGACGACGAGCAGATCGCCGATCCTCGCGGCCAACAGGTTCACGCTCAGCCGCCGCGGCACGGCATCCCGCGCCAGCGCCTGTTCCAGCTCCTCCAGCCAGTCCAGCTCAAAAAATGCCCATCGCGCTTCAGGCGTGGTCGGGGTCATGTCGCGCGGGCCGCGACGCGCCAGCAGCTCGGCCTTGAGTCGCTGGATCTGGTCCCTGTTCGGCGGTGCATCCAGCGGCAGCTCGACAGGCTGCTCGGTCACGCGAATCGCGATCCGATCCTGCCATGCGGCGCGATCAAGCGCTTCACTGAGCGCGCTGGCCAGCGCTTCGCCCATCGCCTCGGCCATCTCGAACGTGCACGCTTCTCGCGGGTGGTCGCGGCAGACCAGCGGGTTGACATCCCCGGCAGCGCCTTGGACGAACAGCGCGACCCCGCCGGCAGACTGCTCGACGAATCGCGCCGCGTAACCCGCGTAGTCGGCGGTGAACAGCAGATTGTTCGGCCCGAGCACGACAGGGTGCGTCGCATAATTCAGGACCGTCGCAATGACGCTGTTCGGATCGTCCGCATCGCGCACCTGCGCGACGATCAACTGCTCGTCAATCGGACAGGTTGCATCCTGGCGGTTGTGACCGATGCCGGTAACGGTTGTCTGGCCGTGCGCCAGACGCGCGGGGCGCAGTCGCTGCGGCAGTGTCGCGGCGGCGTCGGCGATGGCTGCGAAGGTTCGCTCAAGCCAGGCTCGATCGGCCTGGCGCAAAATGCCACGAAACGGCATGCTGCACGGCCCGCCGTGCGTGTGCGTGCACGATACCAGCACGTTGCCGGCCGGGATCGACAAGCGCCCGGCGACTCGCTGACGCAACTGCGCATCGTCGGCCGGGTCCAGCCCGATCATGTCGCACGAGATCCAGACCAGCCGTGTGTCGCCGTCATCCAGCAACAGGAGCCTGGCCATCAGTGGATCGTGAACGCCGATCGACGGCTCGAAGCGAAGCGCAAAACCCGTCAGCCGGGAACCGACGACCGGCTGGAGGTTGATGGCTCGTGCGGCGGCGTGCAAGGCGCGGCTCATCCGGGATCCCTGGCGTTGGTCATCCATTTGTCGATCGCGTTGGCGACGGCGGCGATATCATGTTCGCCGGCCAGCTCCACATTATGCAAAAATCTGTGGAGTGTGCACCGCATCGAGGCGCGCCGGCGTGACTGTTGTCGCCTCGCTGCCCAACAAGCGATGCGGATGCGTGCGTGATGCCATGGCCACCTCGGCCAAGCATGGCACCATCACAACGGGGATCGGTTCAGATTCGAGCGTGTCGAGTATGATTGTCCATCGATTTTTCGGCCATGGCGAAAGGCGATGCCCGGCATGATCGACTTGAGTAGATTTCGTGCGGTGATCTTCGATTTCGATGGGGTGATTGTGGATTCGGAGACGTTGCAGGCGCGGGCGTGGACACGCGTCGGACGTGAGTTGGGGCTTGGCGACTGCCGGATTCCCGTCGAGCAAATAGCGGGCCGGGTGGATATCGAGCTGGCGCCGCTGCTCTTTCCCGGACATGATCCGCGGCGATGTGTGCAGCGGAAGTGGCAAATCGAAGCAGAAATGGAGGCTGCGGGAGAATTGCGGCTGGTTCCGGGCGTGGATCGATTCGTGCGGTCGCTGGCGCGGACGCACCGGCTGGCGATTTGCTCGAGCTGCGACGTCAGGCAGCTTCGCCGGCGACTTGAATATGTCGGCCTGTCGTCGCTGTTTTCCGTGGTGGTGGGAAGGTCCGACGGCGTCGCGCACAAGCCCGCGCCGGAGCTGTACCTGCGTGCGCTGGCGGAGCTGGGCGTGGGGGCCGGGCAGGCATGCGCGATCGAGGACAGCGAAACCGGCGTTGCCGCCGCCAGGGCCGCCGGGGTCTACGTGATCCAGCTCGTGCACTCCGGCCAGCCGCACGCTGCACTTGCTGACGAGTGGATCGCGAGTTTCGAGTGAGCGCGTCGCGCCGGATGAGGCGGGGCAGCGCAATGACGACCGAACCGCAGCTGGTTTGCTCGATTCGGAGTCAATGCACAGCACCGCGACGAGTTATCGCAGGCTCTTGCCCTTTTCACGGTGGGGCAAATCCGCATAATGAGGTATTCTTCCGACCGGCGTGCGCAGTACAGCGACGGGCGGAACAGCGATCTTTGAAACACTCACAGTCGAGGTGTCCATTCATGGGTCCGACCAACATCGCCCTGGTCAAGCTGTTTGAAGCAGATCAGCGGATGCGAGCGGCGCAGGCCAGGCTCGAGGCAGCCAGCAGGGATGTGCGCGTCCAGGAACGCCGCGTGAGCGACCTGGTGGAGAAGCATCGCCTGGCCAGTGCCACGCTCATGGAGGCGCGCGCCAAGGCCGGGCAGGTCGAGCTGGATCTGAAAAGCCGCGAGGCGCACATCGAAAAACTCCGCCTTCAGCAGCAGCAGGCCAAGACCAACAAGGAGTATCAGGCGTTCCTGGTGGAGATCAACACCGAGAAGGTGGATAAGGCCAAGATCGAGGACGAGCTGATCAAGCTGATGGAGCAGGTGGAGCGCGGGCAGAAGCAGTTGGCGGAGCTGGCGTCGCAGCTCGAGGCCGAGCGCAGCAAGCTGGCCAGCCTCAGGGAGGGAATCAGCGACAAGCTGGCCGCGCTTCAGGCGGAGGTGGAGGCGCTGCGCGTTCCCCGCGACGAGGCGCGGAAGGCGGTGCCGCCCAAGGCCCTGGAGATTTACGACCGCCTGGCCGAGCACCACGACGGCGAGGCGCTGGCGCCAATTGCCAAGCCCGATCCTCGCCGTGAGGAGTACATCTGCTCGGCGTGCAACATGGAGCTGGTCACAGACGTTTACAACAAGCTGCACTCGCGTGACGAGTTGGTGTTCTGCCCAAGCTGTCGGCGGATTCTGTACATTCCGCAGGATCTGCCGCCGGAAGCCGCGGTTCACAGGAAAAAGCCGCCGAAGACGAGCCGTCCACGAAAGCCCCGGCAGATCGCCGCCGCGCCGCGACGGGGTGAAAACGCCGTGGACGTGCTGAACTCCATGACTCCGCCGCCCGAGCCGGAGACAAGTTCCGAAGCGGCGGATCATCCGGATCAGGGCGTTCAGCCGGATCACCCGCAGCAGGAGGCATCGGACAGCGCCGAGGTGACGGTATGGGCAGGATCATCCGGGGGCGAATCCCCGGGGCCGAGCGGTTCGTCCGATTCCGACGCCACACCGGGCGCATCGTGAGTTCGCCGGCAACTCCGCGGCGAGCGGAGATCGGCGCAGGTGGCGAAAAGGGGTCGGGAGTGGCTCAGTCTCGACCCTCATAATTGGCGTAGATCATGATGTCGTGCGTCAGGGTCCGCAAGAGCATCTCCTGCCGGCGACGGCGGCGTTGCACGGAACGCAGGGCATCGCCAAAGTTCCGCTTCATCATGCTGTTGACCGTCTCGCTCTGCGCTCGCTGGCCGTAGGTTCGCCGGTCCGCCTTGCGGGCAAACCGCTGCTTCATCAGCCGGCGATATCGACCGCCGGGCGGCTTGCTCGACGGCCGCCCGATGCCCGTGGGAATCACCGAGCGCACACCCATGTCCAGGCGGGCGCTGCGGTGGTTGGCCTCTGAGTCGTATCCAGCGTCGGCGACGACGACGTTCACATTGGCCCGCCGCCACGCATGGTACAACAGCGGCGCGAAGTCCGGCGCATCGGACCCGCAGCCGATATGAACCCGCGCCGCCAGGATGAGGTGACAGGCCGAGGCCACCGCCAGGGCCAGCTTCGGCATCTGCCGGGCCCGGCGCGAGCGTGAGCGATTGACCTCGTCTGCATCGGTTTTTTCGGTGTATTTGCCGCCATCGCGCAGGAGCATCTTGCGGCAGACGCGGTCGTAATGGCGTGAGCGGTGACGCGCCTCGTAGCAGGTGCTGTCGAGGGTCAGCGGCTTGCTCGAGTCGAGCTTACGCAGCAGTTTGGCCTTGGCGGCAAGCTGGGCCAGCAGGTCGAGCATGCGGTTGACGCGCCGGGTCTTGAGAAGCGTGCCGAAGGCCCGCCAGAGGGTGTTGTGATCCGGGGCGCGGGACATGCCGAGGTCGGCCAGCCACTGCGGCGAGTCGCGCAGCAGTTGCTCGGCCCTGCGATAGCTGAGCTTGAGCTGCTCGCGCAGAACGAGGCAGGCGAAGAGTTGCGGGAGCGTGAAGTCGTGGCGGCTGCAGTCGCAGGAGTAGGCCGGCCAGACGCGGAGGGCCAGTTCATGGGCCTGCCGCAGGACCTTCCATGGTGATCGAGATGTTTCCATCCCGCAGCTTGTACCCACTGCATCGGCGTGGCGCTACCGAACATGCGCCGAACTTGGAGAGGGTCGAGACTGAGCCGGTCGGGAGTCTTTTTTCAGGGTTCCGAAAAGACTCCCGACCCCTTTTTGTTTTGCAGAACCTGTGCCACGGCGGGCGGGGCTTCGCGGCGCGCCTGCTCCATCTAGAGGGACAAGTCGCCAGCGGGCATGGCGCGGGCGATCAGCTCGACAATGGCCGGTCCGTTGTCGTGTCCGGCGTGACCGGCGCCGTGGATGGCGGTGCTCAGCGCGTCGCCGCCAAAGTCCTGCTTCAAGTCCAGTCGCGCCCCGCGTGCAATCAGCAGGCGGACGATCTCGACGTGTCCGTTCCACGCCGCCTGGTGAATCGCGCTGCCGCCCCAGCTTCCTTTGGTGTCGATGTCGAAGCCGAGATCAAGCATGAGCATGACGGCCTGAAGATTCCCGTTGGCGGCGGCGCGAGGCAGGGCCTGTCGCTGCTGCGGCGAGAGAGAATCGACAAAGCCCTTCACGTTATCACCGAGCAGGCGTCGAGCGCGGGCTTCGTCGCCGGACACAATCGCCGCGAGAATGGCCTCGGTCGGCGTCAACACACCCGAGGCGCCCCGATCAAGCAGCAGGCTGGCGGCCTGGGCATCGCCGAGCCGGGTGGCAAGCTCATAGGGCGTAACGCCATTGGCGTCGGGCAGGTTGGGATCGGCTCCGGCATCGAGCAGCATGCCGATGATGGTCGCGCTGCGGTTGCGATCGATGGCGAAATGCAGCGGGCGCCAGCCGCGCGGCTGGCCGCGGTCGATCAGCCAGTTCACGTCGGCGGCGTGATCCAAGAACAGCCGCAGCCCGGCCGGGTCTTCACGATCCATCATGTGACACATGCAGTAATTCAGCCAGGAAGACGGCGGGATTCGCTCCAGCAGCAGTCGCAGGCAGGCATGGTCAGCAAACTCGGTCGCATGGTAGAGTGATTCATTATCGGGGGGATTGGTCGGGATGGCGCCGCGATCCAGCAGCAGTGCGGTCAGGTTCGGATCATTGGCCACGCCACAGGCGCCGTACAGCGCCGTTTCGCGTTCGATGTGCGTTCCAGCGCGCGCCTCGAAGAAGCTGTTGGGATCTGCCCCGGCATCCAGCAGCAGTCTGGCCGCATCAACGAAGTCGCCGGAGCGGTCTCTGGACAGTCTGAGGTATCGGGAAAAACACAGGTACAGCAGCGGCGTCCACCCTCGCGGCCCACCGGCTGCTGTGGCCAGCGAGCGGTCGTCTCGCAGCAACTGGCCGACGCGCTCGGCCCGGCCAAGCACGCACGCGGCCAACAGGTTTGCATCGCCGATCCACGGATGTTCGTCGAGCAACTCGTGGGCGCGATGAAGGCTGCCCTGACGATGGTCATGCTCGGGATCGACTGTTGCGGCGATGATGAACTCGTCAACAAGCTCGGGACGCGCAGCCGCTGTGGTTGAGCCAGCCATGTCCTTGCGTGTACTGTGCAGATGCGCCCGTAGCTTTCGCCAGCTTGCAAAGCCATGCTGTCGGGCGACCAGGAGCTGTGCGTCGGCCAGGCGCGCGGCAGGGTCCTGGCGACGCAGCTCCAGGAGCATCTTCTTTGCTGCCTTGCGACACCACTGGAGGTTGGGCACAGGCGGCTCGGAACGTGGCGCCGAATCGGAACGTTGATCGCGCTGCGGCATGAGAGACCTTCCTTCCAGCATGCCCGGCGTCCGCGGTTCACGGGCGGAAAGAAGGCTATATCGCACATGTGTGACGGGCGGGTAAAACCCTTCACGCGGACCGTTGGCCGCCCGATCGGCCAACAGCACCCTATCGCGGCAGGCGTCGAGTGGCAAGCGAAAAATCGCCGGTGTGCGGTCCGGCCTGCGCAGCAGCGACGGCAGGAAGAATGGCTGCCTGTGCCACAGGCGTCGGGCCCGTGATGAGGGGCATGAAGTGATGAGGGGTCCGAAGATCAGCTTTTCGAACTCGAGCGCACTCTGCATGGCCGGGACGACCATGCCACAGTTGGCTGGGACGTGTCACGGGCGTCTCGTCCGTGCAAGTATTTCGACCATGAGCCAGACGCGCGTGACACGAAAGACCGCCGCATTTCCCAGACGGGCTCGGACACGAAAGCTTGTGTTATCGAGCTGAGGCGCAAGCGCAGCGCCGGATCAGTTGGCCGACCACATGTCGCCGATCTGGCGGACGATGATGCGCGAGGCATCGTTGCCGGCGGCGTCGAGCAGTCGCTCCAGCGGCTCGGCCATCGGCTCGTGGCTCAGGCGAAACGTGCTGTGGTGCATCGGCAGCACCCAGTCGGCGCGGACATGATCGACCATGCGCCATGCCTGCTCGGGCGTGGCATGCGCCTGGATGTATGGGTCGTATCCGCCGATGCCAAGGATCGCCAGATCAACCTTGCCGATGCTCTTGAAGTGCTCGTGGTAGGCGGTGTCGCCGCCGTAGAGCACGCGATGTCGTGGCGACTGGATGAGATAGGCGTTGAACCCGCGATGTCGGTCGAAGAAGGTTCTGGCGCCCCAGTGCTCGATCTGCTGGGCGATCAGCTCGAGCTGTTCGCCGACGCGCAGACGCTGGCCCCATTGCATTTCCATGACGGTAGTGAATCCCAGGTCACGGATCAGGTCGTGCGTATGCCGTGAGGTGACGACGGGAATGTTCTTGGGCAATCGCTGAAGGGTGGGACGATCCAGATGATCAAAGTGTGCATGCGAGACGAGGATCAGATCGATTCTGGGAAGCTGCCGGATGGACAGCGCAGGCGCGACATGCCGCCGCGGGCCGCCGGTCATCAGGCCCAGCCCCACACCAATGCGATTGGACAGCACCGGATCGGTCAGGATCGTCTGCTGTCCGATCCGCAGCAGGACGGTGGCGTGTCCAATCCAGACGGCGGCCAGCTCGTGGCTGTGCCAGCGATCCAGCCGTGGAATCTTTGGCGGGCGTGGCGGGGCGTTGAGCAGGTCGAGCCAGCGAAAGCGCCCGCGTCCGCGCCCCAGCCAGTCGGCCAGACGCAGCGTCAGCGGGCGATGCTTGGCCCAGTTCGCGAAGGTTCGCCAGCTCGTGATTCTGCCCATCACTGATCCACTACGATTTCCGCGCCCACGGGGAAATGATCGCTGGCATATTTGGCCAGGCGATCCTGTTCAATCCAGGCCCGGGTTATCTTAGCCGCGGCATTGCCGCCGAAGACAAAAATGTAATCGACTCGTTGTCCGGGGTAGAGGGTGGTAAAGCTGGCGGCGGTGCTGGCGGCGCGGGGGTCTACGGCGTGCAGGGTGTCGACATACCCGGCGTCGAGCAGCATCTGCACCACGCGGCGGGGGATCTGCTGGCCGTTGGCCTGCCACGCCTGACGTGTGGACGGCTTGCAGCGCTGCGGGTCGATCTGCTGATACGGCGCGTTGGCGTTGAAATCGCCGACCAGCAGATGCGGGCGATTCGCGCGACGATGCTCTGCAAAGGTGTCCAGCACCACGGCCAGCTCCTGCTGCCGCTGCTGTTCGTTGGCCTCGTACGCGCCGTGTGTCAGGTGCACCACCCCGACAGTCCACTGCCCAGCAACCGTGGAATTGACCACTGCCTCCAGCAGCGCCTTGCCCACCGGCTTTCCCAGAGCGGCGTGATCGATGGTTTCGAGGATGTCGTATCGGCTGAGCAGAGCCGCGCCCGTGCGTCCGGCAGTGGCGTGGATGTAGTCCATTTTCAGGCGTGAGGCGATGCGATCCACCACGCCCGGGTCGTCGGCCTCCACCAGCGCCACGATGTCGGCCCGCTGAGCCAGCAGGATTTCGGCCAGCGGATCGGCCCGCCCCACGCCGCCTTCAAGAATGTTATAGGACACGATTCGCATAATGCAGGTTGCTGCGGCGGCGGGGGATCCAGCACGCCCGTCAGATCTTCGCCGGCCTTACGCGGCGCGTCGGCGAAGTTGCCCGCGGATCGGTTGCCGCCTGCCTGCTTCCATCGTACGTTTTGCCGGGGACTTGGACAAAGGAGCAGTTGCGCCGCAATGCAGCGGCGGCAAAGGCTTCCTGGAGGAACGTGCATCATGGCCAACGCCAAATCCGGCAAGCGCATAGGCGAGCGGCTGAGCGGGATGGTGCCGCTGAGCGCGCACGACATCGAAGAAGTGCTGTGCGAGCAGGGAGTCAGCGGCAAGCGGTTTGGCGATATTGCCATCGAGCTGGGGCTGTGTTCGCCTGAACACGTCTGGCGTGCCTGGTCCAGCCAGCTTGCCGAACAGCCCCAGCGGGTGGACCTGGATCAATTCGGGATCGACGCGCAGGCGGTGGCGCGGCTTCCGGCGCAGCTTGCAGTGCGATTCCACGTCATTCCGATTCGCACGCTGGGAGACGAGCTGGTGCTGGCGATCGACGAGGCGGCGTATCCGATCCTCGCGCGCGAGCTGCTGAAGATTCTTGGGGGCAAGGCGATCTTCGTGCTCAGCTCGCACGCGCAGATCGCGCGTGCGATCCGCTGCTACTATCCCAGGACAACCGCCGCATAACCACGCAACAGCAGGCTCCAATACAGAGGTGAACCCCGGCGGGTGTGCGCTGCTGCGTCGCCGTCGCCCCTGCGACAATTTGCCCCGGGGGTTAAGGGAATGCACCGCTGGCGGAGGCCGGTGGCAATGGCATACTGTTGTGCGCGCCAAACGGAACGGTGCCTGACATGGACCTGGACGTTGTCCTGCTCTCGCGGATTCAGTTCGCCCTGACCGTCATGTTTCATTACCTCTTCCCGCCGGTCACCATCGGCATGGGAGTGGTGCTGGTCTACCTCGAAGCCATGTATCTGGCGCGACGGCAGGCGATCTACGAGACGGCGGCAAGGTTCTGGACCCAACTGTTCGCCGTCACCTTCGCCATGGGCGTGGCGTCGGGGATCGTCATGGAGTTCCAGTTCGGCACGAACTGGGCGGCGTATTCCCGGTTCGTCGGAGATGTGTTCGGCTCGGCGCTGGCGGCGGAGGGAATCTTCGCGTTCTTCCTCGAATCCGGTTTCCTGGCGGTGCTGGTCTTCGGCTGGGACAAGGTCAGCCCGCTGTTCCACTTCATCGCGACGTTGCTGGTGGCGGCCGGTTCGATCTTCTCGGCGATCTGGATCATCGTGGCCAACAGTTGGCAGCAGACCCCGGCGGGGCACCGGATCGTGCAGATGATGCGGGACGGCAAGCCGTGGTTTGACGACGCGGGCAACCCGATCCTGCGCGCCGAGACCGTCGATTTCTGGCAACTGGTGTTCAACCCCTCCACGCTGAATCGCCTCACGCACACGCTTATCGGCGCGTTCATCCTCGGCGCGTTGTTCATCATGAGCATCTCGGCCTACTACCTGCTCAAGGGCCGGCATGAGGAATTTGCCAGACGATCGTTCAGCGGCGCGCTGATCTTCGCCACCGTCTTCAGCCTGGCGCAGCTTTTTTCCGGGCATTCCAATGCGCGGATGGTCGCCAGGCACCAGCCGGCCAAGCTCGCCGCCTTCGAAGGGCATTTCGTAACCGGCCCTGCGGACCTGTCGCTGATCGGCTGGCCGGATCCCGAGTCGCGCCAGACCCGCTTCAACGTCGCGATCCCGGGGATGCTCAGTTTCCTTGTGCATGGCGATGCGAATGAGCCGGTGATCGGGCTGGACAAGGTTCCGGGGGAATACTGGCCGCCGGTGACGCTTTCGTTTCTCAGCTACCGCCTGATGGTCGGGATCGGAGTGTTCCTGATCGTGCTGACGCTTTTCGCATCGTTTCTGCGATGGCGCGGCACGCTGTTTCAGAAGCGATGGCTGATGTGGGTCTTCGTTTTCACGGTTGTGCTCGGCTTCGTAGCCAACGAGCTGGGGTGGGTCGCCGCCGAGGTTGGACGCCAGCCCTGGGTCGTACATCCGCGCGTCCTCACCGACGCGACGGGTGCGCCGCTGCTGGATTCGAGCGGCATGATCCAGTATCGCCTGGAGGAAGGCCTGCTCACCAGACATGGAGTGTCCGAAGCGTTGAGCGGCGGTCAGGTGCTGGCCTCGATCGTCATGTTCAGCCTGATCTACCTGCTGCTGTTTGCGATCTGGGTGATCGTGCTGAACCATAAGATCCAGAAGGGTCCGGTGGCGGTGCTGCTGCCCGAGCACACCACGGCCGAGGGCTTTGTTCAGGCCGCCGCCGCCCGCGCCGAACACGACGCGTCGCTGAGTGAAGCCAAGGAGTGACCAACGTGGACCTTCACCTGGTCTGGTTCATCTTGCTGGGCATCCTGCTGACCGGCTACGCGGTTCTGGATGGGTTCGACCTGGGCGTGGGGATCCTGCATCCGCTGGCGCGCGGCGATCACGAACGCCGCATCTTCATCAACGCCATCGGGCCAATCTGGGACGGCAACGAGGTGTGGCTGGTGACCTTCGGCGGCGCGCTGTTCGCGGCGTTTCCCGAGGCGTATGCGACGATCTTTTCCGGCTTCTACGTGGCGTTCATGCTGCTGCTGTTCGCGCTGATCTTTCGCGCCGCCTCGATCGAGTTCCGCAGCAAGATCGCCTCGCCGGCCTGGCGTCACGCCTGGGACTGGGGATTCTTCGCCTCCAGCCTCTTGGCGACGTTTCTGTTCGGCGTGGCGGTGGGCAACGGCATGATCGGCATCCCGCTGAATGAGCGCGGCGTATTCGTGGGCAGCACCGCCGATCTGCTTGGGCCATATCCGATCATGGTGGGATTGCTGACCATCGCCATGTTCGCCATGCACGGCGCGCTGTACCTGTACCTGAAGGTACCGCAGGGAGAGCTGCACCGGCGCATCGGGCAATGGATCTGGCACACCTGGGGGATTTTTCTGGTTGTCTACGTTCTGACGACGATCTACACGCTCGTGGCCGTCCGACAGGCTGTGCCCAACTTCGAGCGCGCCCCCTGGGCGGCGATCGTGGTGCTGGTCAATGTTCTGGCGGTGGCGAACATCCCCCGCACGGTCTACCACGACAGGCCCGGGCAGGCGTTTATCTCGAGCTGCATCACGATCATCGCCCTGGTGACGCTGTTCAGCATCGCGCTGTGGCCGAACCTCGTGACGGCGCGGAACGACCCGGCCAACAGCCTGACGATCTATCGCGCCGCCTCCAGTCCCAAGACGCTGTGGATCATGTTCATCATTGCGCTGATCGGCATGCCGCTGGTGCTGACGTATACCGCGATCGTCTACTGGACTTTCCGCCGACGCGTCGAGATCGGGCCGCACAGCTATTGAAC
The DNA here is from genome assembly GCF_050410795.1 of Fontivita pretiosa. Taxonomy (GTDB): domain Bacteria; phylum Planctomycetota; class Phycisphaerae; order Tepidisphaerales; family Tepidisphaeraceae; genus Fontivita; species Fontivita pretiosa. Next base: position 599,349 of record NZ_CP191258.1, on the reverse strand, counting down.
CGGCCTCCGACGCGCACAATCAGCAGGCAATCTACCCCTGTGGCCTGTGTGGCACTGTGGCCGTTGCGCGGTTGGCGGCCTCGGAGGGCGCCGGGGCGATGTCGCGGTTGACGTCGAACAGCGCGCGCGGGCGGATCGAGCGGATTCGCTCGGCCAGTTCCTGCTGCTGGGCGAAGATCTCCCGATTGATCGAGTTGATCGCGCGGTCGTCGGCGCGATAGATGTCGCCGGTAAGGGTGCGGGCGATGGCCGACTCGACATACGCCGGCTGTGACAGCTCCTGCCATTGCGCACGGACGACGACCGTCACGCCCGCCGGGCCGAAGCTCAGCAGCCCCCATCGCGGGGGCAGGTCGGCTTTTTTGATCAGTTCGGCGGGTGCGAGGATGTAGTGCAGGTTGGCCATAGGCTGGGCCAGGCACGCGTCGAACTTCCCCAGCCCCAGTGCCTGTCGAAGCTGCCTGCGCGGCTTTCGCCGACTCCGGCTCCGCAGATTGCGGGCTCGTTCCATCATGCACAGCATCAGTTGCCCGTCGTTGCTCAGATCGCGGGTGAAATCGCTCCGCGACGCCTTGCACTCGATGAAGCAGACCTGCGGCAGCTCGCGGGGCAGATGCAGGTAGTTGTGCCACGGGCGGAAGATCCCGCTGCCGACGGCGTCGATAATCCCCAGTGGAGGCAGACGAACCTCCGCCGCTATGCATCGATACCCCATCCGGAACAGCCAGCGGCAGGCTTCCTTCTTCAGCGTCTTGTGCAGCTCCGTTTCGCCAGCCACGGGTGGCACTCCTTTGCCGACAGGGAAGACAAAGAGAAATGACCGATCAGAGATGAGAAGGCGGAGGCGCGTCGCGCCTCAGATCCGTGGTCTCTCATCTCCGGTCTCGGATCTCATCTCTCACTTCTCGAATCTCACGTTGCGCTACGATTCAACCAGCGCTCCAGCTCGTCGCGCGGCAGGCGCATCGGCGAGGCGGGCAAGTCGTCTCTGCCGCGGCGGACGGCGATCAGCTCGGCGGCGATGCTCACCGCGATTTCCGGCACGCTCACCGCGCCGATGTTCAAACCGATCGGGGCATGCACTCGCAGAAGCTTCTGCGCCGAGACGCCCCTGGCGGCCAGATCATCGAAGATCAGCTTGATCTTCGCCCTGGAGCCGATCAGTCCGATGTACCTGGCCGGCGAGTCGATCACCGCGTGCAGCGCCTGGCCGTCGTGACGGTGACCACGGGTAACGATAACGACATAGGTCCCGGCGTCGATCGGAAACTTGCGGAGTTCGGCCTCGATGTCGCCAACAATCCGCTGCTTGGCGTGGGGGAATCGCTGCTCGGAAGCAAAGTCGGCGCGGTCGTCGATGACGATGACGTCGAAGTCGAGCCTGGCCGCAAGCTCGCCCAGCGCCTGCCCGACATGTCCCGCGCCGGCGATCAGGAGCCTGGGCGGCGGGCCGATCTCCTCGACGTATTCCCTGGTGCATCCGGCCTGTTCGTAGGGGATTCGCAGAGTCGTGGGGATCTTGCGGCGGACATCCTGGAGCATCGCCGCAAACGGCTGGGCGGCAGCGCGGTCGATCACGCTGGCGAAGATCTCCATCACCCCGCCGCAGATCAGCCCGTCGTCCCACCCAAAGTCGTGGTCGAGGCGAAACTCCAGCAGTTGGGAGGATCCTGCCGCAAGCAGCTCGAGCGCGCGTTTTCGCACCTCCGCCTCGACGCACCCGCCGCCCAGCGTGCCGATCGTGCGCCCGTCGGCCAGCACCAGCATCTTGGCGCCCTTTTCCTGAGGCGTGCTGCCGCGCGTCGCCACGACCGTGCAGAGCACGACCTTCTCCCCGGCCTGACAGCAGCGGCGGACGATCTCTTCCAGCAACGCCTGCATCAGCAGCGCATTGTGCGTAGGTTCTGTGTCGAATGCAAATCACCACACGATCGCGCATCGGGCTATAATGCCCAGACTCCGATGCTGGACGAAGCGACGATCCGTGGTCTGCTGGATGAAGTTGCCGACGGGCGGCGAAGCGTGGAGGATGCGCTGTCGCGGCTGCGGGCGATGCAGGTGGAGGATCTGGGCTTTGCCCGACTGGACCACCATCGCGCGCTTCGGCAGGGATTCACAGAGGTCGTCTATTGTGCCGGCAAGACGCCGGCCCAGGTGGCGGAGATTGTCGCCCGGCTCGCGCAGCGCCATGATCGGCTGCTGGGCACGCGGGCAACTCGCCAGCAGTACGAAGCGGCGGCCAGTCGCGTGCAGGGGCTGGAATATCACGAGCTGGCGCGGATGATCTGGCTGGACCGCCAGCCGCGGCCGCGACGCAACGGCGTGGTGCTGGTTGCCGCCGGTACTGCTGATCTGCCCGTTGCCGAGGAGGCGGGCGTCACCCTGGAATTGATGGGACATGCGCCGCGGCGAATCTATGACGTTGGCGTGGCGGGGCTGCACCGGCTGGTGGGCGAGCTGCCGGCGATCCAGTCCGCCAACGTCGTCGTCGCCGTCGCCGGCATGGAAGGCGCGCTGCCCAGCGTCATTGGCGGTCTGGTCTCCTGTCCGGTGATCGCCGTGCCAACCTCCATCGGCTATGGCACGGGTCTGGGCGGTCTTGCGGCGCTGCTGGCGATGCTGAACTCCTGCGCATCGGGTCTGGCGGTGGTGAACATCGACAATGGCTTCGGCGCCGCGTGCCTGGCGGCGCGGATCAACAACCTGGCGCATCGCGACAACCGCGACGCCGACACCTGAGATGAATCACCTTCTGCAAGAGAAGCTCGATCGACTGCGAACGATTCTTCGCCAGATGGGATCGGTGCTGGTCGCATACTCCGGCGGCGTGGACAGCGCGCTGGTGATGGCGGTGGCGCACCGGGAGCTTGGCGATCGCGCCCTGGCGTGCATCGGCATCTCGCCCAGCTATCCGGCCCGCGAGATGCGCGATGCCATCGAGCTGGCGCAACGTCTGGGTGTGCGATATCGGCTGGTCGAGACCACCGAGCACCTGGATCCGCGCTACGCCGCCAACCCCCACAACCGCTGCTTTTACTGCAAGACCAACCTGTACGACCGGCTGGCGGAAATCGCCGCCGCCGAGGGGTTTGCGGCGATCGTGGACGGCAACAACGCCAGCGACCTCGGCGACGATCGCCCGGGCATGATCGCTGCGCGTGATCATGCGGTGCGCTCGCCGCTGATCGAGGCCGAGATCACCAAGCCCCAGGTGCGGGCCTTGTCACGGCATCTGGGGTTGCCAGTGTGGGACAAGCCGGCGATGGCGTGTCTCTCATCGCGCGTGCCCACGGGTACGACGATCACGCCCCAGCTTCTCCGCCAGATCGAGCGCGCCGAGGATGTGCTGGTCGAGCTTGGATTCCGGCAGTTTCGCGTGCGGCATCACGGGGATGTGGCCAGGATCGAACTGCCCGTTGCGGATCTGCCTCGGGCGATCGAGCTGCGCGAGCCTATCATCCAGGGCATTCGCGCCGCGGGATATAAGCATGTCACGCTGGACCTGAGCGGCTTCCGCCGCGAACCTGATCCGCAGGATCAGGTGCTGATACAACTGACGCTGGGACAAGCTCGATGATCGGATATCTGGATCTTTGCTCCGGCATTTCTGGAGACATGTTTTTGGGTTGCCTGATCGATGCGGGCTGGACGATCGACCAGCTCCGCGCGACGCTGACGCGACTGAGACTTCCGTCGCAGGACTGGGCAGTGGATGCGCGAAGCGTGATGAAAGGCTCATTGCGGGCGATGCTGGTTGATGTGCGCGTCGCCGAAGGCCCGCCGCCACATCCGTTCGTCCTCGCGGCGCATACACACGATCATCAGCACGCGCCCGGGCAATCCGATCATCATCATCACCATCATCACCACCACGATGATCATCACCATCATCACACCCACGCACACGTTCATCGCAATCTGCATGACATCCGTCAGATCATCGAAGGCTCCGACCTTCCGCGACCGGTGAAGGATCGTTCCATCGCGATCTTCACGCGGCTTGCCCGGGCCGAGGCGAAGGTGCACGGCACGACCGTAGAGCAGATTCACTTTCATGAGGTGGGGGCGCTGGACGCGATCGTGGACATCGTCGGCGCCGCGATGGGTCTGCACGAGCTGGGAATCGAGAAGCTGTATTGCTCTGCGTTGCCGGCGGGGCATGGCTGGATCGATTGCGCGCACGGGAAGATGCCGTTGCCGGCGCCGGCGACCTTGGAGCTGATGTCGATGGCCGGGGCGCCCACTCGCCCTGCGCCCGGGCCGGGGGAACTGGTCACGCCCACTGGAGCGGCGATCGTCTGCGAGCTGGCGCGATTCGCGCAGCCGCAGATGCGCCTTCATCGCATCGCCATCGGAGCGGGAAAGAAGGACTTTGACTGGCCGAATGTGGCGCGGCTGTGGCTGGGCGTGGAACAGGCAACGGACGCGGGCGAGGCGGACTCGACGGCGCAGCTCGTGCAGCTCGAAACCAACATCGATGACATGAACCCGCAGCTCTATGCATCGCTGGTTGAAAAACTGCTGGCGGCGGGGGCGATCGACGTGTGGCTCACTCCGGTGCAGATGAAGAAGGGTCGGCCGGGCGTGGTGCTGGCGGCGCTGGCGCGGCAGTCGCAGCAGCAGACGCTGGCGGATGCGATCATTCGTGAGACGACAACGCTTGGCGTGCGGTGCTTCCCCGTGCAGCGCTACGAGGCCGAACGCGAAACCGCGAGCGTCCACACGGGTTTTGGACTGATCCCGGTGAAGCTGAAGCGCTGGGGCGGGCGGGTGCTGGGCGCGATGCCGGAATACGAAGACTGTCGCAGACTCGCCGAGGAGAAGCGACTGCCGGTGCGCGTCGTGTACGAAACCGCACTGGCGGCGGCGCATCAGAAATATCTGAGCGACGGCGCGGATCACCTGCCGGATGCACGGCAACAGAAGCGATGAAGGAGGTCGTACATGAGACGGCGTGAATTTCTGAAGGCGGCGGCGGCGACGACGGCGGCGGCGGCGCTGGATTCGGTGGCCGGGCCGTTGCGGGCACAACAGCCATCGGACATCGCATCGCCGGGCACAACATCCTCCAATCCACCGCGACTGCCGCGACGCGCCTACAAGCCGGGGATCGACCTGTCGATCATCGGCTTCGGCGGGATCGTGGTGATGAACGCCGAGCCGGATCATGCGGCGCGCGTCGTGGCCCAGGCGGTGGAAAAGGGCGTGAATTACTTCGACGTGGCGCCCAGCTATGGCGATGCGGAGGTCAAGCTCGGGCCGGCGCTGCGGCCGTATCGAAAGAACGTGTTTCTGGCCTGCAAGACAGCCCAGCGCAGCCGCGAGGCAGCCGAGGCGGAGCTGAAGCGGTCGCTCGAGCATCTGCACACCGATTACTTCGACCTGTATCAGCTTCACGCCATCACCGACGTGAAAAAAGACGTCGATGCCGCGTTCGCCAGCGGAGGGGTGATGGAGCTGCTGATCCAGGCCAGGAAGGATGGCCGAATCCGTCACATCGGATTTTCAGCGCATTCGATCGAAGCGACCCTCGCGGCGCTGGATCGGTTTGATTTCGACTCGGTGCTGATCCCGGTCAACTTCGCGACGTTCTACAAGGGCAACTTCGGTCCGCAGATGATCGCGGCGGCGGAGAAAAGGGGCGCGGCGCGGCTGGCGCTGAAGGCGCTGGCGCGGCAGAAGTGGCCGCAGAACGACCCGCTTCGTCCAAGGTACCCCAAGGCATGGTATCAGCCCCTGACGGATCGTCACGAGGCGGAGCTGGCGCTGCGTTTCACGCTCAGCCAGCCGGTCACCGCCGCGATTCCGCCCGGAGAGGAGGAGTTGTTCTGGCTGGCCGTCGAGCTGGCGATGAATCATCGTCCGATCACCGAAAGCGAGACGCGCGAGCTGATGGCGCTGGCGGAAAGCCTGGACCCGATCTTCCGCGCCACGGCCTGAGCCGGCAGGGCCTAACATGCTTCCGGCAGCGCCGTGAGCAGGCTTGCGCAGGGACGGCTCGGGTCCAGCGTCATGCGCTGGCGGACCCTGTCGAAATCGCAAAGCATCTGGTCTTTCAACTGCTGGACGGTCGCAAAGCGGAGCTGATCGCGGATCCAGTCGATGACTTCGATCTCGAGGAACTGATCGTAGAGGTCGGCCGCGAAATCGAGGATGTGCGCTTCGACCTGACGGGGGTTTTGGCCGAACGTTGGCATGGTGCCGATGCTCAGGGCGACGGGATAGCGTTTTGCCTGGATGGTGCAGCGTGCGGCGTAGACGCCGTCGGCCGGCAGGAGCTGATCGCCGCAGTCCAGGTTGGCCGTGGGGACGCCGATCTGCCGCCCGCGGCCGTGGCCACGCACGACTCTTCCGGCCAGGCTGTAGGCTCTTCCCAGGCAGATCGCCGCGTCGCGCACGCGTCCGTAGCTGATCAGCCAGCGGATCAGCGAGCTGCTCACCTGCACGATATGCAGGTCCAGCAGGGGGACCTGGACGGCGTCGATCACGTGCAACCGCACATTGCTGCCGGCCGACCACTGGCGCAGTCTGTCGATGGTTCCCTGACGATCCTTGCCGAAGTTGAACGTGGCGCCTTCGACGAGATGGCTGGGGCGAACCTGGTCGCGCAGGATGCCCCAGAATTGCTCGGCGGTGAGTCCCAGCACCTCAGGGGTGGGGGACAGGACGACCAGTTCCTCGACGCCCGCGGCCTGGAGCAGGCGTTGTTTCATGTCCGGCGGCGTCAGCCGCGGCGGGGCGAGTTGCGGGCGGAGCACGGCCAGCGGATGCGGCTCGAAAGTCACCACAACCAGCCGCGCGTTCTGAGCGTCGCGCTGGCTGTTGCGCAAGGCGTGCATGGTCTGGAGAATCCTGGCATGACCGCGGTGCATCCCGTCGAAGTTCCCGATCGACATGACCGCTCCCGCGGGGATTTGCTTCAGACCTTCGAGGCCGTGATGGATGTTCATAACGTTGTTGCGTGGTCATGGCGGCGCAGACTTGTCGTCGCCACGTTGTGCGCGTGCCTAGAATACGCGCGAACAGAGGAAGGAGTCCACCCTTGCGCATGATCTTTGCACTCGGCGTTATTGTTGCCTGTTTCACTTCGTCCGTTTTCGCCGCCGTTAAGACTCGCGTTGTGGAGTACCGGCATGGCGATGTGCTGCTGGAGGGGTTTTTGGCGTGGGACGATGCATCGGATGCGCCTCGCCCGGCGGTGATTGTGGTGCATGAGTGGTGGGGGAACAATGATTATCCGCGCCGGCGGGCGCAGCAGTTGGCGCAGCTCGGGTATGTCGGATTCGCCATCGACATGTACGGCAAGGGGAAGATCACCGACCAGGTCAAACAGGCCAGCGAGTGGTCCGGGCAGATCCGCGGCAATCCGAAGCTCGCGATGGAGCGTGTGTCGGCGGCAATCGACGTGCTGAAGCAGCAGCCGATGGTGGACGGCGAGCGTCTGGCGGCGATCGGATACTGCTTCGGCGGCGGGGTGGTGCTGGAGATGGCGCGTCAGAACCTGCCGGTGCTGGGCGTGGTCAGCTTCCACGGCTCATTGGCGGGGCAGGCGCCAGCGGACCAAACCATCCGCCCCAGGGTCATGGTCTGTCACGGCGCCGACGACAGCTTTATTTCGCCCGAGGAACTGGCCAACTTCAAACAGGAAATGCGCCGCACTCGCGCCGACTGGCAATTGATCGAGTACGGCGGGGCGGTTCACGCGTTCACCAATCCGGATGCGGACAAGGCGGGATTGCAGGGCGTGGCGTACAACGAAAAGGCGGACCGTCGCTCGTGGCAGGCGATGCAGAGTTTTCTGGCAGAGCTATTCGGGGGCAAGTAAGTCGACAGTGCGCAGAGATACGAGTCTGGCACGCAGCGGCCACTTTTGCACGAACCCGCAAGCGACAAAGAGGTTGAAGTCTGCGTTGGCAGGCGGGCAGATTGTGCTGAGTTGGCCCGGAGAGCGGGCAGCGGCTTTTCCTGTGGCTTCGGCCCGCCGCCCGTGCTCGTCGGCATGAAGAACCGGAAGTTCAGACTTTCGAATTCGAGTGCATCCTGCGTGGCCGGGACGGCCATGCCACAATTGGCTCGTCATCGCTTTCATCGCACGCACCTGCGAGTCTGAGCGATAGACGCGGGTGGTCCGAGATGTGCAAGAACGTCGGGCGAGACGCCCGTGACACAGGTGCAGGCTGATCTGCGGATGTCAGGGGTTTGACTTGCCATTGCCGGAAGCGTGCCGGCGGATCAAGTCGATCAGTCGATCGGGATCAAAGGGTTTGGTGAGGTAATCGGCGGCGCCGCACTCCAGACCCCGGCGGCGGCTGTGTTCGTCGTTCAGTGCGGTGAGCATGATCACCGGAACGTCGGCGGTTCGACGGTCGTGCTTGAGCTGTCGGCAAACTTCGAATCCATCGGCGTCCGGGAGCATCAGGTCCAGCAGGACCAGCCCCGGTGGGCGCTGTTGCGCCTGGCACAGCCCGCTGTGGCCATCCAGCGCCCGGCGATATTCGTATCCCGCCAGTTGCACGTACGCCCCAACCAATTCGTTGATGGCGGCATCGTCCTCCACCACGAGCACATCAGAGTGGTTTTGCCGCATGCTTGCGTCCTGCTGTCTGGTATTATAGAGGCCGGTCAGTACGCAACGGGCTCCTTTTGTTCTTTTTCCCGACTGGCAAAGGAGCACTACATCATGTCCAAGACTCAACTGCCCGAACCAGATCAGGTGCTTCGGGCGATCGATGTGTATCTGGACCGCGCCTACGGCAACGCACCCGGCACCCCCCCGGCCAGGCCGTCAGCCGCCGTCAGGTCGATGGTTGAACAGCTTCGCACGTGGCAGGGGGATCTGCTGACGGCGCCGGCGTTTGTGCGCAGCGGAGATGCTGAATCTCCCCGCTTCAGCCTGCGGCTGGGAAATCGCTTCTACCCGCACATGAAGCTGGTAGTGGAGCCCAGCCCCAACGGACAAGGGTATCTGTTCCGGGCCGACACGCACGACCGGCACATTTCCCTGCCGCCGGACCATCCGGAATATGAGGCGATTGCGAAAATGCGACGCGAGAATCAGCAGGTGGCGGAGGCGATCGAGGCGGGCTGGCAGGAGGCGGGGATTCCCACATTCAAGTCGTTTCTGCGCGAAGATCTGTCGCGTCGGCAACCCTCGCCGCCCAAGGTCGCGCAGACCACCTGAGCGATCATGCCGAGTCAGAAGCACACAATTCTTGTCGTGGACGACGAGCCTGACGTCGTCAAGAGCGTCCAGGACCTGCTGCGGCTGGAGTACCGCGTGCTGGGCTGCACCCGTGCCTCCGAGGCCATGGACATCCTGCATCGCGAGGAAGTTCACGTGGTCATGACCGACCAGCGGATGCCGGAGATGACCGGCGTGGAGCTGCTCAGGAGCGTGCGCGGCGAGCATCCCGATGCGATCCGTCTGCTGTTCACCGGCTATGCCGACATCCGCGCCGTCATCGATGCGATCAACCAGGGCAATGTGTATCGCTACATCACCAAGCCCTGGGATCCGGATGAGCTTGAGGCGATCATCCGGGAGGCGTGCGATCACTACGACCTGCTGGTGGAGCGCAAACGCCTGCTCGCCGAGCTTCAGGTGAAAAACGCCGAGCTGTGGCGCGCCAATCAGCAGCTCACTGAGGCCAATCAGCTCAAGCAGGCCTTCATCCAGGTTGCCAGTCATGAGCTTCGCACGCCGTTGACGATCCTGCTGGGCCTCTCGAAGCTGGCGCTGCGGATGGATGGCGGGCAGGATCCGCTGCACGATTTTCTGGTTCGGATGGACGAGGCGGCGGGACGGTTGCAGCGCCTGATCGAGCAGATGATCTCGATGCTCTCGGCGCAGCGGTTTGAGCAGGTTTTGGATCGCAGACCTGAAAACGTGGCAGGGCTGATTCGCCAGGCCGCCGAAGACGTCCGCCCATTCATCGAGCTTCGCCGCCAGCAGCTTGTGGTCGAGGTTCCCGAGGATCTTGGCGTGATCGAGATCGACGCGATGAAGATTCGCGACAGCATCAATCATCTGCTGCTCAATGCAGTCAAGTTCACGCCGGATCAGGGCCGGATCACGCTGTCGGCCGGGCGCCAGCCGGCCGGTGTATGGATTCGTGTGGCCGACACGGGCACGGGGATTCCGCCGGATTGCCTGCCGCGGCTGTTCGAGCCATTTTTCACCGGCTACGACGTGTCGCACCATTCGTCGGGACTCTATGAGTTTGGCCGTCGCGGACTGGGGCTGGGGCTGAGCGTGGTCAAGGCGTTTGTCGAGCTGCACGGGGGCAAGGTCGAGGTGCAAAGCGAACCGGGCCGCGGCTCCACCTTCACGATACACCTGCCCGATTCGAAGGTGTCGGCGTGAGCGCGCGATGGGTGGTATGCGCGGTGGTGTGGGCGGCTGTGCTGAGCACATCGATCCGCGCGCAAACGCTGCCCCGAACACCAGCCACAACCTGGGCAACGCCGGTGCGAATCGGAGTTCTGGCCTACCGCGGAACCGAGGACGCGCTGCGAACCTGGGGCCCAACCGCCGACTACCTGTCAGAACAGATTCCCACGATTCGCTTCCAGGTCGTTCCGCTGGAGTTTGGGCGTATCAACCAGGCGGCGGCGCGGGCAGAAGTGGACTTCGTGATTACCAGTCCGGCGAACTACGTCGAGCTGGAGGCTGAATACGGTGCAACCCGAATCCTGACGCTGGTGGCGTATCGTCAGGGGACGGAACTGACCCGCTTTGCCGCAGTCGTCTTCGCCCGCGCGCAGAGAACGGATCTGAACACGTTCGAGGATCTGGTTGGCAGGACGTTCATTGCCACCGATCCGAACTCGTTCGGGGGCTGGTGGATGGCCTGGCGGGAAATGAAACAGCGGGGCATCGATCCGAACCGTGATCTGGCGCGACTGGAGTTTGCCGGAACTCAGGATCAGGTGGTGTATGCGGTACGCGATGGCCGGGCCGATGCCGGCACGGTGCGCACGGACCAGCTTGAGCAGATGGCGGCCGAGGGCAGGATCGACCTGTCGCAGTTTCGAGTGATTCAGCAGCAGCCGACGACAGCGGAGTTTCCGTTTCTGCGGAGCACGCGGCTGTATCCGGAGTGGGCGATAGCGCGTTTGGGGCATGTGCCTGCGGAGCTGGCCAAGCAGGTGGCGGTGGCGCTGCTGCAAATGCCGCGAAACAGCGTGGCGGCGCAGGCGGCGCGGGCGGCGGGCTGGACCATTCCACTGGATTACACCCCCGTCCACGAGTTGATGCGCGAGCTGCGCCTCGGCCCCTACCGAGCTTACGGACGGATCACGCTGGGACAGGCGGTGCGCCAGTATTGGCCATGGGCGCTGGGCGGGGCGGCATTGTTGCTGGGAGCATTCTCGACAACAGCGTATGTGCTGCGGCTGAACTATCGTCTGGGGCGTCTTCGCCGGCGGCTGGAGGCCGAACTTGCTCAGCGCCGCCGCGCCGACGAAGCGCTGCTGGAAAGCGAGCAGCGTCACCGTGCAGTCATCGAGCAGGCGTCCGAGGGGATCATCCTCACCGACGCCGATTCCCGCCGAATCATCGAAGCCAACCCGGCCATCGCCCGCCTGCTCGGATACACACTGGATCAACTGGTGGGCCGGTTGATCTACGATCTGATCGCCGATACGCGGGAGGGGATTGATGCGCGAATTGCTCGGGTGCTGGAGTCGAAGGTGCCGCTGGTCGGCGAGCGACCGTTTCGCCGCCGCGACGGTTCGGTCGTTACGGTGGAATCCAGCGCGGTGGTGGTGGAATGGTCCGGGCGTCGGGTGATCTGCACGGTGGTACGGGACATCACCGAACGAAAGCGCGCCGAGGAAGCGCTGCGGCAGTCCGAGCAGCGCACGCGGCAGATCGTGGAAACCGCGCACGACGCCTTCGTCTCCATCGACGCCAGCGGCTACATCACGGGGTGGAACGCCCAAGCGGAGGCGACATTTGGCTGGCGTCGCCAGGAGGCGATCGGTCGCGAGTTGGCTGAGACCATCGTCCCGCCTCAGCATCGCCAGGCGCATCGGCAGGGGCTGAAGCGGTTTCTAGCCGGCGGCGAGGGTCATCTGCTCAACCGGCGGATCGAGATCACGGCGTTACACCGCGATGGACACGAGTTTCCCGTCGAACTGAGCATCTCGCCGCTGCGTATCGGCGACACGGTGCAATTCAATGCCTTCATTCACGACATCACGCATCGCAGGCAGGCACAGCAACTGCTGGAACAGAAAAATCGCGAGTTGGAGCAGGCGGTGCAGTCGGAGCGAGAGGCGATCGAGAAGCTCAAGGCCACACAGAGCGCGCTGGTGCAGGCGGAGAAACTGGCGGCGCTGGGGCAGATGGTGGCGGGAGTGGCGCATGAGATCAACAACCCGCTGTCGTTCGTGGCCAACAACGTGGCAGTGCTTCAGCGCGATCTGGCGGCGATGCGGAAGTTGCTGGAGCTGTATCGCGCCCAGGACGCGCTGCTGGCGGCACACAATCCCGCCGTCGCCGCCGAAGCATGCGAGCTGGCCAGGCGCATCGACCTGGACTACACGCTGTCGAATCTGGACGATCTGCTGGTACGATCGCGCGAAGGGCTTCGCCGAATCCAGCAGATTGTCGGGGATCTGCGCGATTTTGCCCGGCTGGACCAGAACCAGCTTCAGGAAGCGGACCTGAATGCAGGTATCGAATCGACCGTGAACATCATCCAGGGACTGGCCAGGAAGCGGCAGGTGCGAATCGAATTGATGCTCGGGCAGATTCCGCCGGTCACATGCTATCCGGCCAAGATCAACCAGGTCGTGATGAACCTGCTGAGCAACGCGATCGATGCGTGCAAGCCGGGGGATGTGGTGACGGTGGCGACTCGGACCGAAGACGAGCAGGCATTGATCGAAGTGGCCGACACGGGCTGCGGGATCGATCCGTCGATCCGGGCGCGGATTTTCGATCCGTTTTTCACGACCAAGCCGATCGGCCAGGGCACGGGGCTTGGCCTGAGCATCAGCTACGGCATCGTGCAGGACCATTCAGGGCGCATCGAGGTGGAGTCCGAGCCGGGCCGAGGTTCGAAGTTCGTGGTGTATCTGCCGCTGCAAGCCCGGAAGTAGCGCCGGCATCCACCCGTGTGGACGGGCTCGCCCGGCGGCTCTTCCGTTCCATCGCTGATTCGCTACACTCGCTGAAGTGACTGGCGGAGCTGTTCGGGCTACCGCGGGAGAAGTTGTTTTATGTCCAATCCGTACGGCTCGTTTTGCGAAGACTTCTACATCAACATGCGGCTGGGTTCGCAACTGGCCCTGCCGCACCAGCGCGACACGGTTCTGCACTTTTTCGAGCAGGTGCAGAAGGCGTTTCCGAACATGACACGCTTCCGCAAGTCGGAAGACGGCGAGCTCAACCTCGAGGAAGACCGCGGGCGGCAAAGCTACCGGTGGATAAGCCTGGAGTCACGGCGGCTGAGTAGCGGACACGTCAACCCCGCCACCGTGGCCGAGGCGATGCAGCTCCATCGTCTGCTGCTGGCTCTGGCGCCGCACCAACTGGGCATCAGTCCGGTCGAGATCGACTATCTGGATGTGCTGTTTGGCTTCGACCTGGAGTTCAGCGGCAACCATGATGAGATCATTGCTGAGAGTCTTCTGGCGGACTCTCCGTTGACATGCCTGACGGAAGAGCCGGGGGCGCGAGCGGTGGACTTCCAGCCGACAGTCACCGTGGCGCTGAGCGAGGATTGCCGGCTTCAGGCTCGCATCGACATCGTCACGCGGACCAACAGTTATCAGGTGCGCACCGGCGACTACGCCGACGACGTGATCAGCGTCTACCTGATCCTTCGCCGTTACTGGGGAGATCGGCCCAGGATGTCCCTGGAGACGCTGCTGATGGAGATGGCCGACCGCGCCGATGCCCTGTGCAGCAGTCACATCGTGCCCAAAGTGGTCAAGCCGATCTCCGCGGCGATCGCGTCCCGATCATGAAGCATGTGCTCATCGCCCGGGCAGCAGGCGGCCCGGTCGGTTCGGAAAGCTCGACTGTGTGTGTTTCTGCTTTCGGTTTTGCGATGAATGCTTACAATCCGGGGCATGTCCGGGCAGAGCGAAGCCGAGATGATGCGCGATGCGCTGGAGCGGGCGCGTCGGCTGCTTCGCGAACTGGAGAAGCAGCGCGACGAGGTCGAGGCCAATCCGCCCGACATCCCGCCCGAGCAACTTGCGGTGGGACGGATGGCGATGAACAACGCGATCGCCTCGGCCAGACGCATGCTCCAGGCACTGACTGAGGCCGAACAGATTCGCCAGGAACTTCCGGAAGACCGGTTGTGTGACGATCAGGAGCAGACCGATCAGCAGACCGAGGCGGATTCGGGCATTCAGGACGAGAGCGAGTGATGACCACCAGCATTGAGACGCCACAGCCGACGACCGAGCCGCCGCGCGGACCAATCGTGGCCCGGGCGGGCAGGTATTACCGCAACACGCGGTTCATCATGGTGTTGATCCTGTTCGGCTACGGGTTGTGGTCGATCCGCGACGGGTTCTTCGCCTGGCCGAAGGCCAATGCCGAGGCGCTTGAGCGGGCACGGCAGGAGGCGGTGCAGAAAGGTCTGGACCCGGACAAGGTTGTGGATCCTGAGAAAGTGGTTCCACATCCGGGTCTGGACGTGCCATTCAACAAAGTCATCGGTGTGGTGATGCCCCCGCTGGCGCTGGCGCTGCTGGCGTGGGTGCTGTACAACTCACGCGGACAGTACCTGCTGGACGGCCAGACCCTTCACGTCCCCGGCCATCCGCCGGTGCCCTTCGAGAACATCACCGAGATCGATAAACGGCTGTGGGATCGCAAGGGGATCGCCTACATACGCTACGACCTGGGTGACGGACGCAAGGGCCGGCTGCGGCTGGACGATTTTGTCTACGACCGGGATGCAACCGACGAGATCTACAAGCGGATCGAGGAGTACATCAACCCGGGTCAGGTGCAGTCCGAGCCTGCTGAGGATACGAAAGCCCAGGGCTGAAACCGTGGGCTTGGTGCGCACACCGACCGTTGCCCGCGATCGCGGGCACTTGTATTAACTGTTGTGTTGCTCGATGCGTTGCCGTCGCTAGGCACCCTTAATCACTTCGATGATCGACTGGGTCTTGATGACCATCTGGTTGTCATCGAAGAGGTGGAAGCTTTGCACCAGCAGCTCATGGCTGCGACGCTCAATGTCCAGGACACTCAGCGCGCCAGCCGATTCCGGCGTGGCCGGGATCTCGGCAGTCATCAGCTCGCGCTTGGCGGCGTAGGTGGCGATTTCGTGCCTGGTGGCATCGTAAAGCGTCTGGGTGAGCTGCTCTTCCTGCGTGCTGATCATGTAGCGGATGGTTCCGCCGCAGGTCATTTCGTGATACTTCTCGCCGCGGCAGGGGATCGACTGGAGCAGACCGCGATCGGTCATCTGCTGAGCGTCCCGCGTGGCGATCACTTCGGTGAGGGTATTTTTTCCGGCGGTGAACATGATCACATGCCCGCCCTGGACCAGCCAAATGTCGGCTTCGTAGGCGCGGCGTGAAACCTGTTCGGAGGCGTGAATCTTGAACAGCTCCGGGTGGAGCGCCTTCTGGTACAGAAGCAGCGTCAGCCCACCTGAGCGACGTTGTTTTGTCCTGTTGGGCATAGCTTCCGTGCTCTTTCTAACCCCGGTATGGGGAAAAGATCGTGACATAAAGTACGAAGTTTACTCTATGTCTCAAGTCTGGCGTTGTCCTTTGCTCGCGCCCGTCATGTGCGAGAAGTTAAGTTGAGGTTTGGCATCCATTTCCAAACCTCCCCTGCCGCCGACTTGCCTGTGTTCGGGCCGTCCGCCCGTTGCGGACTCGTGGGATTATATGGTTTTCTCAGGGAAAAGTTGCCAAAAAAACTTCACGAATCGTCAGACGAGGCTGCGCAAGCCTACGACGAGTACATCGTAAGCCGCGTGAGAACCGGCAGTTATGCCAAATCCACGCAGAGAAAACACCGCCCCAAAATAAATCCCCGCCAAAGTCCGAAATGCGAAACTCCGCCACTGAAACGCTTCGTGACCCAAGTAATGGTATAGCGCGAATGCCAGCGACGACAAAACCACAATTAGCACGAAACTCAGCCACTTGCCGATGCCCAGCAGATCCACCAGGAAAAAGCTGAGCACCGTGAAAGCGATCAGCCGGAAGACTAATTCCTCGTAGATGCCGGCTCCGATCGACAGGACCAGCATGTTGGCCGTCGCACGGTCCCAGCCGGCCAGCGGCAGGTAGCGCGCCGCCACGAACCCCAGCCCGATCAGCGGCACCGCCACAATGACGCTTTCCAGGAGCATGCCAATCAGATGCCGCGGATCGATCTGCCAGCCATCTCCGCGCGCGATGTGCCAGGACAGCAGGATGCCGACGACCGCCAGTGCCGGCAGGTACTTGCCCGTGGCTCCCCAGAGGGCAAAAAACTGTTGCATGAGGTTGAACGCGATGATGCGCTGCTCGGGCTGATGAGCCGGATGAGCCGCCAGCAGCCGCGTGCCTGCCTCGTAGAGCACCAGCAGGGGCAGGATGAATGCCAGACTGGTCAGCGGCAGCTCGGATCTCTGGAAATACCCTCCGCCGCGACCGCTTCGGCCCTCGCCCGCACGGGCGAGCGCGCGATGCGCACAACTTGCCGAACCGGCGCGCGTCATCGGCTGGCCTCCGTACCGCCCGGGCGGACGGCGGGTTCCGCCGGGCGGGCAACGGCGCCGGTCTCATCGCCCTCCTGCCGCACACGGGTTATCCGTATCGCACGCTTGCCACGAAATTGCCCGAGCTGACCGGTAAACTTCAGTTTCCCTTCCGCCTCGATGAACACGTCGGCCCCCAGCGGCTTCTCGGTGGTGATGATGTCGCCGGGCTGGAGATTCAGCAGATCATCCACCCGAATCGTCGTGCGGGCCAGAAAGCATCGCAGCTCGATCGGCGCCGCCTGAACGTTGCTCAAGAGCCGACGCAGGTGGTCCTCCTGCCCTCCCTTGCGCTGGTAGCTGAACCAGTTCTGCGCCGCCAGCAGGCTCATGATCGGCTCGATCACGTTGTAGGGGATGCACAGGCTCATCGTCCCGGCGCGGTTGCCCATCTTCAGTTCAAAGCCGACCACCACCACCGTCTCGTTGGGCGGCACGATCTGCACGAGCTGCGGGTTGCTCTCGAACTCCTCGACACTGAACTTCACCGGCGTGAGGTTGCTCCACGCTTCCGAAAGGTGGTGCGTGGCCCGATCCGTGATCCGCGACACCAGCCGCTGCTCGATCTGCGTCAGCGGCCGCTGCGGAATGAACAGATCGGCATTGCTCCCTCCCAGCAGGCGATCGATGATCGGATAGATGATCAGCGGGCTGATCTCCAGGCACAGTTGCCCATCGAGCTGGTCGGCCTTGAGCAGGTTGAAGCACGTCGGGTTCGGCAGGGAGTGGATGAACTCGCTGTAGGTAAGCTGTTCGATATGGGCGACAGAGACCTCGATGATGGTGCGAAGATAACCCGACAGCGCCGCGCCGAGATTTCGCCCGAAGCCTTCGTGCAGCGCCTCCAGCGCCCGCATCTGGTCTTTTGAGACGCGCTCGGGGCGCTTAAAGTCGTAGACGGTGACATCCGCCTGCGTGCGCCCGCCCGCGGCGAAGACCTGCGACGGCTGCGTTGCCGCCGACCCCTGCGCCACCGCCCCGGTATCCACCGCCGCCAGCAGCGCATCGACTTCGGATTGATCCAGCACGTCGCTCAAATCGCGGCAACCTCCGTGTTGTCCGTGTCGTCTTCGTCATTATCGGACATCCCGGCCAGCTTTCTAGAGCGCCGCAATCGCCGCCGCCCGTGCCCATGTTCGCCTGTCATTGGACGAACCAGTCGCAGGCAGTTAGGTTGGGCGGCGCTGCGAGCCGCAAATTGCCGCCCCCAATTCAACTGTGGAGCATGAACCATGACCGCCCGCCCAACAGAAACCGCCTCGGCTTCCCCGGTATCGTCGGGTGGACCGCATCGGATTTGCCGCGAAGGACAGCGTGTGTGGATCGAGGGCATCCGGGGCTTTGATCCGGCGCAGTTCGCCAGCAGCCCACGCGCCGCGCAGTCGCGCATCTGCGAAGCGATCGGCCAGCCGCTGACATACGAGCAGTTGGTATGTTACAGCGGGCTTGCGTTCCGAGTGCAGGTGCATGAGACGATCTGCCCCAGCGCCGCTCACCCGTGCTGCGGCTATCGGTGCATCGACAATTCCAACCGCGCCCTGCCATGGAAGACTCAGTTGTTCGATGCGTGTTCCGGTGCCAAGCAGCAGGCCGACCGCGCCACCTTCGAGCGCGAGGTGCGCGTTGCTGTCAGGCAGAGCATCGACCGCGGAATCCCCGTTCATTACGGCAGTGAAGAAGATGGGCTGATCATCGGCTACGGCGACGATGGGCAGCGGTGGTGGTGCATCCATCCCTATCACCAGGCCGGACGCGAAGCCTTCTGGCATGATCAGGTGAGTGGCTTTGCTGGCGGCAAGTGGCCATGGGCCCTTGCTGTCCACATCGAGCCGAAATCGCCGGACCAGCGCGTATCCGACGGCGAGTTGACTGTTTCGGCGCTGCGACAGGCGGTGGACATGTGGCAGACCGAGAAGCGAGGCGCTTACTACATCGGCAAGGCGGCGTACGCGCACTGGCTTGAGTGGCTTGGCGATGTCGAGGCGCACAGGATCCAGAACCCCAGGGGCGGCATGCAGGGCAACGGGTGGTGTTACGACTCGCTGATTCAGTATCGTCTTATTGCCGCGACGTGGCTGCGGCATGTCTCAGCTAAGTTCGATGATGAGGCGCGGAAACAGTTGCTTGCCGCCGCGGATCACTACGCACATCTTGCCGGGCTGTGCACGAAGGGGCTGCGCTGCCCTTGGGAGTTGACGCTGCCTCCAGACAAATACGACGACTGGACCGGCGCATTGCGGCAAGATCAGATCGAGCGGCTCAGTCAGGCCCGAGATCACGACCGCGCCGCCATCGCCGCGATCAGCGCCGCGCTGGCAGCCGCTGGCTCATCACCCGCAAGCCTCAGATAAGCTCGAACAGCTCCGTGCCCATCTGACAAATGGATTCCCATCCGCCAGGCGTGATAAGACCGGCGTCCTCGAGCAGGAACGCGACTGGGCCGGCGCGCTCCACCAGCTCGATCACGATCGTCATGCCTTGCTCCAGCACGCAGTCCGAAGCATCGTTGAGGATCGGATACTCGTGACATTCAATCCCCAGGCTGTGTCCCAGGCCCTGGCGCGGCGGTAGTTTCAGGCGTTGACGGATGTCGCAGGCGGCAGCGAACACGTCGGCGACGCGCGCCCCAGGTCTCAGCAGCCCGGCGATTCGCTGGCGGCACTCGACCATGCGGGCGTGAACATCGCGCAGTTCCGCGCTGGCCCTGCCCACCACCGCGTTGCGGCCGAAGTCGGTCGTGTAGCCTCGCCAGATCAGACCGATGTCCAGCAGCACCGCATCGCCATGATCGAAGGTCTGCTGCGTCCAGTCGACGGCCATGTCCCAGGCTCGCTTCGTGCTCGACTGTGCAAAGGCATAGCCGAAAAGCAGAGGCGGGCATCCGGCTCGCGTCGCCATCGCCATCTGCATCGCGCGGACCTCGCCGACCGTCACCTGCCCGGCGCGTTCCCGGATGGTCGCCAGGGTCTGGCGATAGATTTCCTCGGCGATGCGGTAGGCGTGTCGCTGGCGTTGCAGCTCCTGCGGCGTCTTGACCGCGCGCATTCGCCACAGCACCTGGTCGGCGGGCACAAACCTCGCCCTGGGCAGGCGATCACGAAGCAATTGAAGCGTCGATGCGGGAAGATGGTTCATCTCCACACCGATAGTGCCTGTATCGAGCTTCCGTTCGCGGATGGATTCCGCCAGCACAACGATGCGGCTTGGGCGGCCAGTGCCCGGCTTCTCGCACCAGCCGCGTACATCGCACACACACCCGCCACCGTGCTGGCGGTAGACATACGTTCGATTCTCATGGGCGATGGCGAAGGGCGCGGCGGTGGTGTCGCGCGGCAGGCCTGCAAAATAGTGTGGGCCGAGGCAGCCGTCGTCTTCCACCTCAAGCAGGTTGGCCACGTCCGGGTACTGCCAGTACTGGATCGCGAAGCTGTCGGTCAGGTACGCGACGTTGGCCCGTCGCGACGCCAGCAGCAGATCGATCTGCGCTTCGGCCAGCAGTCTCTCGGCCCGCGCGGGGTCATACAGCGTCGATTTATTCCCCTGGGCGCTCTGGCTGGCGCCTGTGCGTGTGTCATGGCTCTGGATTTCTACCGTTTTCCAGAGCGGATCAGCAATGTGGTGCGACAGAAAAAAACACTCCCGACCCCTTTAAAAAGGGGTCGGGAGTATTTTTCGCGGCGTGAGGTCATTCGTTGCCGCGGGAGGATCGCTTTTTTCCGTTGGCTCTGGCCTCGGGGCTTATGCCGTAGATGTGGAACTGATGCGAGATCGGCTCAAAGCCATGCTGGGCGCAAATCTCGTCCCGCAGCTTGCGAAGCTTGTCGCTGCTGAATTCGATCACCCGCCCGGTCTGAACGCAGATCAGATAGTCGTAGGCCTGTCTTCCGGCGATGACCTCGTAATACGACTGCTTGTTGTCGAAAAAAACCTGCTTGAGTATGCCGGCATCGTGCAGGTGGTTGAGCGTGCGGTAGACCGTGGCCCGGCTGACGCGATGCCCAAGCTGCTTGAGATCGCTGACGAGCTGCTCGGCATCAAACAGTCCGGTCTTGCGAAGGGCGGCGTCGAGAATCATCGCCCGCTCCGGGGTGAATTTCAGTTTCTGCCCATGCAGATACCGTCGAAACACAGCGCAGACCGGCTCGTAAGGCAGCGTCTGCTGCGTGGCAGTGATGCTGGAAACCCGGGGGATGCTGGGCAGGATGTGAGGCGTTTGGCTCATCTGGCTCGCCTGGTTCATCGGACTAAATTGTATCTTGATCGCCAATCATTCGCAACAAGCCCGCCGCTTTGTGGCCGCGCTCCATTCCGATACCATGCGCCACCGCGATGTCATTTCACCTTGGCAAGCCAATCCTGGTCATGCTGCTGGTTGCCCTGGTCAGCGGCGCCGTCATCGCACTTCGAGATACGCCGCCGCAAAAAGACCTGACGCTTTGGGTCTTTGCTGAAGGCCATGCCATCACGTACCGCTCCATCATAGGCCAGTTCGAGCGCGAAACGGGAAAATCCGTCGAGATTCACCACCTTTCCACTCGGGCCGAGAACGTGAGGCTGGAGTCGATGTTCATGACCGGGCAGACCGGCCGCGCCCTGCCGGACGTGGTCGAGATCGAGATCAGTCACGTAGGCAAGTTCTTTCGCCCGCCGATCAGCCAGGTCGGTTTCCTGCCGCTTAACGATTACCTGCAACGTGGCGGATGGGACAGGAAGCTTGTAGCGGCCAGGTTTGCGCCCTGGTCGAAGCAGGACGTGATCTTCGGCGTGCCGCACGATGTGCATCCCGTTTCACTGACCTATCGCGACGACCTGTTTCGCCAAGCAGGAATC
Source organism: Fontivita pretiosa (assembly GCF_050410795.1). Classification (GTDB taxonomy): domain Bacteria; phylum Planctomycetota; class Phycisphaerae; order Tepidisphaerales; family Tepidisphaeraceae; genus Fontivita; species Fontivita pretiosa. The sequence continues at coordinate 577,786 of NZ_CP191258.1, read as the reverse complement.
GACCTTGCGCAGGCCCAGACCTGGCCGCAGTTGCACGATTTGTGTCTGAAGTTCCAGGAATACTGGCGTGCCCGGGGCTACGCCACGCGGCACGCGATCGAGCTGCCGCGCGCCTCGGCCGACTATGTGATCGTCATGCTGCTTCAGCGCGGCGTGAATCTCGTGGATCAGTACGACCGGATCCACATCAACAACCCCAAGGTTGCCCAGACGGTCGCCTTCTATGCGCAGGTCGTGGCCGGGCCGAGGAAGATCGCCGCCGAAGCGGCAGGGGGGACCGGCGTGTGGACGAATGACGCTTTGGCGGGCAACCTGTGCGCGTTCATCACGCCTGACTGGAGGATCTTCCACTTCCGGCGCTTCACGCCGCAGCTTGAGGGCAAACTGCGGATGAGGCCGCTGCCCAGATTCGATCCCACCGACGCGCCAACAAGCACCTGGGGCGGCACGATGATCGGCATTACCCGAGACAGCAGGAACCATGACGATGCCTGGAAGCTGATCAAGTTTCTATACCTCAGTGATACAGGCATGGACGCGCTGGAACAGACCTTTGGCATCCTGCCCCCGGTGGTGCAGCGATGGGACGAGCCGTTCTACCATCAGCCGGACCCGTTTTTCGGCGGGCAGAAGATTCTGGAGCTGTACGCGGACTTGGCGCGGCAGATCCCGCCGCGATATGTAACGCCTGTGACGGCCATCGCGCAGGCGGAGCTGTCGGTGGTGGTAAGCCGCGCGGTGCGATACCTGGAGGATCATGGCCCGCAGGGGCTGGAGGCGCAATGCCAGAAGTGGCTCGACACCGCCGCCGAGGACATCCGACGACGCATCGAGCATGGACGGTTCGACGAATGAGCGCACCGACCGCGCACCACCGTGGTGTCTTGCAGCGGAAGGTCTGGACCTGGCAGGCGCGGGCCGCGCCGTATTTGTTCGTCGCGCCGTTCCTGATCCTGTTCCTGGTGTTTCTGCTGTATCCGCTGACGCGAAGCATCGTCCTGAGCTTCTACAAGTCCGCCGGGCCGAGGATGAGTGTCTTCATCGGCCTGGAGAACTACGCATTTCTCCTGCGCGACTGGCTGTTCTGGCTGGCGGTGCTGAACACGCTGTTGTACACGCTGTTGTTTCTGTCGCTTCAGATTCCGATGTCGCTGGGGCTGGCGCTGCTGCTGAACAGCAGGGCCGTGCGCCTGCGCAATTTCTTCCGCTTCGCGTTTTTCTCCTCGCATCTGGTCGGCAATGTGTTTGTGGCGATCCTGTTCATGCTCCTGCTGGCGCCGCGGCATGGACTGGTCAACCGGATGATCGGCGCCGCACTTCCTTTTGTTGGCACCGAGATCAACTGGCGAGGCAACCCGGCGCTGGCCATGCCCGCGATCGTGCTGGCCAGTCTGTGGCTTTCCGTCGGGTACGGGATGATCTATTTCCTGGCGGCGCTTCAGGCGGTCGATGAAGAGCTGTACGAGGCGGCGGAGGTCGATGGGGCAGGACGCTGGCAGAAGTTCTGGCACGTGACGCTTCCTGGCATCCGGCCGGTACTCATCTTCATCCTGCTCGTCGGCACGATCGGATCGTTTCAGCTTTTCGAGCTGCCATACGTCTTCTTTGACGGGCCGGGACCAGGTTACGCCGGACTGACCATCGTGATGTACCTGTATCAGCAGGGCTTCGAGGCCGGCAACATCGGCTACGCCGCCGCGATCGGCTGGGTGCTGGTGCTGATGATCCTGCTGGTCGCCATCGCCCAGCTCAAGGTTACCGGCGCCGCCAGGGAGTGAGTGTCTGTGCAGGCCAAAGATCGTCCATCGCCGATTACACTGGTGATCATCCACCTCGTCCTGACGGCGCTGGCGCTGATCAGCATCACGCCTTTTCTGTGGCTGATCTGCGCGTCCTTCAAGCCGCAACAGTACATCTTCCAGTACGCCTTTGTGCCATGGCATGATCTGGGCTCGCTCACCTGGCGAAACTACGCCAGGCTCTTTCAGATCACTCCATTTGGACGATGGCTGTTCAATTCGCTGTTTCTGGCATCGGCCCAGACCGTGCTGGTCGTGACGCTCAGCAGCCTGGGCGGCTTTGCGCTGGCCAAGTATCAGTTTCGCGGGAAGAGGCTGCTCATGCTGATGATGCTGGCGACGATGCTGCTGCCCGGGCAGGTTCTGCTGCCCAGCAGCTACGAGCTGATGTACCACCTGGGGTGGATCAATTCCTACGCCGCCATTCTGGTGCCCGGCGCGGTCAGTGTGTTCGGCATGTTCCTGTTCCGTCAGGCGATGCTGGCGGTGCCGGATGAGTTGTTGCACGCAGGCCGGGTCGATGGGTGCAGCGAGCTGCGCTTGTGGTGGGAAGTGGCCCTGCCGATTGTTCGACCCATGATCGGCGCCTTTACCCTCCTGGCGTTCCTGGGAAACTGGAACAGCTTCCTGTGGCCGCAGATCATCCTTCAGGACGAGCTGAAGTACACGCTGCCTATTGGCCTGGCCAACATGATTGGCATGCCGCAGTTCGAGACTCAGTACGGCGTGCTGATGGCCGGGACGCTGCTGAGCATCCTGCCGGTCGTGGTGCTGTTCTTCGTGCTCCAGAGGGACTTCATCGCCGGCCTGGCCAGCGGGGCGATGAAGGGGTGATGCAAAGGGCAACAGTCGCAGTCGCGAACCGCGCGTCTGTCTTTGTCATTCTGCGATCTGGCCCTCAATACTCCACCGCCGGAATATGAGGCCTGGGCTTGCTCAGGTCCACATCCTTGAGCATCTTCGCATCTCCACCCAGCGCTTTGACGATCGACTCCAGATCATCCTCCACCTGCACCGGGCGATTGACGTACTTGCCCTTAGGTTCGGTCCTTGGGGCAAGGTCCTGGACGCTGTTCATGTCAATGCCGGTGTGATACTTCACCGTCGCATTGGGATCCTTCAGCTCGTGGCCGGTCAGAATGCACACCACGGTTTCATCCGGCGAGATGACCTGCTCGGCCAAAAGCTGGGCCAGCCCGGCGACGCTGGCGGCACTGGCGGGCTCGCAGCCGAAGCCGCAGCGCGCCACCAGCGCCCGGTGCTCCAGAATCTCCTCATCGGTCACCTCACGCACCAGGCCATCCATCACCTCCAACGCCCGCAGCGACTTGGGCAGGTTCACCGGACGGCTGATCTCGATGGCGCTGGCGACCGTGTGCGGGCGGAAGTTGGCCTCATCCATCGCCGCATACAGCTTCTGAGCGATGCTGGCGTCGTAGTGTCCTGCGTTCCAGCGCATGCCGCGACGGGTGAACAGCTCATTGAGCGTGTTGGCACCGCTGGCGTTGATGATCGCCAGCCGCGGGATGCGCCTGATCAGCCCCAGATCGCGCAGCTCCATGAACGCCTTGCCGAACGCCGAGCTGTTGCCCAGGTTGCCGCCCGGCACGATGATCCAGTCCGGCGGCTCCCAGTCTCGCGCCTCCAGAATGCGATACATGATCGACTTCTGCCCCTCCAGCCGGAAGGGATTGACGCTGTTCATCAGGTAGATGCCCAGTTGGGGCAGATCCACCGCGATCTGCCGGATGCGTCGCAGGCAGTCGTCAAAGTCCCCCTTGATCTGCAGCGTCATCGCACCGTAGTCCAGCGCCTGCGAGAGCTTGCCGAAGGAAATCTTGCCCGACCCGATAAACACGATCCCCTGCATCTGGGCGATGCTGGCGAACATCGCCAGGCTGGCGCTGGTGTTGCCGGTGGACGCGCAGGCGACGCGGCGTGCGCCGACGATGCGTGCGTGCGTGAACGCCGCGGTCATCCCGTTGTCCTTGAAACTGCCCGAAGGATTCAACCCTTCGTACTGAAGCATCAACGATCCCGGGCGCATGTTGAGCTGCCGCGCCAGCAGATCGGCATGCTGAAGAACCGTTCTGCCCTCACCAATGGTGACGATGTCGTCTTCATTGCGATAGAAGGGCATCAGCTCGCGGAATCGCCACACGCCTGAAAAATCGAGCTTTCCTTCACCCCCCGTGCCCTTGGTTGCCCAGCGGTGCTCGAAAAACGCCATGCTCTTGGGCACCGGCAGGCGTTTCCAGTCGTAGCAGACGTCGAGCAGGCTCCCACATCTGGTGCAGGAGACTTTCACGTCGGCGATCGCGTAGGTCGCCCGGCAGGAGGGGTTGATGCACTGCTGAAACGCGGCGTCGGTCATGGGAAACAAGTTAGATCGCGACGAAGCAAACGTCAAAACGGCCAATGGACCCTGTGTCGCTTTCCGCCTGCCCTTCGGCAAGGTTTGATCAAACCAGCTCGTCTTTGCGGAGCTCTCGACGCAAGCCCCGGATGTCCTGCATCAGCTCCTTGCGCAGGACATATCGCGTGATGGTGGCGGCGGCGAAGCTCAGCAGGAACACCTCGATCGCCGACAGCACCCGCACGCGATAAACCGCCCAGGCGGCGACGGCGGCGCAGGCTGCGATCTCCGCCAGCGCGATCAGCATGAATTCACCCCAGGGGTGTCTGCTCACCAGGAACTCGCGCTGCGTGCGAATGTATCGGCGATGAAACACCGCGGTCACGAAAATCGCCGCAAGGTATGCCACGACAACCGCCCGCACCAAGGGAACCTGTGCCCAAAGCATCATCTGATACATCCCCAGACCCACGCACCAGTCAAGAATCGTGACGATCAGGAACTTGACGATCGGCGAGAGCCGGGGGAAGCAGAAGTCGTACAGCCGGCTGAGGTGTTCCAGGTAGCGGAACTGCTCGCGGATGGTGAGCTTGGACTGCCCGCGGGCTCGCTCGGCAAAATGAATGGGGATTTCCTTGACTCGCTGCACCCGGCACTTGCACATCAGCTCCAGGCCGATCTTGTAACCCAAAGGCGTGAGTCGCTGGGCACGCTGGAAGGTCTGACGCTTCAGGGCGAAAAACCCGGACATCGGATCGCGCACCTTCCCAGCGAACGGGCGCGCCAGCAGCGTCGCGACCCAGGAGTTGATCCGCCGGAACAATCCCCATCGCTCTCCCACGCTGCCGCCGGGAACATGCCGCGATCCCAGCACAAAGTCCGCCTCTTCACGTTCCAGCGGTTCCAGCAATTCGGGAAGTTTGCCCGGCGGGTGTTGAAGATCGGCGTCCATCACCACCAGATACTCCCCGCGTGCCTGGGAAAAGCCGTGCAGTACCGCGCCGCCCAATCCATCTTTGGGATTCCGTCGTACGATCAGCCGCAGCGGGTGCGCCTTGCTCAACTGCGCACAAACCTCTTGCGTGTTGTCCTGGCTGTTGTCGTCAACGATGATGATCTCGTAGCTGCGCCCCCGCAATGCCGCGGCGATCTGCTCCACCAGCGTAGACAAATTCTCCGCTTCGTTCAACGTCGGGATGATCAGGCTGATCCGAGGAGTTTGCACGTTGGTTTCATTATCGGCTGGCGCGACGGGGCAGGTCATGGGTTTTGCGGTTTCTGGCTGTCGGATTCGCTCAGCTCAAGCGGCTTTCGCCGCAGCAGGTGCACCGTCGTCATGTGTCGTCCGTCGGCGTCCTTGCCCGCGTAGTTCAGCCCGCGGACGGTGTGGATCACGTCCAGCTTCGATTTCACCTGCGGCGGCATTCGCTTCCACACCGCTTCGGTCATCACGATCCACCTGGGCCACTCGAACGGCGGCGTGTTCACCAGAAACTCATCGTCCCGCTGCGGGCGGATCGTGCCGCCCTGGTAGAACGCCAGGCTCATCTCCTTATAGTCGATCATCATCGCGTCGCCGACGCGCGTGGCGCCTTCGGCTTTGAGCCTCTCGGCAAGCTGCCGGGAGATCTGGAGGTACCGCGCATTGGGCAGATACAGCCCGTAAAGCACGCCGACGAGCAGGATCATGCCGATGGCCATGACGGCGGCGGCGTCGAGCGGGCGCGCGGCGCGGAAGTGCACGTACGTCGATCGCGCATACTCCATCGCCACAATCGGCAGCAGGATCATCGCCAGCAGCCCCGGCAGGGGGGGCGAGCCGAAGATGAACATCGCCAACCACGGCAGCAGGCTGATCGCCACGACGATGCCGCCCCAGACGAGCACGACGCGCAGAAATGCCCGATTCGCCAGTTCCTCGTCGTGCTCGCCACGGATCAGCATGTCGGCGGTCAGATACGCCAGTGCCGGAAACACCGGCAGAAGATAATGCGGCAGCTTCGTCTGAACGATCTCGAACATGATCCACGGGCCGATGACCGCCGCCAGCGCGAATCGCACCGGTGGCCGGTGCCGATTCCGCCAGCCGCTGACCATCGCCGCCGGCAACAGCAAACTCCAGGGGAAATACGTGCCCCAGATCGTCAACAGATAATAGCCCGGCGGGCCCTTGTGGCCTTCCTGCGGCTTGCGGGCGCGCTCGAAGACTTCGGCCTTGAGTGTGCGCAGCGTGTAGCCCGGCAGACGCTGCTCGATCGCGTAAAGCCAGGGCGCCAAAACCGCCAGGGCGAGCAGGATTGCGACCACGGCTTTGGCGACGGCTGTCGTCCAGCCCCCTCTGCCGGCATTTCGGGAGGACGCTACGGCGGGGGCTGTACTGCGAGTTCGAATGACATCCGACGGCGCGGCACAACCCCTATCGCTGCCCTCCCCAGCAGAGTCGGTGGAGGAGGTAACAGGCCGCCGACGAATCACGTAGTGTCGGGCAAGCTGGATGATCACTGGCGTTCGCTGCTCGGTATACCGGATCGCCGCCAGCGCCAGCAGGGTCATGAGCATCACCCCCAGCACCACCGGGCCTTTGGTCAGGGCGGCAAAACCCACCGCCAGGCCCATCACAATGGCGATTGGCCAGGTTGCTCGTCGCTGCCAGATCGCATAGAGGCACAACTGAGCGGTCGTGATGAACAGGATCAGCACGCCGTCGGTGATGGACATCTTGGCGGCGGCGATGGTCAGGGCGCTGGTGGCGAAGATGATCGCCGTCCAGCGGCCCTGAGTCACACCGATCGTCCTGCCCAGAATCACCGTGATGATGACGATGGTCAGCGCAACGCCAATGACCGAAGGCAGCCTCGCCGCAAACGCATTGTCCCCCAGCAGCGCCATCGCCGCCGCCTGGCACCAGTAGACGAAGACGGGCTTTTTCTCCCGCGGCTCGTCGAGGAGCCTGGGGACGACCCAGTCGCCGCTGGCCAGCATCTGTCGCGATGTTTGCGCGTATCGCGGCTCGTCGCGGTCCCACAGGCTCACCGAGTGGTTCCCGACCAGGTACAGCGCGACGATGGCCAGCAGCAGCAGGACAAACAATGCGCGTCGCCGGGCGTCAAGCATGCGTGGTCGGGAGCTTAACCGCTGCATCGCCCGCCACCAATGGCCCGCGAATGATCCCGCGCTTGACCCGACGGGTCGTCGCCCGCATCCTACGCCGCACGACATGCACGAAATGAACCTGGTTCTGCTGATCGGCCTGCTTGCCGCCTGTGGGATCCTGATGGTCCTGGAACGACTGGGAGTCCCGACGACGCTCCAGCTCTCGTTCAAAGGAGATGTCAAACGCGAGACACAGTGGCTGGCGCAGTACGGGCAGGCGGTGGCAACGCTGGCGGCGGCGGCGCTGATCTTTCAGCTTGATCCGTCCCGTCGCCATGCCATCATCCCGCTGATTGCCGCGGTCTCCGCAGCCTCCGTCTCCGCCTTCGTCATCAAGCGCCTGGTTGGGCGCGTTCGTCCCAATCGCGAGCACGCCGGACGGTTTCTCGGACCCAGCCTCAGGCACGCCAACCATCGCGAGAGTTTTCCCTCCAGCCACAGCGCCTGCGCCGTGGCCCTGACCGTTGCGCTGGCGCACTTCTATCCCGCCGCCGCCATCACCTTCTGGACTTTGGCCCTGATCACCGCCGCGTTGCGATACGTGCTGGACGCCCACTGGCCCAGCGACGTGGTGGGGGGCATCGCGCTCGGTTACGCCGCCGCCTGGGCCGTCCTCAAGGCCTTCGGCGTGTAAAAGTGCTTGATCCTTCATCCCCTTGCCTTCATCCTTTGCTGATGTGGGATTTTTCAACCCTCGCCGATCAACTCGGGCACACAATCGCCCAGGCCGAATCGGCCCTGCGCCTGGAGCAGGCGGTCTACGGTCTGGATGCAAAGGACGAGCTGGCCATGCACGCGTTGCTGGCCGAGGGATTGCGCCAGCATTATGAAGTCGCCCGCGAAGTGCATTACCCCTCCACGTTCGGCAGGAAACTCAGCCACCGCAGGCGATGCGACCTGGTGCTCACACCCAAAGGCCGACCGCTGCGCCTGGATTCGGCTCCGCCGACACTTTTTGACCCAACCGATTTGGCCGGACCGGACGAGGCGCTGTGGCTCGAAGTCAAAGTCGCCTACCAGTTTCGCGAAGGAGGAGTGCGTCATGGCGGCTATGGCGCCCAGTGGCGAACCAGGGTCGTGGAGGATCTTCAGAAGATGGAGGCCGACCCACTGATCAAGTCAGCGGGGCTGGTGCTGATCGTTTTCAACGAATCGCAGCAGATACTGGACAAGGATCTGGAGCTGTTTGAGAACGTGCTGGCGATGAAGGAAGTGCTGGCAGGCTTCCGGCACGTCCGCAGCGTCCCGATCCTCGACCGCATTGGTCACCGCCTGTGCAGCGTAGCGCTCTGGCCGACGGTTCAGCGGTGAAGCAGCCCGTAACACCCGGCACACCCTTTGCACCCGAAGCTCCCACATAGGGCCGGTAACCTCGGGTCGGGTCGGTCGCGACATGGTGTCGTAACCGCCCGCTCCCAACTCAAGGAGAACGTCATGTTGACAGCGCTTGCCACGCTCGGTTCCGCAGGCCTGCTTGCTCAGGCGATCCCCAACCTCGTCTGGCTGGCCATCGTCTTCTTCATCATCGCGATCATCGCCTATGTGCTGGGCGCGCGGGGTGTGGCAGGCATGAGCGCAGGCATCGGACGAACCCTGCTGTTTGTGTTCCTGGTGCTGGCGATCATCTTCGTGATCGTCGGCCTGGTGAACCGCGCCGCCTGATGGCGCCACCCGCAGTGCATCGCTATCGCTTTGTGACTTGGCACCGGCCGCAGCGCGTTCTCCTTGCACGCGTTGCGGTCGGTTGCTTGTAGCAGAGGTGAAGGCAGAACAAAGAACGCGGCCCTGTTATCCTTTCGCCTCCACGCTTACTTCAATCTCACTGATCACCAGCTTCCCCCGGCCGGTGTCGTGTTCCGTTGAGAGCATCAGCCCATTGAAGTCGCGATAGCCTTCCCATGTATGGCGGGTTCGCTTGCCCTCACGAATGAAGTCCCACGCCCTGACCAGATGTGTCTGCGGATCGATGTACAGGTCATATTGATCGTTCGGCGTCAGACCAACGCCCCGAAAGCTCAGATTCAGCACCCAGTGCACCTTGCCATCGATCTCGGCCGGCTCTTTGAGCGTGCGAATCACCCCCGGATCCTTCAGCTTCAATGGCGCCAGCAGCCAATACGTGTCATTCGTCCATCGCGCAAAAGCGGCTTTGGCGTCGGGATCGTCGCCGGGATTGAGGATGTTCACGGTAACCGTCTTTGTGGCGCCGGACTGATCCTTCCAGGTCACGGTGTCGGTCATGTTCCGCACGTCCCAGTCGTGTTGGTTTCGGCCGCCGAAGGTGAACCTGATCCGCGTGACCCTCGGCCAGACTTGGGCGCCGCTGGCCTTCATCACCGCCTCGGCCAGGGCATCAGCATCTGTCGGCGCGTTGTTCGGCGCCGTCGTCGAGGCGAGCATCAACACTCCCATCAGCAAACTGCCGATCAGCTTCATCGCTTCTCCCGGTAAGTTGGCAAAACAGGCCCCTGGCGGCGATATTCATTGCACGCGTGCCGATGAAGAAAGTCAAAGCTTCGTGGATCGACCCGCCGACGCTGCTTGGCGCCGCCATCATCGCCTGCGTCGCCTTCGCGGTCTACTGGCCCGCGATCAGGGGCGAGTTTATCTGGGATGATCCCGAGCACGTCGTAAATAACCCCACCCTGCGTGACCTGCCCGGACTGTTGCGCATCTGGACCAGTCCCCGCTCGCTGCCGCAGTGGTATCCGATGGTCCACACCACATTCTGGATCGAGTATCACCTCTGGGGACTGAATCCCACCGGGTATCACCTCACCAACGTCCTGCTGCACATCGCAAGCTCGCTGCTGCTGTGGCGATTGCTGCGAGTGCTTGACGTGCCCGGTGCCTGGCTGGCGGCGGCGATCTTCGCGCTTCACCCCGTTCAGGTCGAATCCGTCGCCTGGATCACCGAGAGGAAAAATGTCCTGTCCGGTTTGTTTGCGCTGCTGGCGACCCTGGCCTATCTTCGGCTTGATGGAACGATCGGACGATCTGACGATGCGCAGATCGCGCGCCACACGACTGTTCATGACATACGCCACTACGCCATCTCGTTTGCCCTGTTCATCGCCGCTCTCTTGAGCAAATCCGTCACCGCGACGCTGCCGGCGGCCATTCTCGTGATCTTCTGGTGGAAGCGCGGCCGAATCGAACTCCGCCGCGACGTGCTCCCGCTCACGCCATTTTTCATCCTCGGCATCGCGATGGGCCTGCTCACAGCCTACCTCGAGCACACCCACGTCGGCGCCAGCGCTGCGACCATCGCCGAGTTCGACCTCTCGCCCCTGGATCGCATCCTCATCGCCGGAAGGGTCATCGTCTTCTACGTGCAGAAGCTGCTGGTACCCTGGCCGCTGGCATTCATCTATCCCCGCTGGCGGATCGATCCGGGCGTGTGGTGGCAGTGGCTGTTTCCCGCGATGGTTCTGGTCGCGGTGATCGCGCTGGTCGCGGCGCAGAAGCGCCTCGGACGCGGGCCGGCGGCGGCGGTCATGCTCTTCTGCGGCCTGCTCTTCCCCGCCCTCGGGTTTGTCAACGTCTACCCGATGCGATTCTCCTTCGTCGCCGATCACTTCCAGTATCACGCCTCGGCCGCGATGATCGCGCTGCTGGCGGCGACTGCGTGGAAACTCTTGTCCAAATCCGCGGTTATCCTGCTGATCCCCCTGGCGGCGCTGACGGCGATGAGAACCCCCGTCTACAGCGATCCGCTTACGCTGTGGCGCGACACGCTGACAAAAAATCCTGACTCCTGGATGGTCCACACCAATCTGGCCCACGCCCTTGTTGCCGCCGCCGACCGCAGCGGAGACTCGCGCCTCTACGCCGAAGCCGAACAGCACTACCTCGCCGCCTACGACCTCGATCCCAACATCGCCGAGACCAACCTCAACGCCGGCATCGTCTATGCGCGACGCAACCAGATCGACAAGGCCCTGGCCCACCTGAACCGCGCGCTGGAGCTTTCGCCCAGATTCCCACCCATCCTGTTGACGATCGGCCAGGTCTACGAGCGAAGCAGCGACCTTGACCGTGCCATCGAGTACTACCGCAAGGCGCTCGACATCGATCCGAATTATGTCGATGCGAACTTTCGCCTGGGCGGCGCCCTGATCGCCGCCGGAAGATACGACGAGGCGGCGCATCACTTGCGCCTTGCGGTGCAGGGCGATCCGCGGCACGCCGAAGCATGGTTGCGGCTGGGAATCGCACAGCGCCAGATGGGGCAGATGGACGCGGCCGAGCAATCGTTCAGGACGGCGCTGCAACTTCGGCCCGAGCTGACTCGGCAGATCCTGAGGCGATGAGCCTGCCGCGCAGGTCGGCCAGGCGCTGCGCCAGAGCGGAGAACCGCTCCCGCCGCTGGTGGATTGGCTCCAGAAGCTCATCCAGCCACTGAAGGGTCTGGCCGGTCAGGCTCAGTTGCTCGTCGGCTTGTGCCGCGTTGTATCGCTCGATCCGCCGGCCGATGCGCCGCTGCGCCTGCCAGCGGAGCAATACCCACAAAATCGCGAACCAGAGCATCAGAAACGTTACGCACTGAAGCAGGTGCCCGACGCTCAGCACGTCTACGATCACCCGCAGCGTACGCTTCGAGAACTGCCACGAATCCTGCTGGAGCATCACCGAAAGGATCGGTTGAACGATCGGGAACCACAGCACCGCGCCGATGGTCAGCAGCCATCGCCACGGAGCCAGAAGCAGGCCCCATGGGGATGATGCCTGGCGGGCAAGCTCGCTGCGCTGGCGCTGCAGGACCGAGCCGAATCGCCGGCGCAGCTCGCCAGCGGCGTGCTCGGCGGCCAGCGGCTCCCACAACCTGCGGTCGCGATACAGCTCGCCGACCAGCGGATGCGACTGCTGAAGCTGCGCGAACGTCGCCTGAATCGATGCCGCCAGTGACTGCGTGGGGTCCAGGTAGGCATCCGGGTTGACGCCGGCCGCTGGACTGCCAGCGGCAGACCCCAGGTTGCGCTGTACGATCGCGACCAGCGGCCACAGCAGCGTGTCGATCGCACTGATGATCGGCCAGCGCGACAGCCGCGCCCGCACCGCCGGCTCCAGCAGCGCCAATCGCTGTCCCGGATCATCCAGCAGTCTGGGGATCGCCACTTCGAGCAGGGGCTGGGCGATTCGCGCCGCCGCCAGCTCGCCCGCCTCGCGATCAAGGCGCGCAAGCTGCTCGGCGCGCTGGTCAAGTTTCTGCTTGTCGAGCCAGGCCAGCAGCGATCGATCCTGCCGCCGCGCCGCCAGCTCGCGCGCCGTTGTCACGCTCTGCTGCGGCCGCGCCGTCGCCAGCATGTCCCGCAATTCCGGAAGTTCGTGATCATCCGGGTGGATCGCGCTGATGGCGAACACGCGTGGTGGGGAAGGCAGCTCCAGAACCCGCGCAATGCGCTGGGCATAGTCCCGCCGCAATTCATCAGCCGCTGACGTACCTTCGCGCGCGACCAGTTGGTCGATCTTGTTCAGGCAGAACACGAAATTCGCCGGGTCGTTTCCCTCGGCCACGGCGCGCAGCAGTTCCTGCGGCGCGCGATCGGCGTACTTTTCGATGCTCTGGATCCACAGCGGGTAGAGCATGTGACGCAGCATTCGCCGGGTGATCTGCACATGATCGCTGTACCTGCTGTCGATGTCGGGAAGGTCCAGGAGCACTTGCCGTTGCAGCGCGTCGATGTGGTGCGGCACGATCCTGTATCGCCCGGGTACCTCGCGATCCAGCAGCAGCTTCAGCTCATCGCTCACCGAAGCATGAGCATACGCGACGACGATCTGCGTGCCCGCGCCGTGCGAGGCTGGCGACGTAATCGCCTGCCCGACCAGCGCGTTGACCAGGCTGCTCTTTCCCACATCCTTGCCGCCGACCAGCCCGATGAGATACATCCCCCCGGCCGGCTCGCCGCAGAGCACGGGCGCATCTTCCTCCAGCAGCGCCGGCGGCGAAGCGCCCGTGAGGGCGATCGTCTCTTCAACCAGTTGTCGAGCTTCATCGGACATAAGCTCTACCGCGATCTTGTACCCGTGACTTTCAGTCTTCAGCCGGACTTGTCGCAGCGACAGCGACGCTGCTTGTGGCCTGCGCTGCCTCCGAAACCGTGTCAGCAAGGGATTCGAGCCGGGCGATCGTCTTACCCGGCACGGCCTGTGCATCCAGCCAGGCGCAGGTCTGCTCGATCTGGCGGTGGGCAAGCTCGGTGAATCGCGTGGCGATGGCATGGTTGGCGGCACGGGCACGGGCGGCGACCTCGTTACTCAGCTTTTCGCTCAGCCACGTTGCCAGACTCCAGCCCCCAAGGATCAGCAGATCGATCGGCCCGAACATCGCCCCATGCGTCGCCACCACGATCGCCAGGATGTACGGCGCCGCCTCCGACCAGCGCGTCAGTTGCTTGCCCCCGGGAACAACTTTCAGCAGCTTTTCCAGGACGGCGGTGTCGCGCGGCGTGGCGTTCCAGTGATTCTCCAGCCACCGCTGAAGCGCAGCAATCTCCTCGGCGGCGATGGCCCCGGCCAGCTCCACCGGCAGCCTGGTTTTCGCGTACGTCTCTGCCGCCTGCTCGATCCACTGTGCGCTGCGCGATCCGAGCCTCACGACGTCGTCAATCCGGCTCTGCACGACCGTGAACTGATCCACCAGCGCCCGGGCAAAGTTGGGGTTCTCCCGCGACAGATCCGGCGGCAGGTCATCGCCGCCGTCGGTGCCAATTCGACCGGTGCGAAGCCAGTCCCACGTGGTCCGCGGCAGCCGCGCCAGCATCCCGGGAACCTGTCGCACGCGATCCAGCACCCGCCCGGGACCCATCAGGTACAGCACACTGCGCTGCTGGAGCCGGCGCTGAAGCTGAATCGTCAGCGGATTGACATCCACGCCCGGGGCCGGCATCTCCATCGCGCGCAGCGACGCGACGAGTGTGTCGGCTTCGCTGCGGTCGGCCTTCAGCGGCTCGATCACCTGATCCCTCAGGCGATCCATCAGATCCGCGGCGCGCAGTGCGTTGGCCTGCTGCCGCGGGCCGATCCTCAGCGACGTAATGGCGCTGCGAAGCGACTGAAGGTTCTGATGAGCCGGCGGCTCGTAGGCCGCGTCATCACGCGGAATCGCGAACACGCAACAGTCCTGTCCGAGCTGCGCCGCGTAATCATCCACTTCCGGCTGCTCCTGTGCCTTGTTCATCACATGCAGCGCTGGCAACCCGTACCGCCGCGCCAGGCGGTAATACGGCAGCAGCTCGGTCATCTGGTACTTTTCCGGCGTGACCAGAAACAGCACCGCGTCAGCCCAGCGGAAGACCCGGTCGGCCTGGGCGTGGTGCGCGGGCTGGTCTCCGTCCAGATCGGGTGTGTCGATGAGGGTTACGTGCTCGGTCAGCGGATGGCGATGAAGAACCACGCTGAGCACGTCCGGCCGGCCGCGCACGGGCAGATGCGCCGTGTCCGCCACCTCGTGCGCAATGCCCAGCCAGCCGGGGGGAATGTGAGAGGCATTGCAAGTCACGGCGATGGGTCCGGCGGTGTAGGTCCGGCGAAAGCTGGTGGCCGCCAGGGTGGAATCGGTCAGGCGATTCAGCAGGGTGCTCTTGCCGGTGCCCGTGCCGCCAAGGATTGCCAGCAGCGGCGGCAGGTCTTTGGGGCGACGCAGATGGAACATCGCCGCCGCCAGATCGGCACGCAGCCGCTCGATCGCCGGGTACCTGGCCGCGATTGCAGCGTCGATGCCTGCCAACACATCGTCGATCGATGCCAGCGCAGATTCGAACCGGACAGCCGCCGAGCGGATTGCCATGCGTCCAGCCAGTCTATCGGGCCATCGCAGTTGAAGGCAAATGACCCCATCCCGCCGCGGTGCGACCGGGCTGTGATGCACAAGTGTCCGTTGCGCCGATCCGGGGCAGGACTGTGCCGTTGCCTGCTCGCTCCGGAAAGTCGTGGTGTTCGGGGCTGCGGGTACGGCCCGGTTAGTAGCTCTGGCTTGTGTCGCGTCGCTGGATGAGCTTCTGGAGCAGCACGAAACCCAGCAGCAGCAGGCCGACGGCGATCCTGGTCCACCAGGAGTTGAGGTTCTGAAAGTTGATCATGGTCTGGATGATCCCGAAGATCATCACGCCCAGCAGTGTGCCGGCGACGTATCCCACGCCGCCGCTGAGCAGCGTGCCGCCGACCACCACAGCGGCGATCGCGTCCAGCTCCAAGCCGGTGCCGGTCAGCGCCCACCCCTTGGGGGTGTAGATCGTCGACACCACCGCCGCCAGCGTCGAGCACAACCCGCTGATCGCATAGACCCCGATTTTGGTGGCCCCGACAGGCAGGCCCATCAGCATCGCCGAGCTTTCGCTGCCGCCGATCGCATAGACGTTGCGCCCGAACGACGTGTACAGTGAGATCCAGACCGCCACGGCAAGCACCACCAGGAAGATCACCGCAGTCATCGGCAGTGCCACGCCCTGGCCCATCGGAATCGACCAGCTTGTCAGTTGCGTGTACAGCGGATGCGAGATGCCCACTGAATCCTTGCTGATGACCAGACCCAAGCCGCGGCAGAAGAACAGGCCCGCCAAGGTCACCAGGAACGGCGGCAATGAGAACAGGTGAATCAGCGCGCCCATCGAGGCTCCGAAGGCGGTTCCGGCCAGCACGATCAGGGGGATCACGATCAGCGGGTGCATGCCGGCGCGCTCGATGAGCACGGCCATGGTGATGGTGGCGCATCCGATGACCGCCCCGACGGACAGGTCGATACCGCCGCTGAGGATGACGAAGGTTGCACCGATCGCCGCCACGCCGAGCACGGCGTTGTCGGCCAGCAGGTCCTTGAGCACGAGTAATGAGAAGAACCCCGGATACAGGAGGCAGGCGGTTGCGTACAGCAGCACGCACACGGCCGCGGTTGCGATCAGCGGGATGCGCTGGAGGGAGAGAATGAACACACCGGGCGGTTGCATCACGTGTATGAGTGAGTTGATTGGCGCAGTCGTATGATGCGCTTCATGTGGCGGAAGAGGCCAGCCCGTACGACTTCGGATTGCAGCATGCACACAGCCACGACCACGCCGGCTTTGATCACACGGGTCATGGCGGCATCGACGCCCTGAGTCAGGATGGTGGTGGTCAGGCTCTGGATGACCAGCGCGCCGATGATCGTGCCCAGCAGGGAGAATCTGCCGCCCGACAGGGACGTGCCACCGATCGCCGCCGCCAGGATCGCATCCAGCTCGAGGTACAGCCCGACGTTGTTGGCGTCGGCGTCGCGGATGTCGGCCGTGACGATCAGCCCGGCCACGGCAGCGCAGATCCCGCTGAGCAGGTACGTCGTCAGCTTCACGGAGCGCGCGTCGATGCCGCTGTATCGGCTGGCGATCGGATTGCTGCCCACCGACTCGATAAAAAGCCCCAGTGCTGTGGCCCGGGTCAGCAGCCCCAGCAGCAGGGCGGCGCATGCGACGATCGTGATGGGGAACGGCAGCCACAGAAACGTGCCGGTGCCGATGAATTCAAAGGCCGGATTGTTGATGTAGACGTGCTGTCCGTCGGTCAAAAGCTGTGCAACGCCCCGCCCGGCGACCATGAGAATCAGCGTCGCGACAATCGGCTGCATGCCCACCAGCGCCACCAGCGTTCCGTTGAACAATCCGGCGACGCCCGCGCACAGCATCGCCAGCAGCACCGCCAGCGGCACCGAGCCGCCGACATCGATGACCGACAGCGGCGAGTACTCGGGCCGGACGATCAGAATCGCCGCCACCGCCCCGGCAATTGCCATCACTGCGCCGACCGACAGATCAATCCCGCCTGTGGCGATCACCAGCGTCATTCCAAGCCCCAACAGCATGACCGGACTGCCGCGGTTGAGGATGTCGATCAGGCTGCCGAACAGCTTGCCATCTCGCAGCTCGATGCGGAAGAAGCCGGAGGTGAACAGGCCGTTGTAGAGCAGGGTCAGCCCCAGAGCCAGCAGCGGCCAGAGCAGCCGCGCGCCGCCGCGGCGCCACCGCCGTTTCGGCGCGGGGATGATGGGGGGACGATCGAGCGTCGGCGTTGTGGTGGTCGTCATCACGATCCGCAGCGCACATCCGGCCAGCCGGTGCCGGAAGTTACATTGCCCCCGGGGCGGCTGTCCAGACATCATGCGGCGGGGAGGTTTTGCCCGCCTGCGACGATCGCGGTATTCTGCACCGGGCGGCGCGGAAGCAACCCCCGCGGGCTGAGCGGTCCCATTGCACCACAAGGGCAACGATTCCGGGGCAAATTCCGCGGCGATTTGAGATCAAGCCGAGGCTCCATGACCGACACATTTGGCGTCCATGCCAGCATTGCCGGCGGCCTGCACAATGCTCTGATCCGCTCGGCACAACTGCAATGCTGCGTGGCCCAGATCTTTACCAAGAACCAGCAACAGTGGCGATGCAGGCCACTGGAGCAGGCGGCCATCGACGAATGGCTCAGGCACCACAAACAACTGAAGTTTGGCAAGATCGTCAGCCACGACAGCTACCTGATCAACCTTGCCTCGCCGGACGAGCAGATGTGGCGAAGGAGCGTGTCGCTGTTCATCGAGGAGCTTCGACGGTGCCGATTGCTGGGCATTCCATATCTCGTGACACACCCCGGAGCACATCTTGGCGCCGGCGAGCAGGCGGGCCTGCGGCGGGTCGTGAAGGCACTGGACCTGGCCTACGACGCCGTCGGACCCTGCAAGGTGATCACCTGTCTGGAAGTCACCGCGGGGCAGGGCAGTTCGCTGGGGTATAAGCTGGAGCACCTGGTCCAGATCATCAGTCATTCACGACATGCGGCGAGACTGGGCGTGTGCCTGGACACGGCGCATCTGTTCGCGGCGGGATACGACTTTCGCGGGCGAAAATACGCCGCGTTTCGCAGGCAGCTCGAGAAGACCGTGGGCCTGCGGCGGATCAAAGTGCTGCATCTGAACGACTCGAAAAAGCCGCTGGGAAGTCGCGTGGATCGGCATGATCACATCGGACAGGGACTGATCGGACTGAATGGATTCAGGCCGTTCGTGCGCGACCAGGCGTTCAGCGATGTGCCCAAGATCCTGGAGACCCCCAAGGCCAGGACTGCCGACGGACGCGACTGGGATGAAGTCAACCTCCAGACGCTGCGTTCGCTGGCGTGATGGCGGCCGCCGACGACGCTCCCACCGCGACCGCAGTAGCTGAGCCTGGGGGGTGAATGGTCAGTGCAGCGACGCCAGGTTCTCCAGAACCTTGTACAGAGCCTGAGTCCCTTCACGGCCATGACCGGCGGCCTGGGCGGCGGTGAAAAGCTGATGCACCAGCGCCGCGCCGGGCAGGGAGGTGCCGCTTTTTTCGGCCGACTCGATGATCAGTCGCAGATCCTTCTGGATCAGATCGATCATGAAACCGGGACGGAAGTCGCCATTGAGAATCTTGGGTCCCAGGTTCTGAAGCTGCCAGCTCGAGGCGGCCCCCCCGGAGACCGCTTCCAGCGCCGTGCGGGTATTCAGCCCGTTCTTGGAAGCAAAGACCAGCGCCTCGCAGACGGCCAGCAGCGTGCCGCCGACCAGAATCTGGTTCATCAGCTTGGTGAGCTGGCCGTTGCCGCTGCGTCCGCAGTAGGTGATGGTTTTGCCCAGGCACCGCAGCAGCGGCTCGGCGCGTTCGAAGGCGTGCGGCTCGCCGCCGACCATGATCGACAGCGTCGCCTGTCGGGCGCCTACATCTCCGCCGCTGACCGGGGCGTCCAGCAGATATGCCCCGCATCGCGCCAACTGCTCGCACATTTCCCGTGTGGCGATGGGAGAGATGGTGGAGTGATCGATGATGATCTGACCCGGGCGGGTCTTGTGGATCACGCCGCGCGGTCCGGTAAGCACCTCGCGGACATCCGGAGTATCCGGAACACACACGAACACGAAATCAGCGCCGTCGGCGGCTTCGGCGGGGCTGTCGGCCCAGCGGGCGCCGCGCTCCAGCAGCCCGGCTGCCTTGGATCGCGTACGCGTATGCACCCGCATCTGATGTCCCGCCGACAGCAGGTGTCCTGCCATCGGACCGCCCATGATTCCCAAACCGATGAATGCAACGTTGGCCATGTTCAAACAGGAATAAGCGAAACGTACAGGACAAGAGTAGGATCAGAACTCTCAGTGTGCAACCTCCGGGAGACGGATTCATTGCACAGGGTGTGGCCCAAATCGCGGGCTCGCACCGGCGTCGTTCAAAAAGCGATCCCGGGTGCACAGCAATCCGAGCAGGATCGCCAGCCTGTATCGCAGGCGTCCCGCCTGTGCGATGGCCGCTTGCACGGGCAAGGCCTCTGAGATACCGAAAGCTCAGGTAAGACCTTCCAGCGTGCATGCTGTGCATGCGGCTAACGGGTCAGCATCACGACGATGAGGATCAGGTTCACTACGATGGAAAACCCGCCCAGCGCGATCAGCGTGACCACGACGGGGTGGATCCAGATGGGCTGCTGCTCGGCAGCGGGGGGCTCCAGGTCGACGGTGCGGGCGGTCTCCTCGATCTTGGCGATCTTATCGACGTCGAAGGCCTTGCGGGCGTGGATGGGCGATTCGCCGCGACGCACCGCCCACAGATCCTCCAGCATGTCTTCGGTGCTGGCGTAGCGTTCGTCGCGGTTCTTGGCCATCGCCGTCTCGATGATTTCCCCGATTCCGGCACTGAGTGAGGTATTGATGTGATCGGGGGGAATCAGCGGCTGCTTGAGGTGCTTGTGCATGACCGCCGACGGCGTGTCGCCCTCGAAGGGGGGGCGACCGGTGACCATGTGGTACATCGTCGCGCCCAGCGAGTAGATATCGGCGCGGAAATCGATGTCCAGTTCTCCGCGGATCTGTTCGGGGCTGATATAGTAGGGCGTGCCGTATGCCTTGCCCGCTTCCGATTCCGCCGCCTGTTTGTCGTCCATGGCGCGCGCCAGACCCAGATCGGTCAGCTTGGCCACGCCCTGGGGGGTGAGGATGATGTTCTTGGGCTTGACGTCGCGATGGATCAGCCCGCGCTTGTGGGCATGCGCCAGGGCGTCGGCGATCTGAATCGCGATATCCAGAGCCTCGTGCTCGGGGAAGGTAGTTTTGCCTTCTCCGATGGGCGGGGGCTGCATGATGTCGTACAGCGTCTTGCCCTCGACAAACTCCATCACGAAGTAATGGAAGCCGTCGGGAGTCGAGCCGACGTCGATCGCCTGCACGATGTTGTTGTGCGAGAGCCGCGCCGCGGCCTTGCCTTCCTTGTAGAAACGCTCGACGAACTCGGGGCTTTCGCTGAGCCGGCGGGGCAGGATCTTAATCGCGACGATTCGATCCAGCGACAGTTGCCTGGCCTTGAACACCGTCGCCATCGCTCCCTTGCCCACCTTTTCCAGAATCTGGTAGCCGGGGATCTTGCTGCTGCGACGTTCCTCCAGTTGGGCGCGGATGCGCTTGGCCTGGTTGATCGTGATGAAGTTGTTTTCAACCAGCAGATCGGCCAGGCTGCGCTGGTTCGGATCCGAGGACTGTTTCTGCTGCTCGCGACAGAACTCGATTTCGGTTTTGGTGGCCAGCCCGGTTTCGAGGACAACACGTCCGACCTCGGTGTCGAGGTTGGCGGACAAACCCAGGGCATTGCTGTCCGAGGACGGTGGCATCCCACAACTCTCGCTCGGCCGGCGCGACTTGCGTGCTTAGCGCGGCCACGGTCTGCCTGCCCGGACACCCGCAGCACCACGCCGCGCTACGTGTCGATGGCAAACCGTTGCGTCAGGCTAAGACCCTCACCCGGCAGTGTCAAGCACCCGACTTGCACTGCGACGGAAGCACGCCGGTCGCATCTCCGACCGCTGCTTCAATTATATAGCATATTTGCCCTGCGAGAGTTAGAAAAGCGTCGGCGCCCGGGCCGTCCGCCCGCCGCCAGTGCCACAGCAACGGTGCAGATGCCCACGGCCGCCGGCTCGGGAATAACTCCCGACTGCACCGCTCGCAACGCCGCCAGGTATTCACCGCCAAACATCCGGGCATGCTCGGCAATGAGCGCTTCAGCGAGCGGACCGGCCTGATTCACGTACGCATTGTCGATCAACGCATAGTCCGTGGCGTCGATCGTGCCGGAGTAGTCGAAGTCTCCATTGATCCAGCCACTGAGGCTGTTGACATACCCGTTGTCGATCAGCGAGTAGTCGGTGGCGTCGATCGAGCCACTCAGATCGGCGTCGCCAAAGTACGTGAACTTCACCAGGATCTCATTACCGGTGAGTGTCTGCCCGGCGAAGCTCGTGTAGATTGGCCCGCTGCCACCGACCTGAGCCAGGTCATTGAGCACAACGCCCAGCCCGTACAGGAAGCTTCCGGCGGTGGTGTTCTGGACATTGGCCTGCGTGCTGCCGATGCCCGGCCCAAGCCAGTCGAAGTTCCCGCCATTCTCCAGGGCCGACTTGATCGATGCGGTCACCGTTGCCAGCGAGCCGCTGTTGACGATCAGGCTGTTGTTGTTCACGTCCAGTCTTGCGCCGCTGCCCACCGCCAGGCTGGCCACTCGGCTGGTGCCGGCGGGGCTGTTGGCGGTGGGCTTGGTGCTGATGGCTGCGGCGCCGGCGGCGACGGTCAGCGAGCTGGCGCGCACGTTCTGGAACTGCGCGGCTCCCGCGCCGTCCTTGGTGATGTTTCGTGCGGTGGCGTCCATCGCGCCAGTGATCGCCACGCTGCTGCCCGCCGACGTATTGACCGTCAGATCATCCGCCAGCGCGATCGGCGCGCTGATGATGTGCGAGCCTGTGGTGACGTTGATCCCTGCGGGGCCGCTGGTCGCGTCGAGCGTGAGCGTGCCCGGCCCGGCAATGGTGTAGGTGTTGACGTTGTCGAAATTCAGCGCCCCGACGGTCTGCGGGGCATCGACGGTCACGGTTCGCGGCGCGGTGATCGCGCCGCCGAACACCGCCTCGGCGCCGGGAGCGTTCGGCACGTTGGACTGCCAGTTGCCGGCCACCGTCCACGAGCCGTCGTTGTCCACGTTCCAGATCCCCGAGCCGGCGGGAATATAGGTCAGCGTCAAAAACGGCTGATTGGCAAACAGGGGATTGCCTGCGGCATCCGCCCAGAACGTGCCGTCATCGGAGGCGGCGATGAAGCGTTGCCAGCCGGCGTTGGCGTTGCCGATGGACAGTTGAAAATTGGCCTCCTGTGTTGAGGCGAGCTGTTGGGTGAGATAAGTCTCCAGCGCGCCGGCATCGGAGACGAACTCTTTGTACTCCTGGGTCAGATCGATGATGTGCTTGGAGGGCGTGCCGGCAGGCGCGGCGGCGGAGTGCCAGAGGAACCCCAGATGCCTCCCGGCCGGACCCGTCCGTGCATATCCGTTGACTCCCGCGATGAAGCCGTCGGTCCAGGGCGTGCTGCCGTTGCTGGTGTTGTAGTTGGCACCGCTTTCGACGCGATCGGCAACCGACCAGAGATCCACATAATCCGAGTGCGCGCCGCTCTCGTAGGTGTCCAGCCAGAAAAGGTTGAACTTGGCCTCGGTGACGATGCTGCCGGCGGGAACCTGCGAGAGGTTGATCCGCAAAAAGACGCGCTGGTCGAACGCGCCATTCTCGGGGATGTTCGAGGCGCCACCCCACCACTCGCGCAGCTCCAGCTCAGGATACGCCACGTCCGGGCGGCCGGGAATCCCGCCCCAGTCAGTGATCGGAATCGTGCCACCCGGTCCGGCGGCAACCTGGAAGAAGTTGGCGCTGCCGGTGATGGTGGTGGTGGCGGCGGGGAGCCTCGAGGCGGTCGAGGCGATGATCGTCCCCACCGACGCTGTGATCGCGACGCTCAGAATTCGTTTCGTGCGTTGCATCGTGTCCTCCTCAAGCAAGTGTGGCTCGTGAATGGGTCCTGGGTTGATCAATCTTGATTCAGCGTTCCGCACCGCGCGGCACGCCAACAAAAATGGCCAGATTCGCTCCAACCGCGCGCTCTTGCCCATCCGACGGTCGGTTGAGCACGCGCGGGTTCGGATCGGCAAAGACCAGAGTCGATGATCCGCCGCCATCGAGATTCACCGCATCGCTGGCGCCGAGCTCGAGCATGACCTGGCCAAGCTCCTGCGTGGTCATGCCCAGGCTGTGTCCGGGCTGTCGTCCATCGACCACAAGCAGAATCAGCTTCCGTCCGTCGCGCGACACGCCGACGGCGGTTCGCGGCAGGGGCAGATGCCCCGAGCAGTTCCTGCGGAAATCGACGCCGTTGTATTCGACTCCGCCGACGTTGATTCCATCAGCCAGGATGCGGTTCTTGGCGCCGACGGCGATGTACAGCGGCTCGATCGGCGGCACGCAGCGGTAACCGTGTGTTCCGGCGGCGCGGTCGGAAGGGTCCTGATCGACCACGGTCGCGACGTTGTCCCTGCTGATGTGAATCGCCGACTCGCCGTACTTGAATGGCGAAACTCTCTGGCCGCCGGATACCAGAACGTAGTAGTGATTGCGGTACTGCTGGCCTGCCGGATCAGCAAAGTCGGAGCTTGCGTTGATGGCAATCTGTGCCCCGACGCGGCTGAGGTACTGCCGCGTGGTCTCGGCCGTCGTTTCGCCAGGAGCATCAGCGCCGTTCGGTTCGGTGATGCTGAATCGCAGCCCCGGCGTGCGCAGGTCGATCTGGACGATGTGCAGGTCCACCAGCCGCGGCGAGCCGATCGTGCGATGGACGTATCTCACGCCGGGAAACGGATGGCTGATCCGCTCGCCAATCACCGGCATGGTTGCCGGGCGCGTGGTCTGCGCACGCGCCGCCGGTGAGATCAGCAGCGTCAGCAACCCGAGCATGATGCGACTGGTGCAATTCATCGGGCACATTCCGCCAGCCGTTGGCTCTGAAGCGATCCCAGCAGTTCCACGGCGCGATCGCGGATCGCCTCGAAGGCGCCGCGCCGCAGCGGCAGGCCGCCATAAAAAATGAACGCGTGCTCCACCTCGTAGCCGCCCTCGTCGAGTGCCTTGGGCGTGGGGACGTAACCGATCAGCCCGTTGGCGTAGCCGACGACCCAGCAGCGATCCTGTTCCAGCGCCGCGCGAAGCTCGTCGGCCAGGCGCGAGAAGATCTCCGCGTTGATGCACAGGAAGCTGCTGTGTCCCAGCGCGATCGCCTGAAGCTCGACGGCTGCGGAAGTGGGCACGGCTCGGCGGGCCAAGGCGTTGCGCATTTCATTTGCCCAAACATCGACGGCGGTGCGATAACGCTTTGACTCATCGTCGTCTCGCCCCTGCACTTGCCCCTTTGCACACTCCGATACGTGTTCGATCCAGGCATGGTCCGGCGAGTGAAGCGGAAGCTCGATGCGCTGCGCGGCCGACCGCAGCAGGGGCGAAGCGGCATCCTCTTGGCCTTCGCTGATCGCTTCGACAACACTGCGCGCAAGCTGCTCGCCCCAGGCCTGCACCTGCGGGAAATCAACGCCGGTGCGCGGCGGATTGACGTTGGCCGCGGCGCCGGCGGTGAACAGCACCGTCGGCTGGCCCGGCAGCAGTGCTGATGCTCGCTCGGCCGCGTGTCCGAAGAGGTCGGCGCTGATCAGTCGGTTCTGATGCCCCAGTGCGACGTTGTGCATCGCATAATTCGCAATGATCGCCGCGAAGCTGCCGTCGCGCCGCCGCAGTCCGACCAGACCAACGCGATGATCGACATGCGCGCTTGCCGTCCGCCGACGGTCGATCCCCAACTCGCACTTGCCCGTCGCCGCCAACAGCGTCACCGGCTCGGTCGCACTGACCGCTTCCAGTGCCGCTCGCTCGAACTCGATGTGAAGCTGACCAACATACCGCGGATCCGGCTCTCCACAGCCGATCAGCCGCACCGTCGCCGGGCCGGAGTGGGTGTGCGTGGTCGAGAGCACGAGCTGATGCGGTGACAGTCCAAGTCGTCTCTGAACCCACTGTCGCAGCGAGGTGACGAACGTCGAGTCCAGGCCGATGAGATCGGCGTGCAGCCAGAGCAGCCGGCGATCACCATCGACCAGGTAGACGCATCGCAGCTTCAGCGGATCGTGGGCGCCCAGCGACGGCTGAACCCGATACAGGAAGCCGCTCAGCTCCACGCCCGGCTGAGGCGTGATGTTGCGCCAGGATGTGCCGATCAGCAGGCTCATGCTCATCCTTTGGCGGTTGCCGTGGCGGATGACGATTTTCTGGCGGCGAACACGGTCACGTGCGGTGCCTTCAGCTCGTGGACATTGTCGATCACCTTCGCCACCGCCGCCGCCGCGGCGCGGATCGTCGGCTCGTCGGCCAGCAGCAGCACGTGCGTAAACCAGCAGACCTCGCGACAGACTCGCTCGCTGACGGGGCAATGCACGGCGGAGAAATCCAGCGCCGAGCCACGCTTGGGGCGGAACTTGTCGCCGGGCGAAAGCGCCTGGCCGTTGGATGGCTCCAGCGGCTGGAAGCAGGGCTGCTTGTACAGGGGGATGGGATACCCGCCGGAGGCAGGCACGCCCTCGGCCGCCAGCGCGTCCAGGAACTGCTGCCGTGAAATGCCCAGCCTGCGCTCGTCGAGCTGGAAGGTGTACAGGTGATAGGCGCGGCGCGTGATCCGCGGATCGTCATCGAACACTCGCACGCCCGGCAGCGGACGCAGCAGCTCGTTGAGCAGCAGGGCATTGCGGCGGCGGATCTCGATGTGCTGCTCCACCCGTGAAAGCTGCGCCAGCAGCAGCGCCGCCTGAAATTCGTTCATCCTCGCGTTGGTCCCCACCATCCCGTGCTCATACCACCTGGAGTTCTTCAGCCGGCCGCAGTTGGTCAACGAGCGGCAGGTGTCGGCCAGCTCCTCGTTGTTGGTCAGGATGATGCCACCCT
Organism: Fontivita pretiosa; assembly: GCF_050410795.1. GTDB lineage: Bacteria > Planctomycetota > Phycisphaerae > Tepidisphaerales > Tepidisphaeraceae > Fontivita > Fontivita pretiosa. The sequence continues at coordinate 551,656 of NZ_CP191258.1, read as the reverse complement.
CGCCGCTGGTCATGTTCTTGGAAGCCTGGAAGCTGAACACGCCGCAGTCGCCGATGGCGCCGGTGCCCTGGCCCCGCCACTTGCTACCCCAGGAGTGGCAGGCGTCTTCCAGGATTCGCACGCCCGCGGTGCTGGCGATGTCGCGCAGGGCGTCCATGTCGGCCACATGCCCGGCCAGATGCACCGGAACGATCACGCGGGTGCGCGGCGTGAGCTTGCGCTGCACGTCCGCCGGGTCGATGCACAATGTATCCGGGTGGATATCCGCAAAGACCGGCGAAGCCCCCACCGCGATCACGGCGCTGACGGTGGCGATGAAGGTGTACGGCGGAACGATGACCTCATCCCCCGGCCCCACCCCCAGAGCCCGCAGGGCAATCTCCAGCGCCGTGGTGCCGTTGGTCGTGGTGATGCCGAAGCGCGCGTCCTGGAACGCGGCGAACCGCGATTCAAATTCCGCCACACGCTGCCCATACCACCACTTGCCCGACTCCAGCACGTCGCTGAGCGCGTTGCGCTCGGCGTCGTCCCAGATTGGCCACGTCGGCCAATGGAAGTCATGAATCGGTTTTCCTCCCAGCAGTGCCAGCTTGGCCATTACAGATTCCTTTGCATTAAAGTTCATCCCAGCCCGCGCGGCTTCTGATCGATTTCGAGGATGAAGCGCACGATTTCGTACTCGTCCAGCCGGGGCAGTTGGATCGTTGTCCACTGCCCGTCCGCGGCCATACTCAGGCGCCGCGGCTTCCACAGTGTTTCAGCGGCGCGAACAGTGCCCAGTTCACGCACGCCTATCGTCAGATCATTCAGCGGCAGGACACGCTGCATCGGACGCGTCATCCCGCCGTCGTAGTTCACCAGATGCAGCAGCACGCCTTGGCCGTCGCGCGTGGCACGCAGCGAGACCTCCAGGCACGGCGAGGCGCCCTCAATCCGCACGCGCGGCCGGGCCAGTTGCCAGACCAGTTCGCGCACCAGCGCCAGATGCTCGGGAATCCGCCACGCCCGCAGCGCGGCCCCGAAGTCGCAGGCAAAATAGACACACTGGCCCTGGCCAAAGCGATGTCGAACAACCGCCGCCTGCCCCGAGTCTTCGGCCAGATCGACATATCGATCCGCCAGAGGGGTGCTGAAGGTCATCAGCACCTCGGCCCGCGAATCGGTGGCGACGCTCAGGGCAAAGCCTGGCGAAGGCACGCACAGCTCCAGCGGCGAGTCGCGATACGGGCGAGTGTGATCGAAGAGGTAATCCCACTGGCGCGGGGGCGAGATTCCTCCGCCGGCGCGCGTCACGCCAAACGCTTCATCGAGCGCGCCGCGCGAGCGTCGCCGACCGCGCTGGTCGTACAGGCCCGTCTCAAAGGTGGCGATGACGTTGCCGCCGCGGCGAATGAACTCCAGCAGCCTGTGCGTGCATGGATCGCTCAGGCATGCGCTGTTGGGCAGGATGATCAGGCGGTAGCGATCCAGGCTGCCGCGCACAAGCGATCGATCGTCGATCAGATCGAACGGCACCTGTGATGACCACAGCACCGAATACCAGCCGTACAGTTCATGGGTAACGTTCCCCGCGACGATGTTGCGGCGCTCGATGGCCAGGTCCGTCTGCGGCACATCCGCCCCGCGATAGTAGTTCAGCGTCGCATCAGACACCAGAATCGCCACGTCCGCCAGCGAACGCGTGTCAAACAGCTCGCGCGGATGCTGCCGGGCGAAATGATAAAGCGGCCCGATGGCGCGCAGCCCCGGTCGGTCCATCGCGTCGCGGTAGCAGCTCATCCACGTGCCGGCGCCGTGGGCGACGCTGGAGGCCCACAGCAGCGTCGCCTCCGTCGCGGGAAGCGAGTAGCTGGTCCACGGCGTATGCGTAACGCAGTCGAAGACCAGGTGCGGCACGCCCGCGGCCGACGCCTGCGCCTCCAGCAGCTTGGCGTTAAGACTTACCTTCCACAGGGGGTTCTCGCTCATCAGGTCGCCGCCGAGGAACCCGCCCTCGGAAGCCAGGATGTCCACATGATCGGCGAGCTTGCGGTTGTCGCGCGCGTGGATGCGGGATGGATAAAGCGGGTTGGCGTTGACGTAGAACAGCAGCTCATCGCCAAACTCGCGGATGACTTTCCGGCTGTCGCGAACAAAGTTCGCCAGACTGTCGGATCGGAACTCCACCAGTGACGCGAAATGCTCGTGATCCAGCGCGTCGGTGGGGGGCATCGCGACCCCAAATTGCCCCTGGAAGAGCCGCCGACAGTGCTCGCAGTAGCAGCAATCGTCGAAGACGACCGGCCCATCGAAGAAGATCCCATCGATCGGATAGATGCACAGCTCGCGCAGGCGATCGAAGACCCAGTTTCGCCAGGGGCTGTTCACGCAAAAAGTCGATTCGACGTTGTAGACGTTTTCCCTGGCCGATCCGTCGATGCGGCGTTGTTGCCAGTCGGGATGCTTGCGGGCGTGGTGAGCTTTGACGCTGTGGACGTTGAAGTAGACGATCGTCCGCAGCCCCGCGGGGCGCGAAAGCTCCAGCCACTCCTGAAGGTAATCGAACGCGGCCGGCGGATCGCCCGGCGAATTGTGCCTGAAAAGCAGCACGTTTCCGTCGAGATGACAGCCAAGCGGAAAAACGTGGGCGGCGGTGGCGTGCAGCTCGACCATCCGCGCGATGCTGCGCTGCGGGTCAAACCCTCGCCGGCCAAACTTCGCGACGTGCAGCGCGTCAGCCAGCTCGACAATCGACAGCGGTTCGCGCCGCCACCAGGGCAGCCTGTCCGCAGGCGGGGCACTGCTGCCCGCCGGCTCGGTACTGTTGACGACCGTCGAAGCGCTCATCGTCCCGCGGTCTCCTTCACGCCGGTTGCGCGTGTCGCAGTCGGTGAATCCGCGAGCACCGACTTGAGCCACTTTCGGGCCCGCTCGGCCCGCAGCGGATCGCCCGGAAAATCCACCACCTGCCTGACGTGATCCTTCAGTGTGGCCAGCCCCGCGGCATCGTTGCGATCGCGCAACTGCTGCCGCGCCAGTGCCAGCAGCAGGTAGTCCTGCCACCCCTGTCGCCACGCCTGCCACCGCCGCGACGGCAGCACGCCGCCCTCTGTCGGGTACCACAGCGCCGTGTCGTAGGACTTGGCCCAGTCCTTGCGATACCACGGATCGCCGTAATACTGCTGCGCCCAGTAGCCGATGCCGGTGACGTCGTTGTCGAACGCCCACCAGAACTTCGCCAGGTAATAGCGCGCCGGGTCCTGTCCCTTTTCGGCGCTGCCCTCGCTGTACCAGTACACCCATCGCGGTTTGCCCGCGCGGGTGATCAGCTCATGGAACGGCTGCATCTCCGCCGGGAAGAACTGCCTGTAGTGCGGCACCCACACGTCCGTGACGGCGTCCATCTCCCGCGCCACCGCCAGGTCCGGCGTGCTGGAGTCGATCACGATCCTGATCTGCGAATCAACCTCCTTGATCCATCGCGCCAGCAGCCGGCATCGCTCGTCCACCGACTCGTCGTACGGATTGATCATGAACCGCTCGCGGCCGATGCCGCGTTTTTCGAGGTGCGCCAGCACCATCCGCAGCCATGCCTTGAACGCTCGCTCGTACTGCGGCGTGCCGAACTCCAGCCCGATCAGGTCGGTCCGGATCGACGCCTTCTCGAAGATGTCCATGTTGATCCAGTAGAGCCGGAACAGCCCGGCGGTGGCGTCGAGCAGGCGATCGAGCCTGGTGAAGTCGAGCTTGTCGGGCATGCTGCCGTCGGGCTGGGCCTGCACGCGCGGCAGATGGTTCAGCGACGAGATCATGCACGTATCGATCCCGTGTGCCGCCAGGTCCTCCAGATGTGCCCGCCACCAGGCGCGATTCGATTCGATCTCGCCGGCGAAGTTCCACGTGAAGCCGTGCAGCGGCGGATTCTGCGTGAGCCTGATCGGCACCACACGAATGCGGATCGGCGCCGAAACCGGCTCGCCAGCCGTGCCGTCGATCGGCTTGATCTGAAAATACCCGGCGAACGAGCTGGCCGTCGCGTCGGCGGGCACGTGCAGGCTCAGCCACGCCTGTGTCGTCTGCGCGGGTGCAAGCTGGATCGTCCCGGCCTGGCTGGGAACCAGCGCATCGTGAACGACGCGCCCGTCGCCGGCTGCCACGGCCGTCGCTTGCTGCCACAGCGTCGTCAGCCCCGGGATCCCGGGACGCATATACGCCGTCTTTTCGTCAGCATCGCCGTGATACGTCATGCACCGCAGCACGATGGGCTTGTCGGTATGGTTGGTCAGGTTGAAGGCCAGATCCACCCACTCGTCCCGAAGCATTGTCAGCTCGACCGGTCCGATCGGTTGATCGAGCTTCGATGCCTCGCCGCTGAACTGTTGATATGGCCAGCCCCGCGCCACGGCGAAGCTGATGCCTGATGCCCTGGCGGCGGCGAGTTGCAGCTTGGCGTGCTGCCGGCGAAGCTCGGCCAGCTCAAGGCTGAAGCGGCGATACTCTTCGGGCGACATATCGTCCGCCGCCTCACTCAATCTCGCGCGCCATCCTTCGAACTGCTTGCCCAGCGCCGCCGCTTCAGTTTCCAGTTCCTTCGGCCAGCCACGCGCCGGCGCCACGAACTCCGAGGCGGTGTCGGCCAGGTAGCTCTTCAAAGATCCGAACACCCAACTGCCAAAGGTTCCCGGCGAGGCGAACGCCCCGCGTGCCGCACGCCAGGCGCTCAGCTCCTCCACCGCCTTTCGCTCGCGGCAGAGATTGGCGAACCATCGCTGCCCGCTGGCTGGCGGCCCCACGCCCAGCGACGCGAACGAGATCGCCAGCTCTGCCGACCAGCGGCCGTTGTCCAGCTTCGTGGCCGACTGCCACGGCGGGTTGAATCCCCACGGGTCCTCCCCGATCGCGTCATATCGCTGATTCAGGATATCAATGATGAAGTGCAGGTATCCGGCGCGATCATCACGCGGGCTGATCAGCAGCTCAACGCACTCGTTGTCCCACACCGACGCATCTCGCGGCTGCTGGAACCTGGCCCGCGCCGCCTGTGGCAGTTGCGGCTCGTCACACTCGAAAGCGACGTAAAGATTCGCATCGTCGTACCCGATGCGGGCGCGCGTCTGTGCCGCGGGCTTCCCGCTGCCGCTGTTCTCGACGAACTCGCTGACGACCGCGGCGTCTTTCCACTCATCAGCGCTGACGATCCCATCGATCGTCGGGGGCTTGATCCTGCGGACCAGCAGCGGCACGTCGTCGCTGGCAGTGCTGACGTCGGCAGCGGCATCGTCCGTCCCGGCTCCTCCGTCGATCATCACGTCACGCCGCGCCGCCTCCCCCAGCAGCGCCCCCTGTTCGTCCAGTATCTGCGCGAAATGCGACTCGTCGCCTCCGTGGCCGACGCGGAACAGCACCTGCGCCGGGCCCGGCGACATATCCTCCGGCACGTCGATCGTCACCGAAACATTGAGCACCTGGCCCGCGGTGCGCTTCGCCGGCCAGTCCCACGGCGTCGTCTGACGATCGGGCACGGCAAACGCCCGCTGCGGCTGCGACTTGGAGACCAGCCAGAACCTCGGCTGCGCGATCGTCTCGGCGCCCGGCGCCAAAACCTTTACGGACACATTGCCGACGATCCGTTGCCCGGGTTGCATCGTTGATGGCAACTGCCAGCGCGTCACCTGGTAGCTCGCCTGAGCGGGCTCAAGCTCCGCCGGCGCGCGACTGCTCATCACGCACAGGACCACAGCGCAGGCGGCGACCAGGCCAATCAGTTGCCGAATTGCTCGCAAAGACATGGCGATCTCACGTCCCGGGGTCGTTCCAGAAGATGTTGTCGTAGGGTGGCAGGCTCTTGGGGCCTTTGAACGTTCCATCCACGTGTCCATCGAGGAACAGCACGTTCACAAAGCCCTTGTGCCGGAATGCGTAGTAGCCGTATTTCTTCGAGAACTCCACAGTCCCCTGTAGATTCTGATTCGTGCCGTAAAGCAACGGCGTGACCGCGAACCCGGCCAGGTGCTCGATCAGCAGCATCCGGGACGATGCGTTTTTCAGGGAAGCTGCTTTGCGACCCCGCAGGCCGTAGCTGTATGCGTATCCGATCGTGTTGATGTTGCCCGAGGCGCACCAGTCGGCCTCGGTTCCGGGCCATCCCGGCACTCGCCGATCCGATGCCCACATCTCCGGGCAGTAGATCTTCTTGAGCACCGCCTCGCCCAGCCCGGCAGTGCCGGGATTGGTCGCATAGTCGGCAAGCTGGAAGAAGGTGAACCCATAGTACTTCCCGCGGAAAAGCTGATAGGTCCACATGTTGACGTTGTTACCGTCGTGGCCCGGATAGGGATAGGCGCCTTTGTTGTCGTTGGCGTACATCGTGAATGCCACGCCGTACTGGCGCATGAGGTTCAGGCATTGCGTCTGCTTGGCCGCGGCGCGCGCCTTGCCCAGCGCCGGAAGCAGGATGCTGATGAGAACGGCGATGATGCCGATCACTACAAGCAGTTCAACCAGGGTGAACGCGGCGGAAGAATGTCGATCAGGCGCTGGACGCGGCTTGGACAACATCACGTGCTCCTCCACACGACTGACAAAGCGAGGGTCCTGTGGACCATGGATTGCGGTCGAATCCCGCGGCGGCCGGTTAGGGCCGCCGCGGGGGCAACGCTACAGTCAGTCACTCATTGCGGGCGATGCGCTCTGCACGCCGGCGACGTGCGAGCAGCGCGCCTCCCGCCGCCGTCAGAACCGTCACCGCGCCCGCTGGCTCGGGGACGTACTGAACATCCAGATACGGCTGGTTGAAGAAAATCGGCCCGGCGGCGTTGCCCCAGTACGTGTTGTCGTCGGATGTCGAAACAAACCGCAGATACTGGGCCGCCTGGTTTCCGATCGACAGCGCGAAATATGCATCCTTGCCAGCGTTGATCTGCTGCTGGAGATACGCGTCCAGCGCCGCCGACGAGAAGACCTTGTACTCCTGCACCTGGTTGATGATCTTGTTGCTGGGGGTTCCGGGCGGCTCGGCGCCCTGGAACCAGAGGTTGTCCAGGTGCCGTCCAGCCGGGCCGGTGCGCGCCGCGCCGTCGATGCCCGCCTGGAATCCATCCGTCCACGGGTTGGTTCCGTCATAAGTCGCGAACGACAGGTTCTGCGTGAACTCGTCGGCCGTTGACCACAGATCCACGTAGTCGGAGTGCACCGTGTAGGTTCCGTAGGTGCTGTCGGTGAAGAAGATCCCCAGTTGCGAGCCGGTCACGATGCTCCCGGCGGGGATCGACGACAGGCTCACCTTCATGAATACGCGGATGTCGTAGGCGCTGCCCGTGTATTCGCGGAAAACCAGGTACGGAAAGCTCGGCGTGGTGCCGGGCTGGGTCACGCCGACGTGGCCGCCCGCGCCTTCGCTGACTTCCAGGAAGTTGCCGTTGCCGGTGATGTGTGATGTGGCGCCAATCGCGCCCGAGGTCACCGCCAGCGCACCCACGATCGCGCCGCCGGCCTTGGCCATGCAGTTTCTGGTCATGTGCATTTCTCCCGTGCGTTTCTCCCGGATCCCCCTGCAATGACAGGTTCTTGAAACTTCTGAACGCTTTGAAGCATCCGATCGCAGTAATTTCCGTGGCGCGGTCCGCAGGCATGCCCCTGTTCCGAGCAGCCAGTACACAACACGGTGGACCGCATGGTCGGATCACCTCCTTATCGCTCGCCCGAAACCGTAGACCGATCAGGCTGAAGCTGCCGCCGGGACCTTCGACGACGAGCCGACTTCGCCGCCTTCGGCCGCAACCGCACCGCAGCTTTCCCGGAACCACACCCCACACGGGATGTACGTGGTTGACTTGATCGTCTCGGTTTGCAGATCGGCCTGTGGGGCGGGCACACTCACGCCCAGACGCTTGAGCAACTCCCGCGCCGCCAGTCGCCCGGCGTCCTCGACCGGCAGCGTGATGAACGACAACCGCACGTTCCCGGGGTACAGCCGCATGTCTTCCGATTCGGGAAGACCGAAACAGACCATGCTGTAATCCCGCGGGCACAACCAGCCGTGCTCCGCCAATCCCTCCGCCAGCCCCGTCGAGTGCACGGGGTTGCAGATGAAAGCGGTGGGGCGATCGCAGGACGCTGCGCCGCTCCTGGCCCGGCGCACCACCGTTTGCGCGTGGGCCAGCGCGCTGTCGCGGTTGGATGCCAGCGCCGGCATCAACGCAATCTCAGGCTCCAGCCCGGCAATGCGATCCTTCAGCTCCACGAACTTCTTCGCCCAGGCTTCCGGCCCCGGGCCGCCGGGCAGCACAAGCTGGATCCGTCGATGCCCAAGCTCGCGCAAACGGCGGGCAACCGTCTCGAATGCCCGTCCCAGGTCGCCGGTGAAGCAGCGGATCCCGCAATTCGGATCGACGTTCGTTCCCACCTGCACGCACGGCAAACGCAGCGACGCGAGCTTCTCGATCGCCTCCCGCGGCGTGTACCCCGCCAACACCACCCCGTCCACGCTTCCATCCTTCATCGATTGCGGATAGACGATGTGCTCCAGATCGCCCAGCTCATAGCGGGCGTACAGACAGTGATATCCTGCCAGTCGGCAGGTCTCTTCCACGCCGTGCAGGATCGCGTGGAAATATGCGTCGGACTTGTGATTGTTCTTGACGTAGGTTCGTGAGCAGATGAAGCCGATGGTCTGCGTGCGGCGAGTGACCAGCGCCTGGGCGCGGCGATTGGGCACGTAGTTCATCTCCCGCGCTACTTTCTGGATCAACTTGCGGGTTTGCTCGCTGACGCGTGTGTTGCCCGACGGATTGTTCAGCACGTGCGAAACCACCGTCGTGGAGACGTTGACGCGGGCGGCGATGTCCTTGAGCGTGACCATCCCGAGCAAACCGTAGGCGTTCCCGTTGCGACCAAGCGTTTAATCTGATATGACTAAACGTTAAATCAACGGGCGAAGTCTATCGCCTGCACAGGCCGGTATCAAGAAAAAAATCCGCCGATCTCGGCCCGTGATGCCGCCCTTGTGCCGACCGGCTGGTTCCCGGTAGCCTTCAGCCCCGAACCGATCGACCCTGAAATACCCTGCGGAGGACCCACAACCGTGAACAAAATCTACCACTTCGTCAGCGGAATGCCACGCTCCGGAAGCACCCTGCTGATGAACATCCTCGGGCAGAACCCACGCTTCCACGTCACCGGAACCAGCGGTGTGCTGGACCTGATCTTCGGCCTTCGGAATAACTGGGAAAAGCACCCCGAATTCCAGGCCGCCCCCGATGAGGCCGCCAAACTCCGCGTCATGCGCGGCATCCTCGACAGCTTCTACGCCAATGTCGAGGCACCCATCGTCTTCGATAAGTCCCGCGGCTGGCTGAGCCTGCTGGAAATGGCCGAAACGCTGCTCGGACGCAAAGCCAAGGTCCTGGTGCCCGTACGCGACCTGCGCGATATCCTCGCCTCCTTCGAAAAGCTCTGGCGGGAAACCTCCAGAATCGCCCAGGTGCCCCAGGAAGCCAAGTTCTATCACGAGTATCAGACCGTCGAAGGGCGCTGCGCTGTGCTGGCTCGCGGCGACCAGGTCGTCGGGCTGGCCTACAACCGCATCAAAGACGCCTTACAGCGCGGCTTCCGCGACCGAATGCACTTCGTCCATTACGAAAAGCTCACCGCCGAGCCGGAAAAGACCCTGCGGGCCATCTACGAATTCCTCGAAGAACCCTACTTCCCCCACGACTTCAACAACGTCAAGCAGATCACCTGGGAAAACGACGAAGTCTACGGCATCAAAGGCCTGCACGATATCCGCCCGAAAGTCGAACCAGTCAAATCGCGGCACGTGGAGATCCTGGGGCAGGCTGTAGCCAACATGTACAAGCCTCCTTACCCCTGGACCGGCATGTGATCCCACTGCTCACCGCGAACCTGCTTGCTCACGCCGCGGGTCAACAAACGGCCAGTCCCCAGGGTAGAAACTGCCCAGCAGGCCAGCGGCGGCCAGTTCAGCGCCGAGCCAGATTGTCATTGCAGCGGCCAGGTGCGGCGTGGTATGCTGCGTGCTCATCACGGGGAATTGCTCAACTCAGGCCGAACAGGAGGGGCACCATGGCACACGAGATCCACATCGACACCGAGACCGGCAAAGCGTCCATGATGTACGTGGACGAGCCGCCCTGGCACGGGCTGGGCACGAGGTTGGACCGCCCGGCCACATCAGCACAGGCCATCCAGGCGGCCAACCTCGATTGGGAAGTGATCAAGCTGCCTCTGGCGGGCTTGGCCGGCAAAATCTCTCATCCGATTCCCGATCGCTTTGCCGTCGTCCGCAAGGACTGGGTTGGGCGGCGCGAGCCGATCTTCGGCATCGTCGGCGCCGAATACACGCCGCTGCAAAACCGTGAGGCGTTCGAGTTTTTCGACTCGATCGTCGGCCGGGGGGCTGCGGTCTATCACACCGCCGGCGCCTTGGGCCATGGCGAGCGTGTGTGGGTGCTGGCCAAGCTGCCCAGCGAGATCCGCGTTGTCGGGGAGGACATTTCCGACAAGTACCTGCTGTTGAGCAACAGCCACGACGGCAGCAGTTCGGTGCAGATCAAGTTCACGCCGATCCGCGTGGTCTGCCAGAACACGCTGACGCTGGCGCTGCGGCAGGGGCCGACGCTGCGTGTGCCCCACGTCAAGAGCCTGCGGGCGCGGCTGGAAAGGGCCAGGGATCTGCTGGGCCTGATCAACACGCAGTTCGCGACCATCGAGGAGAATTTCCAGGCCATGGCCCGCCGGCAGATCAGCTCCGAGCAACTGAAGCGTTATCTGGAGCTGGTGTTTCCCGACCCGCCGGACAAGCAGGATGCCGCGGCGATGGGCAGGGTCAAACTCAACCGCCGCTGGTCAGAGTACTTTTTTGAGCATGGCAAGGGCGCGGATTGGCCGGGCGTGCGCGGGACGCTGTGGGCGGCGTACAACGGCGTGGCCGAGCTGATGGACCATTGCCATCCGCTGCCCGCCGGCGCAAAAAAACCACAGCCGCCCAGGACCGCATTTCCCGACAAGCGCCGCCTGGAGTCGGCATGGTTCGGTGACGGATACCTGGTCAAAGCGCGTGCCTATCGCGAGGCGTGCAAGCTGCTGGCCTGGCGTGGGTGAATTCAGTATCCGTTCCGCGAGTACAGATCGCGATCGGGGGCTGGCGGCTCACCTGCGATTGCCCGCGTCTCAGGCAGCCGACCACAGGACAGGGCGGCACTGCGCTGCGGTCTGATCGTCCCGTTTTTCACACGTCCGGCAGCAACCGGTCCAAGTCGCTGAGCCTGGTCTGCCTGATCTTGGCCGGCAAGCCGGTGAGATACGTCCGCGGATCGATCCCATGCCGCTGGTCGCTGGCGATTATGGGGCGCAGCCGCGCGTGGGATGGCCCGGCCTGGGCGTGATCTGGTGCCCGTTGTTCGCTTTGGCCGTCGCCGCTGCCTGGACCAATGGCTCTGGAGGTTTCATCTGCTGAATCCTTTCCCGATGGATGCCGCGTGCCTGTTCCGCTCTTCCTGCCGGCGCCCATTGCCCGGTTTGTTCACAGGATCATACCAACACGCGCAACGCGTCATCGAAGCACACGATTTGGGGATTCTCCACGCGTAAAGCTCCTGAAGCTCGCCAGGCTCGAAGTCCAAACTGCTGCCCTGGCCCATAGCGGTATTCCTCCGATGGGCAGGATCATCAGCGACAACGCCGCGCTGCGCACAACCTTCGGCACTCTCCTGAGCAAAGGCGGCGTCCCGCTGCGCACAGCGCAGGCCGCGATGCGACAGAGCAAGCCGGAGCTTACGGCCAACGTCTCCACCGATCCGAGGCTGTTGGACGTGGCCGGGGCGATCGAATTGTTGCCAAGGCTTACGCTTTGCCCTTCGCCCCGGTGCAGACCGCGAGGCCTACCGGAACCGATGGGCCGACAGGACAATCCTCTGCTTCCGCGTTTGCATCTGGGCTTGCATGCCCGCGCGGGAAAAGGATCCCAATCGCGGGCATGATTGACCATTTGGCAGGATCGACCCCCGGGGACTACTCGGCGCTGGCCAGCGCCGCAAGTGGTTGTTCTGACAAGAAAAACGGCTCATGGTCCACTTGTGACCATGAGCCGGGCAAAAGCGGGTGAAGGGGGTCGAACCCTCGACATTCACGTTGGCAACGTGACGCTCTACCACTGAGCTACACCCGCGACTGCACCGTAATCATACAACCGCTCGCCTGCGGTTGGCAAGGGGCGTGGCGGCAAGTCGTCAGGCCCGCGGGTGCGGCCCCGGATTTATTGACCCCGGCCGTTCGGACAACTTGGCCGCTGCAGCGCGGGCGGCACAAAATCCTACAATCCCACGATGTTGAACCCGCAGTCCACGTAGATGTTTTCGCCGGTTACTCCGCTGGACAGGTCGCTCAAGAGGTACACCGCCGTCTTGCCCACTTCGTCGGCTTCAATGTTGCGCTTCAGCGGGGCCTTGCGCTGCACGTGGTCGAACATGTCGTCGATGCCGCCCACGGCCATGGCGCTGAGCGTGCGGACGGGTCCGGCGGAGATGGTGTTCACGCGAATGTTCTTCTGGCCCAACTCAAACGCCAGGTAGCGCGCCGTGGCTTCCAGTGCCGCCTTGGCCACGCCCATGACGTTATACCCCGGAACCACCTTTTCGCTTCCCAGATAGGTCAGGGCGATGATCGAGCCTCCATTGGGCATCAGCGGCAGCGCAGCCCGTGTCAGCCCGAGCAGGCTGTAGGCGCTGATGTCCATCGCCTGGCTATAGACCTGGCGTGGAGTATCCGTGAACTTGCCGATCGCCAGATAATCCTTGTTGGCGAATGCCAGCGAATGCACGAGAAAATCGATCGTGCCGAACTGCTGTGCGGCGGCCGACATGAACGAATCAATGTCCTGGTCCTTGCTCACGTCGCAGGGATGCAGCCATGGATTGCTCAGGCCCATTTCTTCCAGCGCCTTTCGCACGCGGCGTTCCATCTTTTCCAGCGGCAGAAAGCCGAAGCCGCACGTGGCCCCGTGCTTGATGGCGTTGTTGGCGATGTGCCAGGCGATGCTGCGATCGTTGGCCACATTCAGCACCAGTCCCTTTTTTCCTTCGAGCAGCCCGGGCATGGGGGTGACTCCTTGAATGGGTTGCATCTGTCGGCCGGTGCGGCAAACAGCGCCGCCCGATCATCCACAAACGGCGGTAGCTTAGTGACCGCGGCGGCTGTGTCCACACTTCCCGTCGCGCCGACGTCAGACCCGCAGGCGGGCGAACAATTCGGCGGACTCGTGGTGGAAATTCAGCAGTCCGCGTCGCCTGCGATTGAAGCATGGCCGTGGCGAAGGATAATGCAGAGATGGCGCAGATGTTCCCGCGTTCACTGCCGCAGAAGCTTCTGTGCGATCCAAAGCGTTCGGCCGAGGTTCAGGTCTACGAAGCACTTCGCGATCAGCTCCCAGCTCGATTCCATGTATTCTACAGCTTTTCATGGGTGTCCAAGCGGCCGGGCGGACGAGCTCTTGATGGCGAGGCTGACTTCGTGATCGCCGACCCGGACAGGGGGATCCTGGTGCTGGAAGTCAAGGGTGGGCGTATTGGGTATGACGGGGCTTGCGGCAAATGGACCACGACAGATCGCGATGGTTGTCGCCATGAGATCGACCCCGTAGCTCAGCTTCGCGCTGCCAAGTTCGCGCTGATCGATAAACTCAGATCGGTGCCGGCTTGGGGAAACAGGTGGGTTCAGATCGGTCACTGCGTGGCGTTTCCCCACTGCACGCTGTTCGGGAGCCAAGTCACAGCGGACCTGCCACGAGAGATCGTGATAGGCGCGGACGAGATGTGCAAGCTGTCGGAAAAGATCGAGGCCATCTACCGCTACTGGACCTCACAGAATCAGTCGTATGGGATCGGTTCCGACGGGATGGACATTCTTGCTGACATCCTGGCGCCTACGTTTGAGCTGCGACAACCGCTCGGCCCCGCGCTCAGGGAAGAAGACCGCCAGATACTGCGGCTGACGGAAGAGCAGTTTAACCTGCTGGAGACGCTGAAATGGAATCCACGGGTCGCGGTCAGCGGTGGGGCCGGCACGGGCAAGACTGTGTTGGCCTTGGAGAAGGCCAAACGATTGGCGGCGGAGGGCCACCGCACGCTGCTCGTGTGCTACAACCGACCCCTTGCGGATTTCCTACGTGTTTCGGCCGGGCCGATCCCGAATCTGACTGTTCAGAGCTTCCATCAGCTCTGTGTTGCCGTTGCTCAGCGAGCGGGTATTGATCTGACAGTGACTGAGGACCAGGACGTTCAACGGCGGTTTGACGAAGAGTTGCCCATGGCGCTGATCGAGGCGATTGCCGAGAATCCCGATGAGCAGGTGGACGCGATTGTCGTTGACGAAGGACAAGACTTCAGCGACCAATGGTGGCATGCCGTCCACTGGCTCTTGCGAGACGGCGAGGAAGGTACACTGTACATCTTCTACGACGACAATCAGCGTGTGTACCGCCGGCAGGCAACGCTGCCCAGGGGGTTGGTGCGGGCGACCCTTACGCGCAACCTGCGTAACACCAAGCCCATCTTCGCGATCGGACAGGCGTTCTACAAAGGCGCCGAAATCCATTGCAGCGGCCCGGAAGGGCGCCCACCGCAACTGCTTGAAGCCTCTGACGACCAGGCGCGCGTCAAAGTGCTCAGCCGAGTGTTGCATCACTTGATACGGGAGCAACGCGTCGTTCCGGGGGACATCTGCGTGCTCACACCAAGACGTCTGGCCAACAGTTGCATCGGGCAAGCGGACCACGTCGGCGCATTTCCAATTGCAGTCGGCAGCCGATTGGCAGTTGACCGGGTGCAGGTTGAAACGGTTCGGCGGTTTAAAGGTCTGGAGCGGCCGGTCATCATTCTGATGGAGGTGGAGGACATCGGCGAGAGCGATGAAGTCATGTACGTGGGTGTGACGCGGGCTCGGCTGCATCTGGTTATCATCGCGAAACCCGAAGTGTTGAATCGGATTGTGTCGCTGCAGCAGCGGCGTCAGTGAACGCTCCAGTTCGCCAGGATTGAAGATGGGCTTCAATTGGCGCCGAAATCAGCTACAATACGCCTTTTGATTGCCGTTTGCGCCGTGGGGCGGATGATCGATCCTGGCGGCCGCGTGATCCGGCCGGCTGCCCGGCAGTGTCCATTTGGCGGCACCATCTCTGCACACTGGCCGGGTGGTCCTCTCGGGGCGTGGGAATGTCCGCGATATGCGACAGAGTAAAGCAGCGCGGAGCCGAATGGCTCCAGCAAGCACAGCATCTCGAATACCTCAACGAGATTGCCCTGAGCGGCGCGGAGCTGGAGACCTTCCTGGACGATCTCAAGGAATGCCGTAACGTGCTCAACGATACGGTGGAGAGCCGCTTTGCGCTGGCGGTGGCCGCCGTAAACTGGGCCTGCTATCAGCAAGAGGACGAAGGCTTCAGAAGCTCCTTCACTAAGCGGATCTTCGGAATCTTCGACGAGCGCTTGTGGGCGGAACGACTGGGCGAGCCCATTGAAGCGGCGATCATTCATTGGAGGCCTCGCCCGCGAAGAGAAGGAGCATTTCGTTTCGTTGGATTGATCCGCGAGCAAGCGGGCTTGTCCTATTTCCATCTGGAAAGATTTGCCGGGCTGCTTGGCGAGCTGAGAAGCGATCCCACTTGGCCGGCAGTGCCGGATACCACGGATTGCGTGCTTCAGAATGCCATTCGCCGACACTTCGGCGACACCTGTGCCGGCGCATACCTTTGTTCTGAATCGGGACGAGCGTTCATTCGCGCCGTCTGTCGCGACCTGGTCTCCTATTACCTGCGGCGGCTGCTGACGCTGGATGACCTGGATTCGGCCAGAGGCTACAGGCCAGGGGTCATGCGCCTGATTGTCGAGTATCTGGAGCACCTTGGGAGCGATCAATCGGCCTCACAACCGCGCTTGAAGGGGCACGCGTGGGCCGAGCCTCGGCTGATGCTGGGGGAGGACGGCCGGCTCTATCTCCAGTTCGACCCGGGTGAGGTGTCGCGTCGCTTGATCACGTGCGCACAATACGACCAACCGCTCTACGATTGCAGAATACCAATCGGAGCTGAACTCCTGCCTCGCCACCAATACAGCGGAGTGCGCACGACCAGCCGCGGCGAAGAAGCCTGGAGTGCCAGAGGCTGGCGGCCGCTGGGCAAGGACTGGGCGTTGTTTGACGCGGACCGGCAGTTCGTGTGCTCAAGTGCGGTGCGCAGGTGCCGCCGGATTCCTACTTTCTTGTGATCGATACATCGCTGTCCATCGACCAGAGCCTCATGACGGCGAATCTGGGATATCTTGACCTGGAGGGCAGTGGCCCGGATGCACTTTATGCCGTTTACGCATTTGACCTCGCTTCGGGTCGCACATTACCGGGGCTGGGTATCCAGGCGACCGCACCTGTGGCGAGACCGAAGTTGGAAGTAACTGAGGCGGACACCGAGCCTTGGAGCCGGTACGCGGGCGTTGATGCGATATGGTCCGGTGCACAACCGATGTTGCGTCTGAGTAACTGGACCGAGGAGAACAGCCGGCGGTTCGTGATTGTCCGTCGAGTCGACGACTCGGATCCTGTCCCATTGCGGATCGCGCCCACGCCGGACGGGACGGCAACCATTGACCTGTCGGATGTTCCGGTCCCGTCGTTGGGACGAGTCTGGCTGGAGCCAAAAGGCCGCGCCAGCTCGTTTGGCCACGTTCTCTGCCAGATCACGTTTGCGCGCTGGCCCCACTGCAAGGTGGTGGCTCCGCAAGGGCTGTGCGCGGCAGACGCAACGCCGGAGATTCAGTTTGTATTGGACCCATCGGTACGGTGCGCTGTTGACACGAACACTGCGGTATCCACTTCCGCAGCAGAAGTCTATCGGGTATCGCCCCACGTCTGCCATGTCGCAGCAAAGCTCACTTGCGGACCGACCAGCCTGAACTTGCGCGTGCCGGTGCATCGTGCCCGACTCATGGATCCCCGGACGCCTGATCGGCCGCTCTACCTGGAGCCGGCGTCGTTCCATTCGCGGCTCGAACCTGCGAGTGTGGCGACCACATCATTCCTTGTGAGCGCTGTTCCGAATTCCTCAGTGGAACTTGTGTTGGCGAACTGCGTGCCTGCACGTGCTGGAATCATTGTGGCTCACAAGCGCGTTGGGGCTTCCGGCTTCTGCAGCCTGCGACCCAATGAGGTGGTGGATGCGATTCGAGAAAGTGGCATTTGCATTGGACGTTTCGAGGTGCACGATGGCGGCAGCGCGGCGACCACCGACACGTGGTATGTGGACACAGCACGGTTGCCTTCGTGTGATGTCGATCCCGACTCGATTGCCGGTCTGCCCAGGTCGCTTGGTGATGCGATCCGGATCATCCGTGCCGTGAAGAGCAACACGCTGCAGCATATGCCCGATGTTAAGGGCGTGCTGCCATTGAGCGCGAGACAGATGGCGGCGCTTTGGCTGTGGACGGCCAAACGGCTTGATGAGGGGATAGACTCATGCCAGGCCATCGATTGCACTGATCCCGAATCTCGTCATGTACTCAACAGGCTTTCGGCTTTGCTGAAGCGCACTGCATCGCTCGAGGGCGCCAGCGATGCGGTGCTGCAGGCAGAACAGCTTATCCAGGATTGGGACCAGTTCGATCCCCACAAGCAACTGCAGTCATTGGGCCTCGACCTTGATCGATGGTCACGGATACTCAAGTCGAAGCGTGACAGAATCCAGGGGATCGCCGATGTTGACCGATGCGCGGCCGAGGCGATAGCCGCCATACAGGCCGGTGCGTCCACTCGTGACGTGCCCATTCTGCTGAAGAATGCGTGGCATCAGTACCTGCTGGCCGAGCAGTTCGAGCCAGCATCGGCGCACGAGTTCCTTAAGGATGCCGCCGATCACCTGCACGTAGCGTGCGACCTGCCGTTGCCATGGTCCGACATTCGGCAGTTACTGCTGATGCTGTGCTACCTTCGCCTCGCCTTGATTCGCGCATTTCTGAAACGGGTAACAACGTTGCCGCCCCCCAGATACTGCCAACCCGCATGGCAGCAACTTCGTGCGATCGCAGACAACCTTGAGGGCCGCCTGCATGCTGAACGTTGTGCGGTAGATTCGTCCGGCATTGCAGCGATTTCTCCTCGGCGTGATGACCAGGCTCTGAGTCGTGCGCTGGCTGGCGGGACAAACCAGTGGCTTCATGCGGCGCAAGGATGCTGGCTAGGCACTGTCTGAAAACAGTAGTTTGAGATACCGGCGGATCATCGCCAACTGCAGCATTCCATGGAAATGCACGGCCAGCTTCTCGAACCGCGTTCCGATGCGCCGGAACTCCTTGAGCCAGCCGACGCACTGCTCGGCCACGCAGCGGCCGCGGTAGGCCCAGCGGTCGAACCACACCGCCGGGTCATGTCGCGCCAGCTCATTTTCCCTGTGCGGAATCACCGGCTCGATCTTCTGCTCGGCCAGCCAGTCGCGCACGCGCTGCACGCTGTATCCTTTGTCGCCGGCGAGCTTGCGGGGCTTGTGGCGACGCTTGCGTTTCTTTCGTCGTCGGCCGATCAGCGTCGCGATCGCCTCTGCGATGACCGATTCGGCGCGCGTCGATTCGTGGACTTGCCCGGCGGTGACTTCGATGGCAAGCGGAGTGCCCGCACCGTCAGTGACCACGTGGAATTTGGAGCCAAACCCGCCTCGCGAGCGGCCCAGTGCGTGGTCGGCGGGTTCGTCGGGGTGCCGTCGGCAACTTTTTTGTCAGCCCCGGCCGCAGCGCGGGCGGCGCGGACGGATGACCCGTCCACGCACCACAGTTCCCAGTCGATGTATCCCTGGTTGTCGAGCTTGACCTGCAGCGTCTCGATGATGCGGGCAAAGACGCCGCTTTTTCGCCACTTGCGAAAGTGGTCGTACACGGTCTGCCAGGGGCCGAAGCGTTCGGGCAGATCGCGCCCAAGGCGCGCCGGTACAGAGAATCCAGAAAATACCGTTGAGCAGCGTTCGTCGATCGCGAGCCGGGCGTCCGGTTCGGGCCGTGCTCCGCGGCAGATGCGGCTCGACCAACGCCCATTGCTCGTCCGTCAGCTCGTGGCGTTTCATGAGTGGCGACCTCCATGTCGTCACGGCAGTGTATGCGAATTCGGGTTTTCAGACAGAGCCTAGCATGACAGCGCTACGTAGAGTTGACCTGAATCACCGAGCGGTGTCGGCTTTTATATGCTGCCTCGTTACGCCGTTGGTGATAGGCACATCGCTGCATCAGCTGGGACCAGGACCTCCAGTCGCGCTGCCAGAGCTTCGCCGCGAGGGTCGAGACAGCCTCGCAAACCTGCTCGAAGGTGATGAGCACATTTTTCCCCCCGCAGCCGGGTCGTCTGTTCCGACAGGAAGCACATCGCCAATCGCACGCACAGCCAGTGTCGTATCAGACTCACATAGGTTCTGACCTCGAAGGCGCCCAGTCCCGCCTCCTGCTTGGCACGCTCGAACCACTTTTCCACATGCCAGCGTGACAGCAGCACGCGGATCAATTTCTCGACGCTGGCGCCTTCGCCGGCATTGCTGATCACGTATTTGATCTCACCGGTCTTCGGCTGTCGCATCACGATCAGCCAGTACATCCGGTCGGTGGGAACGCTGAGGTTGTGGTTGGCGTGCGAGGAGTCGCTCAGATGGACTCGGGTTGCCTTGTATTCCCAGATCAGTGTCCCGCGTGTGGTGTCCTTCACCTTGCACCGCTTCCAGGGCTGGCTCGTGAACGCCGGGCTGTGCGTGCTCAGGTTGTCCACCCGCCGCGCCGCGTGAGAAGCGTACCCGCCGCTGCGGCACGCCGGACGTTTGACCCAGGCGCGGAAGCTGGCGGGCACTTCGCCCACCGCCGCCTGGCCCATCTCGTCCAGCCCGAACCAGAACGCCGGCACCATGCCGTACTCTTCATCGAAGACCACCCAGTTGAGCTTCACCCCGCCGGCCAGCGCCTGCTTCACCTGCTCCAGGGCGATCTTCCACTTCGCACGGCAGACCAACTCCGCCGGAATGCCCGCCTCCTCACAGCGGTCGCGGTCCGCCGCCCAGTCCTGCGGCAGATACAGGTCGCTGGCCAGCACGCACGAGAAGGGGTTTTTGGCATCGTTGTCGGTGAACAGCAGATGCTGGGCAACCACGCAGTTCTCGATCTTGCCCGATTCCCCGCAGTATTGCCGCTGCACCCCAGGCGTCTTGTCTCCCTGCTTGGGATGGCCGGTGGCGTCGATCACTCCGATTCCGCCCTGCGGACAACGGTCGGCCACGCGATGGATCAGCATCTTCTCCAGTCGCGCATGATCCCAGGCGAACAGGGACAAGAACTCCTGCAGCGTCCGCACCGCCACCCCGCACGCCAGCGCGATCGGCTCCACGCTCTTGCGTCGCAGGTCCGCCATCAATCCCAGCAGATAACTCTGGAAGTAATCGAAGGTCACCGCACGCTTGAAGCAGGGGCGAAACGACTGAACCCATGCCGACAACGCTGGCTGCAGAGAAGCGAGTTGTTCCGCATTCATCGCACGACTCCGGTGTTGGACCAGAATCGTCATCGACTCGCAGCCGCTCCCGGCTTGAGCTAATCTAGCGCTGTCATGCTAGGCGCCTGGCTCGGATGGCGATGGGCGCACTTTGCCGACCGACCTGCGATTGAGAAGCAGCAGTCGTACGATGCGCTGTTGAGTAAGGTGATGCTGATCCCACGGGGACCGGACTGCAATGACATCATGAATGAGATACAACGCAAGATACCGGGAGTTTGGCAATGATGGATGTGACCGAGTTCAACCGATTGACGAAAGAACTCCAGAGTAAGAAGAGCTACAAAAGAGACGAACTGTTGCCGGTCCGTTCCCTGTTCAAGAGTCTTGCCATTGACCAGAAAACGGCGCGCGCGAGCCTCGAAGGCCTGTCAGCTCTGCGATGGCAGGATGCCGTGAGCCTTTTGGCGGAGAAGTGGGCGCAGATACCAACAGAGTTGCGCTACATCTTTCTTCGGTGGCGATGGGAGGGCAAGGAAAAGGAGGCGGCGATACCTGCATGTCTGGCGATGGCGGCGGCAATCTATGCGGATGACGCCGCTTCGGCTGCGGAATTTGTGGCTGGTGCCATCGCCACGGCCAGGAGCTTAACGAATGGTAAGTCGAAATTGTTGAAGGGGCTGCGCCAGTCGTGGCTTAAGATACGAAACGATGCTGCACCTGCACCGTTCCAGCAATTCACCTGGCAGAGCCTGGAGCCGAGCTGGCGATGGGAATTGATTGAGGCGTTGGTGCAGGCGGCACGTGTGACACCGCGACAGGATAAAGGTCGGGCGGCGAAGGTGGACCATCGGAAAGTCGTGCAGGATTGGTTGGCCAGCCTCAAGTGTCATCATGCACAAGGAAGTCCGGAGGCAATCAGGCTCGAAGAGCTGGAACATCAGTTGAGTTGCGCCGCTTCGCCGCTCCGTACTTCGGACCATGCCGCTGCCGCGGAGCCGACCGTCGATCCTGCAACGCACGCAACCCCTGCGTCACAGGGGGGGGCACTGGTAGCCCCGACGCTGGACAGCGAGCCGTCTGCGCCCCAATCGACGGTTGTGGAGGCGCCACCGCAACGCGGTGAAGCACGATCCAATGCTGACCACCTGGATCACTTCGACCGGGTAGCCTCCCCCCGCGATCGCGTCCAGCTTGCTCTCGATTCGCCCCGGGAGCAAACGCAGAGCTATCACGAGGCTGCGTCGCGCGAGATCGCCGCGCTTGAGCGGCGGCTGCAACAGGCGGAGTACGCGCTGAAGGTCGCCGAGGCGGACATTGGGCAACTGAGGCGCGACGTGCAGGCCGAACATGCCCGGCTTCTTGCGTCGCAGTCGGAGGCGGCGAAATACAGGGATGAACTCGATGCATCCCGGCGACGGATCGTCGACCTGGAAGGCGAACTGGAACAGTTGCGGGAGAAGCTTCGGATGGAATGCGAGCGATCCGACCAACTCCGACGGCACGCCGAGGACGAGAGGCTCAAGCACCTGGATATACTCGAGCATGAGCGGCAGGAAGCACGCCGCCTGCTGGGGCAGAAGATCGCAGATGCGATTCGGCCCGAGGTCCAGAAACTGCGCGACGTTGAGTCTTCATCGGAAGGTGGGGCAAGCTTCGCAAGGTTACTGATTGACAATATGCTCAACCAGCTTCGCGCATTGGAAGTTCCAATCCAGGGGTAGATCGCTATGGCATTTGGGATCGACTTCGGCACAACAAACTCGGCAGTCGTCTACAACCGAAACACTTGTCTTTACACAAACGAAGGAAATCCGTTCCCGTCGATCGTCGCGCTTCACAAAGTGACAGGCGACTGTATTTGTGGCCCCGAGGCCAAACGGCGCAAACAGGAGCTTCAGGATGATGGCTATCTGGTGGTGACCTCCGTCAAGACGCAGCTCGACGATCCTGCTCCGCTTGGAACCATCCAGGGACGCCTCTGCTCGGCTCAAGACATCGCGACCGAGCTGTTCAAGGCCCTTAAGGAACATGTGCGATCGCAGTCAGCCAGGACAGGCGGCGCAGAGCTTGTTCGCGCCGCTGTGAGCATACCTGTCGGATTCCCACCCGAGCGCCGTCGCGTGCTTCGTACTTGCGCGGAGCGTGCCGGTATCGAGATCACCGATTTCGTGTCAGAGCCGACAGCCGCTTTCATCTATTGCCGCAGACAGATGCCGGAATGCAGCCGGGTCGCAGTGTTTGACTGGGGTGGGGGCACGCTCGACGTGTCCGTTTTGCAGATCAGGGATAATGAGATTCACGAGTTGGTTACTGAAGGATTGCAGGAGGCGGGGGACCGGATTGATCTGCGTCTGGCGGAGTGGGCCCATGCGCAGATCATGAACGGTCGAGTTGCGGCGCCGCCGTTTGACGCCATTCCTCCATCCGAGCAGTGGAAGCTGCGCTGGGAATGTGAGCGGGCCAAGACGCAACTATCCCATACCAGTTCGACGCATATCCTGCTGCCGCGGTATCTGGATGCCACAAATGTTGCGCATCCAATCGACAGAGCCACGCTAAACGAGCTGGTTGCGCCCTTCATCGACCGCGCTGTTGAAACGCTCGACAAAGCCCTGTCCAGAGCAGCGATGCGCTCCGGGCGAGGGGATGTTGATCGCGTGTTGCTCATCGGCGGCTCCAGCAAGCTGTCGGCGCTGGGCGAGCGGCTGCGCCAGATCTTCAAGAATCGCGTTTACTGTCCTGAGCAGCCGGACTGGGTCGTGGCCCAGGGAGCGTCCTACCTTGCCGAGCACCCCGGCAGCTACAAGCTTACGCAGGATTTGTCTCTTGAGCTGTGCGATGGGTCCGAGTTCAAGCTGGCCAGGAGAGGTGATCGATTCAACGATCAGTGGCGCCGACATCATCTGGGCATCGTCGAGGAATCCGAGTCAGCGCAGATCGTTTTCGCCGAACCGCTGACCGCAGATCCGATTGCAATCGACACATCGCCCAAACTTCGCCGGCTTGACAACATCTCAGTGCCGATGCAGGGCTTCTATCGTGAGCGGCTGCGCTTGGACAGTCGCCTGACCAGGGACCTCATGTTCGAGGTACGTGCGCAGTCGGCAAATGCAGATGAGCATAACGCCGCGCACTGGATCTACTGGAGCTACGCACAACCTCGATGCGCTTACTCGATCGCTGCCGAGTCGAGCCGGTAACGGCGCCACTGGGTGGAGTTGAACATGTCGAACGACGCTCATGAGACAGAAGCTGGCAGTCTGGCCGACCCATCCGCTGCGAGGCAACTCAGATCAGGATCCAACGTGATTCCAGCCTCGAATGTGTTCGTGCGTAACGAGGATCAGAGTCTGCCTGCGCACCGGGACGTTCGTTTCAGAATTGAAGTGCGCGGAGCGGAGGCAATCAAGGAACTGCTCCAGGCTGTTGCCGGCCTCATCGATTGGACGCGCCCACTGCAAGGGCAGCCGATTCCAACGCTCACCGAAGCCGAGGAGCGAGAGATCAGATCCGGCAGGAACGGTGATGCGAACACGCCATTCGGATTGACGCAGAGCCAGAAGGCGCAGGTGTATGGGATACGCTGCTCGTGCGGGCGCGTCGATTTCGGACCGAAGTTGAGCGTCGATGGCACGGTGAAATGGGGATACCTTTGGGAGTTCGGCGCAAAATGCCTGTGCAAGAGAAGTAACACGACGTGATGGGCTCGTGACGCGCCATCGCGGCGGGCGACCGGGGCAATGCCCCTGCTGTGTGCCCGTGGGCATGGAGCAGAGACGCTATGCAGGAATTCGATCCATTTTCCGTCTCGGAAGATTTGCGAAAGGCATTCATACGATACCTGCGCGAAGCTCACGCGATCCACGAGTCGGAGTCCGATCTACGAAAGCATTTCGACGACGCTCTGCGCGCTGAGGATCGGTTCGTGCGTGAACCGCTTGTATCGTGCATACCGTCATACCGTCACGCCCAGACGCCCGCCGAGTTGCTGGGCAGAAAGTCTCCACCACGGTTGCATCCGGCGCTCAAAGGACTCGACCCGGAGGAATTCGATCCGTCACGTCCGCTGTATGTTCATCAGATTCAGGCGATGGAGCGGATTCAGGCCGGACACAACGTGGTCGTGGCGACTGGTACCGGCAGCGGCAAGACGGAATGCTTCCTGTTGCCGATTCTCGATCACGCCATTCAATGCCGTGAGCCCGGAACCACGGCGATCATCATCTACCCGATGAACGCCCTGGCGAATGACCAATTGGATCGCATGCGGAGACTGATTGGGAGCACACCGATCACTTTCGGGCGGTACACGAGCCAGACCTACTACACGGATGACCAGGTTCCTGAAAGTGTGAAACTCGAAGCCAAGCGACCGAATGAGAAGCTGACTCGCACGGAGATTCGGGAATCGCCGCCACAGATACTGCTGACGAATTTTGCGATGCTTGAGTACCTGCTGCTTCGGCCACAGGACCAACTCATCTTCAGGTACCCTACGGTGCGGTATATCGTGCTGGACGAGGCTCACACCTATTCAGGTGCGCAGGGGATCGACATCAGTCTGCTGATGCGGCGTGTGCAGCGTCAGTATCCGCACCAGCTTCAGTTCATCCTGACCAGCGCTACGCTCGGCGATCAAGACCATTCCCATGTGAGGGATGAGATTGCCAATTTTGCCAGCAGGCTGTGCGGCAGCGGGTTCACGCCGCAAGATGTCATATTCGGTGAGGTGGATGAGCCGTTTGAGCGTCCTGGGTCCCAGCCGTGCACTTCAGAGACCATCGTGCGATTGGCGGCCAACTCCGACGTAGCCACAGTGCATCAAGCCACACAGAGTACATCTGCGGTACAGGCGTGGCTTCGCGGTTGTGGCTTGAAGCCCCAGGCTGGCAAGACGCCCAATGACATTCTGTACAACACCCTGCGGCAGGTCGATGCCGCAATCGCCGCGTACGACCAATTGCGATGCGAACCTCGAACGGTCTCTGAGCTGGCCCATTCGATCTTTCGAGTCGGCGAATCCCAAGCCGCACCAACAGAGCAACAGCGCCAGGCCGCTGTGCGGGCGCTGCTGGTGGCCGCTTCACTTGCCAGCCCCGATATTCAGCACCGCAGCCCACTGATGTCAGTGCGCGTGCATCACTTTTTCCGAGGATTGTCGGGACTATCCGTGTCTTTGGAACCATCCAAGCCTCCGAAAGTGCGTCGGGTCGTGCTGGAGGATTGCGTTACGGATGATCAGACGGGGCTCAGGCTGCTTTTGCTCAAGACTTGCACGCATTGCGGCATGCCCGTGGTTGTGGTCCGGTTACCCTCGGGCAACAAGTGGGAAAAACCCGTCGGAATCTCGCGGTCGCCGATTCGGCTGTTAACCTGGTTTGATCTATCAGCCCTGGAATCTGAAAGTGGCGAAGCAGATGAGGTCGAGACGACGGCCTCGCATGATGCGCAACTGTGTCTTCGTTGCGGAGCTATTCCCAAATCCTGTGGACGGCCGCGACAGGTTAAGCGGCGATTCGTTCTCCGTCGACGAACACGATGCCGTCGATCAGGTCCTGCAATCTCTCGCTCCCGTTCAACTTTCTCCAGCGTGACTCGGCCTTGCGGGCCAGTTTGAAAGCCATGGCGATTCCCGCCTCACGAGAGCCCGGGCCCTTGGTGCGGTAGGTTCGCAGCCGCACCGTCGCGAACGTGCTCTCGATCGGGTTGCTGGTCCGCAGGTGCTGCCAGTGCTCGGCGGGAAAGTCGTAGAACGCCAGCAGCTCGGCCCGATCCTTCTCCAGACAATCCGTGGCGCGCGGCCACTTGGCGCCGTACACCTCGATGAAGCGGTCGAACGCCTTGGTGGCATCCGACCGGGTCGCCGCCATCCAGATCTGGTGCAGCATCGTCTTGGCCGCCGGCTGCTCGCCTTTGGGCAGCTTGTCCAGCACATTGCAGGTCTTGTGCACCCAGCAACGCTGATGGCGGGTCGAGGGGAACACCTTGCCCAGGGCGATCCAGAAGCCCAGGGAGCCGTCCCCCGTGGCCAGCCTGGGCGCGATCGCCAGCCCGCGGGATTTGCAGTCCAGCAGCAAGCTTGTCCAGCTCGTCTCGCTCTCGCGCTGCCCATCGACCATCGCGATCAGCTCCTTGCGGCCATCGGCAGTCGCGCCCATCAGCACCAGTAAACACGGGCGATCGTCGCTCAGCCGGCAGCCGAAGTACAAGCCATCGGCCCAGACATAAACGTAATGTTTGCCCGACAGATCCCGCCGGCTCCAGTCTTCGTATTCGCCGTGCCAGACCGCCAGCATCCGCGTCACGCTGGTGGCCGACAACCCCGATCCATCGAATCCCAGGTGCACCAGGGCATCGGGCATCTCGCCGGTGCTGATCCCCTTGAGATACAGCCACGGCACCAGTTCCTCGATCGCACGGGTCTTACGCAGGTAACGCGGCAGGATCTTGCTGGTGAAGCGGAAGCGCACGCCGTTCTCATCGACGCGGCGGTCGTCCACCCGCGGTTGATGCACTTCGATCGGGCCGACGCCGCTGAGGACCGTCCGCGGCTGGTGATGGCCGTTCCGCACCACCAGGCGGTGGCCGGCATCGTCCCGATGATGCGCGTTGGCGTTGATGTAATCGGCGACCTCCTCCTCGATCGCCTTCTGAAGATAGCGGCGGGCGCCCTCGCGGGCGATCCGTTCCAGGGTCAAATCGACCACTGAATCGGTTGCCAGCCGCAGGGCAAGCGTGGATGATGACATGTGGCGTATCCTTCCTGGCCTCGTGGGCCAAACGGGTTCCTGAATCAAACCAGTTACCCAGGGTACGCCGCTTTTATTGCCGCGTCACCGTCCACAGCTTTTGGTCATAGCTCTCGTTGCGGAGCGTACAGCGAAGAAGGTGCGCCGGGCTGTAACCACGAAGAACAGATCAGCCTTCGGGTCATCCATGGAGGGGACCGCGAGGGCAATCTGGCTACTTGTCCCTGTTGCGGCGGCACCGCTCGGCCGTTCCCCTCGGTCCTCCGTGACTTCGTGACCGGCGAAGATGCGCCGACGGCCCTATTGGCGGAGGAGATCATCCGGAGGATGCCGCCGTATCGCGATGACATGCCAGCGGGCGGGCGACGGCTTCTGGTCTTTTCCGATTCGCGACAGCGGGCCGCCTACTTCACTCCATACCTGACTCGCACCACTGCCGAACCGAGCTACATTCAACCGTTGCTGGAGACTGCAAGGAAGATTCAGGCCAGCCGCAATTCGCCCGGCACGGTCGTTGAGGTGATTGACCGCGGACACGCGGCCATGCTCCAACACCCATGGGTGGTCGCGCGACACACGGACGACGAGGGCTTCGACCGCTACAGCGTGGTGCCGACAGCCCAGATCAATCCGCAAGAGAGGCGGGAACTGAGGCATGAGCTGGCCCTGACGTTGTATGAGCATCTATCCGCATCGCACACGCAGCGTACCAAAATCGGCGGCTTGATGCTGGGAGCGGGTGCCGTGGAGTTCACGCCCGCCGAACTCGATGCGGCCAGACGCGCGGCACCATTGCTGTTCCCCAGTGAACAGGTTGGCGTCGATGCCATCCACAGGCTTCTGATGTATCTGGTGCGACGGGGCGCGGTGGAGTACGTCCCGGACACCGTTACTCGCACGCACATCATCGGCGCTGGCCCCACTCTTGTGACGGTGCACCGCAATCCGGAGCCCGCAAGGGTCGGGAGCAGATACAGGGTCAGGTGGAATCCTTTTGAGGCAACCAAGTCTCGCGGCCTGGCTATATCGCGGAGTTACACCGCGGCGACCGTCCGTCAGGTACTTGGCCAGACCGGCGATGCCTCAGATACGCGCGTGGCGGAAACGCTGGACCAACTGTGGGGGTGGCTCATCGCCGACCAACGCATTTTGCGACAGGTCGAGCCAGGCGAATATCAGCTTCCGGCATCACGAATCCTGCTGGTCGTGGACGGCCAGTGGTACAAGTGCCGTCGGTGCGGCACACCAACGATTCATCAAATGACTGGTGTCTGCCAAATTCCGAGATGCGGAGGTACCCTTGCCCCGGTCGACAGTGCCTCGCGCGAAGCTCAACTTACTTCCAGCCATCGCGCGTACCGTTACCTGCGCGACCCAATGCCCCTGGTTGTCCGCGAGCACACCGCGCAGCTCACGCTTGAGCGGGGCCGAGAATATCAGGACGAATTCAAGCAGAGCAAAGCCAACGTGCTGAGCAGTTCCACCACATTTGAAATGGGTGTGGATGTGGGCCAGCTACAGGCGGTGCTCTTGCGCAACGTCCCACCGACTCCGGCCAATTACATCCAGCGGGCTGGTCGCGCCGGACGGCGCAGGCAGGGGGTGGCCCACGCCGTCACGTACGCGCGATCAGTTCCCCACGATCAACACTACTATTTCCGTCCCCGCGACATTGTGGTCGGGCGAGTGCCCGTACCGGTAATCTACACTGCAAACACGCGCCTGACGCAACGGCATGTCAATAGCTTCCTGCTTGGCCGGTTTCTTCGCGATCACCTGAATCGCTTCGAGAATGACAGCCTGCGCATTGGTGAGTTCTTCCCAGAGTCCGAAACGGGCGAGCAAGCACCGGCAGATCTGTTCGGCCCGTGGTGTCAGCACAACCAGGCCAAACTGGCTGCGGAACTCTCCCATATCATCCCTGCAGATTGTCCTCTGGATCCAGCCCGTGCCATTGAGGCGGCCGCCACGACGTTGTTCTCCCGCGATCCGCAATCGGGAAGGGATACAGCCTATATCCGGGGATTCATCCTGCCGTTGAAGAGCTATCAGAATCAGTACGAAGAACTGGCGGCGGAGGAGGCCGAGGCCAAGAGGGTCAGGCAGCTTCAGAAAGCCAAAGCATTGACACATGCAATGTGGCGCGTGCAGCGGCTCCAGGAGCAATTGAAAGAGGTTTACCTGATAGACTCTCTGGCGGAACAGTGCTGGCTGCCCAGCTACGCCTTCCCGCAAGACGTGATCAAGCTGAAGGTCCGACAGGAGCTGGTGAAGACCAACATGCGGCTTGAACGCGACCGCGAGCTTGGCATCTCCGAATACTCTCCCGGCAGCCAAGTCATCGCTGATGGCAAGCTCTTTGAGAGTGTGGGCGTTGATCTTGAAAAGCGGGAACCGGATTTGATGTATTTCCGCATCTCTCGGCAGACGCGCCAGATTGTCATCGGGCACTCGGCCCAGGAAGTGAAGGCCAACACCAGGGACATGCCGCCGACAGCAATGCCATGGCCATTTTTGGAGCCTGCCGGTTTCACGACTAAGCACGATGCGCCAGCACTTGAACCGAATCTGTTTCGCCTGAAGCCGCCCTCAAACACCGAGGTGTTCCTGTTGGATGGCGCGCCCGAGTCCGAATTCGCCGAACATCCTTGCCTCCGTGGTGCGATCACCGCGATTCGACCGAATGCCAAGTTGTTCCGGGCGAATCTTGGAAAGAAGGGCCAGGGCTTCATGATCTGCCTGTCTTGTGGTCTTGCGGTCGATGATGCGGCCGCTCCGCGCGCCGGCCACATCACGCCTTGGGGCTCAACCTGCCGGGGCAGATTCGAGAAAGTCGCGCTGGCGCACATCTTCACCACCGACGTTCTGCAAGTGCGGTTTCCGGGGTATCCCGCTCCCGCTGTTACAGACGCACCGTTCTGGTTCACGCTCGCTACAGCTTTAGCCAACACTGCCTGTCGGAAGTTGTACATCGATCCCGCAGACTTGGATTCCACCTACCGCAGCCAGTCAGGGACTAATGCCTGCGGCGAACTGGTGCTTTACGACCGCGTACCCGGCGGTGCCGGCCATGTCGACCGTATCCGCAACCATCTTCCGGATCTGCTCAGGGAGACACTTCAATTACTCTCGCATTGCAGCAACCAGGACTGTGACCAGGACGCTGCGTGCTACGCGTGTTTGCGCAGCCATCGCAACCAGTTCCAATGGAGCAATCTGAAGCGGTCGGCGCCGCTGCCGTGGCTTCAGTCTCTGTGCGCGGCCATCTCTTAGCCGTGCTCGCCGCTTGCAATCGGTTTGTTCCGCCATTGCCGCACCGCGTGTCTCGTGAGCCCGCTCTTGGCAAATGCGATGTGCCCCGGGGGGAAAAATCGCGCGGAAATTTTATTGATAAATCGTGAAATTCATCAATAATGATCGACCCGTGGACCGCCGCCAGTTCCTGCAATCCCTCGGATTCGCGGCGATGTCCTCGGTTTTGGGCTCAACCTTCGGGAACGTGAGCCACGGGGCGGACACGCAGCAGATGGCTACAACCGCGGCGACAACCTCGAGTCGTGCGTCGGACGCTTCATCATCGGCCGATGGAGTGCAGATCGCCGGCTGGAACCGCTTCAGTCCGCGGTTCATCGATCCGCCGGTGTTCGAGCTGGTCGCGCGGCCGGGCGCGCGGCGGTACATCGGGATCATCGAACAAAACGGGCAACGACACGAGATTGCCTCCGTGCAGCCACGCATCGACCTGAGGCAGGTCTGGCCGAAGCTGGCGCACGACTGGTTCACCATTGCGCTGGGGATCGAGACGTCGCAGGGCACGACCCTGGGGCCGGCAACCCGGCGGTTCAGGGCATGGGATTGGCAGGGCTTCGATGGGCAGCGTGAGGATTGGGCGGCGGCGGCGGATCGGAACATCGCGTTTCTAATCCACGCCGCCGAACACGCTGTGGCCCCGTATCGCGAGCCGGGCGTGCCGGTGTGGATCTGGTCCTCGGCGGGACCCGAACCGGAGAAAGGAAACCCGCAAGGTCGCGGTGACGCCTACCCGGCGGCACATCAGCCGGTGTTTATTCGGGCGTTTCTTGCCCATGCGCGCAACGAACGACCGTACAGGAAAGAGGCGATGCGCCTGACGAACTTCGTCGGCGAATGGCTGCTGACGCATCGCCACCCGCCAACCGGCAAGCTGCCGCTGTTTCCGTATTCGACGATTGGGATGGGCAAGTACGAGGGCGGCAACGAGGGCGCTGCCGTCAACATCACCCGCGCCTGTCGCACGGCGGAGGGGATGGTGGACTGGTATCGGGCCACCGGTCGCGAGGATGCGCTGGAGTATGCGATCCATATCGCCGACACCGTTATGCAGTTTCAGCGTCACGACGGGAGCCTGCCGTATCGAATTGAGCCTGCCACCGGCGCCGTCGTCGAAGACTACACCTGTGACGTGATCAACTTCACGGTACTGGTCGAGATGCTCGAGCAGCATCGGCCCGATGCGAAGCGCGCATTCGCGGCCCGGCGGGCGCTGGACTGGACGCTGGCCTATCCGGTCACGACCAACCATTGGCAGGGAGCCTTCGAGGACGTACGCGAGAAACGCCCCTTCGAAAACCTCGGCAACATGGGCACGATCCTGCTCATCTGTTACCTCTGTCGGCACGCGGACGAAAATCCCGATTACCTGCCGATCGCGCGGCGGCTGAATCGATGGGTGGAAGATCAGTTCGTCATCTTCCGTCCGGATGCGACGATCGATGTCGATTGTCCCGTGCCCTAGGTTACCGAGCAGTACGTCTGCTACTACGTGATGGAGGGGCACACCGCCAACTGGATCAACGCGCTGCTTGCTCTGCACCGCGCGACTGGCGAGCGGGAATACCTCCAGAAGGCGATGGCCGCCGGAAACGCGATCGTGCGCAGCCAGTTTCCCAACGGCGAGTTCTCGACGTGGGGCCATGATCCCAGGACGGGCAAGCGCGGTTCGGCCCATTCCAACTGGTACGCCGCAAACGCCTTCGCCACGGAAGTGCTGTATCGGCTGCACAACTATGTGAGTCACCTTTGAAGGCAATGAGCGAGAGCACCATGCTGAGCCACGAACAGATCCATCGATTTCACCGCGACGGGTATCTGGCCGTCGATCGGGTTCTGGACGAACAGGAACTGGCCGAGGCGCGGCAGGTGGTGGATGAATTCAGGGAGCAGTCCCGGCAGCTTACCAGGGATGATGCGACGTTCGTGCTGGAGCCGACGCACGCGGGCGATTCGCCGCAGTTGGCGAGGATCAACAATCCGGTGAAGGTTCATCCCCTGTTCGAGCGGATCATGCGAAGCGCAGCGGTGCTGGATGTGGTGGCGGCGCTGATTGGCCCGGACGTTCGCTATCACCACAGCAAGCTGAACATGAAGACGGCGGGCGTGGGCAGCGCGGTCGAGTGGCATCAGGATTTCGTCTTCTTTCCGCACACGAACGACGACGTGCTGGCGGTGGGGATCGCGCTGGACGACTGCACGCCGGAGAATGGCTGCCTGCTGGTAATTCCCGGCTCGCATCGTGGTCCGATCCTCGATCACCACCAGGACGACGTTTTTGTCGGCGCCGTGCCTGGCGACAGCCCGGAGCTGGCGCGGGAGAAACAGGTGCCGGTGATCGTTCCGGCCGGCGGGATGTCGATTCACCATTCACGCACGCTGCATGCTTCGGCGCCCAACCGCTCGAACAGGCCGCGGCGGCTGCTGCTGATCGAATACGCTGCCGCCGACGCCTGGCCAATCGGTGTTGACGTCAAGCTCGACGAATTCCATTCGCGTGTGGTCCGCGGGCAACCCACCCGCCGGGCCAGGATGATGCAGTTGGACTTCCAGATGCGTCAGCGCGGGCTGGCAGGGTCGATCTTTGAGCTGCAGACAAAACTTCAGAAGAGCTCGTTCGGCGGCGCTCAGCCCGCGGCGATGGCGGGCATGTGATGCATCCGGGCGATTCCAGAGGAACCTGAAACGGAGATCAAAAATGGACGTAAGGCGAATGTCGGCGGTCGGTCTGTCGCTGGCTGGGCTGCTCGTACTGGTGTGTTGTGCATGGGCGCAGCAGCAGCCGGCGGTGCGCATCCTGGAGGGGCACAAAGGCTCGGTCATGTCCTCGTCGTTCTCGCCGGACATGAAGACCCTGGCCACCAGCAGCAGGGACAAGACGATCATCCTGTGGGACCTGGCCAGCGGCACCGCCAGTCGCACGCTCAGCGGACACACCGCGGACGTGTACTGTGTCGCGTATTCGCCGGATGGAACCCTGCTGGCCAGCGGCAGCGGGGACAAGTCGGTGCGCCTCTGGGACGCCAGCACGTTCCAGGTTATCCGCACCTTTGACGGCCACACGGACGTCGTGCGATGGGTCGCGTTTTCTCCGGATGGCAAGACTCTGGCCTCATGCGGGGTGGACCTGACGGTGCGGACGTGGGACGTGGCCACGGGCCAACAGAAGCAGGTCATGCCGGGAGCAACGGCGCGGGTGCAGATGGTGCGCTGGACCTCCGATGGCAAGACGCTGGTCAGCGCTTCGGCCGACGGGAAGCTGCGCGTCTGGGATGCCCAAAGCGGACAGCTCAAGGCGACGCTCGAGGGGCATACCTCGGGCATCGAGTGTGTGGCGATCTCGCCCGACGATTCTCTGTACGCATCCAGCAGCAACGACACCACGGTACGGCTGTGGGACGCCAGAGCCAACAAGCTGCTGCGCACCCTCAGCGGGCACAGCGAAGAGGTTGATTCCGTCGAGTTCACACCCGACGGCAAGACGGTGATCAGCGGCTCGAAGGACAGGACGATCAAGTTCTGGGATGCGCAGACCGGCCAGCTTGTGCGGACGTTGAGCGGGCACCATTCCGGGCGGATCGAATCGCTGTCGATCTCGAAGGATGGCAGGCTGATGGTGAGCGGCGGCGGTGGTGGTGACACGACCGTGCGGATCTGGGATCTGAGCGCGCTCAAGTAGCTGGAGAACTTGAGCGTCTTGAACCTCAGACCTTCAGACTGCGCCGCTTGTGATGCTGGCGGCTTTGTCGTCCACTTTGACGGAGGTTGCCCATGGACGAATCCGACGCCTGGCAGACGGTCTCACGGCGGCGGTTGTTGAACGACGCGGCGGTGGTTGCGGGAGCGGGACTGGCGGCGGCACTGGCCACGCCCGCAACTCATGCGGTCGAAACCGCCTCCTCCCTTCCCCGCAGGGGCGAGCCGCCACGGCTGCCTCTGAACTACCTCACCCGCAACAGGTTCGACGACGATTTCTACAGGCAGATTCAGGGGATTTCACCGCAGATCACCATCCTGCCCTCGGAGCGATTCAAGGAGGAGCTGCCCAACGCCGACGCCATCATCGGCAAGCTCACGCCCGAGGAATTCGCCACCGCAAAACGCCTGCGCTGGGTGCAGGTGACCTCTGGCGGGGTGGACACCTTGATGTTCCCGGAGTTCGTCAACAGCGACGTGATCCTGACCAACACCAGCGGATGCTACGGCTCGCCGATTGCCGAGACCGCCATCGCGTTTCTGCTGGCGCTGGTGCGCGGCGTGGGGTTTGCCTCCTACAACCGCAAGTGGGAAGGCTTCAACGTGCGGCAGATCGAGCTGCGCGGGCTGACGATGGGAATCATCGGCCTGGGCGGGATCGGGCGAGAAGTCGCCCGTCGTGCCAAGGCGCTGGACATGTACGTGATGGCCGTCGATGCCGAGCCGATGTTCCGCGAGCGCTATGCCATGGTCGATGAGCTGCATCTGGTTGATACGCACTACGACTACATGTTGAGCCGATGCGACGTGCTGGTCTGCTGCGCACCTCTGACGCCACGCACCAGAGGCATGATCGGTGCTCGAGAGATCGGGCTGATGAAGGATGGATCGTACCTGATCAACGTGACGCGCGGCAGGATCGTCGACACCCAAGCGGTGCTGTCGGCGATCCGGTCGAAGAAGCTGGCCGGCGCGGGGCTGGACGTGACCGACCCGGAGCCGCTGCCGGCGGACCATCCGTTGTGGCAGGAGCCGAACGTCATCATCACGCCCCACAAAGCCGGCGGCTCGCAGCACAGCGGCAAACGCGAGCGCGAACTGTTCATCGAGAACATGAGGCGTTACGTTGCCGGCCTGCCGATGCTCAACGTCATCGACAAACAAAAAGGGTATTGAGGAATCGGGCACAGGTGAGCAAATGCGCTTGGCCGGGCCATGCGCTGACAGCTCACACGTGGCCATCCGCTGGTGACACCAACCAATCGCTCTGTGAGTCACCACACGGCCTGAGTCAGGTAAGTGCGTCTCTCTTTTGGCAGCGTGCAACCGGCGGATCAGCCGCACAGGCCGGACGCCTGTGTCACGCGTGCGGACAGAGGCATCCTTGCTGCTCTCCACTTTGCGACCCGGCGCTGGTACAGTGAAGCGGCTGTAGCAACATTGCACTCCGCCGTCAGTTGATGAGCGGGGAAGGCGTTAGGATTCCCGAAAGGACGGTACTTCTATGCCCCTGATGACCACCAAGCCGATGTTTGATCTTGCCTACGACGGCGGGTTCGCGGTCGGCGCATTCAACGTCAACAACATGGAGATCACCCAGGGTATCATCGAGGCGTGCGCCGCCGAGAAAAGCCCGGTCATCCTTCAGATCTCCAAGGGCGCCCGCAAATACGCGAAGATGAACTATCTGCGGCACATCATCATGGCCGCCGTGGAGGAACACCCCGAGCTGCCCATCGCCATTCATCTGGATCATGGCGACACGGTGGATCTGGTGCGGACCTGCATCAATGACGGCTTCACCAGCGTGATGATCGACGGCTCGCATCATCCGTATGAGGAGAATGTGCGGCTGACCGCCGAGGCCGTGAAGGTGGCGCACGCGGCGGGCGTGGTGGTCGAGGGCGAGCTGGGAATGCTCGGGGGCATCGAAGAGGAAGTCGTCGGACTCGATGCGGCTGAGTACGAGAAAAATGTCGAGAAGTACCTGACCGATCCGAACCAGGCGGCGGACTTCTGGAAGCGCACCGGCATCGATTCACTGGCGGTGGCGATCGGCACCAGTCACGGGGCATACAAGTTCAAGCACGAGGCCAAACTCGCCTTCAATCGCATCGAGCAGATCATGAAGACGTGTCCTGGCCTGCCGCTGGTGATGCACGGCAGCTCGAGCGTGCCGCAGGAGTTCATCGATCTGGTCAACAAATATGGCGGGGCGATGCCCAACGCCAAGGGAGTGCCCGAGGACCAGATCGCCATGGCGGTGCAGAAATACGGGGTGTGCAAGGTGAACATCGACACGGACCTTCGTCTGGCACTGACGGCCAAGATCCGCGAGGTCTTCGCCACCAAACCCGCGGAGTTCGATCCGCGCAACTACCTTGGTCCGGGTCGCGAGGCGATCGTCGGCATGGTGCGCCGAAAGCTGCACGTGCTCAACAGCGCCGGCAAGGCCGAGGCGGTCAACAAGCACTGGGAGGAGCTTGGCCGGCCGCTGCCGGATTACTACAGGAAAAAGAGCTGAGACGATGCGGCCAGGCTGACCCTGACGCAACAACCGCCCGACCGGAGCCGGCCTGGGCGCGGCTTGCTTAGGCTGGCAGCAACTCGGGATAGGCCGGCGTCCACATGAAGTCCGCGACAGCGCGCGGGATTTGCGAATCGGGGATGTCGCGTCCGACGCCGCTGTCGCGGGCCTCGCGCACCACGGCTTCGGCGATGCGGGCGCTGACGTGCCGCAGCGCCGTGACCGGCGGATACAGCGCGCCGGCATCCAGATCCTGCTGGGACACGCATTCGGCCAGCGTCGTCGCCGCCGCCGTGAACATCGCGTCGGTCACCACCCGCGCTTCGGCCACCAGTGCGCCCAGCCCGACTCCGGGGAAGACGTAGACGTTGTTTCCCTGCCCGATGCGGATCGTGCGACCCTCGTACACGACCGGAGGAAACGGACTTCCAGTGGCCACCAGCGCCCGGCCATTGGTCCAGTGGACCAGGTCTCGCGGAATCGCTTCGGATCGGCTGGTGGGATTTGAGAAGGGGAAGATGGCCGGCTGTTGGACATATTGGGCCATGGCGCGGACGATCGGCTCGGTGAATGCGCCCGGTTCGCCGGTGGTGCCGATCAGGACGGTGGGCTTGACGGCGTGGATGACGGCCAGCAGGTCGGCGGGGCGATCGACGGGCAGCCCCATGGCCGCCGCCAGCGCCGCGGGCCAGGCGAAGTCGCGCTTGGCCGCTTCGCGCAGCTCGCGTCCCTGCACCAGCAGCCCGCGGCTGTCCAGGACGGCGATGGCGGCGATGAGCTCCTTGTCCTGGAGTCCGGCGCGGCGCATGGCGTCGCGGAGCTGCCGCGCGATGCCGATTCCCGCCGCTCCGGCGCCCAGGATCACCACGCGCTGCCGCTGGATGGGCGTGCCGCTGATGCGTCCGGCCGCCAGAATCCCCGCCAGCGCCACCGCCGCTGTCCCCTGAATGTCGTCGTTGAATGAAGGCAGCGCGTGACGGTATCGATCCAGCAGGTCAAAGGCGTTCTGTTTCTTGAAATCCTCCCACTGAAGCAGTGCCCTCGGGAAGCGTCGTTTGACGGCGGTGACGAACTCATCGACCAGCGCGTCATACTCGGCCCCGCGCAGCCTTGGCGATTCCCAGCCCAGGTACAGCTCGTCAGCTCGAAGCTCCTGATTGTCCGTGCCGACATCGAGGCTGACCGGCAGCGTCATCGCCGGATGAATCCCCGCCGCCACCGTGTACAGCGCCAGTTTGCCCACCGGTATGGCCATTCCCCCGCACCCCTGATCGCCCAGACCCAGAATGCGCTCGTTGTCGGTCACGACGATCAGCCGCACGTCCTCGAACGGCGCATCCCCGAGCACTTGGTCGATCTGCCCGCGATCTCGAGGCGTGATCCACATCCCCCGCGGGCGGCGGAACAGGCGGCTGAATTCCTGGCAGACCTGTCCCACCGTCGGCGTGTAGACGATCGGCAGGAACTCCTCAAGGTGGTCCAGCAGCACCCGAAAAAACAGCACCTCATTGCGGTCGTGCAGGGCCGAGAGCGTGATGTATCTCTGGATCGGATCGCTGGAACGACAGATGTTCTGGTAGACCCGACGTACCTGCTGTTCCAGGGTGCTGACCCGCGCCGGCAACAGTCCCCGCAGGCCGAACATCTCCCGCTGCTGGAGCGTGAATGCCGAGCCGCGGTTGTACATGGGATGATTCAGCAGCGCCAGCCCACGATGACGACACTTCAGGACCTGCCGACCCTGCGAATCCCGAAAGAGTTCAAACTTTTCCATAATTGAGGAATGAAAAGTCCGATTATAGCCCGTGGCCAGCCGCACGCGACAGGGCGCAAACAAAAAGCCCACGACCTGGTCGTGGGCACATGGTTCTCGTGTAGGACTGATCCAGACTCGCTGCTTACGCCCGGCTGATGTATTCGCCGGTCTCGGTGCTGACGCGCACAACCTCGCCGATCTCGATGAAAGGCGGCACGCGCGTCCGCAGCCCGGTCTCCAGTTCCGCATCTTTCAACTGGTTGGTTGCGGTGGCGCCCTTAATCCCCGGCTGGGTGTCGGTCACCTTCAGATCGACTGTTTTGGGCAGCTCGTAGCTGAGCACCTTGCCGTCGTAGAACAGCGCCGTGAACTGCGTGTTAGGCTTGAGGAACTTGATGTCCTCGCCGAACACTTCCTTGGGGATCGTGAACTGGTCGTACGTTTCGAGGTCCATGATCACGTGCCCGGTGTTGTCGGAGTAGAGGTATTCGACCTGCCGGCGATCAAGCGTTGCGGTCTCGATGTCATCGGTGGCGCCGACACGCCGATCGATGATGTTTCCTTTGACGACGTCACGGAGCTTGAACTGGACCTTGGCGCGCAGGTTCCCCGGGGTGTTGTGATCGGCGTTGGTCACGACATAGAGCCTGCCGTCGAGAATGACGGCCTGCCCACGACGAATGTCACTGGCTCGCATGCAAATCCTTACTAAATCAGGGTTAATGGTAAATGCGCCATGTAGGACTTGAACCTACAACCCGCTGATTAAGAGTCAGCTGCTCTGCCAATTGAGCTAATGGCGCGTAAAAGCGGCTTGAGTGCCAGTGCGGCTCCCACGGCCTGGCGGACTGTGCTGACTTTAGCCGCGGGGGTCGACTTGTCAAGCACGCGCCCGGCGCATGCGCCGACAAATCCGGCGGCAAGGTTTTTACGTATGCCGACCCGGGCGGTTCGGAGCCTCACTGCCGCAACGCCGACAACGGCATGGCGGGCGGCGGAGGCGCAAGCGGCGACTCCGCGGGCTGCGGCGAGGGCCTGCCGCGAGTGGAGCGACCCGCCCGGCCGGTGTGGTCGATGTACCCCAGTCGGGCGGCGACCGCTTCATACGTGAACCAGTCGGAAAGCATGAGCTGCTGATACGCCTGCCGCAGCCCCGACGCCGCACGCAGGCGCGCCAGCTCGGCGATCTCGGGCTTCAGATCGCTGCGGACTTCGACCAGCTCGATCACGGCGACTTTGCCGTCGGCGGGTAGCTCAACCAGCCCCATCGGACGCTGAAGCGGTTGCGTGGCCGGGGCAGTCGTCGATGCGGCACGGGCGATCGCGCCCAGCAGGGCATGGGCCTCAAGCCCAAGTTTGGCCTGTGAGCGGGAACTGAGCGGATAGTTGGGCACCGGCTCATTCAGGGAGAACGCGCCGGTGGTGATCAGCTTGCGATCGACCGCGGCGGCGGCCAGCCCGGCGGCGTGCTGTCGGGCGGCCTCCAGAAGCTGCTGCGCCGCGGCGCGGGCGGCCTCGAAGGCGCGGGCCTTTTTCCAGTCCGCCACCACCTGCTCCCGAACCGGCTCGATGCTCCCGGGACGCTGT
Organism: Fontivita pretiosa; assembly: GCF_050410795.1. Lineage (GTDB taxonomy): Bacteria > Planctomycetota > Phycisphaerae > Tepidisphaerales > Tepidisphaeraceae > Fontivita > Fontivita pretiosa. The sequence goes on along the minus strand of NZ_CP191258.1, from coordinate 511,536 downwards.
GCGGGCACGGCGTCGGTCAGGCGGAAGATGTACACGTTCCCGGCATCGTCCGGCAGAGGCTTGGATGGCTCGTACAGGCTCAACACCGCCGGCTGATCGCGCTGGTCCGGCGGGACAAACGGCTCGGCGAACATCGCAAAGTCGGCAAACAGGCTCGCCTGCCCGATCCCGGGCAGCAGCCGCAGCTCCAGCGGGCCTTTGTATTCGTTGATCGCCGCCACCGTGGGCGTGACGTTGTACTTCTGCTCGATCTGCCGTGCCAGGTCCTGAAGGAACTGGAAGCTCTCGTAGCCCGCGGGGCGTGTGGCCGACTGCGGCGCGGTGGCCGGGGCAGTCGTTGTCGCAGCACGGTACGCCTCGTATCCCTGATTCAGCTTCTGGAGGATTTCATTCTGGATCTGTCTCTGAAGCTTGTCGATCTGTGGCTCCAGCAGGGTGGTGATGATTTCATCACGCACCTGCTCGAAGGGCTGCGTGGTCGGCGCCGCGGCCGTGGTCGGGGCCGATCCTCCGCCGAGCGTGAACGCATCGGTGCTGGTTGTGGTGGGGGACTGCGGCTGGGTGGCGGGGAAGCGCTCGGGATACCGCAGATAGTACTTGTAGGCCTCGACCTCCCAGTCGTAATCCGATTTGGTGGCGCGCACCGCCTGACGCACCTGCTGGCGCGGGATGGCGATGTACTGGAGCTTGACGCGGTTGGGAAGCTTGTAGCCAAAGCCGAAGGGGTTGGCTTCGGTGGGGGTGGCGCCGGGCAGCACGTCGGCGTAACGCTGGAACTGCTCCTGAAGCTGCTGTTCCGTCGGCTCGGGGACCGAAGCCTCAAAGTCCGCGGCGGAGAAGTCCACAATGTTGAGCTTGATCTGCTGCATGGAGGCGGCCAGCTCGTGCTCGACCAGCGGCGCCGAAAGCTTCACCGCCTGCACCGCGCGGTCGAACGCTGAGAGCACCATCAGCAGCTCGGCGACGGCGCGTTTGGTCTGTTCGGCGAATCGCGGGTCCACCTGGCTCAGGTCCGCCAGTGACATCACGCGGCCCTGGTAACGGATGCCCGCAGTCTCCCCGGAGAGAAACTGTTCGGCTTCCGCCAGGTTCGGTGACAATCCCATCTGTCTGGCTTCGGCCTGAAGCAGGAAGTAGGTTTCGGGTTGCCGCTCGATTGGCCGCACGATCTGCTCGGGCAGCATCGTGAGAATCGAAGCCCACTGGGATTGCTGTGAATCCACGGCGGCGGCGGGGTTGCGCTGAAGCACCGTCTCGGCGATGAAGCGCCATTCATCCTCGGCGGCCTGGATCTGCTCGCGATAGATCTTCTCGGAGCCGATCTGGCCGACCACGTGTTCCATGTCCGGGCGGGTGGCGCGGATGCCGGTGGGGATGATGAACGCGATCATCAGGATCACGCCCAGGATGGCCATCACTTTCTTCTGGTTTTTTCGGATGTAAGCGTACATGCGTTGTTTGTCAGTTGGGGGTGATGGATCGGTTAGCGGTTACCGCTTGCCGGTGGTCTTGGATTGTTGAGGCGATTCAGTGCGTCGCGAGCGTGGCGGGCGTCGGGATCGTCCCCGTACTGGGCCAGCACCTGTTCGTAGAGCTGCCGGGCGGACGCAGGCTCGCCAAGCTGCTGAAGAATGTCGGCGGTGCTGAGCAGGCTCTGGACGACATGGGGCCGGCCCGGTTCGTCTTTGGCCAGCGCCACCACCCGCATGTACGCCAGCGCCGCGTCCTTCAGCAGCTTGGCGTCGGGCTGGCCCGTGGCCAGTCCATGCCGGGCCTGGGCGATGATGAACAGCGCATCGGCCTGCTGAGCCGGTTCGGTGAAGATTGCCTTACTTGCCTCGATCTCGTTGATCGCCTTCAGGTAATCTGCCGCATCCAGCGCCCGCGAGGCGACAGAGAGCTTGCGTTTGGCCAGAATCCGCCGTGCGCCGGGATCATTGACATCGGCGCCTGGAAGCCGCGCGAGCTGCTCGTAGGCGGCATCCTCCGCCGCCGCATCTTTGCGGGCCTGATGCAGTTCCACCAGGAACCCCAGCAGGGCGCGGCGCTGCTCGACGGTGAGTTTCGGATCGTTCATCGCGTTGTTGACATCCTGAACCGCGGTGTCCAGATACGTCGAGCCGGACTGCGGCATCGCCGGCTTCATGCCTGCCGCTCGGTTCGGATCCTCCAGCAGCACGAGGATATAGGCTGTGGCGGCGGCGTCGAATCGCCCGGTGCGGTTGGCCGCGTCAATCAGCCGTTGCGCCGCCCAGCTCTTGACCCACGGCTTGCTGGTGGTGCGGATCGCCTTCTGATAGCCGTCAACCGCCTGGTCCCACTCCGCTGCGGCGTAGGCCTGCTCGGCGGCGGTAAGTGCCGGCTCGCCGCTGACGAGCAGTCGGGTTACCTTACCGGCCTCGATCTCGCTGGCGCGACCGTTGATCTCATAAACCACCATGCCGTCTTTCAGATCCCGGATCAGGACATTCTTGCGCTCCAGGGATCCGACAAACAGCGAATCCGCCAGACCCGCCCGACACAGACTCAGCAACAAAACCCATGCAATCGCAAGCACGAAGCCGCGCGGCACTGCAAGCGACCCGTCGCCCGCGGCGACACGGCGCGGTCCGATGCCACTGACTGTCTTTGCCATGAGGCTCACGGCTCGTGGGTCTCCTGCGATCGTCTGGCTTTACTGGCGCGTACACACGCCGCCTCGGCCGCGCGCCATGATGTTCCCGGACGATCCCGCGGTCAAGTCGGGCTATTGGGGCGGCTCGATGCGGATGATCTGGGTGTTCACGCCGCGCAGCACTTCCAGCACGACTGCCTCGCGGGGCTGCTCCTTGCGGAAGGTCTGGTACTGGCTCTTGAAGTCATCCAGCGATTCGATCGTGGACTGATTCAGCCGCGTGATCAGATCGCCATGCTGAAGCTTTGCGGTCTGCGCGGAACTGTTGGGCTTGACCAGCGCGACCACCACGCCTCGCGTGTCGGATGGAAGCCGGCGAACGTAGGTGTCCTCGAAGACAATCTGCCTGGCGGTAAAGCCCAGATCCTCGGCGAAGAAGCGCTTGGCCTTGTTGGCCTGCATCGGGCGCTCTTCGAGCGTGACGGTGATTTCCCGCGGCGGTTGTCCGCGTCCGCGCACCACCGTGAAGGTGACGTCCTGCCCGACCTTCATCCGCGCGATTTTTCGCGTCATGATCAGGGGCGTTTCATCCGGATCGTCGCCGCGCTCCAGCGGCTGGCCGTTGACCTTCACAATGATGTCACCGCGTTTCAGCCCCGCCTTGTCCGCGGGGAAGCCGCTGATCACGTCGCCGACCTGCACCGCCGGCTGGTTCTCCAGCCCGAAGTACTCGGCGACCTCCTTCTTCAGCCCGCTGAGCTGGGCCACGCCGATGTGCGGATACTTCAGCGGCTGGCCTTTTACCGGCGGATCATTCAAGCTGAGCAGGAAGTCGCTGGCGGGAACGAACAGCCGTGGCGGAGTAAACACCGGTGCCATCGGCTCGCGCGGATCGTTCAAGAATGGCGATTGATTCTCCTGCGCGTGGACGATGCCGACGGCCCGGCCGTGCCCGTCGAACACCGGCGAGCCGACGGCGCACAGCCCTTCGCCGCTGACCAGCACCTGCGGCACCGGCCCGCGCAGCAGCGCCGACACGCTGGCTGCGGTGACGTACGAACGATAGCCCGCGTCTTTGGGCAGCAGCCCGACGCAGATCACCGGCTCACCGACGGCCAGCGCAACATCCTCAAAACGCAGCGGCGTCCAGGCGCGCGGCGCCGTCGCGGGCTGAGTCGATTGCGTCGAGGGCGAAGGCTGCTCTGGCCTGGCCTTGATGAAGGCGATGTTCGTGCGATCGTCGCGCCCGAGGAAATCGGCATCGATCTCGGTCTGGTCGTCGCCGGGGATGATGATTTTGAACTCGGTCATCTGCTCGTCGGGGATCTGAACCGGGGTGAAGGTTCCCGAGGCGATGACCAGTCCATCATCGCCGACCACAATCCCCGCGGCGTGCAGCTCGCGGCGGCCGAGCTCGCCCTCGTAGGTGTATTGAACGACGACCAGCGACGGCGTCGCGCGCTCGTGGATGTCGCGGATGAGTTGGGGATCGACGGCGCCGAGCGACACGCAAACAAGACCGAGGAGAGTCAGCAGTGCCGCGATGGACTTGTGCAGGTGAGATAGGGTCATGAGTGCCAGTTTTTCTTCCAGTGGAATTCGAATGGGCCTCGTTTGCCGTCTGTGACGGAATGAATCGGGTTCAATAGGTCATCTTCAGCACGGCGAAGCGTCGTCCGCGGCCACGCTGGATTTCGAGCAACAGGCGCTCTTGCTTGTCGTTGATCGACTGCTCGTAAAGCCTGACAAACTCCTCCAGATCGCTGACCGGCTGCTGATTGATCGAGCGGATGACGTCGTTGGGCTCCAGTCCGGCCTTGGCGGCGGGGTAGCCGGGGCTCATCGTGGTGACGACCACGCCGCTGTCGTCGTCGAGCTGGGCTTCGTTGGCGTAGGTGCGGGTGACGTCGCGGATGCTCAGGCCCCAGGCCTTCATCTCGCGCTCCTCGCCGACGGCGCCTTCCAGCTTCTGCGTCGTGGCGGTCAGCGTGATGATCTGCCCGCGGCGGAGGAGCTTGAGGCTCACCTCCTGCCCGACAGGCAGATCGGCGATCACTTTCCTGGCCGGGGCGACTTCCTCGGGAAAGCGGACGTTGATCGGTCTGCCGTTGATCTCCAGCAGGATGTCCTGGACCTTGACGCCCGCCACAGCGGCGGGGGAGCCGCGATCGACGCTGTTGATCAGCACGCCCTTGTTGATGTCGATCTCGTAGAACGTCTCCAGGTCCTGGAGTGGCTTGAGGTCGATCCCAAGGTCGGCGCGCTCAACACGGCCCTTCTTGTCCGCCGAGGCGCTGCGGAGGATCGCCAGCGCCACTTCCTTGGCGGTATTGATCGGGATGGCGAAGTTCAGAGCCTGTCCGCGGATGCCGCGGGTATTGATGCCGACGACCTTGCCATTGATGTCCACCAGCGGCCCGCCGCTGTTGCCCGGGGCGATCGGGGTGTCCATCTGGATCCAGTTGCTAAACTCGCCGGTTTCGTACTCGTCGATCTTCTGCCGCTCGGGATAGAACGTCCGCTCGTTGTTGGAGACGATCCCCAGGGTCATGGTGCGCGTGAGGCCGAACGGCGTGCCGATGGCGATCACGTCCTGACCCACCACCAGCGAATCGCTGTCGCCCAGCTCGGCCCACGCGAAGGGGATCTTCTTTCGGCTGATGGTCTCCATGTCGAGCTGAACGACGGCGATGTCGGTCCAGTGGTCATCCCCGATGAGCCTGGCCGGCACACGCTCCTTGTTGGCCAGCGTGACGTAGATCTCGGCGGCACGTCCGGCGACGTGATAGTTGGTCAGGATATGGCCCTGCGGATCGATGATCACGCCCGAGCCGATGCCGCGCTGGAGATTACGCTTGCCTTCGGTGTAAATCTCCTGGGCCACGTCCAGCCTCACGACGGCAGGAAAGACTTTTTCGGTGACGCGGACGATGGCCTCGGGGGTCGCGGGGGGAAAGATCCTGCGGACCTGCGGCAGGACCTGGATCTGTTTTTCGGTTCCGTGCCTGGGCGGGGCCAGGTCGGCGCTGGAGCCAGCGGCCTGAGCGTGGTCGATCTGCGGCGGGCTGCTCTGCTCGGCAACCGGTTGGGTGGCTGTCTGCCGGACCCGGCCGCTGCTGGCCGTCGGTGGCGTGGTGCGGGCGCAGCCGGGCAGGATCGCCAGAAGTCCCAGGCAGGCGACGGCGAGTCTTGAGAGCAGTCTGTTCATGACACAGCATAGGATGCGCTAGGGGCATGAGAGTAGCAAACTGGCGGCCGGCGCGGTGTGGTCGTCGGCGGCGGCGCCAGGGGGCGATCACGTTGAATTTGCCGGGTCCGGGGCATACCATCCGCCGCGCGTGCAACGATTTGTTGAACAAGCGACACAGAACAGGAGACGAATGGCTACGTTTGATCCGACACGGATGAACGCCGAGGCGCTGGATCGCATGGCGCGCAGCGTCGCGGCGAGCCGGCAGCCGACTGCGCCGATCGCCGCTTCCGGCGAAACGCCGCCGCTGGTGGTTCCCGGTCGCGGGCCGGTGGCGATGCCCATGGTGATGCCCGGTCCCCCGGGCGCGGGGCTGAACCGCTATCGCGAGATGACCCTCGAGGAGCTGCTGCTCGAAAATCGAGTGGTGTTCCTGGTCGGGGAGATCAACCACGTCAGCGCCTCGCGTTGCATCATGCAGATGCTCTACCTTCAGAGCCTGAAGAAAAACGAGGATATCAACCTGTACATCAACAGCCCCGGCGGGGTGGTCGATGACACGCTGGCGATTTACGACATCATGCGTTTCCTCAGTTGCGATATCGCCACCTACTGCATCGGTCGGGCCGAGAGCGGCGGGGCGATCGTCTTCATGGCCGGCAAAAAGGGCAAACGCTTCATCCTGCCCAACGCCAAGGTGATGATCCATCAGCCGTTCGGCGGCGTGTACGGTCAGGCGGCGGACATCCAGATCCAGGCCGACGAGATCCTCAAAACCAAGGAGACGCTGATCAACATCATGGCCCAGTGCACCGGGCAGAGCCCGGAGCGGATCCGCGAGGATTCGGAACGGGACCGGTTCTTCAGCGCCCAGGAGGCGGTCAAGTACGGCATCTGCGATGAGGTCATCGGGCTGGACGGCGACGTCAAAGCCGCCGAAGCCGCCGCGGATGGAAGCAAGCCGAAGTAGCAAACAAGTGGCCAGCGATTCGTGGTCAGGGGTTGCTCACGACAACTCTGGCCGCCGATCGCTGGCCACTGCCCACTGACCACTATGAACAACAATCTCATTCCCATCGTCATTGAAAAGTCCGGTCGCGGCGAGCGCGCCTACGACATCTACTCGCGGCTGCTGAAGGACCGGATCATCATCGTCGGCGGGCCGATCACGGACGAGACGGCCAACACCGTCATCGCGCAGATGCTGTTTCTGTCCAACGACGATCCGCGAAGCGACATTCAGCTTTACATCAACTCTCCGGGCGGCAGCGTATCGGCGGGGCTGGGCATCATCGACACGATGCGGTTTCTGCGATGCGATGTGGCCACGACGTGCATCGGTCTGGCGGCGAGCATGGCGGCCTGCCTGCTGGCCGCGGGAACCAAGGGCAAACGCTACGTCCTCCAGAACTCGCAGATCATGCTGCATCAGCCGCTGATTGGCGGGGTGTTGCAGGGGCCGGCGACCGACCTGGGGATCGAGGCCGCCCACATGCTTCGCCTGCGCGACCGGCTGTACCGGCTGATGTCCGATTACACCGGCAAAACCCAGGAGCAGATTCATCGCGATTTCGACCGCAACAAGTGGCTGTTCGCCGAGGAAGCCGTCGAGTACGGCTGCGCCGACCGGGTGCTGGATCGGGCGCCGGAAGTGGCGCGGCGCTCAGCGGAAGACAACGACGATGAAAAGGATTGATCCGTAACCACCGATGAACGCAGATGAACACCGATCCAGGCAGATCGCCGATTTCCAACCCCAGAGCCATCGGCGTTTATCTGTGTTCATCCGTGCTTTTGCTTTGCTCTTCCGGTTGTCTTGCAAAGCCGAATCAAGCCAACATCGCCCTGCGGAAGCAGATTCAGGCGCTGGAGGCGCAGGTGGCCGAGTTGCAACGGCGGCATGAAGCGGACGTGGCGACGATTCGCTCGCTGGAGGCGCAGCGCGGCACGCTGCCCACACTGCCCGCCGATCGTCTGCAACAGCTCTTCACCACCAGTGGGATCAAGCTGGGCCGCCTGACCGGCGGGGCCGATCTGGACCCCTCCTCCCCGGGGGATGAAGGGATCAAAGTTTACGTGGTTCCCATCGACCAGACCGGCGATGAGCTCAAAGCCGCCGGGGCATTCGATGTGCAACTGTTCGACCTGAACAAGCCGCACGACAATCTCGTGGGACAATGGCACTTCAGCGTGGAGCAGGCTCGGGAGCATTGGTACGGCAGCGCGCTACAGTACGGGTACGTGTTGCCGTGCCGGTGGCAGGGGCGGGTTCCTGAGCACGGCGAGCTGACGTTGAAGGTCAGCTTCCACGATGCGCTGACGCAGCGACAATTCAGCATTCAGAAGGTCATTACCGTGAACCCGCCGCCTGGAACCCAACCCACGACGCAAGCCGATGTCCGCTGAAAAGCCAACTGCCAATCGGGCGGTGAATCGACGGGGGTTCTTCCGCCAGGGACTGCGCGAGCTGCTTCGTCCGCTGGTGGAGGCGGTGGAGCCTGTGGAGCAGGCGATTGGCGAGTTCAGCCGGGCGATGGGAGCGGTCGCGGCGTGGCAAGGCTCGCCGCCGCAGGCACCGCCGCGGTGGCTGCGGCCGCCCGGCGCCATCGCCGAACACGCCTTCATCGACACATGCAGTCGCTGCGGCAACTGCGTGCGCGCCTGTCCGGCGCAGTGCATCCGAATCGATCCAACCGCCGCCGCGGGCAACGGCGCGCCCTACATTGACCCTGAGGTCATGCCCTGCGTGGTATGCGACGGACTGGTTTGCATGCGCGACTGTCCCAGCGGCGCGCTGGTGCCCACGGCGCTGGGACTGATCGACATGGGCACGGCCATCTTCAATTCGCACACGTGCGTTCGGTCGCGCGGGCAGGATTGCACGATCTGCATCGACCGCTGCCCGCTGGGGACGTCGGCGATCGAGCTGCGCGGTGGAACCGTTCACGTCATCGAGCAAGGCTGCATCGGGTGCGGCGTGTGCCAGCACGCTTGTCCCACCACACCCAAAAGCATTGTCGTTGTGCCCCGAAGCGCGCTGCTGGGCTGATTGGAGCCGCCTGGGGCAACCGTCCAGCAACGATCTGGCTATGCGGCCGCCGCGGCGGCCCGCGCGGGACGCGCTGCCGCCGGCTGCTGTGCCGCGGGCACAAACTGCTGGACAGCCGTCTTGCCAACGTGCGTGATTCGAATCGACTCCTCCCGACGCAGATCCAGCCGCCTGGAATCCAGCTCAAGATCCGCACCGACGATCCTGCGAACGATCGGACGATACGGATCGTCTGGCGGAACCTGCACGACCACCGCGCCACCACCATCCGAGAGCGTCACCGTCAGGCCCGGCGGGAAGGGCGGCGCCACAGCCTCCAAGGCTTTCAAAACGGTCGGATCGCACCACGAGCCGTACGTCGTGCGCATCAGGTGCAGCACCTCGACATTGCTCCTTCGCGGCGAACCGTCAGCCGGCGAAGCCAGACGATCATACAGGTCGGCGATGGCGATGATCCGGGCGAAGACATGGATGTTCTGCTCGGCAGGCCGCTGCGGCTGCTGGTCCTTGAGGCTCAAGGCCGGGAACCCCAGCCCGTCCCATCGCTGGTGATGATTCAGCACCGCGATCGCCGCCGATGGCTCCACGCCGCCGCGGATCATGTCATAGCCGCGTTGCGCGTGCGTCTCCCACTCATTGCGCTGCTGTGGATCGGTCGGCGGATTCAGGCAATTGTACTGGCGCAGCTCCTGCGGCAGGGCCAGCTTGCCCATGTCGTGCAGCATCCCTCCCACGCCGATGTTGACCACTTCCCTGGCGTGTTTGGCCGGCAGACGCGACCGCTGCTCGATCAGGTACAGCTCCAGCTTGATGCCCAGCAGAAGCCCCAGGTGGGCCACCGCGGTGGCGTGCGTGACCGCATCATCGCCCATGCGCGACATGTGCTCCAGGTAGACCGGGTGCTCGCCTTGGCTCATCAGCGTCAATACCAGTTCCCGTGTTGTCGCGTAGTAATCGGTGTACGACACCGCAGGACGGGTACGTTTCTGTCCGGCCACGATTGTTTCCTTGATCTGGCTGTACAGCTTCTGGCGTGCCGGGCTGAGGTTGGCGGCCAGGTGCCGGTCCAGATCGTCCAAACCGGGATAGTCCACATAAAGGTGGTCGATCCCCAGTTCGCGCAGGCGGAGCAGAACCTTGTCCTCCAGCACGTAGCCGGGTTTAAGCAGGTCCTGATCCGGCTGCTCCGGGTGCACCACCGGAGCGGCCAGCTTCATTCCTGCCCTGGCTTGGTCAATCGACAGGATCAGCACAAGACACGAAGCTCCTGGTATCAGATCGAATACAACACAAGGCGCGTCAAGCGGTTCGTGCGAAAATGGACCTTTGGGCAAGAGATGTGGATTCTGCCCGGCCTGCGGATGTGTTTTGGGACTGGCCTCAGACACTCAGTCGCTGCTGGATGATCTGCCGCATGAGCTGCATCGGGGGCGATAATCCGGTCCAGGCGCTGAACTGCCCGGCTGCCTGGCGCACGAACATCTCGATCCCGCCGACGGTTTTGGCACCGGCGGCTTCGGCCTGGCTGAGCAGCTTTGTCTTTGGCGGGTTGTAGACGGTGTCGAACACGAGCGTTGTCGGCTCCATGCGCGGCGGGGCGTTGGCAAAGACGCTCTGGTCAATGTTGGGATGCATTCCAACCGAGGTGGTATTGATGTAGACCTGACAGCAGGAATCGCACAGCTTTTCAATTCGGGCGGCAACGACCTTGCCGATTCTGCCGTCAAAGGCCCTTGCCAGCGCCTCGGCTCGCTCGTAGGTGCGGTTGTAGACGACCACGGTTGCGCCCAGCCTCGCCAGCGCCGCCACCGCCGTGCGACCGGTGCCTCCAGCCCCGATAACCGCCACGCGGCAGTCGCGAAGTTGCTGCGGCGTAATCTGCATCGCCGTGCAGATGGTGTCGATGATGGCCTGATAATCGGTGTTGATGCCGCCGAGAACCGGATTTCCCGCGGCGTCGCGATCGATGATGATCGTGTTGACCGCCCCGATATCCACCGCCAGCGGGTCGATTCGCGCGCCTTTCTCCTGAAGGTATCGCAGTGCGTTTTCCTTGTGCGGGATGGTGATGCTCAGCCCGCGAAGGTGCAGCGGTTTGTAATTGGCGAAGTCCTCCATGAACGCCTTGAAGCTCTCGTAGCCCGGCTGAACGAGCATCGGCAGGTACACGCCGTCGTGTCCGGTCGCGTCGAACGCCGCGTTATGCACCGCCGGCGACATCGAGTGCGCCACCGGACAGGCCACCACGCCGTACACCCGCGTCTGGGGGCCGATCCTGTCCCAGCGATACAGTTGTTTCATGTCGCGGATGATGACCTGCCCCGGCGCCGACTCAGCCCCCTTCTCAAGTGCTGTGAAGGTGAGGAACGCGCCGAACTTTTTCGCCAGGATCCGGCTGATAAGCCCCGCCTCTCCCATGCACAGCGCGATCGTCGGCTTCTGCCGCGACTGGAGGATTTCGAACGCTTCGATGTTGTCGCGGATCGAGCGGGCCATCCAGGCAAGCTTCACGATCTGCCCGGCGCCGGCGAGCATCTCGGCGTAGGTCCGAGTCAGCGTTGGCGGCCTGCCGGCAAAGTCGTGGAAGCTGGCGATCAGCCGGTTGCGAATGTCGGCCGGGCCGATCCGCTGAAGCGCGCGGTGCTCGAAGTCGATCAGCACGCGGTCATTTCCGGGGGCGACCTCGCTGACCAGGCGCAATCGCTGCTCGTCGGGCAGCTCGCTGTGGCCACCTTCGCTGGCGGATCGGCACGTGAGCACGATGCCGACCTCAAACTCTCCCACAAGGCGTCGAATGAGGTCAACATCTTCCAGTTCATCGAGGCGCAACTCGACCATGTCAGCCCCGGCCTCTACCGCTGCGGCGATATCGCGCTTCGCCTGCGCGAGGTCATGAACGAAGATGGAAACGCACAGATGAGTCATGCAGGAAAGGCGGAGGGCAGAATGCGCAAGGCAGAAGAACCAGGCGGCAAGTACGCCGTGTGCCCGCGCTCTGCCCTCATCCGTCTGCCCTGGTTCAATGCACCCCGATGATATCCAGCTTGTGCATCAGCTTCTCGATGGTTTTCTTCGTGGTTTCGCTTGCCTCGCACAGCGGCAGTCGCAGCTCCCCGCTGTCCATGCCCGCCAGCTTCATCGCGTACTTGATGCCGACCGGATTGCCGTCCAGAAACAGGCTTTTGACCAGCGGGAACAGCTTGCGGTGGATCGCCGCCGCATCCTTGAATCGCCCGTCCAGCGCCAGTTTGGTCATGAGCTTGACCTGGTCGGGCAGCAGGTTCGACAGCACGCTGATCACGCCCTTGCCCCCGACGGAGATGATCGGCAGCGTCAGCGAATCATCCCCGCTGAGCACCGTGATGTCGCACAGGCTCAGGATTTCGCTGGTCATATCCAGCGATCCGCTGGCCTCCTTGATCGCGACGATGTTCGGGTGCTCGAAGAGCCGCGCCACAGTCTGCGGCGACATCGACACGCCGGTGCGACCCGGAATGTTGTACAGCACGATCGGCAGATCAACCTTCTCGGCCAGCGTCATGAAGTGGCGGTACAGTCCCTCCTGCGTCGGCTTGTTGTAATAGGGATTGACCGACAGGCACGCGTCGGCGCCGGCTCTTTTGGCGAAGCTGTGAAGCTCCAGCGCTTCGGTGGTGGCATTGGCGCCGGTGCCGGCGATCACCGGCACGCGCTTGTCGGCGAACTTGACCGTCAACTCGATGACCCGTTCGTGCTCAGGAAAGTCCAGCGTCGGGGATTCTCCGGTCGTGCCCACCGGCACCAGCCCGTCGATCCCCCTGCTGATCTGAAATTCGATCTGTTCGCGCAGCCTGACCTCGTCAACCTTCCCGTCACGGAAGGGCGTGATCATGGCCGTGATCGCGCCACTGACGTTGAATTTCACCATGGCGCGATTCTACGATCGAGTCCGAGATTCTCAAGGAACTGATGACAAGGCGCTGAGCCAACAGGGTGACAAGGCAAAAGGGGCAGCATCAAGCCCTTGCGGGTCTTCACCTTGTCACGCGGTTACCCTGTCACGTCGTCACTGATGCCTCGCACGCCCGCAGGTACTTGCGCACCGTTTCCGGCAGGCCGAACTCAAGCGCGTCGGCGATCAGCGCATGCCCGATCGAGACCTCGGCGATCTGCGGTGCAGCTTTGAGCAGCGGAGGCAGATTCTGAAGGTTCAGGTCGTGCCCGGCGTTCACACCCAGCCCCAGCTCCGCGGCGCGTCGGGCGGTGGCGGCATAGGGTTCGGCGGCACGCGGATCGCCCCTGGCGAACGCCGCCGCGTACGGCTCGGTGTACATCTCGATCCGGTCCGCACCAACCTCCCTGGCCAGCTCCATGTCTTCCGGGATCGGATCCATGAAAAGGCTGACCCTGCAACCCAGTTCCTTGAGCCGGCGGACCAGTGGCCGCAGGCGCTCGATGATCCCCACCTCGCGCAGCCGCCAGCCGTGGTTGCTCGTGAACGCCTCGCGCTCGTCGGGCACGAGCGTGCACTGCGTCGGACGCACCGCCTCGATGAAGTGCATGTACTCGATCAACGGGTTGCCCTCGATGTTGAACTCGGCGTGGGGATAGTGGTCGCGGATCAGCTCGGCCAGATCGTACACGTCCTGGGGCCGGATGTGCCGCTGGTCGGGCCGGGGATGAACCGTGATGCCGTGGGCGCCAGCATCCAGACAGAGCCTGGCGGCGTGGACGACACTGGGGATGCCGATCGTGCGCGTGTTGCGGAGGGTGGCGACCTTGTTGACGTTTACAGAGAGCTTGGTCATAGGCATCGGATTCTATGCCATGCGTGCCACCTGCTCGATGAGTTCCGGCGGAACGCCGATGTCGCCGACTACCACGACCCCGGTGTATTGCCGTGAAGCGGGGTTGGCGAAGCCGACCTTTTCGGCCACGAACGTGACGGTGCGTGTTGCCCGCATGCAGGTCGGACCCAGCGGCTCACCGCTGTCGCAATCCAATCCGCTGGGCAGATCGATCGCCAGCACCGGAACGCGCGAATGCTGCACGGCACGGACAATCTGAGGAAACGGTTCGCGCGGCGGATCGGTCAGCCCGGTCCCGAAGATCGCGTCAATGATCAGCACCGCTGTGGATCGCTCCAGCTTGGCCAGGTCGATCGCCTCGACCGGAAGCTTCATCGCCTGCACGATCCGCCAGTTGGTCAGCGCGTCGCCGCGATAGCGGGCCGGATCGGTCGCCAGCGCGATAAACACATCAGCGCCGCGGTTGTGCAGGTGGCGCGCCGCCGCCAGGCCGTCGCCCCCGTTGTTGCCCGGGCCGCACAGCACCAGCACCTGCCCGATGCATTCCGGGCCGATCATTTCAATGGCGGCGTCTGCGACGGCGTGGGCGGCGTTCTCCATCAGCACGATGCCGGGGATGCCGTACTCCTCGATCGCGCGGCGATCGACCTCGCGCACCTGAGCTCGGGTCAGTCGGATCATTTCAACCTCGCTTCACCGCAATTATACTGGCGCGCGGCTTGACCATGCTTATTCTGCTCACCAACGACGACGGAATTCACGCACCCGGGATCATCGCGATGTGGCGGGAACTGAACCGCCTGGGCGCGCAAGTCCATGTTGTGGCCCCGGAAACTGTCCAAAGCGCCAGCGGGCACGGCATCACCATCGAAGCGCCGATCCTCACCAACCGCGTCAGCATCGAGGGCGCATTCACCGGCATCGCGGTCGATGGTCGCCCGGCCGATTGCGTCAAGGTCGCCGTCGCTCACCTGCTGCCCCGCCCGCCCGACCTGGTCATCAGCGGCATGAACTCCGGAGTGAACGTCGGCATCAATGTGGTCTACAGCGGCACGGTGGCGGCGGCGATCGAGGCGGCGTTCCTCGGGCTGCCCAGCATTGCCGTCTCGATGATGCTTCAGGAAGACACCCCGGCCGACTATCCCTACTGCGCCAGGCTGGCCACGCAGACCATCCAGCAGATCCTCCAGGTCGGGCTGAAGCCCGGACAGGTCGTGAGCATCAACGTTCCCGCGCTTCGCGAAGGCCAGGCGCCCACCGGAATCAAGCTCGTCCGCCAGTGCACTCGCCCATGGATCGACACCTACGAGCGCCGCACCAATCCCCGCGGGCGGGATTACTACTGGAACAACAGCATCTTCCGGCTGGGAGAATCCGACGAAGATACCGACGTGGCCGCGATTCGCGACGGGTACATCACCATCACCCCGCTTCAATTTGACCTCACGCATCACCTGATGCTCAAGGACTGGCAGGCCCGAAACTGGTCGCTTCGCCAAACTGAGCAATGAAACCACGGATGAACACCGATCAGCACGGACTTGAGTTCGCGGACGTGACTCATCTGCGCTGTCCGCGTTCATCCGTGTGCATCCGTGGTTCTGAGTTCTATCGTTCCCGGGTCAGGGCGTTGCGGATGCGCGCTTCGGGGATTTGGTCGTTTGACAGGGCTCGAACGTCATACAGTTTCCAGCCCTGGCCGAAGTCCTGGAACTGAAGCTGCCAATCGCTGACGACCGGGTGGCCGGAAATGTCGCTCAGCACGCGGATGCTCACGGTGATGACCGTGCCGGTCTGATCAACCTCGGTGCCGGTGATGCGCGATTGACCGAGCCGATATCGCTCGGCCGTTGCACCGGCGACGGTTGCGATCACGTCCGGACCGCGAAGGCCATAGACCGACGTCTGCGGATCGAGCAGGGAGCGGAACCTGTTCCAGTCTCTGGCGTTCGCCGCCGCCACCAGGTCGCGCGTTCGCCGCACGGCTTTTTCCCTGGCCGTGTCGATGAAGTAGCTCAGCAAGGCGACGGCGATCCCCAGCAGCAGCACTGCCAGCCCCCCGTACATGATCTGTTTGTCCTGCCTGCGATTGCCGCTGAGGAACGCGAGGATCCCGGCGACGACGAGGATGGTCGGTAACCACCACGGGGTGTCGAAGAGCATCTCAGCCATTTGCGCTCAATCTTACGCCCGCTCACGTCCGATAAAAGAACTGGAGCAACATTCGCCATGACCGTCGCCGACGCGGCCAATGATCCATCGCTTCGTTTCGTGCTCGATGCGGACGCACCGTATCTGGCGAATCTGGCGGCGCTGTGGGCGGTGGAGCCGCGGCTGGCCCGGCTCATCGATTCAATCGATTTGGCCAGTCCGTCCCCGGACGCTGCGCCGGTGAGCTACCAGGTGCATGCTTCCAAGTCCTCCGTTCCCACGCTCGTGGCGCACACCGCCGACGGCCGCTTGATCCACCTGCACAGCCGCTACGACCCCATCGATGAAGCCGCCAGACTGATCGACCCGCTGCGAACCGACGAGACAGTGGCGTTCTACGTCCAGGGCTTCGGACTGGGCTATCACGTGCAACGCCTGTTCGAGCGCAGCGGCGATGATACGCTGCTATGCATCATCGAGCCGGATCTGCGCGTGCTGCGGCTGGCCTTCGAGCATCACGATTTCAGCAAACTGATCGAATCCGGGCGCGTGCTCTGGTTCTGGGAACTTGACAAGGCCGGGTTGTTCAACCGGCTCACGCCCTGGCAGCCTTCGATCACCATGGGCTTCCAGCGTGTGGCGCATCTGCCCAGTACACAGCTCTGGACCCAGTTCCATGAGCAGATGCACACCTGGATCGAGGAGTTCAAGGCCTACGCGAACACGACTGTGAGCACGCTGGTGCTCAACGGCAGACGCACGGCCGAGAATGTGGCCCGAAACCTGCCCTGGTACATCGCCGCTCCGAGCCTCTCGCGCCTGAAGGATCTGTACAAGGCGCGGCCTGCGATCATCGTCTCGGCCGGACCGTCTTTGCGAAAGAACAAGCACCTGTTGAAGGATGCCAGCGACCGGGCGGTGATCATCGCCGTGCAGACGACGCTGCAACCCCTGCTGGAACTGGGTGTCGAGCCGCACTTCGTCACATCGCTGGACTATCACGACATCAGCACCCGCTTCTGGGAGAAGCTGCCGGAAAATCTGCGGACTCAGCTCGTCGCCGAGCCCAAGGCCAGCAGCGCCATCTTTGATCTCAATCCCGGCCCGCTCTGGCTGCTGGGCAACGACTTTGCCGAGAACCTGCTGGGCGAAATGAAGCTGAACAAGGCGAAGCTGCCCAGCGGGGCGACGGTGGCGCACCTGGCCTACTACCTGGCTGAATACCTGGGCTGCGATCCGATCATCTTCGTCGGACAGGATCTGGGCTTTTCCGATGGTCTGTGCTACACGCCCGGCACCAGCTACGAAGACGTCTGGCGGCCGGAACTCGGACGGTTCTGCACGCTGGAGATGAAGCAGTGGGAGCAGATCGTCCGCGACCGCAACATCCTCCGCAAAGTCCCGGACCACCAGGGCCGCCCGATGTACACCGAGGCCAGGCTCTTCACCTATCTTCAGCATTTCGAGCGCGACTTTGCCCGATCCAGGGCGCGCATCATCGACGCGACCGAAGGCGGCGTGCTGAAGCGCGGCGCCACACCCATGAAGCTGAGCGACGCCCTGGCCGGCTGTTGCGATTCGCCGCTTGCCCTGTCGCGCCCGGAGTATCCGGGACTGAACTGGGATCGCCTGCTGGAGTGCAGGCAGAGTCTGCTGAACCGGCGAGCCGAAGCCGAGCAGATCGAGCAGATCAGCCGCCAGACGCTGCCGCTGCTGGAGGAAGTGCGCGATCACCTGGAAGACCAGGGGCGTGTCAATCGCGCCATCGGCAGGATCGATGTCCTGCGCGCCCGTATGGCCGAGCTGGGCATGTGCTATGGCCTGGTCATGCAGCTCACCCAGGACAGCGAGCTGGAGCGGTTCAAGGCTGACCGGAAAATCGCGGCGGCGAAGCTGGCGGGCATCGAACGCCAGCGCCGACAGGTCCATCGCGATATCCTGAATGTCAGGAGCGTGATCGAGGCGGCGGCCAGGTTCCAGAAACTCATGGATGAGACGATGGCACGCGTGGAGCAGTTCGCCACGCATCCACACAGGCAAGCCAAGCGAGAGTCGCGGGAGGCGGCGTGATGGTGTCAGGCCCGGCAGACACGAGCACCAGCGGGGCGGAGAACGTGACGGCGGTTCTCTCGATGCTGCATGAGCCGACATGTCCCAACAGCGCTACGCGCTGCTTCCGCCAGCAGCCCGTGCTGAGCTGGACGCTTCAGCGGCTGGCGATGTCTCGGGGCATCGACTCGATGGCGATTGTCTGCTGGGAGGATCAGCTTCAGGAGGTGACGCCGATCGCTGCGGAATACGGCTCGCACGTGCTGGCCAAGGGACCGCGTCTGAGAATGGCGGGGATCGAGTCGGTTTCGGCGGCGCGGCGGTGGTCGGACGGCTGGCGGGGGGGGCTGCTGTTCACCTGCGATTTCGACCTGGGCTTTTATGGCGCCTGGGTGGCGCAGATCATCCAGAAGCTCAACAGCGCCGCGGTGGTGCTGGTGGATCCTTCGGCCGGAATCGTCGATCCAAAGATCGTCGACGCGCTGGTCGAGCATGCCCGCAACCGGCCGAACATCGAGCTGTGTTTTGCGCAAGCCCCGCCGGGACTTGGCGGGGTGCTGCTTCGGCCCAGCCTGGTGCAGCGTCTTGCCGCCGCCGAGGCGCATCCCGGCCGCCTGCTGCATTACCTGCCCGACCAGCCGGTGCGCGATCCGATCGGCGGCGACGGTTGCGTGCCGATCCCCACCGCCGTGGCGCGCTCCACACGCAACTTCAGACTCGATTCCGACCGGCAGATCCGGCGAATGGAACAGGCCGCCATCAGCCTCAACGGCCAGCTCCTGAACAGCGACGCCGAGGACCTGCTGCACCGGCTGGACTGGTCCGACGAGATCGATCCGCTCCCGCGGGAGCTGGTGCTGGAGCTGAACACCAGCCGCGCCACGCGCCCGATCTTCTGGCCGGCGCGCGCAGAGCCCATCATTCGCGAGCCGATGCGGCTGGATCTGGCCGAGCGAATCTTCGCACAGATCGGCCCGGCCGCGGACGTCCGATTGACGCTGACGGGGGTTGGGGATCCTCTGTTGCATGAACAGGTGTTTGAGCTGATCGCCGCGGCGCAGCACAGTGGGGTGCAGGCGATCCATCTCGAGACCGATCTGCTGCCGGAGGATCCGACCGTGATCGACCGCCTGGTCGCCAGCGGAATTGATGTGGTGTCGGTGATTCTGCCCGCCGCCACCGCCGCAACCTACGCCGCCGTCATGGGTGCCGATCGTTTCGCTCAGGCCATCGAGAATATCCGCGCGTTCGTCACCCGTCGCCACGAGCTCCGTCAGGGCGTGCCGATCCTGGTGCCGACGTTTGTGAAGTGTCAGTCCAACCTCGCGGAGATGGAGGTCTGGTATGACCAGTGGCTGCGTGCGCTGAGCGCGGCGGTGATACGCGGACCCAGTGATTTCGCCGGGCTGATCGAAGACTGCGGCGTGGCCGACATGTCGCCGCCGAAACGACGCGCGTGCAATCGGCTCTGGTCGCGGATGACGATTCTGAGCGATGGTCGCGTGGCGAGCTGCGAGCAGGATCCGACCGGCCGGCAGATCGTCGGCGACGTGCGGACTCAATCGATCAGCGAGATCTGGCAACGCGGTCTGACATCGCTGCGCCAGTCGCACAAGCAAGGTTGTGTGTCTGACAGCCGCCTGTGTGCCGCCTGCCGCGAATGGCACCGGCCATGATGCTGCCCGCTTCGGCCTCGGCCCCTGATCGGCGCAGGGCAGCGGGTTGCGCGATTCAGCGTGTAAATCGGCGACCTGAAATGTCAAATTGAAGATCGGGAGCATGCCTTGAAAGTTCTCGGCGTCATTCTCGCCCGGGCGGGCAGCCTGGGGCTTAAGAACAAGCATCTGTTGCCGTTGTTGGGCCGGCCGGTGATTGCCTATACGTTTGATCACGCGCGGCAGGCCCGGCGTCTGACGCACGTGGTGGTAACGTCGGACTGCCCGCGCATTCTGGAGTTGGCAACGGGCGCGGGATTCGAAACGATTCACCGCCCCGATGAGCTGGCCAGCAGCGACGCTTCGGTGCAGGCGGTGATGCTCCATGCGATGCGGACGTTCGAGTCGCGTGCCCGCGACGGTTTTCGCGCCGATGCCCTGGTGGTGCTGTACGGCAACGTTCCGCTCCGCCCTGCGTGCGCTATCGATCGCGCCATCGAAATCCTCCAGACCACCGGATGCGATTCGGTGCGGAGCTGGTGTCCGGTGGGCAAGTGGCATCCGGCATGGATGGCGCGGCTGGAAGGCGATCGCGTCGTGCCGCTTCAGCCCAACAGCATTCATCGCCGCCAGGATCTGGCGCCGCTGTATCTGCACGATGGCGCGGTGGTCGCGGTCAGTCGCAGTTCCATGCTCCGCGCCCAGACCAACCCGCACGACCCACACGCCTTTTTCGGAGACGACCGACGTGGATTTGCAACCGGCGCCGGCGAGACGATCGAAATCGACCAGCTTCGCGATCTGTACTGGGCCGAGTCCGTTCTGCGCGAGCGGGCACAGACCGGCCAGGTCGCGGATCAATCGGACCTGCTGAGGATCGCGTCATGAACACGGGTTTGAGGATCGATGGACGACTGGTGGGGTCCAGGCAGCGGACGCTGGTGATCGCGGAAATCGGCGTCAATCACGACGGTTCGGTGCAACGGGCACTGGAGCTGGTTCGTCACGCCGCCAACGCCGGCGCCGACGCCGTCAAATTTCAGATCTTCCGTGCCAGCACGCTGGTGCACCCCTCGTCGGGATTGGCCGAGTATCAGAAAGGCCGCGTGAGCGAGGACGATCCGGCCCGGATGTTGCGGCAGTACGAGCTGTCGATGGAGCAGCTTGGGACGATCGTCCAGGCCGTCCGCGAGTTGCGGATGACTCCGCTGGCCACGCCGTTCTCGCCGGAAGACGTCGATACCATCGAGGCGTTGAAGCTGCCTGCGATCAAGATCGCCTCGCCGGATCTGGTCAATCGACTGCTGCTGGCGCGTGCGGCGGGGACGGGCAAGCCGCTGATCATCTCCACCGGCGCCGCCACCATGCAGGAAGTCGAGGAGACGGTCGAATGGCTCGGGCAGATGCGCGTGCACTTTGTCCTGATGCATTGCGTGAGCAGCTATCCGACGCCGGCGTATCAGGCGCACCTGTGCTGGATCAACGAGCTGGGCAAGTTCCAGTGTCCGGTGGGGTATTCGGACCATACGACGGAGCTTCTGGCCGGGGCAC
Source organism: Fontivita pretiosa (assembly GCF_050410795.1). GTDB lineage: Bacteria > Planctomycetota > Phycisphaerae > Tepidisphaerales > Tepidisphaeraceae > Fontivita > Fontivita pretiosa. Next base: position 490,490 of record NZ_CP191258.1, on the reverse strand, counting down.
TGGCGGTGTCGGCGGGGGCGTGTGTGATCGAGAAGCATCTGACCTACGACCGCCGCGCCAAAGGACCGGATCATTCGGCCAGTGCCGATCCGGTCGAGTTTGCGGAATATGTACGGCTGATCCGCATGGCTGAGGCGATGCGCGGCGCGGGCAGCAAGCACGTGCTGCCAATCGAGCGCGATGTGCGCACGGTCAGCCGTCAGAGCCTGGTGCTGGCGCGAGACGTGCAGCCCGGGCAGGTGCTGAAAATCAGTGATCTGACGGTTCAGCGTCCGGGGACTGGGATCGCGCCGGCGGACATCGCCGCCGCCGCCGGCCGCGCCGCCAAATACGCGCTGCCCAGGGGAACGTTGCTTCAATGGGACATGCTCACGGATGCCGCTTGAGCACAGATCAACCGGGGCAGGAGGATGAAGGCGTCAGCCTTGCACCGTACCCGCGTCTGCTATGTCACCGGCTCTCGTGCGGAGTTCGGGCTGATGGATCGCACGCTCAAGGCGATTGCGCGGCATCCGCGGCTGCGACTTCAGATCATCGTCACTGGCATGCACCTGGACCGCCGCCGCGGGCGAAGCATCGATGAGCTGCAACGGCAGGGATGGACGATCGACGCGGTCGTGCCGTGGCGACAGTCGCCGCAGCAGAGTTCGGTGGCGGCGGCGATGGGGCGTGCGATCGCGGGCATTGCACGGGCGCTGGATCGACTTGGCAGCGACGTCGTGCTGGTGGTGGGGGATCGCGTCGAGGCCTTTGCGGCAGCGGCGGCAGGACATGTCGGCGGGCGCATCGTGGCGCACGTTCACGGCGGGGACCGCGCGCCGGGCATCGTCGATGACTCGCTGCGACACGCCATCACCAAGCTCGCCCACATTCACTTCCCCGCTACACGACAAAGCGCCGCACGCATCCTGCGCCTGGGCGAAGATCCGCGCCGGGTGCATGTAGTCGGCTCGCCGGGCATTGAAGCAATCCGCGAAGACGCCCGCGCCGACCATCACCTTCGTCCCCGACGGTTCGCCCTGCTGGTGTTGCATCCGGCCCAGGCGGATCAGGCGCTGGAGGCCATCCGGGCTGAGCTGGTGCTCGACTGCGTCACCCGCATCGGGTTTGATCGAGTCGTCATCGTCTATCCGAACAACGACCCGGGCTCGCAGGGGATCGCGCGGGTATGGGACCGCCACGCCCGCGATCCGCGGCTTGTGCTGCACCGAAACCTTCCGCGGGCGAGCTTTCTCGGACTGTTGCGTGATGCGGCGGTGCTCGTGGGCAACAGCTCCAGCGGGATCATCGAGGCCGGCAGCTTCGGCACGCCAGTGGTGGATATCGGTCCTCGCCAGAAAGGGCGGCTGAGGAACCGAAACGTCGTGCATGTGCCGTACTCGCGCTCGGCTATCCTCGCGGCGCTGCGAAAGATCTGGAATGACGGCCGACCCATGCGCTTTCGACGGGACAACCTTTACGGCGGGGGCGCTACCGGCGATCGAATTGCACGGGTGCTGGCGGGTACTGGCCCGGAAACACGAGCGGAATTGCGGCAAAAGTTGATCATGTACTGAAACGGGGATTAAGTCCGGCCCGGCGCGGTTCGATAACGGATCAGGACGCGCAGTTCAGGTGAAGTATGCCGACGACACTGACCACAGCGACCGCACAGACGAGTGCCGCTTCAGCCGCGGGCGATTCGGCGCCACAGGCCATTGCGCCGCTGGCTGCGCCAGGAGCCGACGGTGGCGGCAATGCCGGCCCTGCTGACGCGGACAGCCGCGCGATCGTGGCCAAGGCCGTCAGCAAAGTCACCGCGATCGCGACGCTGCCGGAAGTCACGGTGCAGATTATCAAGACCGTGGAGGATCCGCGCAGCTCCGCGGCGCAGCTTCACAAGATCATCTCGCACGACCCGGCCTTGGTTACGCGCATCCTCAAGGTCGTCAACAGCTCGTTTTATGGCCTGCCCGGGCAGATCGGATCCGTCGAGCGCGCCATCGTGCTGCTGGGGCTGAATGCGGTGAAGAACATCGCCGTCGCGGCAAGCCTGGGACAACTGTTCCGAGGCGTCAAGCTCTGCGAGGGATACACCGCCAAGGAGCTGTGGCAGCACTGTGTGGGCGTGGCGGTCACGGCGCGGCATCTGGCGCGGGAGATGAAGATCCCGATTGCCGACGAGGCGTTTTTGGCCGGAATGATCCACGACATCGGGTTGCTGGTGTCGCTTCAGATCTGGCCGGAAAAGCTGCGTCAGGCGTGCGAACGGGCAATGTCGCTGGTGTCTTCCGGGGCTGCGGGTGCGGTCGAGGGCGGTGCCGATGGCACCAGCTTCTGTCAAATCGAGCGACAGATCATGCAGGTGGACCATCAGCAACTGGGTGCCGGACTGGCGGAAATGTGGAAGTTCCCGCGGTCCTGCCAGCTTGTGGCCGGCCATCACCACGAGCCAGCGATCCTGGCGGACAACAACCGGCTGCTGGTCACCCTCGTGTTCGTTGCCGATACGCTCTGCTGCCAGGCCGCTCACGGTTTTAACCTCACGGCCCTTCGACAGCGACTGGACGAAGGCAGACTCTCGGAGGTGAAGATCGAGTCGGAGCTGATCGACCGGACGCAGCGGAACCTGCCCCAGATCCTGGATTCAGCCAAGGGGCTGTTCTGAAGATCATCTCGGCCAGCAGCCACCCGGCATGCGGCCACAAAGCACTTTGCCCTGGGACGCGGAAATTCTTCAAACGATGGGGCGGCACAGTTGTGATCGGCGGCGCGGATTTCGTATAATTCAGTGGATCAACACGTCCTGTACGTTGTCCTGTTTCGGGAGACGGCCATGAACGACGCACGTCCGCTGAACCAGCATAGCGCACCGCATCCACCGCATCCGCCACACGCGCCGGCAGTACCCCACGCGCCGCATGCTTCGCCCGCGGCCCACTCACCGCCTCATGCGCCTGCCGCGCCGGCCCATGCCGCGCCGCACGCGCCTCATCCGCCGCCGCAGAAACCGGTGGTGCACGCTCCGTCGATTCGCTCGGCGGTGATTCCTCCGCAGACGCACATTCCGACGGAAAAGGAGCTGGAGCCGATCTCGCTGGTGGAGGATGAGCCTCCCGCCGCGGCACCGGTGTCGCAGCCGCCCAAGAAGATCATCGCCCTGGGCGCTGAGTTCAGCCACAAGAAGCATGAGTGGAAGCGTCAACCGGTCAAGACCGGCACCGGCGCCACCCGCGTGCGCAGCTTCCACGGCAAGTACAGCGAACAGGGACTGGAGTACCTGGACAACGCCATCAACGAGTGGCTGGACAACAACCCCGACATCGAGGTGAAGTTCGTGACCAGCACGGTGATGACCTTCGAGGGCAAGATCCGCGAGCCGGCACTGGTGCTGAACGTCTGGTACTAAGCTGCCGCCGGCAGGCGCGCGGGTGGTTCACCGCCCGATCGTGGCGGCGCGCAGAGTCGCTCGCTAAAACTCGATTCCCGCGATCATGCGCACGGCCAAATCGGGTTGGTCCTCCTCGTCGCTGAGCTGAAAGGCGGGAGTGACCGTGACCCACCAGCCCGCCTGCGTGCCGGGGATCGTGCCGCGCTGGTAGCTGATGGCCGGGCCGGCGTACACGACCGTTCCCTGATACTTTTCCCAGTCGGCGTATTCGCTTTCGATGGTCAATTCCGCGCCCAGTTGCCAGCCCGGGGCGATGCCGTAGCTCACGCCAATCGCGTGCCCGATCACGCCCTCGACTTCGTTTTCATGCTCGGTGTCGAACACGCCTTCAATCTCGGTTTCCAGGATCAGGTTGTAGGCGAAGGTCCAGTTGTTGATGTCCTTCTGGAGCAGCAGTTTCGGCTCGAATTGCAGCTCGTCTTCTGCGACACCCACTTCCATGTACAACCCCATCCCAATGGGGTCGGTGACAGGGTTGAGCGGATAGTAGATGAACTCGGCGCTGATGGAGTCGAACTGCGGGCCGGTATGATCCTCAGTGTCCTCATAGCGCCAGTTGGGCAGGTAAAGCCCCAGGTCGAAGTTGTCGGCCAGCCCGATTTCGATCTCGTGCCGCAAGTCGATGCGGGTGAGGTCGGAATCCTCCTGAGTATGAGTGCGATAAGTGACCCATTGCTCGTATTCAAAGTTGCCTTTGCCGACCGGGTAGGTGTCATAGGTGAAGGTAAACGGGCGGGGGTCGGCCCAGGCCGTGGCGCAAAACACGAGGAATCCGATGAAAACGGTCGTGATACGTGGGTACATGTTTCTCCTTATACTGAGACTCATTCTCAATTAACTTAAGATAACCGGATTGTCAAGTGCGCTGGAATGCCCTCGATCGCGCGCTTGGACGCCCGGCGATCATCCGGGTAGCCTGCTGAGCCGCTCATGAGCCTGAATGACGCCCCGCGCCCAACAGCATCGATCCGTCGCATCGACCTCTGGGTCGCGGGGATCGTCATGAGCGCTCTGCTGCTGCGATTGGGCTGGGTGATTCGATTGCCTGCCGACCTGGCGTTTGTTCAGCGCCTGCCCGATCAGCTCGAGTATCTGGAACTCGGCCGAAACCTGCGCGCCGGGCAGGGACTGCACTTCGTCGATACCCGCTTTTCCGACGTGGTCTACGCCTATCGCATGCCGCTGTATCCGGCGTTGATCGCGGCGTGCGGCGCGCACGTGCAGACCGTGCGGATCGTGCAGTGTTTCATTGATGCTTCAAACGTGCTGGCGGCGTATCTGCTGGGCCGGCGGCTGGTCAGTCGATCCGTCGGGCTGTACGCGGCGGCGATCCTGACGGTCAATCCCTTCCTGATCTACTTTTGCGGCCTGATCCTTTCCGAGACCCTGTTTGCCGCCATGCTCATCTGGGGCATGGTCCTGTTGATCAGCCAGCCCGCAGGGAGCCGGTCGTTGCCACGGGCGCTGCTTGCATGGTGCGCCGGCGTGCTGATGCTGGCGCTATCGGTGCTGGTGCGGCCCTCGGCGCTGCTGTTGCCGACGATCCTCTCCATCGCCGCCGCCTTCCTGAACCGCCACCAGCGCCAGCCGTATGACTGGCGCTGGTTCCCCCCGGCAGGCAGCTTCTCGCTGCTGCTGACGGGGCTGGTGCTGCTACCCTGGGCGTGGCGCAACCGGCTGGTGCTGGACGCCTGGGTCTGGACCACCACCAACAGCGGCATCACGCTCTACGACGGCCTGAACCCCGACGCCACCGGCGCCAGCGATCAGCGATTCATCCGCAACATGCCACAACTGAAAACCATGGACGAAGTGGGCCGATCACGGTATCTGACTGATCTGGCGATGCAGTTCGTCCGAGAACATCCGCGACGGGCGATCGAGCTGGCCGGCATCAAGATCGCCCGGCTGTGGAGTCCGATACCCTTGAGCAACCAGTTCGGAAACGACTGGCGCGTGCTGGCCGTGGCCGCAGGGTATATGCTGCCGATGTATCTGCTGACGCTGCTGGGGCTGTGGCTCTGGCCCATGCCCAGGTCGGCAAAGCTGTTACTGCTGTTACCGGCGGCGTACTTCACCATGGCTCATGCCCTGACCATCGGGTCGCTGCGTTACCGGCTTCCCGCGGATGTGCCGATGGCAATACTGGCGGGCGCCGGTCTTCAGATCGTCCGGGACCTGGCGATCCGGCGGCTGCCGGTTGCCGGATCGCCCAAACCCTCGCACCGTTCCGCTCCAGGCGATGCCAAAGTCGGCGACAACTCCTGAAAGGCTTTTCGACCGCACCTGGCGGCCGGGGCACCCGTTCCGTCCACGCGTCTCCCACGCGCGACGCTGGGCCATGGGTGTCCTGCTGTGTCTGTTGTGGGCCATCATCGGGGCATACTGGTTCATCACCGACTCCCGGCGGGTGCGACAGATGGCCCAGACCTATCTGACGCAGCTTGTCGGCGGCCCGGTGACCGTCGGCGATGCAACGCTCTCGATCTTCGAGGGACTGCGGCTGGACAAGGTTCGGGTCTACGTCGATTCTTCGCCGGGGCCGGATTCGCTTCTGTTCAGCGCCCAGTCTCTGCTGATTCAGTACGATCCGCGCGCACTGATCAGCGGGAGACTGGAGGCCACTCGCATCGTCGCGGTCGATCCACGCGTGCACGTGATGGAGGATGCCGAGTCGGGCCGGCGCAACTATGCGCGGCTGATGGAGCGGCGTGCGGCGTCGCCGCCGCCCCTGAACTCGCCCGCCAGACGCATCGAGCTGCCCGAAATCGTGCTTCGCAATGCCCAGGTGGACTACGCCCGCGTGGCGCGCGGCGCAGTCGTGGAACGCAGCTCCATCGGCATCGAGGGGCTGCTCAGCCCCGTGCCGGAGAGCAAAGTCTACAACTTCGCCTTCCAGAGCCGCGGGCCGTCGGCGGGAATCGGGCCCATGGTTTCCGGCAGCATCGCCATGGGCAGCGGGGAACTCACCGCCTCGCTGTACAACTTCGAGTTCGGGCCGGATGTCAAGGCGATGCTCCCCCCCGAAGTTCGCAAATGGTGGGAACAGCATGGGCTGGCCGGGCGCGTGGACATCCCCAAGCTGTATTACCGGCCGCCGATCACTGGCAAGCAACAGACGGAATATCGTGTGGAGATCGAGCTTCGCAGCGTGACGCTGGCGGTGCGTCCCGAGGAGTGGATGGGCGCCGACGAGGATCGGGTGCTGCGCGATCTGCACGATGCCTTCGGGGCGATGCGCCTGGCGGGACTGGATCGACGCGGGTTCATCGACCATGTTGCCCGTCTGGTCGAGCCTCAGCCGATCGTCCTGAAGCGCGTTCATGGCCGATTCGTCTTCGACGACGACCAGACGATCCAGATCGACGACCTCAACGGCTGGCTGGAGGGCTTTCCGTTCAAAGTCTCCGGAACAATCCGGGGGTATACGCCTGCGGCGGTGGCGCACGTGCGGATCGAGACCGCGGATTTTCAGAACATCGAGATTCCCGCGGCGCCGCGATACCTCAACTCGCTGCCACCGGCGGTACGCGAGATCTACGATCACTTCAAGCCGCGCGGGATCTGCCGCTTCTGGGTGGATGTGGACCGTCCCACGCCCGGAGCACGCCCCCGCGTCAGCGGCGAGATTGAGATCGTCGATGGCAACTTCTGCTTCCAGAAGTTTCCGTATCCGCTGCGTCAGACCACCGGCAGGATCATCCTCAGCCACGACCCGCAGACGGGCGTGGAGAGCCTGAAGCTGGACCGCATCCGCGGTCGAGGAGTCGCGGGCGGTCCCAACGCTGATCGGTTCGTCGAAATCAACGGCACGATCGGCCCGTTCGGGCCCGATGCGCGGGTGGACATCATCGTCTCCGGACAGCAGGTATCCAACGAACCGGCCCTCATCGCCGCTTTCCCGCCGCTTACGCAAAAAGCGCTGAAGCTCTTCGACGCGCCGGGCCGGGGCGAATATCCCAGATTCAGCGGTGATTTCGTCTGTACGGTGATTCGCCTGGCCGGGCCGGAGTCACACTGGATCATCGATACCAACATTCAGCTCGACGACGCTTCGGGCTCGCTGGTGGGCTTCCCGTATTTCATGAGCGGTGTGAACGGGTTGCTGAAGATCCGTGATGATCATGTGGAGCTGGTGAACGTCAACATGAGCCGGGGCGATGCGACGCTGCGGATCGACGGGCGCGTTTCCTGGCCGGGCGAGCGCGCCGCGCCGGGCGCCCAGCGGTCCGGCCCCACGCTGTATCCGGATCTGCGAATCAGCGCGAGAAATGTCCCCATCGACCGCGCGCTGCTGGAGGCGTTGCCCGCCGCACGAAGAGCCTGGATCCAGAAGCTCGGCGTGGGCGGCCGCTTCGACCTGGAAGGGACCATCAGGCCGGCCCGGCGCGCCGCGGACAACTCCGCAGCCGCGATTCAGGGTTCCCCGACGGCATCGACTGCCCGGGCCGCTGAGCAACCATTCACACCGAGCGACGAGTCTGCTGTGGACCTGGACTACGATCTGCGGATTGCGCTGCACGATGGCACGCTTTGGCCGACGGACGGCACCTTTGCGGTTTCCGAAGTTCAGGCGAACCTGCGCCTCACGAATCAGAAGCTGACCATTAATGACGTGCGCGGCAAGCGCGGGCAGGCCACCATCACCGCGCGAGGAGAGATCGCCTGGCCGAACGAGATCCCCCGGCTGGTGCTTCAGGCGTCGGCCAGCGACCTGGTGCTCGATCCGGCGCTGTACAAACTGCTGCCCAGGCAGGCGCAGCAGGCATGGGATCAGGTTCGCCCGCAGGGCACGCTGGATGTGGCGGTAGCGTATAGCGGGACCGTCAGCGAAGCGTTGAATCCCCAGATCTCGCAGTCACCGGCGCCGCCGCCGCGGTCGGGCGGGTATGAGATCGTCCTCACGCCCCGGCGGCTCAGTGCCACGCCGGCCGCACTGCCGTATCGGCTCGATCAGCTTGCCGGCACCGTCACGGTGCATCCCGATCGCGTGACTCTCACGGACCTGACAGCGCGTCACGGCGACGCGAAGATTCGGATCAGCGGAACCGGCGCTGCGGCGCCGGCCCGGTCGCAGTCCCCGCACGCACAACAGCAGGAGCTGATCTGGGAGTTCACACTGGCCGGACAGAACGTTGCACTGGATGACGAGCTTCGGCGCGCACTGCCCGGAACATTGGCAGAACTTTTGGCGTCGATGCAGTTTCAGGGCACGGTGAACCTTGAGTTCTCCAAGTTGCGTATCGCGCCTCCGTCGCAGCAGACGACCGCGCCGGCAGCGCCGCTGGAATCAACCACGCGCGGTGCCGAAACCGCCGCAGGTCCGCTGGCTCTGGCCGATATCGATTTTGCAGCGACTCTGGAAACGGCCAGTGCGGCAGTGGATGTGGGCGTGCCCCTGGCGGACGTGCGCGGCAAGCTGGAGCTGAATGGATCGGCACGCAATGGCCGGCTGTCGGAACTGTCCGGTCGGATCGACATGGAGTCGCTGACGCTGGCGGGACGGACCATGTCCGACCTGCACGCCGTGTTGATCAAGTCCGCGGATCGCGATCAGCTCACGCTCGGCAGGATCGAAGCGAAGCTGGCGGGTGGGAGCATGGCCGGGCAGGTCGATTACGCCTTCCCCGAGGCAGGGCCGTCGCGCTATGCCGTCAACCTGATCCTCCGTGACGCGGACGTGCGTGAGTTGGCCGGCGAAACCGAACCCGATATTCAGGGACAGCTCTCGGCCAGCCTGGCGCTGGAGGGAACCTACGCCCAGCCCCAGAGCCGGCGGGGGCGAGGAGACGTTTCCGTCGTCGGCCGGCAGATGTATCGCATTCCGCTGGTGCTGGGGCTGCTTCAGATCACGAATCTGTCGCTGCCGATCACCAGCCCGTTCACGCAGGCCTCGACTCGTTACAGCATCGACGGCGCGCGGGTGACCTTCGAGCAGATCGAGCTGCGCAGTCGGGAGATGCTGATGCAGGGGGATGGGTCGATCGATTTTGATTCCCGGAAGGTTCGGCTGAAATTCGTGACCGACAGCACCAGTTGGCTGAAGCTGCCGCTGATCGGGGAACTGCTGACCGGCGCGCGGCACGAGCTGCTTCAGATTCAGGTTCGCGGCACGATCCAGGAGCCTCGGGTCCGTGCCCGCTCGATGAACACGCTGACCACGACGGTAGACGAGGTCTTCCGTGGCCAGGGCCCACCGACCACCCGGGACAAATAAGGGGTCGGGAGTCTTTTCCGCCGCCGGAAAAGACTCCCGACCCCTTTTCGGCTTGGCGGCGGGGCTGATGTCGCATAATCTGCCGGGCATGAAATACCGCAGGCTCGGCAGCACCAACCTTCGCGTTTCCGTCGTCGGCGTGGGAACCTGGCAGTTCGGAGGCGAGTGGGGAAAAAGCTTCACTCAGCACGAGGTCGATCGCATCCTCGGCCGGGCACGCGATCTGGGCATCAACCTCATCGACACCGCTGAATGCTATGGCGATCACACCTCCGAATCGCTGATCGGCCAGGCCATTCACGCACAGCGCGGCGACTGGATAATCGCAACGAAATTCGGACATCGATTTCACGGCCCGTTCAATCGCACCGACGAGCGCAGCGCCGCCGACGCCGTCCACCAGCTTGAACAATCGCTTCGCGCATTGCGGACCGACTACGTGGACATTCTCCAGTATCACTCGATCCGCAACGAGGAGTTCGACAATCCCGAGCTTCAGCAGACCCTGATCCGGCTCAAGCAGCAGGGCAAAGTGCGGCACATCGGCAACTCCATCAGCCCCAACGACAATCTCTACCAGACCGACGCTTCGCAGAAGGCGCAGGTGCAGGTCATCCAGGTGGTCTACAACCGGCTGGATCGCAAACCTGAGGATCGGGTCTTTCCTTCGTGCATGCGGCAGAATCTGGGCGTGCTGGCGCGGGTGCCGCTGGCCAGCGGATATCTCAGCGGCAAATACAAGCCCGGCGCGCGGTTCGACGCATCCGACGTGCGGGGACGCGCCAGGCCCGAAGTCATCGACGCCAGGCTTCGCGAGGTCGAGAACATTGCACAGAATGAAGTCCCCCCGGGCGTTCCGATGGCGAGCTGGGCGCTGGCCTGGTGCTTGCAGCATCCGGCCGTCACGTGTGTGATCCCCGGGTGCAAGAGCGTCGAACAGGTGGAGCAGAACGCCGCCGCCGCAGAACTGGACATCGTGCGCGACGAGCATCCGCAGGGTTGGAGATGATCGGGCGGGCATCTGACGGGTTGGGTGGGCCTGCGACAGGTTCTGACCAGAACGGTTTCGAAACACATGGCTGAAAAGCGAAAGTTCGTGGGCAGTGATCTGCGCCGCGCCGTGGCGAGGATGATCTGCATTGGATTCGACGGCAAGACGATTCCGCCGCACGTGGTATCGCTGCTGGATCGTGGTATCGGGGCGGTGGTGCTGTTCCGCAGAAATGTCGAATCACCCGGGCAGTTCGCCGCTTTGTGTGCGGAGCTGAAGCGCCGCGCTGTCCATCCGTTGCCGATCGCGATCGATCAGGAGGGCGGACGGGTGATGCGTCTTCGCGGCGGAGGCTTCACGCCCGTGCCATCGATGCGCGAGCTTGGTCGCACGGGTGATCCGGAGCTGGCGCGTCAGGTTGGGAGGCTGCTGGCACGCGAGAGCCGCGCCGTCAATGTCGATTGGGTGCTGGCGCCGGTGCTGGACGTCGATACCAATCCCAACAATCCGGTCATCGCCGACCGCAGCCTCGGCAAGCATCCACAGCTTGTGGCCGATCTGGGTTGCGCCCTGATCGCGGGCATCCAGAGCGCCGCGGTGGCCGCCTGCGGAAAGCACTTTCCCGGTCATGGCGACACGTGGCAGGACAGTCATCTGACGCTTCCGGTGCTCGAACATGACCTGGACCGCCTCCAGCGGATCGAGCTGCCGCCGTTCCAGGCCGCGGTGCGCGCCGGCGTCGCGACGATCATGAGTGCCCATGTTCTGTTCCGAAAGCTCGACGCGCACTACCCGGCCACCATGAGCCACACCATCCTCCAGGGATTGCTGCGCGATCAGATGCAATTCCACGGGCTGCTGATCAGTGATGACATGGAAATGAAGGCGATCGCTTCGCACTATGGCTTCGAGGAGGCGATCGTGCTGGGCACGCTGGCGGGAATCGACCTGTTTGCCATCTGTCACTCGCCGGAATTGCAGAACCAGGCCATCGATATCCTCATCCGCGCCGTCGAGTCCGGACGCGTGCCGGTTGAGCGCGTTATTCAGGCCAATCGCAGGCTCGACGCGCTGTGTCGTCGATACGTTGCCGAGCCGACCGATTCGCCCGATTTGAGTGTCATCGGCTGCGAGCAGCACCTGGCGATCGCGCAGCGGGTGCGGAGCCACTGCTCCGACGCGATGCCCACGCCCGCCGATCCCACCGAGCGCTAGGGCGATGTCCGTCGCTGCACCGATTCGGATCGGTGATCAACCGCATCACCAGCACACAGGAAGCGCACAAACCGGACCCCGACAACAACCCGGCTGCCGCCGGATTCATGCACGACGTGGCGGCAGTTTCCAGTAGGCCTTCTCATTTACAGCGCGAGTTCCACACCCAAGCCGCCACCGCCGCTTGATCTGCTCGACCGTTGGCTCGGCTGCCAGATATGGGATGGGTACTGAGTCTGAAGGCAATCCCCTCAGGCAGCGAATGTGCTGGATGGCGCATGCGATGAACTGGCGACACCTCTCTGTGGTCACACCTGGAATGACCGCTTGCGCCTCTCGCTGAATGTCGTCGATACTGATGTCGTTTGATGGCAGATCGGCTGCAATCCCGTGGCCGGCGAATTGCGCACCAATCAGTCGCCGCACCAGCTCTCGCACCTCGGGAGACTCGGGTAGAGTCTGGCACAAAGCCGATTGGATCTCACAGAGCCGGCGCCAAGTGAGGTGGCGGTATCCGTGTCGGTGCCAATCGTGCGGCACAGGTGCATCGCCGAGCAAAAAGTAACGTCTCACGCCTGCGAATCGGAAGACATCGCGCCCGATGACATCGCGCGGGGCAAGGTCCTTGTCATCGAACGGCTTGCGCCCCGCCTTGGCTTCTCCGATGATAATCTCGTCTCGGTCGGCAAAGCGAACGTGCATGACGATATCCAACTGCCGATCCTGGTGGCCAAGGTTGAACTCGTAACTCCAGCACAAGTCGATCGCGGGGCCGGGAGACTCGAACTGGAATTGTTCGTAGATTGCGGCGATGGCATCTGCGGGAGCGAATAGGGCGAAGTTCTCCCACAACGTCGGCACGAGGTGTTTTTCCCTGTCGGACTTGTAGTAGGGCGGTGGAGTGCTGTCCGTCGGATCGCCCCACACACGATAGAGTCGATCGTACCTCGGGCAGCGGGCATCGTCTTTGGCCCACCAGTCGCGGGCGGTCTTGCTTGGAGGCACAGCGGACAGCGCCTGCCACCAGTTCGCGAAGACAAGAGATACGGGCATCTGTTCCTCCTTCCAGGTCCTGCCCGCCGTTACGTTCCTGCGCGACGCAGCTTCGGTATCAGCGAGACTAAACCATCCCAGGAATCCAACATCGCCGGTCGCGACCGCGGATCGTCAAGCCCCAATTGCTGCAATGTGTAAGGGCCTTTGCCGAAGTTACAGGAGTAGCATGCTGTGACGAGGTTATCGAGCGAATGACGGCCGCCGCAGTTCAATGGTTCTACATGGTCGTAGGTGGCGCGAAACACAATCGCGGCACCGTGGCTGGCGTTCTTTGCCGTCGCCGCGAAAAACCGGGTACCGACGACGCCCTCGTACAGCCGGAGCACTTCGATCGGGATCACCCGCATGCCGCAGTACCGACAGCGGTAACCGTCCCGCTTGTAGCTCAGGCTCACCAGGCCCGAGGGCGGCGCCCCACGCCGGGCGGTATCGATGATCGTTGCGCGGATGCCGTAGTGCCGGTTGCGGAACACACCGGAGTTCTGCCCATGGACGATGTACCATGTGCGAAGGGCATCGCTGCGCACCTGCCCCAGCAGGCGGCGACTCTCCTGCACATCCCCCGCAGCCGCTCGCTCAACGGCGAGTCGGAACTTTTCGAATTCCCCGTCAAACCACGGCGGCGGCATCAGCGGCGCCAGCCGTGACCAGGCACCGACGTCATTGCCCAGTTCCGAACATGTTGCCGCCGCCCTGCACATGCGTGTCCCCGTAGCGAATGTTCCAGCGAGAATACAGACTTTCAACGCGCAATGCACATGAACTTTCCACAGTCGCCAATCGCGCGACTGTGCGATGGCCTGTAAATGATCTGTTCGCGAGAATTCCCGTACCCCCGCGGCGGTTTCCCCACGTAAAGTAGCGTGGATTGACGAGCAGGAGACAAGCCATGAAAGGAACCGTCCTCTACGGCCCTCGCGACATTCGCTTTGAAGACGTTCAGACGCCGAGGATCGAGCAGCCGACCGATGCGCTGATCCGCATCGCCGCGACGTGCATCTGCGGATCGGATCTGTGGCCCTATCGCGGGTTGCAGCCGCTCGACGGCCCCACGCCGATGGGACACGAATACTGCGGCGTCGTCGAGGAAGTTGGCAGCGCGGTCAGGAGCGTGAAGCCGGGGCAGTTCGTCGTCGGCTCGTTCGCCACCTCGGACAACACCTGTCCGAACTGCCGGTATGGCTACCAGTCATCGTGCATGCGACGCGAATGGATCACGCGGGCGCAGGCGCCGATGCTGCGCGTGCCGCTGGCGGACGGGACGCTCGTGCCGACGCCGCGTATGCCGCCCGATGATCTGATCCCCAGCCTGCTGACGACCTCGGACGTGCTGGGCACCGGCTGGTTCGCGGCTGAGGCGGCCAACGTGAAGCCGGGATCGACCGTCGTGGTCGTCGGCGATGGCGCGGTGGGGCTGCTGGGCGTGCTCTCGGCCAGGCAGATGGGCGCCCAACGCATCATTGCCATGAGCCGCCACGAAAAGCGCCAGCAGCTCGCCCGCGAGTTCGGCGCCACCGACATCGTGACCGAGCGAGGCGACGACGGCGTCAATCGCATCATCGACATGACCGACGGCGTCGGCGCTGACTCGGTCCTTGAATGCGTCGGCACACAGCAGGCGATGATGCAGGCGATCCGCTGCACGCGCAGGGGCGGCTATACCTCGTTCGTCGGCGTGCCCCATGGGGTGCAACTCGACGGGCAGGAGCTGTTCTTCTCGCACGTGCATCTGCACGGCGGCCCGGCGCCGGTGCGACGCTATCTGCCGCATCTGATCGAACTGGTCATGAATCGCACGATCAATCCCGGCAAGGTCTTCGACCTCAAGCTCCCGCTGGAACGCGTGGCCGAGGGCTACCGCGCGATGGACGAGCGACGCGCGATCAAAGTGCTGCTGCTTCCGTAGCGCATCCTGGACTGACGCTTCATCCGCTTCCGCGGAGCCACCGCCAGCCAAGCCACGACCCGTCGAGGCCGGGCCCAGCCGGCTCAGCGCCTGACCGGGCGGAAGGTGCCGGCGACTCGCAATGCTGCGTCGGGGTCGTCGATCCGGCCCCACACGCTGATCGTGTCGCCTCGGTTGTACCTCACCACGCTCCACTGTTTCCCGACGTTCACCAGCCGCCCGGACAGGTCGGTGGCAATTGGCTCGGCCAACTTCAGGATGCTGATGCAGCGCGCGGCATCGAAGGATCGGTCCTTGATCGTGGCACCGAAGCCATCGTCGCTCAGGCCGGGATCCTCATCCCGATTTGCCTGCCCGGGATACCCGCCCTGGATGATGTTGTCGGTGATGGTCGGCGTAGGAACTGCCGCGCCCGTGACCAGACACTGAGGGCTGCCGCCGTTGGCGTGGATGATGTTGCCGCTGATGATGGATGGAGGGACATTTGCCGCGCGCACATCGATGCAGACGCCCTCGGCCATGTTGTGGACGATAACATTCTCGACAATTCTCGCCGACGAGTTGTACGCCCGAACCCCGCAGCGCTGTCCGGTGAACAGATTGTTCCTGATCGTCGCCCGGCCGTTCTTGCTGAGCAGGATCGCATCGGTGAAATCGTCGAGTTTTCGCCCCTCGTGGTAAACGCGGTTGCCTGCGAAGATGTTGCCTTCGACCAGCGGCGCCTTGCCCTTCGTTGGCGAGCCGTCGGGCATGCCGCGGATGTAGATTGCGCCGCCGTCGTCGGAGGTCGTGTTGCCCACGAGCCAGTTGCCGCGGATCAGCGGAGCAGCGTCGTACTCTATATAGATCCCGCCGCCATCGCTCGTGTGGTGGACCTTGTTCAGGGCGATGACGTTGTCAGCGATGACCGGGGCGCAGGTGTCGCTGACGCTGATCGCGCCGCCGTTGGAGCTGCGCGACCCGACCTTGCCGTCGTACATGGTGGTATCACGCAGGCCGGATTCGTTGCCGACGATGGCGTTGCCCGAGATCGTCGGATTTGATCCGCCTCGCACGAGGATCGCCCCGCCGTCGCCCACGTCTGTTGTATTGTCGAAGATCAGGTTATTGAGGATTTGAGGTGATGCGCCATCGAGGATGGCGATCGCGCCGCCGCCATGACCGGCGATGTGCAGCGTTTCGGGGGCAACGACCGGCGTGTGAATCGTGCGGTTGCCGGTGATGACGCAGTTGGCCAGCGTTGGTGATGTGCCCCGGCAGATGACCGCGCCGCCCGGGGCGTCGTGCTGGCCCGCGGTGATTACAAAACCGTCGACTTGCGAGTGGTCGGCGGCGAGCAGCGCAGGCCCCTGGCCGGCGGCATCGAGGACCGACGCGTGCGCGAAAACGTCGCGCCGGGTCCAGTCGCCGGGAGCAAAGCTTCCGTATAGATCGACCTCAGGCCGGGTCTCGAGCGCGACGGTCTGATATCGTCCCTGGGCGACGAGGATCGCGACGCGATGTCCCGGCCCGGCATCGCCCGCCCTCGCCAGCGCCGCGCCGAGCGTCTTCAGCGGCTTGTCTGCGGTTGCGGGTGCGGCGTCGGAGCCGCTGGAGTCGCAAACGTACAGCATCCGCGCGTACTTGCTCAGATCCACCTGCCGCGGGTGCGGTCCGACCAGCTCCATCGGCAGCATCGTTGCCGGCCCCGCGGCGCCGGCCAGTGCTGCGCAGATCATGACGATCACCACACTTCTTCCCGCCATCGCGATCATCAATCCACTCCTGATCATGTGGGAAAGCAGCTCGGCCCCAGTGGCTCGAATGACTTGTACGCCAGCACGAATTCCTGGTGTCCCAGTTTCTCCGACACTGTGGGCTGGCCCGACGCCGTCGCGATCACCGCTTCGACGATCTCGTCGGCCACATCATCGAGCGTCGCCTCGCTCTCCAGAATCCGTCCGGCGTTGATGTCCATGTCGGCGCTCATCCGTCGATACGTTTCAGGGTTGGCGCACACCTTGATCACCGGCGAGATTGCCGAGCCCACCACCGAACCGCGCCCGGTGGCGAAAAGGTTCATGTGGCACCCGCAGGCGATCATCTCGTTGATGCCGCTGACGTCGCTGAGCCCCGGGAAGCCCCATCGCACCGGCCCGTCGGGAACTTCGTCCATCAGGTACAGCCCCGGCCTGGTCGGGATGTCGCCGGGCTTGAGCATGCCGACGATCGGCGAGGATCCGCTCTTGCTGTAGGCGCCAAGCGACTTTTCCTCCATCGTGGTCAACCCGCCATCGGCGTTGCCGGGCGAGAAGCTGCCGTGCCCGAGCACGCGATGATACTCCGCCCCCTTGCGCACCGTTGCAACCAGCGCCTCGGCAAGCTGCGGCGAGGTCGCGCGCCGCGCCAGGAACTGCTCGCAGCCGATCAGCTCCGGCGTCTCGTGGAACATGAGCCTGGCGCCCCGCGCCGCAAGACGATCGAAGGCGCGCCCGATCGCGGGATTGGCGGTGAGGATGCTGGTGGCATCCGATCCGCCGCAGTTCGTCCCGATGATCAGGTCCTCGATCCCGATGGGCACGCGCGGCACATCGTCGATCTGTCGCAACGCCCGCCCGACCCACGCTCGGCCCTGCTCGATCGTCGTCGTCGTCCCGCCGGTTTCCTGAATGACCAGCGTCTCGACGTGCCGGCCGGACTCGCGAATGGTCCGCGCCAGCGAGTGTCGGTCGAATCCCTCGCATCCAAGTGACACGAGCAGCACCGCCCCGACGTTGGAGTGCGTGCACAGTCGCTTCATCATCTTCAGCGCGTAGGCGTTGGGAAAGCATCCCGCGAAGCCGATGAGGTGTGCCCGCTGCCCAAACGGCGTGGAGATGTTCCGCGCCACGTGGTGCGCGCACTCGACCAAATACGCGACGACCACGACGTTGCGGATTCCCTTCTGCCCGTCGGGGCGGAGATAGCCGGTAGCGGCGGTCATGGGTGAGCTCATTCTATCGCCTTTTGCAGCTTGTCGGGGATGGCAACGCCGTCTTTTCGCAACTGTGCCTGCACTTTTCGGATGTTGACATCTCTAGCCGTTGTTCCGTCCCGCACCGCGATTGCCGCCGCCGTGCCCGCCGCCTGGCCCATGATCACGCTCAGCATGTGCGTGCGATATCTCAGCCCGCCAACCGAACTTTTCCCAACGGCCAGCAGGTTGTCGACTTTCTCGGGCACCATGGCACGGTAGGGAACCTCATACGCGCCGCGATCCTTGCCGCGCTGAAGAATCGCGATCGCATCGTCGTGCTCGATGTGCTTGGAGATGTCGCTGCCGGTAGGAGGGGTCATTTCGTTCTCGATGGATCGCCCGGCACGGTTGAGTGTCATCTCCGACATCCGCGTGATCTGTGCCTTCTCGAAGCCTGGTATGTTTTTGTTGAGGAATCTCACCAGTGCGAACAGATACTGCGTGGACTTCACATGTGCTTCTGACACGGCGCGGATATCGGTCGGATCCACGCCCACGACGTAAGTACGCGGGCGCGCGATCGGGCCGCTGATCTCGTAGCTGTCCACCTTCAACCCCTCGACCCAACTGACAACACCCTTCTCGCCGACGCGGTAGAACAGCGGCATCTCACCCCGGTCCACCGCCTCGCGAAACTTCGGCCCCAGCACATTGGCGTTTCGCGTCAGCCAGTCGTCCCAGGGGAAGTTCATGCTGTCAGGGCGGTCGGGGCTGAAATGCGTGATCGGGTGCCCAAGCTTCGCTTCCAGCCAGCTCCGCGCTTCGGGCGAAGGTTTTTCGGGATCAGGGATTGACTTGTCGTACTCCTCGAAGCGGGCGCGGTCCACGCCGGTGATCCACGCCTGCAAGCCCATGTAGGCCTCTTCCGTGCGCACGGGCGAGCCGGATTCGGCGGCGACGGTTGCCAGGCCGGTGCAGTCGATAAACATCTTTCCCCGAATCGCGCCGCGCCCCACGGGCGTCTCGACGATCACTGCGTCGATCTTGTTGCCCTTCACGATCGAATCGCTGTAGGTCGAGAAGTACAGGATCTGCGCGCCCGATTCGATCACCAGGTCTTGGAAGACGTGCGGGATAATCTCGTGATTGGCGACGCGAAGGTCGCCGCGTTCCAGCACCGCTTCGAGGTTTGGATGCCCCTCCATTCCAGCCGCGATCACGCCCCTGGTGATGTCGAGCAACACGCCTTCGTTCAACGCTGGTCGCCAGCCGGGGGCGGAGATGGCCAGATTGCTGCCAAGTCCCACGCCGCGGAGCCAGCCGCCGAGGTAGCCGCTGCGCTCGATGACCAGCGTCTTGGCGCCGTTGCGTGCCGCCCCCAGCGCCGCGCCGACGCCTGAGAGTCCGCCACCAACCACCACCACATCTACGTCGTACAAGACCGGAGTCCTCCGGGCTGGCTCTTCGACGAATGTTTCAGCGGCGGCCGCACAGACCAGCATGCGCATGCACACTGCGACCGTGAACAAACGCCGCCAGCATAACCTCAGATTCATGGCCTGGCTCCTATCACCGGGTAGTCTTGGATCTCTGGGATCGACCGAAAAATAGCAGGAGGCGGTCACACCGCCGGCTCGACGGATGACCGTCTCCCGAGTCTGCTCAGGTGTCATCAAGTCCGCGCATCCATTCGCCACAACGACAAGGGAACGCCTTACCTCTGCCGCCTGCACACTCGCCGGGAAAAGAACGACCCGCCGAGCAGCAGACCCGGCGATACAGGTTCGGGAATCACGCCCGACTGAATCGCCCGAAGCGCCGCCAGGTATTCGCCGCCGAACATCCGGGCGTGCTCGGCAATGAGCGCTTCCGCCAACGGACCGGCCTGATTGACGTACGCGTTGTCGATCAGGGCATAGTCCGTCGCGTCGATCACACCCGAGTAGTCAAAGTCCCCGTTGATCCAGCCGCTCAACGTGTTGACGTAACCGTTGTCGATCAGCGAGTAGTCGGTGGCGTCGATCGAGCCACTGAGGTCGGCGTCTCCGAAGTAAGTGAACTTCACCAGCACCTCCGTGCCGACCAGGCCGCTGACACCGGCAAAATCGGTGTAGATCGGCCCACTGCCTCCCACCTGAGCCAGGTCATTCAGGACCACACCAAGGCCGTACAGGAAGCTGCCGGCGGTGGTGTTCTGGACATTGGCCTGCGTCGAGCCGATGCCCGGGCCGAGCCAGTCGAAGTTTCCGCCGTTTTCAAGGGCAGTCTTGATCAGCCCTGTGATGCCGCTGGTGATGCTCGCGTCGCCGGCGCTGACGATCAGGCTGTTGTTGTTCAGGTCGAGCCGCGCGGTTGATGTGAGTAAGAGGCTATTGACGACACTTGTTCCACTGGGGTTGTTGGCGATCACCTTGGGGCTGACTCTCACGGTGCCGCCGTTCACTTTGAGCGCGGCCGCCCGCACATTCTGTAACTGCACAGTTCCGTTGCCCAGTTTTGTGATCGTCCTGCCGGTGGCCGCCAACGCCCCGGTCAGCGCGACCCCGCTACTGGCGGTGTTGATCGTGAGGTTGTCGTTGAGAACGACTGGTGCCGAGATGGTGTGACTGCCAGAAAGCACCGTCAGCTCGGCGTTGCCGACGGTCACGTCGAAGTTGAGTGTGCTGGTGCCCGCAATGGTATAGCTGTTGGTGTTGGCAAACGAAATCCCACCAACGGTCTGCGGGACATCGACGGTGACGATACGCGCGGCGGTGGTGATGGTACCGAAGTGCGCCGCGGTGCTGACCCCGTTTGGCACGCCGCCAGTCCAGTTTCCCACTTCCGACCAATTTCCGTCACTGTCCACATTCCATTGCGAAGGAACAACCGGCACGCTGTAGGTCAGATCGTCGTAATAAATGGTTTCCGGTCCCGCACCGTCTGGTTTGTAAACCGAGTAGGCCATGCCAAACCGATCGAACTGGAGATTGGCCGTATCCAACGCGGCCCGCTGGGCCACGGTCAGTTCCGTGGTAAAGGTGTGATCCTGCGGGGTGCTGTCGTTGGAGTCGACACCGTCGATAAACAACGTCATGGCACCCAGGCCCAAGGTTCCGCCGTTGGGATCCCAGGTGAAGGTGAACGCGTAGACGCCACCCGTCACGACGCGATTCGGCGGTCCTCCGGCCAGTGGATCGTCACCGACGAACGCAGTTTGGCGGCGGATGGTGGTGCCGTTGGGGCCGACGATGTACGTCTGGAAGCTATGCCCGACGGGTGCGGTGCCGCTGCGCGCGATCTGCCGAAACCCAAGCAAATTGGGGCGCAACCCACCTGGCGGCGGCGGAGTCTGGTCCGAGTTGTACCACCCGAATGTAGTCTCCTGGTTGTTCGACAGAATTGTAAACACTCCGCTCACCGTCAGGTAATCATTTGGAGTGAGCAGCCCGATGTTGTCGCCATACGATGAAGGAACCTCCGCACCGATGATGCCGCCAGCTTCGCCATTGGCGGTAGCGACACCGCCCGGAGGATTGACCGCGTTGCCTGTATTATCAGTGTCTCGCCATCCATAGTTGCTCGGGTGCGGAGTTGACGGGTTGTTGTCCGGGTCGCCCTCTCGCAACCAGCCTGGGTCGATGTTAAAGTTTTCCGTCCGCGTGGTAGTCAGCGCCGAAGCCGAAGCGGCGAATTCCCACCCCACAAGAACTGCGACGAGGAGCAGGAGCGGGCGGCGCAGGACATCTACGACAGCAATAGGCGTGTTGCTCATACAGTCCCTTCCCTTTCTGCCAATGACGCCAAGACACGCACGTCGGCAGCCGCGCGCGCAGCAGCCATCTCGTGCAGCGGATCGTCACTTGTCACATGAACGCAGGCAGATGCTTCTGCCGGCGCTTACGACTTGGCATCGCCAGAAGACGTGCCTCCTATCACGACGAGGCGTCACCGTCGTGATATTCAGCGGGTTAGTAATGCCCGTATCGCTTCTCGATATCGGCCCACTTGCGGGCGCCGGCGGCTTCGCTGAAGAAGCGGAAGTCGTTCCGGTCGATCGCGAACCAGATGTAGTGCCAGTAAATGATCGCTTCGGGCTTGGACCAGGTGGCCGCCAATTGCCCGGAGACTTCGTAATCCTTCTTGGACAGCAGCACGAATTCCGCGTGACCGTCACTAAAGGCTGTCGGCAGACCGTATGGGTTGCGGTGCGGGAAGAGATTGAGGTTGTAGTAATAGGTGAAATCGGTGATCAGCGATCGCACGCCCCTGAAGCGACCCAGCTTCATGCTGTTCATCTTCTGGATGTCAGACTGGGTGACGTAGATACCCATGTCCTGCCCGCCGACTCTGTACTGATATCCGAACTGAAGCCGATCGCTGTCCTGGGTCAGTTTTTCGCCGCGACGGATACGCTCCCACATATTGCGGTACGTGTCGTACATAAATGGGCCGAAATACATGTCCGGACAGTAAAAGGCTTTTCCGTCCTTGATGTACTTGCCGGCGCGGACGAGATAGCCCAGACCCACGAACCCGTCGGCGGAATTGCGGCGAGTGGTGTACTCGCCAGGATAGTCGTCCCATCCCGCGTAAAACGCCCAAGTCGTCTGATAGCTGTCCACTCCAAGCAGTTGCGGAGGCAGCGCGCCCTTGTTATCGCCGGCATACATGTGCAGCACCGTGGCCAACTGCCGCTGATTGCTGAGACACTGTGCGCGCGTGGCCTGCGCTCTGGCCTTGTTCAGTGTTGGCAACAGGACCGAGATCAGGACCGCGATGATTCCAATGACTACCAGCAATTCCACCAGCGTGAACGCCGGATCACTGTGGCGGTACACAACATGACGGCGACGACCACAACACATAGGACGCCTCCCGGAGCCGATGCTCTCGTGCACCAAGATTTCAAGGGCGGGCCGGAACCGCATGCCCACGCCGGCCCAACCGAATTGCCCAAGGCCGCGTTTCAGCGCGGTACCACCGCCTCCAGATGCCCCTTGCCATCCGGGCTGCGGGGGATCATGATCTGTGCCGCCTGCGGCGAATCCTCGGGAATCCAGCCGGTATCTCCAGACAATGGCGGCTTGATTTCCTCGGCGCCCGGCGGAAGGTTCCATGGTTCGACCTCAGCCTGCGGTCCATAATGCACACGCACCGCAGCCTTGAGTCGTTCCAAGTGAGACACGAACTTGGTTTTGCCTCCGTCGAACGTCCAGACGTAACAGCGATAGGCCTGTTTGCCCTCATGCTCAAATGGTACGACCTTGTTGCCGGGTCCCGCGAACCAGGTGCGCCCATCATCCACCGTGTACCAGGCTTTGGGTGACAGGCTCTGTTCGTTGCCTCGCCGCCGGTCGCTCGCCATCAACTGCACAAGCATCACGCCGATGCACGCGACGATCGCCACGGCCACAACGGTGGCAACACGTTTGGGGTTGCGATTGATCGCTTCTCGAATGCTCATCGCATCACGATGTGAGCCAGTGCGGCTCGAACTTGCCCTGAGCGGCCAGCTCCTGGATCTTCCGCCTCGCCACCGCAACATGCTCGCGCGCCGCCCGCTCCGCCGCGTCGGGGTGGTTCTGGTGAATCTCATCCAGAATCTCAAGATGCTTCTGCAAGGTGATGGCCGAGTCGGGATACGGCCGGCTCCACCACATCATTTTGCCCAGGAAGCGATAGCTGTCGCTGAGTCGAAGAAGCGTGCGGTTGCCACAGAGCTGGATCAGGCAGTGATGAAACTCTCGATCCAGGCGGCAACTGGTGTCCCAGTCATCACCGATGCTGGCGTCGTGGATCTGCTGCGCCAAGTCGCGCAGGCGGGAGTACGACCCGTCGTCCATCCGCCCGCAGCAGCGTCGGGCGGCCAGGCCCTCCAGCACTTCGCGGATTTCATAGGATTCGATCAGCCGATCCACGCTCCAGCGGCTGACCGTAACGCCGCGATTATCCTGAGTCTCAACCAATCCCCAGGCCTGCAACTCCAGAAGGGCCTCCCGCACCACGCCGACGGAAACGCCGAAGTCCTTGGCCAGCTTGCCCTGGATCAGTTTCGTGCCAGCGCGGCACTCGCCGTTGAAGATGCGATCGCGGAGGATGAGACGGATTTCGTGGCGGGCGAGCCGTCGGCGGCTGGTTTTCCTGGCTTTGTTTCCCGCAGCTTGCTGGGGCATCGGCTGCTCCTTGAAACGATTGACGCTCGGCGAGACGGACGAGACCGCCATTTAAACATTCGAATCTTTTCAGTCAAGAAAATTCGCCCGGCATCATCAGATTTCACGCAGCGTGCGGTGATCGCCGCTCCTCTCAGGCTCAATGGATCGTGAAAGAGTACAGCCTGCCGCCGGGGCCGACGGCAAAGCGCAACTGGAACTGACCATTGCCCGTCAGATCGCGCAATCGCTTGCCGTCGAAGCGCACCGTATGCGCCAGCGAATCGCCGCTCAAGCTCGTCTTGCCCACGGGCTGGGCGTTGGCGTTCAGCAGCTCGACGTGCACCGGGCCGATCGCGTTGACACTCAGATCCGATCCATCGCACACGAGCGGTGTGGTTGTCAGCGTGCCGGCATCGACCGACACGAACCCATCCGGCCGCAGCCGCGCGCGGAAGATTCCGCCTCCGGTCACGCGCTTGCCCGGAGCGTGATTCTTGCCCCATGAGGAGGCGCCGTAGTAGTAGATCAACTCATCGCCGATGCGAAGAGGTCCCTGGCTGAACTCAGTGATGTACCCGCCGTCGTTTTTGCCGCCGTTACCACCTTCCGGACCGTTGGGGATCCAGACTTCGGGCACGCCGTCGTCATTCTTGAACTGCACCTTGCTCCAGCTCACGCCATCGCGGCTGACGACGAGCTTGAGGAACGCACTGCCCGCCGCCGAATAGGGGTAGTCGCCCTTGCCGTGCCAGACCTTCAGCCCGCCCAGCCACAAGGAGCCGTATCGCCAGGCTGTGGAGGCGTAGTACTCGTCGTGGGGCAAGTCGCCGTTCTTCTCGGCTGCCTGTGGAACCAGCGCCACGCGCTGGATCCGGTTCATATCCAGCGGTTCATCCAATCGGTTCACAAATGCATAGGCGCGCGATCGCTGGCGGTTGCCGTCACCCACAGGCTCGACGTTCGTGAACTTGATCAGGGCCAGATACCTGCCGCTGATGGGATCGGCATAGAAGGTGGTGACATCACTTGGCCCGCGCAGCGTCCAGCCGTCCTGCTGAATGGTGCGGCTGTTGTAGCTCATGATCTGCCGCCCGCGCTGCCATTGTCGGCCGTCGCGCGAATAGACGTAGTAGACGCCCTCGCGACCGTCGCCCCAGTTCGCGAACCACAGCCATCCCTTGTAGGGGTACTGCGGATCATTGTGATCGTAGCAGAACGAGAACAGGTCGGTGTTGCTGGCGCTGGTGCGACTGACCGGATCGTACAGGTCAAATTTGATGTGCTGGGGCGTGCCGTCGTCGCCCCGGATCCAGTTCATCGCGTCGTCGGAGGTGTAGCGGTAAAGACGTACGCGCTCAGCACCCTGGAGCTGAAGGGCGGCGCCGATGGCAATCATCACCCACTTACGCAGCTTCGGGTCGAAGACGATGGTGCCATTGGCCTGGTGGGTCGCCGGCAAATCGCCAAATTCATTGGTGATCGCGATGACCGGCACATTGCCGTCGTTGTCCTTTTTGGGCTGCCGGAGGGTGCGCTGAAGCCCGCTGGACGATTCGATCAGCAGGTCATCCACAAACAACTGAGGCTCGCCGGGGTTGATCACGATGGGCTGGCGCTGGGCGGCGGGGAGGTTGTGCATGGTGGCCAACACCGCAAGAATCGCGACAATTACAGTCTGCGCTGGACAATTCATAGGATTGGCGACCGAGGGTACAAAGATTCGAATGTTCGTGTCAAAAGAAAAATCACGGCGGGATTCATGAGCGGTGATTCGCTGACGGACGGAACCTACGCCCGCGCCAGCACCAAACGGGCGATTCGCCTGGCGCCAGACGACAATGTCGCCGTCGCGATCACGGCGATAGCGGCGGGGGACTTGCTCGATATCGGCGACGGTCAAACCATCACCGCGCGCCAGTCCGTAGCCTTGGGACACAAAATCGCCATCAGCGCAATCCGTGCCGGCCAGAAGGTCATCAAATGCGGCTGCCCGATCGGCACGGCCACAGCGGACATTGCCATCGGCCAGCACGTCCACCTGCACAATCTGGCCAGCGATTACTTGCCCACCTGCACGCTCCAGCCCGGCCGCAGGTTCAAGGACCTGGACACGAACACGTGATCAGCATCGGTCAATACCGAAGCACCGAGTGCACCGGCACGCCGTCGAGCTTGTCCCGGCCTTTCAGTGCCTCCAGCTCGATCAGCACCGCCACGCCGACCAGCTCGCCGCCCAGATGTTTGACCAGATCGCAGCAGGCTTTCATCGTGCCGCCGGTGGCCAGCACGTCATCGCAGACCAGCACACGTTGCCCGGCGACGATGGAATCCGCGTGCATTTCCAGCGTGTCGGTGCCGTATTCCAGTTCGTAACTCATCGAGACTTTCCTGTGCGGCAGCTTGCCAGGCTTGCGAACCAGCGCGAAACCCGCCGACAGGCAGCACGCCACCGCCGTTCCGAAGATGAACCCGCGGCTCTCAGCCCCCACGACCAGGTCGATGTTCCTGCCGCGAAACGGATTGGCCATCAGCTCAATCGATAGCGCCAACCCCGACGGGTCGGCCAGCAGAGGCGTGATGTCGCGGAACAGCACGCCCTTTCTCGGAAAGTCCGGCACGTCGCGTATCAGCTTCTTAAGCTGCAAGACGGGTTCGGTCATGGCCGGCATTGTAGCGACGAGGGGTCGGCCTTTCACAACTGGCGTGCGTTCAGCAGGCGCATGGCGGGCGAAAAATCGTATACAATCGGTGTCGGCGAGGTGTAGCCATGATCGCCGCAGCCAGACTCTCAAGTCGTGTCCGAATCGTCACGATTGCCGTGGCCATGTCGGCGATCATCGTGGTGACGGCGGTCTTTGCCTACCGCGCCCGATCCCGCCAACAGTTGCTCGCCTCCATTCAGGACGATCCACTGAAAGTCCTGGAGGCCGCCAGTCAGGGACGGCTCAGCAGCGAAGAGGGCTATGAGGCGATGATGCAGGCGTTGCGGAATCGGATCTATCGGCGGCTGGATGAGTACTTCGCGCTTCCGCCCGGCGCGCCGCGAGAGCAATACCTGGATCGGTTGATCGAGGAGATGCAATCCCGACGCCGGGAGGTGCAGACACGCGCTGCGACCCGGCCGGCGATCGCGCAGACGGTGCGGCAACTGGAACAGCGTGCCGGTCCTGACCGGGCCCGGCGGATGCAGGCGATGATGGAGCAGGTTCCCCCGCAGCGGCGGGCCCAACTGGCCGAGATGGCCGCCGCCGTCATGAAACGCCGCCTCTTGCGTGGCCTGCCGCCGCTGCCGGAAACGCCCGCCGACGCCCAGGGCCGTTAGATTTCCCGATCTCGTCACGTCCTGTGCGCAGCCGGAGATGATCGAATCGTGGTTACGCGACGCCATGGATTCAGCCTGATCGAGCTGCTGGTGGTCATCGGCATCATCGCGGTGCTGATGGGGCTGCTGTTGCCGGTGATGAGCAAGGCGCGGCAGGCCAGCCGGCGCACCGCCTGCCGGGCGCAGCTTCGCGACATCGGCAGCCTGTTTCAAATGTATCTCAACGACAACAGGCAACGTGTGCCGCGCGTGAATCCGATGCCCTCGCTGCGTCCGCCACTGGTCGATGCGCCCTCCATCTTCGAAGTGCTCGATCGCTATACCAAAGGCTCCCGCGGGGTGTGGCGATGTCCGGCCGACCGGATCATGCAGGATCTTCGTCCCGATGGATATCAGACGTACTTTGAGCGCGAGGGCGGCAGCTACGAGTACAACGCGTTCTTCAACGCCTTCGCGTTCGATCCGCTCAGCGGCGTCAACAAGGTCTGGACTGATGCATTGGCCGATGCGAAGCGCCAGGGACGCCCGCCCGAACGTCTGGTTCTTTTCAAGGACTTCGAGCCGTTTCATGGCCGGCCCGGACACCCGGGGGCGATGAACTGCCTGTTTGCGGATTTTCACGCGGGGGATTCGCGAGATTGACCCACGCTGACAAGGAAGGAGTTGGCACATGTCGCTGATCAGATCGGCCGGGGGCGGCAGGGTTCGGGCCGTCATTACGGGCGTTGCGGTGATCGCCTCAGTCGCGATCGCGGGTGTGCTCTGGGCCAGACAACGCGCTCGGAACCGCGCCCTGGCCGATGCGGGAAACGACCCGATCAAGATCATTCATGCGGCCGAGCAGGGCAAGATCAGCCAGGCCGACCGCGACGCCGCCATTTCGCGTGCAGTGCACTCGCAACTGAGCGAAAGGCTGGAGGCGTACTTCGCGCTGCCGGCCGGCAAGCCCAGGCAGGACTATCTCGACAAGCTGATCGATGAGCAGGAGCAGGCCCGCCAGAAGCTTCAGCACCTTCAGATGAATCAGGGGTCTGGGACGATTGACCTGAAGGATTCACCGGGCGTGAACGTGAAAGTGCAGACGTCGCCGTTGCCGAACGGCGCCGGCCAGGCCAAGCGCGTGACGATCCGCAAGGGCGGCGACGGCAGCGAGCTTCCGCCGGAGCTGCGAGCCAAAGCGGCCGAGTTTGCCGCCGCCATCGCCCGTCGCCGCGCCGAGCGCGGGTTGCCGGCCGGTCCTGACGGGAAAATGGGCATCGTGATCGTGAAGAGTGTCCTGGAGGCGCCTCCGCCGCCATCCCAATGACCGGTTCGTCACTGGCAGATGCAGGTTCTGTTCGGTTTGACTTGCCGTCCTGTGCCTTCAGCCATTGCTAGGCCACCAGCATCGCATCGCGCAGCTTGCGCAGCGCCTCGTGTTCGATCTGGCGGACACGCTCGCGCGTCAGCCCGATTTGCTGGCCGATCTGCTTGAGCGTCATCGGTTCCTGTCCGTCCAGGCCGTATCGCATCTTCAGGATCTTCGCCGCCCGCTCATCGATCTGATTCAACAGCTCCGAAAGCTGCCGCAGCTCGTCGGCGCTGCACACGCTCTGATCGGGGGTGGGGGTGTTGGTGTCGGGCACGACGTCGCTGATCGACATCTCCTCCTCTCCCTCGCCGTTGCCGCCACCGGTGAACTGCGTCGGGGAGTGATAGGCCTTGACCGCCTTTTTGATGATCTTCAGCTTCTTGACCGACATCTTCAGGTGGGCCGAGAGTTCTTCGGTGTTGGGCAGTCGCCCGAGCTGATCCTCCAGCTCGCGCATCGCCTGTTTGAACTTGCTCATCATCTCCACCATGTAGGCGGGGATGTGGATCGGCTGGACGCTGTTGATCAGCGCCCGCTTGATGGCCTGTTTGATCCACCAGCTCGCGTAGGTGCTGAATCGCGAGCCGTTTTCCGGGTCGAAGCCTTCGACCGCCTTGAGCAGTCCGATGTTGCCCTCCTCGATGAGGTCCGGCAGTGAGAGTCCTCGCCCGACATAATGCTTGGCAATGTTAACCACCAGCCGCAGGTTGGAGCGAACCATGCGTTCGCGGGCTGCGGGGTCGTTGTCGCGGATGATCCGCCGGGCCAATTCCTTCTCTTCTTCCGCCGTCAGCAGCGGCGATTCGTTGATCTGCCGGAGGTACAACTGCAAACCCGATTGGACGGCGGTGGAAGCCATGTTTCGCGTCACCCTTCGCTTGGGGCAAATTACTCCCTGACCCGTACGCAGTTGGCCGAGGATGCCGCGCGTGCCGGATTTGCCGGCCGCGCAGCTTCCCCGCCATGCATTTCTCCTCAACACTTATCGGCGACTGGCGCGGGTGACTTTCAGACACTGTGAGGCTTTGCGGCGCATAACAAAGGACCGCGATCTTTCGGATCGCGGTCCTTTGGTTAAGGTCCGAAAACGTTGCGCTGTGTGGCGAAGCGGGCTTTACCGACCCAGTCGCAGGTCGCCCAGGCCGGTGGATTGCTCGCCGCCTTCCAGGCCGCCACGCAGCCCGCGCCGTTCGGCGCGCTCCGCGCGGGCCTGCTCGCGACGCTCTTCCTCGGCGGCCCATTGCGCTCGCTTCAGCGACAGCCCGATCTTCCGCTCGTCGCTGTCCACACGCAGGATCTTGACTTCCACTTCCTGTCCCACCTTCAGCACATCCTCAGGCTTCTCGATCTTCTGATCCGAGATCTCCGAAATGTGCAGCAGCCCTTCAAGCTGCGGCGCCAGCTCCACGAACACCCCGAAGTTCGCGATCTTCGTGACATGGCCCTTGACGACCATGCCCGGCCGGTACTGCTCCGGGATCACCGTGATCCACGGGTCCTCGGTCATCTGCTTCAGGCCAAGCGCGATACGCTGCTTCTCCTGATCGACCGACAGCACGACGGCCTGGATCTCCTCGCCCTTCTTGAGCACCTCGCTGGGATGCCCGATCTTCTTGGTCCAGGACAGATCCGAGACGTGCAACAGCCCGTCGATGCCTTCCTCGATCTCGACGAACGCGCCGTAGTTGGCGATGTTGCGTACCTTGCCCTTGACCACCGAGCCGGGCGGGTACTTCTCGGCCACTCGCTCCCAGGGGTTCTCCTCCACCTGCTTCATCCCCAGAGAGATCTCCTGCTTCTCCTTGTTGATATCCAGGACCTTGACCCGCACCTTCTGCCCGACGGCCACGACCTCGCTGGGGTGGTTGATCCGCTTGGTCCAGCTCATCTCCGAGATGTGCACCAGTCCCTCGACGCCCGGCTCCAGCTTGCAGAACGCGCCGTAGGACATGATGTTGACCACCTCGGCCTCGTGGATCGAGCCGACAGGGTACTTGGTCTCGATGTTCTCCCAGGGGCTGGCGTCCTTCTGCTTGAGTCCCAGCGCGATCTTTTCCTTTTCCTTGTCGATCGACAGGACCTTGACCTCGATCTCCTGATCGATCTTGAGGATTTCGCTGGGGTGGTTGATACGACCCCAGGACATGTCGGTGATATGCAGCAGCCCGTCGATCCCGCCCAGGTCGATGAACGCGCCGAAGTCCGCGATGTTCTTGACCGTTCCCTTGACGATCTGACCGACCTGAAGACTCTCCAGGGTCTTTTTCTTCAGCTCCTCGCGCTGCTGTTCGATGAGCTTGCG
This sequence comes from Fontivita pretiosa, assembly GCF_050410795.1. Classification (GTDB taxonomy): domain Bacteria; phylum Planctomycetota; class Phycisphaerae; order Tepidisphaerales; family Tepidisphaeraceae; genus Fontivita; species Fontivita pretiosa. The sequence continues at coordinate 459,628 of NZ_CP191258.1, read as the reverse complement.
CCTGGAGATCACGATGTTGCGGCGCTCCTCGTCGATCTTGAGGATCACCGCCTCGATCTGCCGTCCGATCCAGTCGCTGATCTCCCCGGGTCGGCGGATATCCACCTGAGAGGCGGGCAGGAACACCGGCACGCCGATGTCCACCAGCAGCCCGCCCTTGATCTTCTTGGTGACCTTGCCGCTGACCGTGTCCCCCTCCTTCTTGCTCTTCATGATGGCTTCCCAGTTGATGATCCGATCAGCCTTGCGCTTGCTGATCTTCACCAGACCGGTGTCGCCCTCGACCTCCTCCAGAAGAACCGAAACCTCATCCCCGATTTTGACGTTTTCCGGCTCGTCGAACTCGCTGCGCTCCAGAATCCCCTCGGACTTCAGCCCCAGCTCGACGATAAAGTCCTCGCCGGCCATGCCGCTGATGCGTCCCTTGAGAATCGCCCCGGGGGTGAAGTCCTGGACTTCATCGCCGCGGACGAGCTTGTCCAGGTCCGTTGCAGCCTCGCCCAGTGCCGTGGCGACGGCGGCATCGGCTTCCTGATCAATGTGATTGCCTAACTGACTAATAAGATTGAAATCGACCATACGAAAATAGCGGCCCGACGCTGGCGCCGCGGCGGGTTGTCGCCGATGCACCGGTACGTCCGGCCTGTTCCTTGTTCTGCGTGGCCCGTTGTTGCTTTGTGGTTGCCGACTCCACGCCGCGCCGGCCACCGCCTTGTCCCATGCTTCGCCTGATCGGACCGCCCGATCAGTCGCGAATCAATAACTATATCTGTCATCCACATCTCAGGCAACCAGACTACGGGTGCGGACGCTACGGCTGCGTGCCCGCCCGCTCGGAAGGCTCAGCATATGGCTGATGCAGCCGCACGGGCTGTGAGACCTTCCGCAACCGAAGGTTCAGCATCTCCACCCCAATGGAAAAGGCCATCGCGAAATAGATGTATCCCTTGGGAATGTGCCGATGCGAGGCATCGACCACCAGCACCACACCCACCAGGATCAGGAACGCAAAGGCCAGCATCTTGACGGTCGGATGGCGATTGACGAAATCGCTGATGGGTTTGGCGGCGAAGAGCATCACGCCCACCGCGATCACCACCGCCGTGATCATGATCGTCAGCCCGGCCCAGCGATGCTCCGGTGTGGTCTGGACCATTCCGACGGCGGTGATGACGCTGTCGAGACTGAAGACGATATCCAGCAGCAGGATCTGCGTGATCACGCTGGCGAAGGAGATCCGCTGGCCGCGCTGCACAGTGCCGTGTTCGGCGCCCTCCAGCTTGTCGTGGATTTCGGTGGTGGCCTTGTAGATCAGGAACACGCCCCCGAGCAGCAGGATTGCATCCCGCCAGTTCAGGTGGGTTTTGTCTCCCAGCACCGGACCGAACCACCCGCCGATCAGCGGGATCGGGCTGGTCAGCCCCATGATCCAACTGATGCTCAGCAGCAAAACGATGCGCAGGATCATCGCCAGCGACAGCCCGGTGAGCCTGGCCTTGTTCTGCCGCTCGGGCGGCAACTTATCCGCCAGCACCGAGATGAACACGATATTGTCGATGCCCAGGACGATCTCGAGGATGGTCAGCGTGACCAGGGCAATCAGCGCCTGGAAGCTCAGCAGCGAAGTGACGGCCTGGCCAGCGTCGGCGTGCGGAGCGGTGGTGGCGACGGAAAGCGCGGCCATCGCGACTGCGGGAAATGTCAGGCCAGTCATGAGCGGACGATCCTTCCGTTGAGCGGGCGGGGGTTACTTACCACGGCGAATCATCCGATGCAAAGCCGCGGCACAGCAATCAACGGCCCAGGCAACGGCCGGCTTCTCCCGCGGTTGCCATTCGCGCAAGGCTCCGTGCCCCAGGTGCTGTGCAGGGGCGGATCAGTCCGGCTTGTCATAGGTCACGAACTGACCAATCCGGCGGAACCCCAGGCTGGCGAACAGGTGCTGGGCGATGGCGTCGTCTGGAGCCACGCCGGCAAAGACGTGTTTGAACAGAGATCGGGCGCAGATCTCCAGGGCGCGCCACATCATGGCCGTGCCGATGTGCCGCCCGCGAAACGCCGCAGCAACGTACAGCTCCTGGATCACGCCAATCTCGCCCATCGCCAGCACGCCGACGTGCGCCACCGCCGTGCCCTGCTTCAGCGCCAGCAGCGCGTCGTAGTGGGGGTCATCCAGGTGGAGCATGGCGGCGTCGGCCAGTTGCGGCTCGTTGCCCACCGCCGCTGCCCACTGCTCGTGCAGCGCTCTGGCGTGCCGAAAGCTGGCGCGGGCGGGAATGATCGTCAGTTGCTCGGCGGCGCGCGCCTCCGGCCAGGGCGGTATCCGGTCCAGATGCAGAATGTCTGTCACGCGCGGCGCATACCCCACCGAGAGCAAAAACTCAATCATGGGTCGGGTCTGCGCCTCCGTCGCCGACGGATTCAGTACCCACTGCCAGCAGGTGCTGCGCTGTGACGCGAACTCGGCAGTGGCGGCCTCGAAGGCCTGACGGGGCGACATGCCCGGCGGCAGCGCTACATCCAGCATCCGGTTGGCGGTGCGGACTCGCGCAAGCTGGGGGTTGATCCACATCGTGCCAAACTCGGCGGGTGTCGGCTCGGCCAGATGCGCGGTCCACTGCGACTCGGCCTGGTGGAAATAGCGGACCAGCGTCTGCGTCGTCGGCGACGAGGTGGCTTTGAGAATCGGCAGGTCCATCCCGAGGCCATTATAGACCATCCGGACGGTTGCGTCCGTCTGGCAGATGTGTAGCGTTACCGGCATGAAACTGACCCTTTCGACGCTGGCCTGCCCGAACTGGACGCTGGAGCAAATCGTCGCTGCGGTATCGGAAGCGAAGATCGGCGGGATCGATTTCCGCGGGCTGGGAGCGGAGATCGACATCACCAAACTGCCCGAGTTCAACCAGCGCCTGCCGGCCACGCTGGAGCTGCTGGCCCGCCACGGCATCCAGATGCCGTGCCTGAACACGTCGATCACGCTTCTGACGCCGGCGACCGAGCGATGGCAGATGATGCTCGAGGAAGCGCAGCGCACCGCGCGTCTGGCGGAGAAAACCCGCACGCGCTTCATGCGTGTGTTCGGCGGCGGCGTGCCCAAGGACATGTCGCGGCAGCAGGCGCTGATGCTGGCCCGACGACACCTGCGGCAGCTCATCAAGATCGCCGCCACCTTCGGCTGCATGCCCATCATCGAGACGCACGACGACTGGTCCGGCTCGGCGGAAATGCTCGAACTGCTGCACGAATTCGACCCGGCCGAAGTGGGGGTGCTGTGGGACATCGAACATCCGTTCCGCCGCGGAGAGAGGCCCTGCGACACCTTCCAGGCGCTGAAGCGCTTCCTGCGGCATGTTCACGTGAAGGATTCGGTGCGCGTGAACAACAAGAACAGTCCCAGGCTGCTGGGGGAAGGGGATCTGCCCGTCAGACAATGCGTGTCCGAGCTGATCGCCGGGGGATACGACGGCTGGTATTGCCTTGAGACCGAGAAGCGCTGGCACGCCGAGGCGCCCGAGCCGGAGCAGAGCGTGCCGCAGTTCGCCCGGTACATGAGGTCGATTGGCAGCCATGCGCAGGTGACAAGCTGATGGGGTGACAAGGCGAACAGAACAGATGCCGCGAGGCGCCTTGTTACACATTCATCTTCTGGGGCGGGCGGTCGGTTCGGACGATGAACGTCGCCGGGCCGTCATTGGTGCAGGAAACCAGCATCGAAGCGCCGAAGCGGCCGGTCTGCACTGGAATGCCGTGCTGGCGGACGGCTTCGACGAGCTTTTCGAAAATCGGCTCGGCCAGCTTCGGATCCATCGCCCCGTCGAAGGAAGGTCTTCGCCCCCTGCGGGTGTCGGCGGCGACGGTGAAATTGCTGACCAGCAGGACTGATCCGCCGATCTGCTTCACGTCCACATCGAAGTGCTTTTCGCAGCAGCGGAAGATGCGCAGGCAGACGAGCTTGTCGGCCGTCCACTGTGCGTCGGCCAGGGTGTCATCCCGCTCGACGGCGGCCAGGACCAGCAGGCCCGGACCGATCTGCCCGACGATCTCGTGATCGACGGTAACCTTGGCTTCAGTGACGCGCTGGACGATACAGATCATGATCCGGTAAGCTTAATCGCCGGGGCCGGACTTGCTGAATCGCCCGCCTGATCCGCGCCAGGCCGCCGACCAAACGTGTGCGTGAGTGTCACGCCATCGATCACGAGCGTTACGGCATCACCCGCGTTGCAGTACTCGTCGCGGAACCAAAGCTCGAAATACCGCTCGCAGCGTCCGTGACGCAGCGGATGGATGCATGGATCCTGCGGTTCGACCAGGACTTCGACCGTCTGGCCGATGAACTGGCGGCGGAAGTGGTAGCTGTATTCGGCGGCAAGCTGGTTGAGCAGCTCGATCCGCTGGTTGACCACCGGACCGCGAACAAACTCGCCGGTCCACCGTGCCGCTGCCGTGCCCGGACGCGGCGAGAAGCTGAACGCGTGGATGTGGATGAACTTCACCCGCTCGACGACTTGCAGCGTGTGCTGGAACTGCTCGTCAGTTTCTCCGGGGAAGCCGACGATGATGTCGCTCGTAATCGCCGGCCGATCGAACGCCGCCTGCACCCGGTCGATCATCCGCAGGTAGTCGTCGCGTGTGTACTGGCGGTTCATCCGCCGCAGCAACTGATCCGAGCCGCTTTGAAGCGGCAGGTGAAAGTGCGGCACCACCTGGGGATGTGCCTTGAGGTGCCGAATCAGCTCGGCGGTAAGGTCGCCCGGCTCGAGGCTGCTGAACCGCAGGCGGCGCAGTCCACGCACTCGCGTGCACAGTGCCTCGACCAGATCGATCAGGGGTTTGTGCTCGGGGTTGGATTGCCGCCGTCGGATCGCGGTGGGTTGTCCGTATGCTCCCAGGAAAATCCCGGTCAGCACGATCTCCCGGTGCCCGGCGTCAACCAGACATTGGGCTTCCTGTACTGCCTGGTCAATCGGCTTGCTCCACAGCGCAGGGCGCAGGCGTGGGATGATGCAGTAGGTGCAATGGGCGTCGCAGCCATCCTGCACCTTCAGCAGCGCCCGCTGATGGCTGGCCCGCTGCTGGCTAAGCAGGGGCAGCCGGCGCGTCCCGGAGTCGGGATTTTGCTTGACAGACTCCCGTGGCTGTGGCTTACTGTCGATGGAGCGTTTGGCCGCTGGTTCTCCAGCCTCGTTCATCGATACATCATCCCCCACCAGAATCGGCGGCGAAGGCTCGGCTACGGCATCGACAGCAACATGCGTATGCGCCGCGGTGAAAGGCGTAGCGACAGCGGGAGACTCGTCCGGCGGACGAGATGATGAATCCTGATTCCAGCGATCCAGCAGACGTTGCAGCACTGCGGCGACATCGTCGTGGTGCCCGATCACCGCCCCGTCATGGCAACCGTGCTCGGCCAGCAGCCCGGCAGCCTGCTCCGGATCGCTGGTGGCCCAGCAGCCGGTGACGATGACGCGCGGCCGGGGCTGGCCTGGCTGGGGTGGCTGGCCGGTGTCGCCGTGGGGCGGGCAAGCTGCGCCGGCCGGTCCCAGAACCGGCAGCCGCAGCGAGCGTCGAACCGACTGTCGGCTCTTGCTGGCGGCCTGCACCGTCACGCTGCACGTGTTGATCACGTGCAGGTCCGCCGACGAAGCTGAATCCGCCTGCACCAGCCCCCGTTGGCGAAGCAGTGTCGCGATCTGCTCGCTTTCGTACTGGTTGACCTTGCAGCCCAGGGTTTGGATGAAGAATGTCCGCATCAGCCTTGATGAACCGCACACAGCAATAAAACTGCACGCCGGATGATAGCGTACTAACGTATTGGTGGCGTGGATACTCCCTGCAAGGCACGATGACCGCTGCGGAGTGTCGTCGCCGACCGTGGTTTGTTGAACTGGATCGCAATTGAGGTTACACCATTAGGCTGGAACAAAGCATCCCCGGGATTCGGTCCATCTTCCCCGCGTTTTCGTCTCTTGTAGGCCCCGCGCGACGGACCCCGACGGACCTGGCCCCGAATTGAGGAGACACCCAATGGCTTCTGCCCGCTTTGCCTGGGGTATTGATGTGGGCAATCGTGCCCTCAAGGCCGTCAAGCTCATTCGTGACGGCGAGCAGTTGAAGATCGACGACTTCGAGCTGATCGAGCACGAGCACGTGCTGTCCAACGCCGGCGATAACAAGGAATCGCTGATTCAGACGGCGCTGGCCAATTTCGTGCAGCGGCACCCGATGAAGGGGGGTGTGGTGGCGGTGGGGGTGGCCGGGCAGTCCAGCTTCGCCAGGTTCATCAAGCTCCCGCCCGTCGAGGAAAAGAAGATCCCCGAGATCGTCCGCTTCGAGGCGATCCAGCAGATCCCCTTCCCGCTGGACGACGTGGAATGGAGCTACCAGCTCTTCCGCAGCCCCGACTCGCCCGATGTCGAGGTCGGCATCTTCGCCATGCGAAAGGAGCTGATCGCCCGCCACATCCGCTATTTCACCGACTTCGACATGAACGTGCAGGTCGTGCAGATCAATCCGCTGGCCGTCTACAACGCCATGTACTACGACCAGCGGCTGAAGGGCACGACCATGATCATCGACCTGGGCGCCGAAAACACCGACCTGATTATTTGCGACAACGACTCGGTGTGGATGCGCTCGATCCCGATTGGTGGAAACAGCTTCACCGAGACCCTGGTCAAGGCGTTCAAGCTGCCGTTCGCCAAGGCCGAGGATCTGAAACGCAACGCTGCCACCAGCAAGTACGCCCGGCAGATCTTCCAGGCGATGCGACCGGTGTTCGCCGACCTGGTGGCCGAAATCCAGCGATCCATCGGCTTCTACGCTTCGGTTCACCGCGACTCGCGGATCAAGCGGGTGCTGGCGCTTGGCGGGACGTTCAAGCTGCCGGGGCTTCAGAAATATCTTCAGCAGAACCTTTCGCTGGATATCGAGCGGCTGGACAACCTGGGCGCCGGAGTGCCTTCGGACCCGAAGCTGGCCGCCACCTTCAACGATAACATCCTTTCGGTGGTCAGTGCGTATGGGCTGGCGCTTCAGGCGATGGGAGAGGGCAAGATCACCAGCTCGCTGCTGCCCCAGTCGATCCGCCGCGAGAAGATGTGGAAGGAGAAGGTTCCGATCTTCGCGTCGGCCGCGGCACTGTTCTGTGTGGGCACGGGCATCGCGCTCAGTGGGTATTTTCTCCAGAACCTGCGCTTCGAGGCCGCACAACAGGAGCGGGCGGCCATCGACCAGGTCATGCATCAGGCGCAGCAGCTCGATTCCCAGTGGAGCGAGATCGAATCCGCCGGTGCCACCGATCGGGCGTTGATCCGCAACATCCTCGATTTGCAGAAGGGGCGTGATCTGTGGCGGAATCTGCTGGATGAGCTGACCAGAGCGATTCCCACGCCGCAGCCGCCGGTGCTGGAAGGGCTGTTGAAGAAAGACCCGCAATTGATCAAGCAGATCCCGCGGGCGCAGCGTGAGCTGGTGACGATCGACAGCCTCACGTCCAAGTACGTTCCGAACCTGGGCCCGCTGATTTCCGCGACCGATCTGGAGCTTCGGCAGGCCGCGCTTGAAGGTCGGTCCCTGGGCACCGAGATGAGCATGCCGGCCCCGGGTGGTTTTGCTGTGCCGCCGGCGTTCCCCGGCGGGCCGGGCTTCCCCGGCGCGCCGGGCATGATGGGGCCGGGCTTCGGTGGCGAGATGCCGATGGGCGCCGCGCCGCCGGCAGATGCCGGTGCCCCGGCCGGTCCACGTGGATTCATCCTCATCATCCGTGGCACCACCCCCAACACCAATCCGCAAGCCCTGATCGAAGGCAAGCTCTGCTCGGCGCTGAAGAGCATCAAGCCTACTCAATTGCGGCCCAGGATGGATTATGCCATCGTCCGCGCCTTCATTGCCGAGGCCAACCAGATCCGCAACCTTGAGACGCGCAAGAACCAACTGCGTGCCGCGTATGAGGCTGCGGTCCGCGCCAAGCAGCAGGCCGAGCAGGGCCTGGGGGCCGGATTGGTCGGTGGCGGTGGTGGCGGCGGATTTGTCCCCGGCTTCCCCGGCGGCTTCGGCGCCGAAAACGAATTCGCTCCGCCCGGCGGCTTCGGACCAGGATTTGCTCCTGGCGTACCGGGGTTCATGCCGCCACCGTTCCCCGGCGCAGGCGGCGCAATGCCCCCCTCCGGACCAGGACTGACGCAGGCGGAGGCCGAGGCCGCGGCGTTCAAGGATCGTCTGGTCAACGATGAGGATGTCCTGAACGACACGGAATTCACCGTCGTGGCGGTGGTCGTGCTGGATCCGCCGCCTTACACTCCGCCCGCCGCCGCGCCGGCGCAGGCGGGCGAACAGCCAGCGGCGTCGGCGGACACGCCGGCACCAGGAATGTAGCTGCGCAGCTCAGTACCGCGCAGCAGTACGCTTGGAAGAACCGAAAACCAGGACAGACCGACGTCCAGCTCAGCCGAGATCAGCCCCATGGAACTGGTAAAGAAGAACCTGGTCAGCATCATCTGTGGCGTGGTGATCCTGATTGCCATCGCCGCAGTCTTCTATCCGATCAACGGGTACTATGCGGAGCTTCAGGCTAAGGCCGACTCTCGCAAGCAGGTGTATCAGACGCTGAAGAATCTGGCTCAGAAGCAGCGGAGCCTGCCGATCATCAGCCTCGAGACCCAGCAGGCCGAGCCGTTGCCGATGTTTCCCACCGAGGCGGTGGCCAAAGTGGGACGCGAGGCGGTGGACAAGGTCAAGGCCGAGGCCATCGAAATGCTCAAGCTGGCTCTGGAGCTGAATCAGCATCAGCTTCTGGAGCCTGGCGCTTTGCCGCAGGGCACTCCCTACAGCCTGATCCAGTTCCGCGACAAATACATCCGCAAGTTCAACTTCTACGATCCACAGAACCGCAAGAACTCATTCCTGTGGGAGATCATGCGTGCCGGCGCTCCGCCGACCGATCAGGAGATCCAGGCCGAGCGTGAACGAAAGCGTCTGGAGATCGAGGCCAAACGCGCTCTGAATACCCAGGGGCAGCCGATCAACGAGCCGCAGGTTCAGGCTGAGCTTCAGGCCACGCTGCCCAAGATCGCCTCGAACATGCAGAAGAAGGTGGCCGAGGAGTGCCTGGTGTACATCGAGCCCAGCAGCAATCCGGCGGTGGGGGGCATTCCGTCGGCGGTGGACCCGATGCCGGCGCTGGTCAACCCCGGGCAGTTCAATGCGCCGCCGGATCCGTCGGCGGTGTTCGAGGCGCAGGTTGGGCTGTGGATTCACGAGGACGTGGCCCGCGCCATCGCCGCCGCCAATCGCGGCGCCAGGAACGTCACGGAGTCGGTGGTGAAGCGGCTGGTTCGCATCGAGCTGCCGGATGTGCTGTTCCCCCAGCAGCAGATGGCCTCGCCGGAGGGCATGCCTGTGGCGACCAACTCCGATCCGGCGGGGCAGATTCCCCAGAACTTCACCGTTTCGCCGACCGGACGGATCAGCAATGGCGTATACGACGTGATTCATTTCACGGTGCGGATGGACGTGGATGCCGAGCGGATTCCGCTAGTGCTTCAGGAGCTGTCGCGAAACAGATTCATCACTGTGCTGAGCACCAGTCTGTCCAGCACGCTGACACTGAACAATTCGCCGGTGGATCCGGCGGTGATGGAGCTGGCGGGATATCTGTATGGCGAGAAACCGGTGGTGCAGCTTGACGTGCAGTGCGAGGCGCTGCTGCTGCGGAAGTGGACCGAGCCGCTGATGCCGGTGATGATCAAGCGCAACCTCGGGCTGGCGCCGCAGCCCGGCGCGCAGCCCGGGATGTAACCATGACGGACGTGACGAGCAGAGCAGGTGCACCATGAAAAAGCTGCTGGACTTTCTGGAAACCAACGTGCAGTGGATCGTGCTCGGTCTGGGCGGGATCTACGTGCTGTACATGGCCTGGGCGTACCTGATCTCGCCTCCGGTGCAGGTCGAGGGGATCAAGCCCGACGGCCCGCTCTCGCCGGGCGAAGTGGACCGGTACATCAGTGAGACGGTTGTGGCGGAGCTGCGGCGCAAGATGGACGAGAAGCGGGTGCCGAAGATTCCCGAGCCGCAGTTTGTTTCGGCGTTCCGCAAGGCGATGGATTACGCGGGTGCGCCCGAGCCAAAGCTGGACACGATCGCCGCCATCCTGCCGCCCAAGACCGGCATCGTGGTTGATCTGCCCAAGCCCCCGGGCAGCACCCCGGGCACGCCCGAACGTCAGACACCCCAGCCGGGCGGGATCGAAGTCGCCAAGGTCGAAAAGTTGCCGCAGCCTCCTCCTGCTCGCGAGCTGAAGACCGGCAATGGGCTTTCCAACGTGCTGCAGCCTCCGCCCGGCGGGCTGACGGCGGGCCAGCCCCCCCCGGCCGTTCCCGCCGGCGTCAAGGGCATCGACAAGAGCTGGGTAACCGTTCGCTATGAAATCGATCCGGCGGGGCTGGTGCAGGCGTTTGAGGAAGCGAAAATCCCCGATGGCGCGTTTACCACTACTTTTCTGCGCGTCGTGCTGGAACGCCAGGAACTGCTGGCCGAGGGCTGGGGGCCAACCACTCAGGTGCCTCCACCCGCTACGGTCGAGCTTCAGCCCTTCCCGGCCGACGGCTCACCCGTGCAGGTGCTTTGGGGATACCTGACCTGGGCCAACGCGAATCAGCCGGCGATCATGCAGCCGCCGTTTTATCAGGTAGTCAAAGGCGACACCTGGACACTGCCCGGTGAGGAGGCGCAGCAGGTCATGGCCGAGCAGTTCGATCCGCAGCGGTACATCGACGCGCCGATGTCGGAACTGATGAAGCTGACGCTGGAACAGCGTCGGCAGGTGCAGATCCTGCGAGAACAGCGTCGAAAGGAACAGGCGCAGCAGCGTCGTGGCAGCGCTCCGCCACCGCCGGGCGGCGGACGCCGCGGATTCCCCGGCGGCGGATTCCCCGGTGGTGGAGGTGGCGTGCCGGACTACGGCCCCAATGACGGCGGCAGACCCGCCAACCCGCGTGGCGGCGGACCGGGCGCGGTGCCGCCGCCGTTCCCGGGCGGCTACGGCCCCGGCGCCTTCCCGGGACCGGGATTTCCCATGCCCGGCTTCGAGGATGAGATGCTGCCGTTCCCGGGACAGGGGCAGCCTCAACCCCAGTCCCTGAATTACCCGCTGCCTCCGGGCGAGTTCAATCCTCGTGAGTGGAGCAGCAGCAACCCGGGAAAACCGATCGTCGGCTGGGCACACGATGACACCGTCGAGCCGGGCAAGACCTATCGCTATCGCGTGGTCTACCGGATCAAGAATCCCATCTTCGGCGCGGTGAACATCGCCAAGGATCCCAAGTTCGCCGAGCAGTTCGCGCTCACCGCCAAACCCAGCGCCTGGACCGATGAGGTGAATGTGCCGTCCAAGGTGCGGTTCTGGGTGGCGCGCGCGATGCCCTCCAGCGCCGCCAATCCCAGTGCCCGGGTCGAAGTTTTCAGTTATCAGGACGGTGAGCATCAGTACAAGGAGTTCACGGTACAGGCGGGCGACGAGATCGGCGGGCGGGATCCCAAGGCGGACTTCGCAACCGGCTGGACGCTGGTGGATGTGGGCGCCGATCAGCGCAGCGGAAGCGTGTATGTGCTGCTGCTGGATCCCAATGGCCGGCTGCACCGCCGCGAGCCGGCCAGCGATATCCAGGATCCGAAGTATCGGCAGATGAAAGAGCAGATCACGGCTGCGGCGCAGGCTGCGGCGGCGGCGGCGGGGGGCGGTACCGCGGCCGGCCCGGGCGGCAGACCCGGCGCGCCGCCGGGCATGGGAGGCGCTGTTGGTCCCGGATACTGATCGGATCTCGGATCCGCGGTTGCGGCTCAGTAGCCGCGGATGAGCCAAAGTCCCTGGCGGACCAGCGCAGCCGCCAACGGCGCAATCACTTTGCCTGCGCCCAGCAGCAGAACCACCAGCAGCACCACCATCATCCCGCCGGCCGACGGTGACTCCACCATCCGCTGGTAGCTGCGGCTGAGGTTGGCCAGGATGCGCCAGCCGTCCAGAGGTGGCACGGGGATCAGGTTGAACATCGCCAGGGCGAAGTTGGCATACGCAAAAACGCCCAGCAGATATCGCGCGTTAGTCAGCGCATGGGGCATCTGCCCAACGCCGCGCTGATCGAAACGATCCCACAGACCCATGGCCAGCAGCGCCATCACGGCCAGCGCGACGTTGGACGCCGGTCCCGCTGCCGCCACCAGCGCCGGAGCATAGCGTCCACGCAGCCGCGCCGGCGAGATCGGCATCGATCCCCACGAGATCCCGGCCAGCAGCAGGAACACGATCGCCATCGGCCCCATGTGAACCAGGGGATTGAGGGTCATGTGTCCCGACTCGACAGGCGTGCGATCGCCCAGCCGGATTGCCACGATCCCGTGCGCCAGCTCGTGAACGCAGATGCTCACCACCACGGTGATGACGATCGCGAAGTAGAACTGCGGATCTTCACTGAGATAGCCGAGAAACACAGCCCCGGATCATATACCCGGATCGGCGGAAACAGAAGAATGTCCCCAGTGTCACGGACGTGCCGGCGGATGCAACCGATCATCGCACGCGCCGGAGGCGGGAAATGGGCGCGCCAGGAAGAGGCGGCGTCAGAATCCGCGTTCTGCGCAACTCCATGTTCACTTTCTGCGAGACTGGTCCAACCGCCGCTGCAAGGCGCGGACAGCGTCCACCAGATCGACGAACCGACGGCCGAAGGACGTGAAGTGATATTCCACCCGGGGCGGGACTTCGGGGTAGACCCGCCGATCAACAATCCCGAATCGCATCAGCTTCCGCAGCCGCTCGTTGAGCACCTTGGTGGAGATGCCGACACAAGCGCGTTCCAGCGCGCCCGGCCGGCACACGCCGTCGCGCAATGCGGTCAGTACGGTCATCGACCACTTGCAACCGACGACGCTCTCGACCATTTCCGCGACGGTTGGACCGCACGCTGATGCAGAAGGTTTTTCTGCACGGTTTTTTCTTTCGGCGGGGACTGAATTTGCACCGTCCGGTGCCCTGGACACCTTTCGGTGCCCGCTTGTCGAGCGGATTTTGGGTGCAATCATCGGGTGTTGTTCGAGCGTAGAACGGTTCAATTCCGAGTCCTCCAGCCAAAGGAGCATGGGTCATGATCAAAGCCACATTCTACCACGCGGGCTGCCCGGTCTGCGTCAGCGCCGAACACGCCATCGCGCAAAGCCTGGATCCCAGGCGGTTCGAGGTCGAGAGTGTCCACCTGGGACAGCACAAGGCGCGGATCGACGAGGCGCGTCGGGCGGGAGTGAAGTCGGTGCCGGCGCTGGTGATCGACGCAGCGGTCTATCACATCAACCACGGCGCGGACCTGAGCGCGCTGGGATGAACCTGACACATCGCCAGGTCCAACGATAATCCTGGTTCGCGCCAACAACGCCGCGGGCTACGATGCGCGGGCTTTTCCCACGAGGCGCCCGCATGAAGAGCCGCGCACAGTTCAAGGGTCATCCGCTTCACCCAGCATTGGTCGCGTTTCCCATCGCATTTCTGTACGGCTGTGTTGTCGCTGATGGGATCGGCCTGATCTTCGATCGCGCCAGCTTCTTTGTGGCCGGCGCGTATGCGAGCGTCGCGACAATTGTCATGGGGTTGCTGGCGGCTGTGCCGGGGCTGATCGACTACCTGAGCGTCGTGCCGCCGAGCAGCTCGGCAAGGAAACGCGCCACGCAGCATATGGTCATCAACGTCGCCGCGCTGGCGCTGGTGGCGATCGGCCTGTTCTTTCGAGACTGGACGACGCTGGTCCCGAGTTGGACTACGTTTGTGCTGGAGCTGGCCGGTACGGCGATGGTGAGCCTGGGCGGATGGCTCGGCGGAACGCTGGTCTTCCGCAACCAAATCGGCGTCGATCATCGCTTCGCGCATGCAGGAAAGTGGCACGAGATCACCATCGAAGGCGCCGCCGGGCAAAGCATCGCGATCGAGGGCGCCGATGAAATGAAACCGGGACAGATGTGGCTGGTGCGATGGAAATCAACCGCCCCGGGGGCGCCGGGCGCTCGCCGTCTGGTGCTGGCCAGGACCGATGAGGGCTTTGTCGCCTTCGACGATCACTGCACGCACCGTGGCGGCTCGCTGGCGGATGGGGCGCTGATTTGCGGGACGGTGCAATGCCCCTAGCACGGCTCGCAGTTCGACGCTCGCAGCGGTCAGGTCAAAGCCGGCCCCGCGGAAAAACCGATCGGGACGTATCATGTCGGGATTCAAAACGGCCGGGTGATGCTCACGCTGCCGGGCTAACGCCGATTCCTGTTGAATCAATCTTCAACGCAAGGCCGAGTCCCAAACGGACATCATGGCGAGATCTGTCCTTCGACCCGCGCCCTCAACACACCTCATCCAGCACATGCTCGGCCACGTAGATCGGCACGCTGGTGGCGATGCCCAGCGCGATCGCGTCGCTGGGGCGGCTGTCGATCTCGATGGTCTGACCGTTCTGGCGGATGTGGATGGTGGCGAAGAACGTGTGGTCCTGGAGGTTGGTGATCTCGATCCGCTCGACGGTGCCGCCGAGCTGCTCGATCACGTTGGCCAGCAGGTCATGCGTCATCGGCCGGGGCATGGGGATCCCTTTCAGTCGCCTGTCGATGGCGCTGGCTTCGGGGGTGCCGATGACGATCGGGAACTTCCGCTCACCGTCCACTTCTTTAAGGACGATGATCTGCTGCTCCTGCATGTCGGAGATGATGATCTTGTGCAGCTCCATCTGAACGGGCATGCCAACTGCTCCCGACGCCTCGCTTCCACGCTGCGTCTGAAACGAGCGTAGAAGTGGTGCGTAAAGCTGTCAAGCGAAAACCGCGAAGTGGTTGACTGGCGGCGGATTACATCGAGCGGGCAGGCCGAGCCAGCGGCGAGCGGCGGGCGGGCAAGCCGCGACACAGGCGGGGGTGCTGCTGCTCAGATTCCCTGCGCGGTCCCGGGGCGGTCTATCCGCGATCTGGCCATACACCCGGCATCGTGACGGAATTCACAACCGCGCCGACCTCAGTATACTGGGGTACAACCTCAAGCTGTGAACCGCCCCATGAATCGACCTCCAGCCCCTGCCCACAGCGGCGTGAAATGGATTCTGACCCTGGCCGCAGTGCTGGCGGGGACGATGGCGGGCGGTTACCTCCTGCTGCATTTTGCTCGCCCACTGGTTACCGTCAGCGAAGCGGTCGAGGGTCCGGTCGTCCAGGCCTTCTATTCCACCGGCACCATCGAGCCGCAACGCGAGTATCCGATCAAGAGCAGTGTCGCCGGCACGCTCACGGTCGTGCACGTCGACAAGGGAGACCGTGTCAGCAAAGGGCAGCCGCTGGCGGTGGTGGCCGATCCGGCGTTGACCTACCTGGCCGACAAGGCGCAGGCGGAGCTGGACGAGAAGCTGCGCCGTGCCGACGAGCGGACCTCGCCGGTGTTGCAGGAATTTGACGCGCGTCTGCGCGGCACCAATGAGCTGCTGGAGATCGCCCAGCGCGAAGTCCGCCGCATCTCCGATCTGCTTCAGCACAACGCCGCCGCCCAGAGCGACCTGGACCGTGCCATGGATCGCGCCCGGCAACTGCTGACCGAGGCCGAGTCGATCAAGGCGCAGCGCGACGCCAAGAAACTGGAGCTTGCGCGCGAGGTCGAGGTCGCCCGATCGGCACTGAACATCGCCAAATGGAATCTGGAGGAACAGACGCTCAAATCGCCGATCGACGGGGTCGTGCTGGATCGGCCCACCGCGGTGGGCACCCGCGTGGCGGTGAACGAGCCGATCATGCGCGTGGCGGACGTTCGACCGGAAAATCTCGTGATGCGCGCCGACGTGGACGAGGAGGATGTGGCCAAGGTCAATGTCGGACAAACCGTGCAGATGGTGCTGTATGCGTTTGCCGGGCGCGCGATCCGGGGAAAAGTCACGCGGATCTACGATCAGGCCGACCCGGATCGTCGCACGTTCGAGGTGGATGTGCGTCTGGATGAAATCGAGCCGCGGCTGGCGCCGGGGATGACCGGGGAGCTTGCATTCATTCTGGCCGAGAAGTCGCGCGCTCTGGTGGTGCCGTCGCAGGCGGTGCAGGGCGGCGCCGTTTACATCGTCCAGGATGGCAGGCTGCACAAGCCACAGGTGAGAATCGGGCTGCGCAGCGTCGAGCGGACCGAGATCATTTCCGGCCTGAACCCGGGCCAGCGCGTGGTGATCAGCCCGATTGGCGATCTGACCCCCGGGCGCGCGGTGCGCAGCGTCTTTGTCGATCCGATCACCGCCGCCGGATTGAACCGAAAACCCGTCGAAGAGCAGCCGTTCAAGGCATTTGACTGAGCAAAGGATGAACGATCAGGGCGGAAGAATGAAGTCCCAACCCCGCTTCCCGGACTTTCATTCCTCTGGCTTTTTCCCACTGTTGGTCTGATGCGCTGGTTCATCTGCATCCGTTATCTTCTAAGCCATCTGCGACAGACGCTGGTCTGCATCGCGGGGGTGGTCATCAGCGTCACGATGTTCGTGACGATGACGGCGATGATGCGCGGGTTTACCGACAAGTTCATCATCGAGACCGTCGAATCGACAGGACACATTACGATCAACGATGAGCCGCGCGCCAGGCAGACGCCGATTCTTGAGACGATCTATCCCGACCCCAACGCGCTGCTGGAGCTGCAAGGCCCCAA
Organism: Fontivita pretiosa; assembly: GCF_050410795.1. GTDB lineage: Bacteria > Planctomycetota > Phycisphaerae > Tepidisphaerales > Tepidisphaeraceae > Fontivita > Fontivita pretiosa. The sequence goes on along the minus strand of NZ_CP191258.1, from coordinate 442,932 downwards.
GCCGCGCGACGTGATCGAGAAAATCAAGAACCCCACCGGACTGATCGCGACGGTCCGGCGAATGCCGCTGGTCGTCGAAGCCTCGCCGATCGTCAAGGGCGACGCGGTCATCACCTACGGAAACAAGACGTATGCGATCGTGGTCGAGGGCGTCGAACCTGATCGACACGTGAACGTCACGACGATCGGACAGAAGGTTACCCAAGGCGCGTTCCTGCGATTGAAAATGACATCCGACGGCATCGTGCTGGGACGCGGAGTCGCGATCACTCTGGGCGTGAAGATCGACGATCTGATCACCGTCACCAGCTCCACCGGCGGCAAGATCATCGCCAAGGTTGTCGGCATCTTCAGCACCGGCGTGACGCCGGTGGACTATTCCCGCGGCTACATGCAGCTCACCAGCGCCCAGACCCTGCTGAACAAGAAGAACATCGTCAACGAGATCGTGGTCCGCACCAGCGATTACACCCGCGCCCGGGAAATCGCGGCACAAATCGAGCAGATCAGCGGCTACAAGACCGAAAGCTGGCAGGAGGCCAACGAGAACTTCCTGAAGATCTTCCGCATCCAGACGATCATCACCTACTTCATCACCGGCGCGCTGCTGGTGGTGGCGGCGTTCGGGGTGCTGAACATCCTGATCATGGCGGTGCTGGAGCGCGTCAACGACATCGCGATCCTCAAGAGCTTCGGTTTCTCCCGGGCGGATATCACGCAGATTTACCTGCTTCAGGGGATGGTGATCGGGCTGATCGGCTCGATCCTGGGGCTGATCTTCGGCAAGATCGCCGTCGAGGGGCTGCGGCGGGTGCCGATCCAGATGGAAGGCCTGATCAAAGCCGACGGGCTTTTGATGAGTGAGCATCTCAGCCAGTATGTCACGGCGTTTTTCGGGGCGATGGCGATCGTGCTTCTGGCGGCGGTGTACCCCGCGCGCCGCGCGGCCAGGTACGATCCGGTGGAAGTCATCCGCGGGGCACACTGATCCGCAGCGCCACGATCATCGCGGTCGCGGATGAAGAACAAGCCAGCCTGGACTTGCTCCCGCGGCTGGCCCGGCGGACAGGATTTGGGCTTCCTTCCCGACTCGCCAGACGGTAGGCTGTGCCCGGCATGACACCAGACCAGGCCAGAGAGCTGATGAACCAGTGGACGGCCAGCCCGGCGCTTCGCGTGCACATGGAAGCGGTGGCGGCGTGCATGGGTGCGTACGCGGAGAAGCTTCAGCCGGATCAGAAGGACCGCTGGATCGTCTGTGGTCTGCTGCACGACATGGACTACGAGAAGCACCCCACGCCCGCGGAGCATCCGTTTGTCGCGGTGGGGCACCTGCGGAAACTGGGCACGGTGGATGAGGAGATCCTCACGGCGATTCTGGGGCACGCCGACTACAGCAACACGCCGCGGACGACCCCGATGGCCAGGGCGCTGTTCGCGGTGGATGAGTTGGCGGGATTCATCGTCGCCTGCTGCAAAGTGCGTCCTAACGGCATCGGCGATCTGGAGCCATCCAGCGTGCGCAAGAAGCTGAAGGACAAGGCGTTTGCCGCGGCGGTGAGTCGGGAGGACATCCGCCGAGGCATTGCGGAACTGGGGGTGGAAGAGACGGAGCACCTTCACACATGTATCCAGGCGATGCGCGCGGTTCGCGAGCGGCTTGGGGTGTGAGCGGCTGTGGGGCGCGAGCGCCGGGGGCGTGAGCCGGATGCTGCCCGGATGTCCCTTGCGTTATCCTAGATAATCACTCATCATTATCGATAGATTTTGTGTGACAAAATCGCCGATTTGACGTACAGTGCTGTGCGTTCAAGATTTCACGGAGTGCTTAAAAGCATGGTATAAACGAGTGGGTGGTCCCTGCGGTCTTCAGGTTGCCCGGCCGCATGGGACATGGATGTGCCAAGCCAACCGGAATCAGCATAAGAAAAGCAAAGACAAAGCCTAAGCAGCAGAGGTCACGCGATGGATCAGCAGCTTGCCTCCGCCGGGACCAGGCCGTCGCCCGTCGGAGCCTTCAGAAGGACGGCCAGCGTCGCCACCGCCGCGATCGGTTTGTTTGCCCTGCCCGGCTTCGCTCACGCGGCCAGCGAAGCAAGCCTTCACATCCCCGACCTGAACAGCGCCACGTTCCTGGGTGCAGTGGGCGGCCGAGCGCTTTTGATGTGGGGGCTGGCGATCTGTGCCCTGGGCATGGTCTTCGGATTGCTCATTTACCGTCATCTGAAACATCTGCCGGTGCATCCGGCGATGCGCGAGGTCTCCGAGACGATCTATGAGACCTGTAAGACGTATCTGCTGACCCAGGGCAAGTTCATCCTGATTCTGGAGCTGTTCATCGGCGCCGCGATCATCGCCTACTTTGGATTCCTCGCCAGGGACGCCGATGGCAATGCCTTTGGTGCCGGCAAGGTCGCGATCATCCTGCTGTTCAGCCTCATCGGCATCGCGGGAAGCTACGGAGTGGCGGCGTTCGGCATCCGCGTCAACACCTTCGCCAACAGCCGCACCGCACTGGCCTCGCTGAGCGGAAAGCCCTATCCGGTCTACTCGATCCCGCTCAAGGCCGGCATGAGCATCGGCATGGTCCTCATCAGCGTCGAGCTTCTGCTGATGCTGCTGATCCTGCTGTTCGTCCCGGGGAACCTCGCCGGGCCATGCTTCATCGGCTTTGCCATCGGGGAGTCGCTTGGGGCCGCGGCGCTGCGCGTGGCGGGGGGGATCTTTACCAAGATCGCCGACATCGGCGCGGACCTCATGAAGATCGTCTTCAACGTCAAGGAAGACGACGCGCGGAACCCGGGCGTGATCGCCGACTGCACCGGCGACAACGCGGGCGACTCGATCGGGCCCACCGCCGACGGCTTCGAGACCTACGGCGTGACCGGCGTGGCGCTGATCACCTTCATCCTCGCCGCCGTCACCGGCAACAGCTCCATCGGCCTGAGCGCGCCGCAGACGCAGGTCAAGCTGCTGGTCTGGATCTTCGCGATGCGCATCGTGATGGTGCTGGCCAGCGGCATCGCCTACTGGATTAACGAGCTGATCGCCAAAGCCCGCTATGCCAACGTTCGCCACTTCGACTTCGAAGTGCCGCTGACGACGCTGGTGTGGCTGGCGTCGTTCATCTCGATCGTGCTGACGTACGTGACGTCGTACCTGCTGATCGGCGATCTGGGCGCCGGGCCGCTGTGGGTCAAGCTGGCGACGATCATTACCTGCGGCACGCTCGCCGGCGCGATCATCCCGGAAGTGACCACCTTCTTCACCTCGACTCACAGCCGCCACGTGCAGGAGGTCGTCGCCACCAGCCGCGAGGGCGGGGCGTCGCTGAACATCCTCTCGGGGCTGACCGCGGGAAACTACAGCGCCTTCTGGGTCGCGGGAGTGGTAATCCTCGGCTTGATGGCGCTGGCGTTTCATGTCAGCGCGATTGGCGGCGCGGAAACCGGGCTGGCGCAGATCATGCAGGCGCCGGCGGTCTTCGCCTTCGGACTGGTCGCCTTCGGCTTTCTGGGCATGGGCCCGGTCACCATCGCCGTGGACAGCTACGGCCCGGTGACCGACAACGCCCAGAGCGTCTACGAGCTTTCTCTGATCGAACAGGTGCCCGACATCAGGCAGGAGCTGAAGCGCGACTTCAACATTGACGCCGACTTCGAGCACGCCAAGTACCTGCTGGAAGAAAACGACGGCGCCGGCAACACCTTCAAGGCCACGGCCAAGCCGGTGCTGATCGGCACGGCGGTCGTCGGCGCCACGACCATGATCTTCTCGATCATCATGGTGCTGACCAACGGGCTGACGGATCACGTCGGTTTGAGCAAGCTGTCGATCCTGCACGCGCCGTTTCTGATGGGGTTGCTGGCGGGCAGCGCGGTGATCTACTGGTTCAGCGGGGCAAGCTGCCAGGCCGTCATCACCGGCGCCTACCGCGCCGTCGAATACATCAAGCGGCACATGCACCTTGGCGCCGGCGAGAAGCGCGCCTCGATGGCCGAATCCAAACGCGTCGTGGAGATCTGCACCAGGTACGCTCAGGCGGGGATGTTCAACATCTTCCTTGCGGTCTTCTTCATCACGCTGTCGGCGGCGTTCGCCGAGCCGTACTTCTTTGTGGCATTTTTGATTGGTCTGGCGATCACGGGGCTGTTCCAGGCGATTTTCATGGCCAACGCGGGCGGCGCCTGGGACAACGCCAAGAAGATCGTCGAGGTCGAGCTGCGCGAGAAGGGCACGGCACTGCACGCGGCCACCGTCGTAGGCGACACCGTCGGCGATCCGTTCAAGGACACCTCCTCGGTCGCGCTGAACCCGATCATCAAGTTCAGCACGCTCTTCGGGCTGCTGGCCGTGGAGCTGGCGCTGCATGTTCCGCGGGTCACGAGCATGGTGTTGGGTGGCGTGTTCTTTGTGGTCGCGGCGGTGTTCGTGTATCGCAGCTTCTACGCGATGCGGATCCGCTCCGATTCTGTTGCCCAGGCCGAACTGGCCCATGCCCGGGCCCATCCGCAGGGCCAGCAGGCGGTCGTTGGCGCGGGCGTACCGGCGGGCGCCGCCTACGAGCCGGCCGGCAAGTAGCCGCCCGCACACCTGTGCGCAGCGGTTTTTCTCGTGTCACGGGCTGGCTTGCTGCTGCTCGAAGTCTGCCTGCGCGCCGCAAAGGCGAGATTCGTTTGACCCTCCCCCGGGCTTCCGTATAATTTCGCAGTCCTGTCCTGGCACCATCTTGGCCCTGCGCGCGTGCGTTTGTGGCGGGCTGATATTGCGGCGGAGACCCATGGCACGAGTCGAACTGGAAAAAGTCACCAAGATCTACCCCGGCGGAGTCAAAGCAGTCGATAACATCGACCTGTCGATCCGGGATCAGGAGTTCATCGTTCTGGTCGGGCCATCTGGTTGCGGCAAGAGCACGACGTTGCGGATGGTGGCGGGGCTGGAAGAGATTTCCTCGGGCATCATTCGCATCGGCGATCGGATCGTCAACGACGTCCCGCCCAAGGATCGCGACATTGCGATGGTGTTCCAGAACTACGCCCTGTACCCGCACATGACGGTGTACAAGAACATGGCCTTCGGGCTGAAGCTGCGGGGCATGCCGCGGGCGCAGATCCATGAGCGGGTGATGCAGGCAGCCAGGATTCTGGATATCGAACACTTGCTGGACCGCAAGCCCAAGGCGCTGTCCGGCGGGCAGAGGCAGCGAGTGGCGGTGGGGCGGGCGATTGTCCGCGAGCCGGCGGCTTTCCTGTTCGACGAGCCGCTGAGCAACCTGGACGCCAAGCTGCGCGTCACCACCCGCGCTGAGCTCAAACGCCTGCATCAGAGACTCAAAACCACGACGATCTACGTGACCCACGATCAGGAAGAGGCGATGACCCTGGGAGATCGGATCGTGGTGATGAAGGATGGGGTGATCCAGCAGGCCGACACGCCGCTGAGGACCTATAATCATCCGAACAACCGTTTCGTCGCCGGCTTCATCGGGATGCCGCCGATGAACTTTTTCGACGGTGCGTTGAAGGTGGAGGACGGCCGGTTGGTGTTCGAGGAGGGTCGGCTGGAGAATGCCAGGGCCCAGTCGGGCGGCAACGGCAACGGTAAGCCGCGTTCCGATGAGCCGCTGGTGATGGTGGGCGAGTTGACCTTGCCCGGCAACGGGTTTAAGCTGCCGGTTCCCGATCACCTGCGTGATCGGCTGGCCGGGATGGTCGGACGACATGTGGTGCTGGGTGTCAGGCCCGAGCACTTCCACCTTCGACCGGTGGACAGTGATTCGCCGAACAGTTCAGCACCGTTGCGAGTACAGTTGAACGTGGTGGAGCCGCTGGGCAACGATATGGATTTGTACATGAGCACCAACCTGAGCCCGCACGTGGTGGGCCGGGTGGAGGCTCAGTCGGGCCTTGAAGCCAATTCGCAGGTGACGTTGTACGTCGATCTGCGGAAGGTCCATTTTTTCGAGCCCGGAGCGACCGGGATGAACCTGAGCCTTGTCAACGAGACGGCCCATGCGAATGCAGTTGCATAACAACCATGCATAAGCATCGGGTCATCTTCAGGGCTGAGCGTGGCCGCCGGAGCTGGCCAGACCCGCTGAACCGGAGGGAGGCCGGATGAGCGGGTGAGCGTGTCTTACACGCCGGCGCCGGCCGGGCCGGCTCACAGGTTCGCCTGTCGTGGTATGCGGGCTGCCCACTCGGGGTAGCCCAATTTGTTTTGGCGGTCAGAACTTGTCGCGGTTGATCGAGCCGACAGGTCCTGACCCCGGCGGACGCAGCGGTCGAATCGTCCGCAGCATGTAAGTAAGGAAGCATCAGACTAAGAGAGGTTGCAGCCGTGAACCAGGAATTGATCAGGATTGTCGATGGGATCGCCCGCGACAAGAACATCGAACGCGAGCAGATCTACAGCGACATCGAGCAGGCGATTGCGTCGGGCCTGCGCAAACAGTTCAACACGGAGGATACCAGCGAGTTCACGGTGACGCTGGACCGCACGACCGGGGACATCACCGCCACCCGACAGGGCCAGCCGCTGCCGTTGTCGGTGGTCGGTCGTATCGGCGCCCAGACCGTCAAGCAGGTGATGATCCAGCTCATCCGCGCCGATGAGCGCGGCAGCATCTACGAGGAGTACAAGGACCGCGTCGGAACGATCGTCACCGGCACGATCGCGCGATTCGAGGGCGGCACCATGATCGTCAACCTCGGACGCGTCGAAGGGATCATGCCCAAGTCGGAGCAGATCCCCGGCGAAGCGCACCAGGTCGGCGAGCGGATCCAGGCGCTGATCCTGGAGGTCCGCGACACGCCCAGCGCCGTCAAGATTATCCTCAGCCGGGCGCATCCGGAACTGATCCGCCGGCTGTTCGAGCGCGAAGTGCCGGAAGTTGGTGAGCGGACGATCGAGATCAAGGCCCTGGCGCGGGAGCCGGGGCATCGCACCAAGATCGCCGTCAGCTCGATCGACTCGAAGGTGGATGCGGTCGGCGCATGCGTGGGCGTGCGCGGCAGCCGGATCAAGAACATCGTGGACGAGCTGGGCGGGGAAAAGATCGACATCGTCCGCTGGAACGAGTCCAGCCAGATCCTGATCAGCAATGCGCTGAAGCCCGCGGAAGTGGCGGAAGTCTCGCTGTGCTTTGAACTTGGGCGCGCGACGGTCGTAGTAAACGAGGATCAACTCTCCCTGGCGATCGGCAAGCGCGGACAAAACGTGCGCCTGGCGGCTCGCCTGACCGGTTGGGACATCGATATCCTCACGCCTCCGGAGTTCCAGGCCGGTGTGCAGCGGCTGGACCAGACCCTCAAGAGTGTCCCGGGTGTCACCCAGGAGATGGTGGACAAGATCATTGCCCTGGGCCTGATTGACGTGCGCGACATCGAAGAAGTCGGCACCGGGCCTCTGGTCGAGGAAGTCGGCATGAGCCAGGAGCTGGCCGAGAAGGTCATGCAGCGCTGCATCGAGGAAGCCAAGCTGGTGACCGCCGAGCAGGAGCAGAAGAAGGCCGCCGAAGCGGCGCAGAAGAAGGCCGACGCCAAGGCGCTGGCCGAAGCCGGCAGCCGCGGCGTGGACGCGGTGGCGTTTGCCAATCCGCTGCTCCAGCAGGCGCCGATCAGTGAGGAATCGGCAACCGAGGCGGTGGATGCTGGCGGCGACGGACGCCTGCCCGCGGCGCTGCAGGCCACCGAAGGCGTGGCGCCGGAGATCTCCACGCATGCCGAGGGATCGGCGGGCATGGGCGCCTCCGAGCTTTCGCCTGAGGAGCGGGCGATCCAGGGAATCCATGCCTCGCCGGGCGGCGAGGACAACAGGAAGGGATTCGAGGAAAACGGACAGATCGTTGAATTGGCCGAGGGACGCGACAGTCCCCCGGCGTCGCGGCGTGATGAGCCGTAGTTCACCTGATTAAGAACGTGTTTTCGGGAGGCCGTTTTGGCGAAAGGTATTCGAGTCAATCAACTGGCGAAGGAGCTGGGCGTCCAGAGCAAGCAGATCCTGGACAAGCTTCGGGATGAAGGCCTGGGTGACAAGGCGCCTAACCACATGAGCGTGTTGCCGCTGGGCCTGGCGGAGTCGGTGCGCGAATGGTTCAGCGCCGCTCACGGGCAGGGCACTGCAGTGGAGATGGCAGCGCCAGTGGCGGTGGCGGAGAAGCCCAAGACAGCGGCGCGTCGTGCTCGCAGGAAAGCCGACGCAACCGCAGCGGAAGGCGGGGAAACAGCCGCTCCGACTGCCGAGGCCGAAGCCCAGCATGAGCTTGAGGCTGCGCGCGCTGCGACGATGCGCAAGCGTACGCCGCCGACACACGCCACCCCCGCGCCAGCAGCTCCGTCGGCCGAGGCGCCTGCCGAGGCAGCGCCCGCCGCCCAGCCGCAGCAGGCGGTTGCCGAAGCCAGGCGTGCGCCTGAAGCGCCTGCTCCGCCGGCGGCTGCTCCGCCAGCGGCCAGCCCTGCGACGCCTGCGGTCCCGGCAGAGCCCGGACCGGGCGCAGCGCCTTCGGTTACCATTGCGCCTGCACCCGCCGGACTGCCGACGGCTGGTGCCGAGCCGACTGCGTTTCCGCAGACAACTTCTGCGCCGACGGCGCCCGTGCCGGTGGTGCCGGTGACGCCCCCGGCTGCACCGGTGGCTGCACCCGTGGCCGAGGCGCCCGCGCCCCCGCGGGCTGCCGATAGCGGCAGTGCGCCGGCCACGCCTGCGGCCGCCGCGCCTGCGGCCGCCACGCCTGCGCCGACTGCCCCTGCGCCGACGGCGCCGGTCCCCAAGCCCGCCGCCGGTTCACGGCCCACCGTGACCCTGGCCACTCGCGCCCAACAGCAGCAGCAACAGCAACAGCAGGCCACGACCGAACGCAGGCCGATTACCCCTGCCCCGCGTCTGGTGGTGCCCAGACCCGCGGTGATTCAGGGTCCGCGCGTGGTCCGGGAAGAAGCACCGGACATTGTGCCCCAGCCGCGTCCGAGGCGGCCTCTGAATCCTGCGGCCGAAGCACCGTCAATTCCTCAGGCGCGTCCCGCAGCCGGTCGCGGTGTAAGGGTCTCCGAAGAAGACGAGGAGACCGAGCGTCGCAAGGCAGCGGCACGGGGACGGACCAACTCCAACCGTCGTCGCGGACCGGACGGTCGTCGCGGCGAGGCAATGGAGAAACTGCGCGAGTTCACCGACGCGGATCTGATCGAGCGTCAGGACCGACTGGCAGCGGCGGCAAGCTTCAGGACCGATTTCGATGCGCACCTGCGCAGAAGCGAGGCACGCGGCACGCACGCGGTGGCCAAGACACCAGTCCAGCGCGGCGGCACCGTCGAAATCGAGCAGCCGATCACCGTCCGCTCGTTGTCGGCGGCACTGGGGGTCAGGAGCAGCGACATCATCTCCAAGCTGATGCGTCAGGGGATCTTCGCGACAATCAACCAGACGCTGGATCAGGACGTGGCCGAGGCACTGGCGCTGGAATACGGCGTGGAGCTGAAGGTGACGGCCGAGCCGTCACTGGAGGAGCAGTTGATTCAGGAGTTCCAGAGTCGCAAGCCTGATCCTGCGGTGCTGAAGCCGCGCCCGCCGGTCGTGACGATTCTGGGGCATGTGGACCACGGCAAGACGAGCCTGCTGGACAAGATTCGCAGCGCCAACGTGGCGGCCAGCGAGGCGGGGGGTATTACCCAGCACACCGCGGCATGGATGGTGGAGATCGAAGGCGCCGACGGCAGGCGCAAGCGCGTGACCTTCATCGACACGCCCGGGCACGAGGCTTTTACCGCGATGCGTGCCCGCGGCGCGACCATGACCGACGTGGTGGTTCTGGTGGTGTCGGCGGCGGAGGGAGTGCAACCGCAGACGATCGAATCGATCAACCACGCGCGCGCCGCTGGCGTGCCGATTGTCGTGGCACTGAACAAGATCGACCGTCCCGACGCCAATCCGGAGATGGTGCTGGGCCAGCTCGCAGCGCAGAACCTGAACCCGGTGGAATGGGGCGGAGATACGGAAGTCGTCCGCACCAGCGCGATCACCGGTCAGGGAATCAAGGAACTGATCGAAATCCTGGATTACCAGGCAGAGCTGCTGGAGCTGAAATTCGATCCGACCGCGCCGGCGCGCGGAACCGTTATCGAGGCACGCATCGATCCGGGGCTGGGACCTGTGGCCACGGTGCTGGTGCAGGATGGCACGCTGAAAGTCGGCGACGTGATCCTGTGCGGCCCGGGCTACGGTCGCATCCGCAGCCTGCTGGATGACAACCACCGCCCGATCGAGCAGGCCACGGCGAGCATGCCGGTGATCGTCTCGGGGCTGAGCGAGCTGCCGGCGGCGGGGGACAAGTTCTTCGTGGTCTCGGACCTGGAGCGTGCCCGCGCAATCGCCGAGGAACGCGCCGAGAAGGCGCGGCAGCGGCAGCTTGCCCAGCAGAACCGGGTCTCGGCCGACAACCTGCTGGCCACAATCAGGGGCAGCGAGGTCAAGACCATCAACCTGATCATCAAGGCGGACGTGCAGGGATCGCTGGAGACGCTGGTGAATACCGTGACCTCGCAGAACACCGATGAGGTCCGGGTCAAGGTCATCCACGCCGCGGTTGGTCCGATCACCGAAAGCGACGTTCAGCTCGCGATGGCCAGCCGGATCAACCCCGACGACCCGCAGCATCCGAACAAGGTGGCGATCATCGGATTCCACGTGGTTCCGGACGATGCGGCACGGGCGCTGGCCGAGCAGAATCACATTGACGTGAAGCTCTATCGGGTGATCTACGAGATCTTCGACGATCTGAAGAAGTCGCTGTCGGGGATGCTGGAACCCGAGATCCGCGAGAAACTGCACGGACATGCCGAAATCCGCCAGGTGTTCAAGGTCTCCAGGGTGGGCAACATTGCCGGGTGCATGGTCACCGACGGGCACATCCAGCGCGGCAGCAAGATTCGTCTGATCCGCGATGGCAAGGTCGTCGCTGAGGACCTGTCGATCGAGACGCTGCGGCGGATGAAGGACGATGTCAGGGAGGTCAAAGCCGGGTTCGAGTGCGGCATCAAGCTGGCCGGGTACGACGACATCAAGGTTGGCGACCGGCTGGAGGCGTATGTCCGCGAGAAGCACGAGAGAACGTTGTGAACTGGCCAGTTGCCGGCGATCAGCAGCCACTGAAGCTACGGTGCCGTGCGGCGGCCAGCGGCCACTATGACGATCGGTGTTCTGCAAATCGAACTGGCGATCCCGGACGCGTTTTCGCTCAAGGACAAGCGGCGGGTGATCAAGAGCATCAAGGACCGGATCGCGCATCACCATAATGTGTCGATCGCCGAAGTGGGGGCGCTGGATGAGCACCGGCGGTCGATTCTGGGCATGGCGATGGTGAGCAACGACGGCCGCTATGTTCAGAGCGCCTTGAGCAAGCTGGTTGACTTCGTCCGGATGGTGCCACAGGTGAGTCTGGTGGACTATCAGATTGAGTTGTTATGAAGGAGAGGCAGGCGGGCAGGCAGGCACGCAGGCACGTGGGTCGCGCATCGGCGAATCGCTCCCCTTCGTGTCTGGTGCCCTGGTGCCTCGCTGCCTTGGTTCAATGTCCCGACGTACCGAACGAATCGGAAGCACGATCAAGCACGAACTGGCGCAGATCATCATGCGCGAGCTGAATGATCCGCGGCTCAGGGGCATGCCCAGCATTACGCGCGTCAAGGTCAGCGCGGATCTGTCCGTGGCCGACGTGTACGTCACGATCATGGGCACCCCGGGACAGCAGACCGCGGCGCTGAACGCGCTGCGTCACTCGGCGGGGCTGATGCGCATGAAGCTGACCAAGCAGATGACGCTGCGGGTGGCGCCGTACCTCAAGTTCCACATTGACGAGAATCTCAAGAAGGAACTGACGGTGCTGAGCCTGATCGAGAAGGCCGCCCGGGAATCTGCCGAGCGTGAGCGGCAGCGTGCCGAGGGTGTCGCCGAAGGCCAGGAACAGACGACCGACGAATTGGATTCGACCCAGCAATGAAAAACACCGCAAAATATGTTGACGCCCTGCGTTCGCTGGTGAGGCAACTGGTACGGGAATACAAGCCCGAGCCGCGTCAGCCGCAGGAGCCGCTGGAAGCGCTGGTCCGCGCAGCCATGAGCTACGACGTGTCCGACGCCAGGGCCGAGGAAGCCATGCGCGCCATCCAGAAGGAGTTCGTGGACCTCAACGAGCTTCGCGTGGCGACGGATCTGGAAATCCAGGAGCTTCTGGGCGTGCGCTATCCGGACATCGAGCGTCGGGTGGCGATGATCACGCAGGCGCTGAACAACATCTTCGAGCGTGAGCACACGCTGAGCCTGGAACGGCTCAAGACGCTCAGCCGCCGCGACGCACGCCAGTTCCTCCGTGAGCTGCCGGACATCCACCCGTTCGTGGAGGCGTATGTGATGCTCTACGGTTTCGACGGGCACGCCTTCCCGATCGACAACGAAACCCTGGCGTATCTCCGTGAGGAACAGGTCGTCGATGAGCAGACGACTCTTGAGGATGCACAGAAGTTCATCGAGCACAACCTCAAGGCCGAGGAGTGCCACGATTTCTTCCGCGCCATCCGGACAACCGTGTTTGAGGAATCGAGACGAAAGAAGAAGGCGAAAGCCTGAGCAAGGGAGTGGCCAGTCGGCGGCGACGCGTGCGGTCGCCGGGCACTGACCACCAGCCAACCAACATGACCGAGAAACTTCCCCCCACCACCCTCCGCATCGGGCTGCCCTCGGGCAGTCTCCAGGCGGCGACCGTCGATCTGTTCGGCAAGGCCGGTTATCACGTTTCCATCCCCGAGCGCAGCGTCTTTCCGCGCATTGATGACGAGAAGCTCTCAGCGGTGCTGTTCCGGGCGCAGGAGATCAGCCGCTATGTCGCCGACGGGATTATCGACTGTGGCCTGACCGGGCACGACTGGATCGTGGAAAACGGCAACGTCGACGACGTGATCGAAATCTGCGAGCTGGAGTATTCCCGCGCCAGCCGCAACCCCGCCAGGTGGGTGCTGGCCGTGCCGGAGGAAAGCGAGGTCAAGAGGCCCGAGGACCTGGACGGCAAGATCATCGCCACGGAGCTGGTGAACACGACGCGGCGATACTTCCAGCAGAAGGGGATCAACGTGACGGTGGAGTTCTCCTGGGGGACCACCGAGATCAAGGCGCGGCTGCTGGACGGGATCGTGGACATCACCGAAACCGGCTCATCGATCCGCGCCAATAACCTCCGCATCGTCGATACGATCCTGACCAGCACCACCCGCTTCATCGCCAACAAGAGCGCCTGGGCCATACCCTGGAAACGCGAGAAAATGGAGAACATCGCGATGCTGCTCAAGGGGGCCATCGAGGCCAAGGCGAAGATCGGGCTGAAGATGAACGTGCCGGAAAAGCAGTTGCCGGAGGTGGTCAGCTTTCTGCCGGCGGAGAAGAGTCCGACGATCAGCCGGCTGAATGATCCGGAGTGGGTTGCGGTGGAGGTGATTCTGGAAGAAAAACAGGAGCGTGAGCTGATCCCGCGGCTGAAGCGTGCCGGGGCCACGGGGATCATTACGTATCCGCTGAACAAGGTAATTCCCTGACGGCCAAACGTGTGCGAGGGCAACGTGCGAGCATCCGGTTGGTCTGTTATCGCGGCATACCTGAGTGCGGCGCTGATGCTGGTGGGGGGATGTGTCGCACGGCGTGGGCCGGCAAGGCCCGGCGCTACTGCCCCGAGCACCAGCCCGCTGGCGACGACATCGCCGGTATCCGAACCGCGCGCTGAGCTGAGCCTGGATCAGATCCTGCCGGTCGTTACGCTGCCCGCCCCGGCGGCATCCACGCGCCCCGCCGATCAGCCTCCGCCTCTGGAGGCCATCGAATTGTTCGCACGGGCGCGCGACGCGCTGCTTCAGAATCAACGCTACACCGCAATCAACCTGTTGGAGAAGGCCGTCAAGCTCGATCCAGACAGCTACGAACTGTGGTTCACGCTGGGGCAGGCGTATCAGGGAATCGGCGGGTCGGCGGATCGCGCCCTGGCCGCTTTCGAGCAGGCCGCCAGGATCAGGCCCGATGACATCGAAGTGCAGACCGAGCTTGGCCGGGCGTATCAGTCACGTGGCGATCTGAACCGCGCCATCGAACGCTTCCGCATGGCAAGGCAAACCACCGAATACCGGCAGGCAGAGGATCCGCTGGCGCTGGTGGTGGATTACCGCCTGGCCGTCCTTTTGCAGCAGCAGGGTTACGATCGAGCCGCCCTGGATTGTTACCAGAGCCTGCTGAGGCGCATCCAGCGCAACGGCATCCGCTTTCGCGCAAGCCCCGAGGCCAGCTATCTCCAGGCCCATCCTCATCTGATCTATGAGCAGATCGGCACGCTGCACGAGAAGCGTGGCGAGTTCGAGCAGGCGCTGCGAGCTTACCAGAACGTGGCCGATCGCGCGCCTAATGACTTTGAACATCAGGCCAGGCTGGTGCGGTTGCGCGTGAAGCTGGGACAGCACCAGCAGGCGATTGCATCAGCGGCCGACCTGGTCAGGCGCTTCCACGCCAGCAGCGAATCGATCCAGCTCCTGCGCCAAGTGTATCAGGAACTGGGACGCCAGGAGGATTTTGTTCAGGAGCTGTGGAAACTGCACCGTCAGCAACCGCAGGACAGGGCGATTTTGTTTGCCCTGGCCGATACGCTGGCCGAAGCGGGGCGAGAAGCCGAGGCCGCGGCGCTGCTAAGAGACGCGATCCGGTCGCACGACGGCGATCTGGAGATTGTCGAGCGACTCTGGCGGCTGTATGCCGACCGCGACCGCGTCACCGATGCCGCCCGGCTCATCATCGAGGTTTGCGCCGATCATCCCGACGCCACGTCCGAGCTGACGCCGCTGCTGCTGGACCTGACGCGCCTTTCACGCCGGCACGCGCTGCGGCTGGGCGGGCTTCAGAAGCTCGCGGTTCGGCCCGATGCGGAAGCGGCAAAGCAGTACTGGATCTGGCGGGTGGCCAGCGGCTGGTCGCGTGCAAACACCGCGCGGGCGGCGCTGGAACAGGCCGCCGCCGCCAACCCCCCGTTTGATCCAGCGTGTCGCGCGCTGCTGGACAGTTACCTTTCCCGGTCGGACTGGGACCAGACGTCGCGGCAACGCGCCGTGGATGAGTTGATCGAATCGGTCAGATCACGTGGCCGGGCGGACCTGGCCGCGGAGCTGCGCGGGCTGGTGGAATTGAGAGCGGACAGAGCCGAAGCGGCGGTGGAGGCGTTCTCGCAGGCAGTGCAGCTCGCCTCCGCCAGCCAGCGACGCCCCTCGCCCGACCTGCAACTTCAGCTTGCCCTGGCCCTGCACAAGAGCCAGCGCACCAGCCAGTTCGAGCAGCTCATGTGGAAGCTGATCAGCGAGCGTCCGCGCTTTGCCCCGGCCTATCAGCTTCTGCTCTCGTATTACCGGCAGAACAACTCCCCGCATAATGCCCGCGACCTGCTGGAAAAGTGGCTTGCCGCCGATCCGACCAGCATCACGGCGCGCGTCCAGCAGGCCGCCGAGCTTGTCCAGCAGCGTCGAGCCAACGACGCGATCGAGCTGATCAGACGGCTGTTCGAGCAGCATCCGGACGACGCCGACGTCGTCACATCGCTGGTGCTGCTTTTCAATGCCGCCGGTCGGTCGCAGGAGGCTGTTGAGCTGCTCGAGGCTGAAAGGGCGAAAGACCCGGGCAACCGGACGGTAGTCGAGGCTCTGATCGAGATCTATGTCTCGCAGAACCGCACCGCCGATGCAACACGCGTGCTGGATGCGGCGCGGCAGGCGGTCGCCCAGGACCCGGACCTGCTCTATTACCTGGCGCATCTGTACCAGCGAATCGGACAGCAGCAGCTTACCGAGCAGCTTCTCCAGGAGGTTTTGAGGCTGGATCCGACTCATGCGCCGGCGGGAAATGACCTGGGCTACACCTGGGCCGACGCGGGCAAGAACCTGGATCGCGCTGAAGCGCTGATCCGCGTCGCGGTCCAGGCCGAGCCGGATAATCCATCCTATCTCGACAGTCTCGGATGGGTACTGTACAAACGCGGGAGGTTTGCCGAAGCGCTGCGATGGCTCGAGCAGGCGGCGCAGCCGGCCGAGCAGGCCGACCCGGTTGTGCTGGATCATCTGGGCGACGTGCTGTACAGGTTGAACCGTCATGCCGAAGCGCAGCAGGCCTGGGAAAAATCGCTCGAACGACTCGGGCAGGTGCCGCCGCGTGACGAGCTGAACAGCCTGAGGCTGCAATTGCAGGCGAAGCTGAAACAGGCGCAGTCCAACCAGCCGGTCAACGTCGCTCCGGTCGTCGAGGCCGGCGAATCGCAGGGACAGGCCAACAGGAATTAGCAGCTTGCCAGTCATCAGGCGCCGCCAACCGCAGCGGCCACTGCCAGGCGGCCAGGGGTAACTGATAACCGGCAATTGGAGTCAGCATGGCAGGTCATAGTCACTGGGCAAAGATCAAACGGGCCAAAAGCGCCAACGACGCCAAGCGCGGCAAGATCTGGAGCAAGATCGCCCGCAAGATCATCATCGCCGCCAGACAGGGCGGGGATCCGCGCGACAACCTGGCGCTGCGGTACGCGATCGACGAAGCCAGGGCCGCCAACATGCCCCGCAGCACCGTCGAGAACGCGATCCGCAAGGGCACCGGAGAGATTGGCGGAGAAAACTACGAGCTGGTCACGTACGAGGGATATGGCCCGGGAGGCGTGGCCTTTCTCATCGAGGCCCTGACCAACAACCGCGCCCGCACGGCGCCGGAGCTGCGCAACATCTTCGAGAAGGCCGGCGGGCATCTGGCCGCCAGCGGCTCGGTCGCCTACCAGTTCACCCGCCAGGGCGTGATTACGATCAAGTCCGACACGGTGGACGAAGACAGGCTCATCGAGCTGGCGCTGGACGCCGGCGCCGAAGACGTCAACAACCTTGGCGAGGTGTATGAGGTCATCACCACGCCGGCGAACTATCAGAAGGTGAAGGAGGCGATCGAGGCGGCCAACATCCCCATCGAGGCCGCCGAAATCACCTACATGCCGAACAACACGGTGTCGGTGGACCCGGAGACCGCGCAGCGGATCATGAAGCTCATCGAGGCGCTGGAGGACAACGACGACGTTCAGAGCGTTGCGCACAACGCAGAGATTCCCGAGTCGGTGAGCGTGTAGCCTCCGCCGCCCGCCGACACCTGCCCGCCCAGAGATCGGATCTTCTGTCTGATCTGCTCGATCTTGCGCTCGGTCAGGCGTTTGGGCTCGGCCGGATCCAGCAGGTCGTTGTAGCGCAGCATCAGGCGGTATTCGTCGATGGCGCGTTGCCGCTGCCCGAGCCTTTCCAGCGCCTGTGCGAACTCCTCATGCAGCGTCAGATCCCAGGGGTTAAGCTCGGTGGCCCGCCGCAGGTCGTCGATGATTCGCCGGGGGTCGGAGGAGGGGCGCTGTAGCTCGGCCATGGCGCGGGCGCGGTAGTACTGGACGTTTGCCGGATCGGCGGCGACAGCGCGATCGAGCAGCTCGCGGATGCGATCGTAATCGGTTGACTGTGCTATTTGCAGTGCTCGGGCGGCACGGAAGGCGTAGTCGGCGTTGGGAATCCACAATTGCCTGAATGCCCGCTCCAGCTCCGCCGCCGCCTGCACCAGCCGCCCGGCTCGAATCGCCTCATCGCCGCGATGTGCGGCGGCCTCGGCGATCCCGATCGGTGCAACGATCCCCCGCGCAATCGCCAGCCAGAGCATCGACCCGCAAGCCAGCACGATCACAGGCACGCGGCGCCGGGCGGCGAGCTGCGCGGCCGGCGGCTGCGGCGCCGTCGGCGCCGATTTGGCCCCCAGCGCTGTCCCCAAAACCATCGCCAGCACGAACATCGGCCCAGGCTCGAACATCGAAAAATCGATCAGGTTGTGCAGGAAAAACACCGCCAGACCGATGCTCATCGCGCTCAGCATCCACGGGGCCGGTCGGTCATCCAGCACCGCCTGATGCGCGCTTCGCAGCACCACCAGCGCCATGCCGATCAGCAGCAGCCCCAGGAACATCATCCGCTTGAACAATTCCAGCATGACGAACCAGACCGCATCGGGTGATGACAGGGAAAAATCGACCGACGCGGCGATGTTGACCAGCACCGCGCCGATGCAGATCGAGAAGATCGTGCAGGCAGTGATGGATCTGCTGCATTGCGGAACACGCGCAGAGCCGGGCTGCTGAAGGGGCAGGGCCGGGCGGCTCAGCAGATCCCATGCGGTCCAGGCGATCCAGGCGACCATCAGCACGCCGCCGATGACGCCCAGCTCCACAAAGGCACGGACGATCAGGTTGTGCGGATCCTTGATCTCCTCGGCGGCGGCGGGGAGCCGCGCGGCCAGATAGTACGAGCCGAAGTTGGACCAGCCGACTCCCAGCAACGGATGCTCGATGAACACGCGGGCGGCGCCGACCCAGTACCGCCAGCGGAAATTGAGACTGTCGTTTGGCAGCGAGCCGTGGGAGATACCGTAGCCAACCACAGCGGCGCCGGCCAGCAGGAACACCACGGCGCCGCCGAGGTATGCCGCGCGCCGATGCCGGAGGATCGCCTGGCCGAACATTCCGAAGGCGGCGAGCATCACGGCAGCGAGCAGGCTTGTGGCCAGCGCGGCGCGACTGTGCGTGTGATACAGCAGCCACGGCAACGGCAGCAGCACCAGCACAATGGCCCCTGACCAGCCGGATTCGTCCCGATCGACGATTCGCTGAATCGCCGCGCCCGCGCCCATCACCCCTAGCAGCACCAGCGCCGCGGCGAAACTGTTCGGCGAGGCGCAGAACCCGAGCATCTCTCCGGCCAGGATCTTCTTCTCGAACTGAATTGCCTGGAACGATCCAGGTTCCCAGCCGCGTTTGGCCAGCTCCTCGTCGCGGTGTTCCTGCCAGTATCGGATGCTGTCAGGCACCTCGACAAGCCTGTAGAGCGTGCCCTGCGCGATGAACACGAGCAGGATGCCCACACACACGCCGGCGACCAGCCGCACGTGCAGCCAGCTTCGCGCAAGCTGCCAGGCCGTCCAGGCGATAGCGGCGGCGGCCAGAAGGTGCGCAGCGCTGACCACGGCGGCGAACTTGTCCGACGCCCACAGCGCGCTGCCCATCGCCACGACCGCCAACGCCAGCAGCAGCAGCGGTGAGCCTGCGCATCGCAGGCGGAAGCCCGGGTCCAGCGCGCGCCTGGCCAGCACCAGCAGCGGCGCGGCGCAGGCCAGCAGATCGATCACCAGTCCGGTGGTGGGTCCGGCGCCGCGCGGAGCGGCCTGGCCCTGCGGGTCGGGCACCGCATCCAGCGGGTCGCGAAGCGTTTCGCTGAACGTCGCGCGGGCGATGACCAGAATCGCCAGAAGCACGAATTCCAACGATGGATGAAGAATGAAGGACCAAGCCAACGGAGGCGGCTGCACCTCGCTCATTCTTCTGCGTTCATCCTGCTGCCTTGCGCCTTCATCCTTCACTGCGTTGATCTCCCGGCAGAGGGTGTTGTTCAAGCAGCGCCACAACGCACAGGATGAGAATCGTCTGAAGGAAGATCAGGAACGCGCCCAGAGCGGATTGCACGAGCGGCAGCAGTATGGCGGCCACCGCAGTGGCGGCGGTGATCAGGTACAGGCACAGCACCGCGGTGCGTCGCGACATACCGCGCGCCACCAGGCGATGGCTGAAATGGTTCGTGTCGCCGACGAACGGACTTTTGCCCCGCGAGATGCGAATCATGCTCACCACGATCAGATCGTACAGGGGCAACGCCAGCACGATCACGGGGGCAAAGACCGAATACCACCCGGCCGCCAGGTTTTCACCGGGACGCAGATACGTCGTCCGCACCGTCAACACGCCCAGCAGAAATCCGATCAGAAGCGAGCCGCTGTCGCCCATGAAGATTCTGGCGGGCGGGAAGTTCCAGAAGAGGAACCCCAGCACCGCGCCCAGTAGCAGCGCCAGGGTCGCTGCGACGAACCACTGCTGGATGATGATGGCGGTGATGAGAAACGCCGTCGTGCATACCGCCGCCACTCCGGCGCTCAGCCCATCCATGTTGTCCAGGAAGTTGAAGGCATTGGTGATGGCGACGATCCACAGCATGGTGAGCACGATCGAGGGGATCGTACCCAGCATCGTAAGGGCGCGAACGTCGGGAAAGGGGATGACCAGAATCGCCGCGGCCAGAAACTGCACCGCGAGCTTCACATACGGGCCCAGCGCCTTGCGATCGTCGATCAGACCCATCACGTGAAGGATCAGGCTCGCCAGAAGCAGGCTCAGGGCCAGCGGCGTCTGGCGAAGGATGCCGCCGCGGTAGGCTTCGGCATGGACGTCGTTGATCGGCAGCAGACCGCCGCTCGCCGCGACGATGGCGGCAAGCATCGGCAGCGCCACCGCCACGAAGATTGCAATGCCGCCTCCCAGCGGTTTGGGTTGTGCGTGGATCTTGCGTTGTCCGGGCTTATCGACGAAGCCAATCCGCGGGGCCAGGCGGATCATCAGCGCCGTCAGCAGCCACGAGATGAGAAGGCTTACTGCGCCCAGCAGAAGAATCGGCAGGACCATTCCAGCCCGCAAGGATACCGGGAGCGACGATCAAACACAAAAGAGTCCCCCTCTGCCGGGGCGTGCGCTTTTGCGGAACATGACTGGGCCGCAATGCGCCAGCTCATTCCCCGATGTGGGGCTTCTCGAGTTTGGTCTTGAGGAACTCGATTTCGCTTTTGAGCTCGTCGATCTGCTTGTTCAGCACCTTCTTGTCGGCCTCGCTGGGTGCATGTTCGACCTTGCGGCGCAGCTCGCGAACCTCAAGTTCCAGCGATTCGATTCTGGCGATCGTTTCGGCCTCGGGGTTGTAGACGGTACTCATGGGGCAACCTCCTCTAGTGCAACGACTATTCAATTGTAGCTGCGGGCAGCAGCAGCGGCAAAGAGGAAATGCACAATTGCGGTTCTGGAATGAGGCTGCGGCATGAAGCTGAGGCGGTGGTCAGTGGGCGGATTTGATGACACGGGCTGGCACGCCCACGACGGTCGTGCCGGGTTGGACATCTTTGAGCACCACTGCCCCGGCGCCGACAACGGCGTGATCGCCAACGCTCAGGCAGGGCAGGATTTTGGCGCCCAGCCCGATGAACACTCCCGTGCCGACGCGCACCCGCCCGGCCAGAAGCGCGCCGGGGCAGATGTGGCTGGCCGCGCCGATTTCGCATTCGTGCTCGATCACGCAGCCGGTGTTGGCGATGACCGAATCTCCCAGGCGTGCTTCGGCACAGACGATCGCGCCGGCGGCGATGACGACGTTGCGGCCTACCACGGCCCGGGCAGAGACGACCGAGCGGGGGTGAATCGCGTTGATCAGCTCCAGCCCGGCGTCGAGGATCAGTCCGGCGTAGCCGGCGCGCACGCGGTTGTCGCCGATCGCGACAATCGCGCCGCGGGCATGGCGCTGCTGACGCAGCCTGGGCAGCAGATTGACATGCCCGAGCACGTCCAGCCCCGCGACCTGCGTTCCCGCCAGGGTCGTATCGGCATCGAGGAATCCGACGGGGCGGTGCTCGCCCGCGGCGCGAAGGATGTCCAGTACGACTTTTCCATGTCCGCCGGCGCCGACAATCAGGACATCCATAATCACATTATCGGACGCTCGGGCGGTTGAACTTCACAACAGAACGTCGCGACACGGCGCAGCGGAGCATCCGGTCTGGAAAAGCCCGTCGGATCACGGTACAAGCGTCGGCACTCCAGATGCGACAACGACTCTGCCTTGATCGGAACTGGCGATTTGCCCTGGGTCATGCGGCCAATCCCGCGCTTGATTTCGAATTCGCCCGCGACCGCTCGCTGGTCAAGTCCGGCGAAGCACGCGGCGCGGCCAAACCGGATTTCGATGATTCAGGTTGGCGGCTGATCGACCTGCCCCACGACTGGGCCATCGAATTGCCGCTGGACCCGCACGGCGACAAGGAGCTGGCCGAGCACGGATTCCACGCCATCGGCCCGGATCATCCCGAGCACAGTGTCGGGTGGTATCGACGGACGTTCGAGATTCCCGAATCCGACCTGGGCAGGCGCATCTGGGTCGAGTTCGACGGCGTGTTCCGCGACAGCGTGGTCTGGATCAACGGCCACCGGCTCGGGCGACATGCCAGCGGGTATATCGGCTTCCGGTATGACCTCACGGACCTGTTGAACTACGGGGGGAAGAACGTGCTGGCGGTTCGGGTCGACGCGACGAACTGGGAAGGCTGGTGGTACGAGGGAGCGGGCATCTATCGCCACGTGTGGCTTGTGAAGACCGATCCGCTGCACGTGGCACCGCACGGCACATTCGTCACAAGCCAGCTCAGCAAGGATCACTCCAGGGCGACGATTACCATCCGCACGACGGTGCTGAACCAGAGCGATGAGGATGCGACGTTCGATTTGAGGTCCGAGATCTCGGAATTGCAGCCCCAGAGTTCAAATCCTCGCAAGGCATCGCCGCTCGGGGGGCGGTCCGCCACCCTAAAGCTTCAAGCCTGGTCGCAGATCGAGGTTGTGCAGCAGATCGAGCTGACTCGCCCGCGTCTCTGGTCGCCGGAGGAACCGAACCTGTACACACTTCGCACAAGGATTGAACCACGAAGCCACGAAGGCACGAAGCGGCGCTTTAAGCGTGGAAACCGCTTCGTGTCGTCGCGACTTCGTGGTTCAGTTACTGCTTGCGACGAAGTTCAAACGACGTTCGGTGTTCGCTCCATGCGTTGGGATCCAAAGCGCGGGTTCTTCCTCAATGGCAAGCACCTGAAGATCAAGGGCACATGCAATCATCAGCAGCACGCGGGCGTGGGCATCGCGGTTCCGGATCGGCTGCACGAGTGGCGAATCCGCAAGCTCAAGGAAATGGGCAGCAACGCCTACCGCTGCTCGCATTATCCCGTTGCCCCGGAACTGCTCGATGCCTGCGACCGGCTGGGCATGCTGGTGATGGCGGAGAACCGCCTGGCGGACACCGGGCCGCAGTTCCTGGACAACTTCAGGTCGATGATTCTGCGCGACCGCAATCATCCGAGCATCATCCTCTGGTCGATCGGCAACGAAGAGCACACGATTCAGTGGTCGGTCACCGGCGAGCGGATCGGGCGGACGCTGGTGCGGATCGCGCACGAGCTGGATCCGACGCGCGCCGTCACCGCCGCCATGCACGACCGCGGGCTGGGCGAAGGCTTTGCCAATGTCGTCGATGTGCACGGGTGGAACTACATCAAGGTCGGTGATATCGAGAAGTATCACAGGCTCAGGCCGGATCGGCCGATCGTCGGCAGCGAAGAGGGCAGCACGGTCACGACGCGCGGGATCTACGCCGACGACAAGTCCCGCGGCTACGTCAGCGCGTACGACCTGCGCACGCCCAAGTGGGGATCCACCGCCGAGAGCTGGTGGACGTTTTTCGCGGCGCGTCCGTGGCTGGCCGGAGGGTTCGTCTGGACCGGATTCGACTACAAGGGCGAGCCGATCCCATACCGCTGGCCATGCACGTCATCGCACTTCGGGCTGATGGATCTGTGCGGATTCCCCAAAGACATCTACTGGTATTACCGGGCGTGGTGGGGCAGCGAGCCGGTGCTGCACCTGTTTCCACACTGGAACTGGATGGGGATGGAGGGTCGTGAAATCGATGTGCGCGCGTTCAGTAACTGCCAGGAGGTCGAGCTGCTGCTGAACGGCCGCAGCCTGGGGCGGCAACGCGTCAGGCCCAATTCGCATGTGGCCTGGAAGGTTGTCTATGAGCCGGGCACGCTGGAAGCGCATGGCTACGTGAATGGGAAGATCATCAGAACCAGCAAAGTGGAGACGACGGGCGAGCCGAAGCAGATCGTGCTGAGGGCCGAATCGAGCGGGTTCCGCGCCGACGGTCATGATGTATGCCTGATCCGCGTCTCGGTGGTCGATGAGCAGGGTCGCCAGGTCCCCACCGCCGACAACCTCATCCATTTCCAGATCGAAGGCCCCGCAAGGCTCTTGGGCGTGGGCAATGGCGATCCGAGCAGCCATGAATCCGATAGGGCGCCTTTCCGCCGCCTGTTCAACGGCCTGGCGCAGGTTATCCTCGGGGCGACACATGAAGCGGGTACGGTGACGCTCACCGCGAGTTCACCAGGTCTGTCGTCCGCGACGCTGAAGGTCCGTGCTACGCGATCACCATCGCATGCACAAAACCGTCGTACCCCTTGATGCCGACGGTCTGGATCGCGGTAGCGCTGACGCGCTTCTCCTGCGAGAGGATGTCGTTGAAGCGGCGAATCGCCTGGACGGCCGAGTCGGTGCTGCCGGCGTCGATCACCTTGCCGCCGCGGACGACGTTATCGACGATGATCAAACTTCCGACTCGCGACAGCTTCATCGCCCAGTTGAAGTACTCGACCGTGCTCTGCTTGTCGGCGTCGATGAAGATCAGATCGAACGGCCCGAGTCGATCGGACTCAAGCCGGGGCAGCAGGTCGATGGCCAGACCGACACGGACCTCGACGATGTCCGCCAGCCCCGCGCGGGCGATGTTCCTGCGCGCCACTTCGGCGTGCTTCGACTCGGCCTCGAGGGTTATCAGTTTGCCGCCAGCGGGCAGCGCCCTCGCCAGCCAGATCGTGCTGTAGCCGCCGAGCGTGCCGATTTCCAGGATCTTCCTGGCGCCGATCGCCCGCGCCAGCAGGTGCAGCAGCTTTCCCTGGGCCGGCGAAACGTTGATCGGCGGCAGGCCCGCTTCCGCGCTGACGCGAAGCGCCTCTTCCAACGTCTCATCCGGCTTGACGAGCGTCTGGTCAAGATACCGATCAACAGCAGA
This sequence comes from Fontivita pretiosa, assembly GCF_050410795.1. Taxonomy (GTDB): domain Bacteria; phylum Planctomycetota; class Phycisphaerae; order Tepidisphaerales; family Tepidisphaeraceae; genus Fontivita; species Fontivita pretiosa. Next base: position 418,102 of record NZ_CP191258.1, on the reverse strand, counting down.
CCATTGTTCCTTCGGAGTCATCACATCACCCGCACCTTGCCTCCCCCGCAACCGCAGACACAGGATCAGGCAGAGGTGATTTCACTGCACGCCGGCACATTTGTCACTGCCAGAGCAATCAAAATTCGCGGTCAGATTTTCCTTGACTCGCGCGCCGGCCGCGCGGTAACCACGCTTACGCATTGTCCGCACCGGCGGGCGGCTGCGGGCAGGCAGGCTCTTCTCACAAAGGGAGGCAGGGTTATGACGCCGCGATCCTGGCTGAGCGCGTTGTGGAATCGGCTTGCCTGCGGCATCCGCAGTGGTGCTGCGCGGCCTCGGGGGGGCGAGCCTGCTGTGAGCGGCTGGAAGTCAAGCTGCATCTTGATTCGCCCACGGTGACATCCAGCCAGTTTCTCTGGAAAGAGCTGCCCCAGCGGCACGTGGTCGAGTTCAATCAGGACGTGTCCGGGGTCGGTGCCGACGATTTCGAGGTCGTCAACCTCGACACCGATCAGCCCGAACCGGTAGTCTATGAGGGGTACGACGCCCTCACGCACAAGGCAACCCTGCGTTTCCCCGGCGTGTTCGAGGGCTCCGGCATGCTGGCCAGCGGCAACTACCAGCTTCGCATCAGGCCCGGCGCCGTGAGCAGCGCCGCCACCGGCGAGCCGATGCTCGCGGCCCACGAGGCCGAGTTCTTCTTCCTCTGGGGCGACGCCGATCACAATCGCGTCGTGGATGCCACCGACTACGCGATCCTGGACAACAGCTACGTCAACCAGGCCAGGACGTTTCCTGAACTGAGCTACTACGAGAACGGCGACTTTGACTACAGCACCACCTGGGACAGCACCGACTACTCGCTGATCGACGCGGGGTTCATGATTCATCTGGTCGAGCCGACGGACTTCTACGTGGTGGCCCGCTCGCTGCTGGACGATCCGAACATTGGCATCCGTGTTTCGTGGGATGCCGATCCGGCCGTGCATCAGTGGCGAGTCGAGCGCAACAGCTACGACGGCAACGGCTATGTACCGATCACCGGGTGGATCGACGCTGCGATCACCTACCTGGACGACGCCGGCTTGGTCGACGGCAAGTGGTACGGTTACCGCGTCCGCGGACGCGACATCAACCAGAACCTTGTTGCATATACACCGCACCGCGGGGACTACACGGTGCTGGCGGCGGCGAGCGACGTGCAGGCGGAGGAATTGTCCCCGAGCAGTGCCAGAGTCACGTGGACCGACAACTCCGCCAGCGAGGATGGGTTCTACGTGCTGATGTCCAGCGATGGTGGACAGACATGGAGCACGGTCGCCACGCTCGGCGCCAACCAGACCAGCTACGACGCGACGGTGACGGGACAGATGAGCGAGCTGTTGCGCGTGCAGACCTTCGGCGGCGATCCGACGGCGCCGCTGCTCAAGGCCGGGATGGGACCGTCCACCCGAATCTCGCTGAAAGTACCGGCGATCATGGAGCCCGCCAGCGCCAACCCCAACCCTGTCACCGGGACGACGGCCAACTTGAGCGTGCTGGGCTCGACGGCGCGGGGAGAATCGTACCTGACGTACACGTGGTCCGTGGCGAGCAAGCCCGCGGATGCGCCCGAGCCGATCTTCAGCATCAACGGCTCCAACGCCGCGAAGAACTCGAGCGTCACCTTTTTGGGTTATGGCGCGTACCGTTTCATCGTCACGATCGCCAACGAGTACAGCACGGTGAGCAGCAGCGTGGACGTGACGGTGATTCAGACGCTGACGTCGATCAGCGTCGGTCCCGGATTCGTCGAGCTGGGCTACGGCGGGACGCAACAGTTCACGGCACGAGCCGTTGATCAGTTCGGTGAATCGCTGGTCACTCAGCCTTCGATCTCCTGGTCGCTGGACGCAGGCAGCCTCGGGACGCTCTCTGATGGCGTGTACACGGCGCCGATGAGCGGTGGTGGATCAGCGGTGGTCCGCGCCACCGCGGGCAGCGCCTCGGGCAGTGCTCTGGTGCAGTTGCCCGCTTGGGAGCTCTATGGCGAAGCGAGTTTTGAAAGCATCACCGGCGCGCTTACCGTCGGCGTGCCGGACCGCAGCCATCGCGATAGTCAAGACATCGGCGTTCACGGTGCATCGCTGCGCTTGTTCTCCCCGGAGCCGGACGGCTACACGGTGGAGTTCTCGCACGCGCTGTATACGTGGGACTCATACGTTGAGGCCCCCGGCCAGGAGGGCACTGGGTACTGGGACAGCTTTTCAGTGAGCGTCACGGACAGGCGGTATCCTGATCTGGAGCTGACGGACCCGGTTAATTTCCCGTTCGTTTGGGGTGGCTCCAACTATAGTGATGGCAACCTGGAGCACACCTCTGGCACCAACATCACACTCACGTTTGCAGGCACTCTCGGCGGCGAGAACTTCCTCAACTTCGTGCTGGACACGAAGACGCCGGACGGCGCCGACGGCGCTTATCCTTCTTGGGGCACCTACGAGTTCGACTACGAACTGCCCAAGCCGGACCTGGACGTGGACTCGAACAACAACGGGACGATCGACGATTCGGATGACAGCTTCGAAGACACTTTGACCAGACCCGGGGTGATCATCGCGCTAAACGACGATGACGACGACGACAACGGCGTGCCGGACTGGCAGCAGAGCGGGGTGGTGAGCGGCGAAGACGACCTGGTGCCGATGAACGTCGGCAGCGGGCCTGGCCCGTCGCGGATCCTGCGGATCGTTTCCGGGGCCAGCAGGGTCCGGGTCTGGTCCGACCCGCAGCGCAGCGGTACCCCGTTGCTGGGACTGGGCGCCACGCGCGAGGAGCTGCGCTGGCCGGCAAGCTGGCCGGACACGCTCTGGATCGAGGGCGTAAAGCCCAGCGCCACCACGGGCGGCGTGCGATTCGTCCTGGCCGCCTCCCCGAGCACGGATCCAACCGCGACCCAGCCGATCACGGTGGACGCGGTGCGGGCAACGGTCCGCAAATTCTCCGTCAAGTGGGTTCCCGTCAACACCGCAACCGTCAAGACCGCGTTGGACGACAACCCGCACCTGAATGGCGGGAGACGAATCATCCCTGACAAAGATACGCCTGCGGATACTGTTGCGCACGATCTGATCGACGTGGAGGCTACAATCACTCCACCTCCACCTGCTGGTACAACGATCTACTTCCAGTCATACGACGTTGATGATCCCAATGCGTTTGTTCCCGGACAGCCGCAGCAACAGCAAATCGACAAGAACGACACGGCGACGGCCGCGCTCGGCCTGGACAACCGGGGTACTGTGCCGGGGCAGCGCGGGACTTTCCCGGCTGCGGGAATCAACTACAGGACGAGCGCCACGACGGACGCTGCGGGCAAGGCAACCGTAAGATTCCAGGTCACCATGCAGCCGGGCGACAATTTTCGGATAGCGGCCGCGCTCACTGGTCCGGAGTTGGATGCGATCAACGACAACACCGTCCCTCCGAACAACAAGCAGGTTCCCGGCTTCAAGGGGGCGGTGACTGACATGCTTACCGTTTGGCGCAGGCTCTGGATCGAGCGCGACGCCATGGGTACTGTGGCCGCCCCCGTTGTCGCGAACACAGTTGCGGTGACGATCACCGGGATCACGCGCAACGTTGCGGTGGCGGGCGGGTTCAATGACATCGTGCAATTGGCCGCTCCGCTCCCGGACAGCGAGAATTCGTTTGAAGGGGGACGCCTCAGCGTTGGGACGACGCAAGCTCCGATCTACCTCAACTCCGATAACATTCGTGCGGGCGATACGGTCAATGTTCCCGCCGGCATCATTGCGCCAATGGCGTTCCCCGCCGCAGCAACAGTTACGGACGATGACGTAATACCAGCCACCGGCACGATGCACCTTCCTGACGGAGGTTCTCTATTGGAATCCGCGTTCGGAGTCGCATATATCCTCCCGAGGTACGTCGATCCAGGGCCGGGAAGTATCAACACTGTCGGCAACATCCCCTTTGCGAGGCATCTCGAAGACGGTGATAACTTGGTAAGCGCCAAGAATCTGCCCGCTTCGACAGCATTGTTCTGGACGATGTATCTGGTCGGCGCGTTCGAGAACTTTGCCTCGACCGACGGTGACGCCGATGGCATCGCGCCAACTGGGCTGGGTGTTCCGCCGATTCCAGGACCGACGATCGACAGCGGCCTGGATTACGGAGCGTCCGACGCCGACACGTCGTTCATCTTCCTGGAAACCATCGACGACTTTGTGCGTCAGCGAAACTACAGCACGGATGAGTGGCACACGGTGACACACGAGATCGGTCACACAGTTGGAACGGGGGACGGCACCCACTCGATCACCGGGATCATGCGCGCAGGCGCCCCGAAGATTGAGACAGTGTTTGATAATTACTACCTGAACGAGTTTCGGACTGTGCTCATTTGGTAACGGTATTGATCGTGACTCATCAGCTCAAAGACCTCGTTGAATACAAGCGCATCGAGAAACAAACTGCGCGCGAGCGTTGGGAACCCACGACAAGAGTCATTGCGATCTGGACTGGAATCGCTGCATTGGTTCTTGCAGTGGCGGCAGTTGCGCTGAGCAGTTGGGACCCGCTCCCGACATTCGTCGTTCCTCTCATTGGCGAAGCAAAGATCGGCATCGCCATTGGTCGGGGTATGATCTACTGCTATTACAAACCTGTCGATGATTTCATCTCATGCTCAGTGCATCTCCCCCTGTGGTTTCTTGTGCTGTGCTGTGCAGCAGTTTCGGGAGGCGCACTGGTATTGCGCCGGTCGTTGTCGACGAAAGCCCTGAGGCCGGCGCAGGATTCAGGGCGACCTGAAGGGGACGCGGCGCGCCGGCAAAGCCAGTAAAGTGCAGTGGTTGGGGACTGAAACGGGGGTAATAAAAGGGGACATTACTGCTCTGTAGAAAACCCTAAGGATCCGCCGTAAGCATCAGGTTCATGGTGTGATGTTCCGCAGGTGCAGTTCGCGATCCTGGTTGGCGCGTTTGCGGGAACGCAGGAACGAATCGAGCAGCCGCTTGCTCATCGAGAAGTAGCTTTCCGATTGCCAGCGCTGGCCGTAGAGCGGCTTGATCCCGGGCCAGTGCTGGTGCAGGAATCGGCGGTGCAGGCCGCGCGGCAGATGCTCGGGATTCTTTGCTGGCCGGCCGCGCGTGGGCGGGATGATGCCGATGACGCCCAGGGTGTCGTGGAGGAAGCGATGATGGCGCTCGGCATCGTAGCCGCACTCGGCCAGCAGCGTGCGGAAGGGATGTCGTCTGCACGCGGCCTTCAGCAGCGGTCTGAACTCCAGGTCATCGGGCTTGGGTCCCCGGTCGACCACCGCGGCCAGGCACAGATGCGATCGCGACGCTGATCGGCCGACGACGAAAGAAACGCAAGCGTCGCCACAAGCCCCGCAAGCTCGCCGGCGACAAAGGATACAGCGCGCAGCGCGTGCGCGACTGGCTGGCCGAGCAGAAGATCGAGCCGGTGATTCCGCACAAGGAAAATGAGCTGGCTCGACACGACCCGGCGGTGTGGTTCGACCGCTGGGCCTACCGCGGCCGCTGCGTAGCCGAGCAGTGCGTCGGCTGGCTCAAGGAGTTCCGGCGCATCGGAACGCGGTTCGAGAAGCTGGCCGTCAACTTTCACGGAATGCTTCAGTTGGCGATGATCCGCCGGTATCTCAAACTACTGTTTTCAGACAGTGCCTAGCTTTCCGAGTGTTGGCGATTCTCTTAATTGCGCGTAGTGTTGATGGGGTGTTGCCCCGTACTGCGAACGTGGCGGTCGACCTTTACGTCCGTGACACCACGGTTGCGCTTCGGGAGCCTTCGAGCGTAGTAGTGGAAGTCTATAACGGCTCAGACAAAGAACTGATCATCCGCAGTCCGCCTGTCTGGTATGAGAAGAAGCGAATCCTTCCCCCAGGTGTTGCTGTGCCAGCCACGACAAATAACTCCGCTGCGGCCGCGACATGGCCAGCAGGGGACCTCCAGACGGGCGGCACACCGCCGGATTTGGCTTACCTGGTTCTGCGTGTTTGGGTACCGAAGGAGACGACCCTGCTGGGCATGGAACATTCCGGAGCTTACGACCCTGAAGTCGTTACGATTCGCCCAAAAACCTTCCATCTATTCAAGGTGCCGCTACCCAACAACACCTTTCTCGACCAGGGCGAGTTCCACATCGAGGCAGGCCTGAGGATGCCGGCGCGTGGACTTGTTTGGTCGCACCGAGTGAAAGTCTGGGCCAAATAAACAATGATGCTGGAAGTCCAATAAGCCGGAAAAGGGGGCATGACTGCTCTGTCTCGAGCCTCGTTTCTCAGGATCATCACGTTGTGCGTGATGACCTTCCGCCGCAGGTCGCGCAGGCGGCCGCAGCGGGTCCTGGCCCGCAACGCGCTGCCGGTGTTCCGCTTGATCATGCTGTTGGCGGTTTCGGCCTGCCAACCCTGGGTGTAGCCGCAGCGTCGGCGGCAGCGTTTGGTTTTCAGCAGCCGCCGCATGTGCCGCCGCCAGCGTCCGCGGATGCGGTCTTCGCCGCCGGGCGTGCGGCCGATTGTGGCGGGGATGAGCGATTGCTGCCCCATGTCCTGCCGCGCCAACTCGTGGTTGTGCTCCGCGTCGTAGCCGCCGTCGCCGGCGAGCTTGAAGCGGCGGTTGGGCACGCGGCGCCAGGCGTGGAACACGAGCTTCTGGAAGTGCGGACTGTCGGGATAAAGGGGACATCACTGATTGTCGATATTGGGGCGGATCGGCCGGCTTTGTCGCTTGCTCACATGCCACGAACCGCACGCGCCGTCGAGGCCGGCGGCCATCTACCGCGTCCTTGGCCGCGACAACGGTCGTGTGCATCTGTTTCACGGGGACGCCGATTTCGATGCCTTCGAGGCGGAGCGCAAACTTCATCCATCCTTGTGCCCTCGTCGTTCTGCCTTGGTCCTTTGATGCAGAACCCTCACCCCTGCCCTCTCCCTGAGTACAGGGAGAGGGAGTTGGAGGGTGCTTCCCCCTGAGTACAGGGAGAGGGAGTTGGAGGGTACTTCTCCCTGAGTACAGGGAGAGGGAGTTGGAGGGTGCTTCCCCCTGAGTACAGGGAGAGGGGGTTGGAGGGTACTTCCCCCTGAGTACAGGGAGAGGGAGTTGGAGGGTACTTCTCCCTGAGTACAGGGAGAGGGTGTTGGGGGAAAACTTCTCTCGGAGTGCAGGGGAACGAGTGTTGGGGGCGGAAACACTCCCTGAGTACGGGGGAGTTGGGGAAGCGTGTCCCCGAGTGGGCGGAGAGGAAGTTGGGCGATCTTCTCCCCGAGTGCAGGGTGAGGGAGTTGGGGGGAAACTTCTCCCCGAGTGCGGGGAGATGAAGTTTGGCTATCTCGGTAACTGCGCCAGTTCCTCGCGCACGGCGTCGATCAGCGGGCGAAGGGTCTTGTCGGAGAAATCGAACTGAATCCCCGCGGCGGCGAAAAGCTCGGGCAGGGGTCGCGTGCCGCCCAGCTTCAGGGCCGAGCGATAGTTGTTCAGGGCGCGTTGCGGATCCTGCCTGGCCTTGAGCCAGAGCTGAAGCGCCCCGAGCTGCGCGATGCCGTACTCGACGTAATAGAAGGGGACGTGGAACAGGTGCAACTGACGCTGCCACAGCGCCGCTCGCGCATCTTCAAAGCCGCTCCAGTCGGTTTTGGAGCCGAAGCGATCCATCAGCCGCAACCACTCGGCGGTGCGCTGCTGGCGTGTGTGGCCGGGGTGCGTGTAGATCCAGTGCTGGAACGAGTCGATGATCGCCATCCACGGGAAGAAGCGGATGATGCCTTCCAGGTGCACGCGTTTAGCGCGTGCGTGGTCGTTCGGGTCGTAGAAGACATCGAGGTGTTCGGCGCCGAACAGTTCCATGGCCATGCTGGCGACCTCGCAGAACTCCATGGGGGCGTGGCGGAGGAAGACCAGCGGCTCATCCCGTGCCGCCAGCGCGTGGAATGCGTGCCCGCCTTCGTGCAGGAGCGTTTCGACATCGCGCTGAAGCCCGGCGGCGTTCATGAAGATGAACGGCTCGCGCACTTCGTTGAGGGTTGATTGATATCCTCCGGGCTGCTTGCCCCTGCGGCTGTCCAGGTCCAGGTTACGCCGCCGTCGCAGCAGGTCGAAATCCTCGGCAAGCTGGGGCGACAGACGCTTGAAGATCTCCCAGGTTTTGTTGACGAATGAATCGATCTCGGTTTCGGAGAAGGGTCGCAGTGGCGGGCGGTTCTTCGGATCGACGGTCATGTCCCAGGGACGCAGCCTGTCCAGCCCCAGGTCGGCGGCGCGCTGGCGGTCCAGCTCATCGACCAGCGGCACGACGGTCTGTGCGATTGCTTCGCTGAATTGCAGGCAATCTTGCGGCGTGTAGTCGAATCGCTTGAGCGACTTCCACATGTAGGCGCGGTAGTCGCTCATGCCGGCATTGGCGGCGATCTTCTGCCGCAGCGGAAGCAGCTTGTCGAAAATCTCCTCGATTTTGTCGCGGTCCTGCATCCGGCGGCGGGTGCTCAGCGTCCAGGCCTGCTCGCGGGTCTGGCGATCGGGCTCCTCGATGAATCGCGCAAGCTGCTGGAGGGTGTATTCCTTTCCGCGAAACGTCGCGGTCATCGCGCCGCAGATCGCGTCGTATTCGGTGACGAGCCTGGTCAGCTCCGTCTCCAGCGGCACATTCTCTTCCCGGAACAGCTCCACATCCGCACGCCACTTGCGCTTGAGGATCTCATATCGCGGCCCGGTGAGAGCGGCGGCGTGGGGGGATTCCAGCAGCTTCTTCTGCATGGCAAAATCCATCGGCTTGCACTTCGGCTCGATGTTTTCGATGAAGTGCAGAAACCGCTGCTTGATCTGCTCGTCGTCGGTGTGGCAGCTCTTTTCGATGTAGCGCCGGCTGCCGTACTCGTCGATCACCGAGACAAGCTCTGAATAGTCCAGCAGCCACTGCTCCAGCTCAGCCGCAGAACTGATCGGCCGATCAAGCAGCGCCTTGTAAAGCGGCTCGATCTGCGACCAGTCGGCCACGTCCAGATCCTGAGGGACGAAGGTACGTTTTGGCGGGGCGGAGGCTGCGGTTGCGAGCATCGGCGAATCCTTTACAGTGTGAAGTCGCGTCGAAACGTAACATGGAAAGTGCATCGGGACAACCGGCGATCGAGCTTCGCGGCGTGGGGATCTTGCGCGGGGGGCGGTGGATCCTGCGCGATATCGACTGGACCGTGGCGGCGGGAAGCTGCGTGGCCATCCTCGGACCCAACGGCAGCGGCAAGAGCACGCTGGCGCGCATCCTGGCCGGGTATCTTTGGCCAACCGTCGGCGATGTCTTCGTCGAGGGTAGCCACTTTGGCGAAACCGATCTCAACCAGCTTCGCCAGTCGATTCGGCTGGTGCAGTCTGCCGGGCCGTATGATGTCGATCCGGAGTTAACGGCGCACGAGGTCGTGCTGACGGGCCTGTTCGGCACGATCGGGCTGTTCGACAACCCATCCGAGGACGATGCCCGCCGCGCCGACCGACTGCTGGCAACAGTGGGGTTGACGGCGGTGCGCGATCATCGCTACAGCACGCTCAGCAGCGGCGAGCGCGTGCGGGCGCTGATCGCACGCGCCCTGATCCACAAACCGCGGCTGCTGCTGCTGGATGAGCCGACCGCCGGTCTGGACCTGCTGGCCCGCGAGCAGGTGCTGGCGACGGTCGAATCGCTGCTGGCCGACCCGGAACACGCGACCACGGTGGTGATGATCACGCATCACGTGGAGGAGCTGGGCCCGGCGGTGTCGCAGGTGCTGCTGCTGTCCGAAGGCCGGATCGTTGCCCGGGGCAGCCCCGCCGAGGTGCTTACCGAGTCGATCCTTTCGCCGGTGTACCGCTGCCCGCTGCGGATTCAGGTCGAGGGGGGCAGGTACTACGTGCGCGTTGATCCTGACGGATGGCGCAGCTTGCCGGGCTGAGGGGGTTGGAGTCGCCGCGGCACGGTTTCGGCTATCGCGCAAGCGGTCTTGGCGCACCTTTGGCGCGGTAGTGATCGCAGCTTGGCCCCTTCAAGAATGACACGCCGCCTTTATGCGTGTGCCCATGCCCGGCGTGGGCGGACCAACAGTACCCGTAGCCTCGCGAAGGGATGGATCACATGTCGCGGCGAACGCATCGAAACCGGCCAAATCATTCTGTTGATCGTGATCGTGCTGTCGCTCGTGCGGTGCTGGAGGGTCTGGAGACCCGGCGGCTCATGGCTTCGGGACAGGCTGATCTTCTCAAGACCTCGCATTTGCCGGGGCTGTGCTGCTGTCCGGGGTGCCGGCCTCAGAGCGATGGCAATGTCTCCTTGTCGCAGGTGCAATTCCAGTTGGACCAGCGATCTGCCGTGACGACGGCGGCGGGCGCGCAGGCGCTGGCGGCGGGGCGTTTTCCGCTGAGCACGCTGCCACAATTGTCCAGCCGACCGGGCGCGCCGGTAACGGTCTGGCTCGATTTCGACGGCACCCCGGCGTTCGATTGGGCCGGCGGGGGCGGGAACCGGCGGGTTCACGGCCCGGCGGCGGGGACGGATGATCCCGTCCCGGCCTTCTCGCTCGATGCGAACACCAATGACTACACGCAGGGAGAGCTGGACGCGATCGATCTGATCTGGCGGCAGGTCTCCGAGAAGTTCTCCCCGTTCAACATCAACGTTACCACCGTGGCGCCACCCAATCTCAACGATGGTGCGGCGATCCAGATGGTAATCGGCGGGAGCAACAGCGACTGGTACGGCAGCGGCGGGGGCGTGGCGCCGATCAATGGCTTTACCAACGGAAACTCCAACACCGGATTCGTGTGGTCCGCCGACGCGATCGACGCCGGTTCGACCACGATCAGTACCGGCGACCGGCACTTCATCGCCGAGACCGCCGCCCACGAGGCGGGGCACCTGTTCGGCCTGGAGCATCAGAGCGTCATCGACGGCATGAACAACGTGCTGATCGAGTACTCCAACGGCGGGCCGACGACCTCGCCGATCATGGGCAACTCGTCAAACAATTCGACGCGGCGCGGGATCTGGTTCAGCGGCCCGTCGAGCCGGCGGGATAACAACAACAACCTCGTCTACGCCGGACCGCAGGATGACCTGGGCGTGCTGACCCACGCCGGCAACTTCATCACCTATCGCCCCGACGATTTCGGCGACTTCAGCGGCAGCGGTACGCTGAACGTGAACACGCAGACAGGCGTGGCGACGGGAGGCGGGGTCATCCAGACCAATGGCGACCGCGATGCGTTCACCTTTGTGGCCATCGGACCGGTGCTCAGCTTCACGGTCAACAATTTCGCCGAAGGCGGGATGCTCGCGCCCACGCTGGAGCTGATCCCGCTGGGCAGCGGCGGCAACCCGAGCTGGTCGGTCACGACCACCAACACCTCGGCCACGCTGAGCACGACCAACGCGGTGCCGGGCGGGGGATATGTCCTGCGCGTCAGCCCGCAGTTCAACGAGTACGGCAGCCTGGGGCAGTACTCGATCACCGGCAACGTCGGTGTCTTCGCCGGGCTCAACGGCACGCAACTCGTCGTCACCGGCTACAACGCCAACAACGACATCGGCATCAGCTACCACTCCAGCACCGACCGGATCGTGCTCCAGAACGACGTGTTCGGAGGCTCGGCGGTCCAGCAGTTCCCGCGCAGCTCGGTGACGAGCATCGTCGTCAACACGCCGGGCGGGAATGACATGATCGACGTCTTCGGTCAGTTCAGTGTGCTGAACATTCCGATCACGGTGAACGCCGGCGGGGGCGATGACTATCTGATCTTCCAGGGCACGACCGGCAATGACCTTCAGATTCTGGAGACCGGATCGTTCGGGCGGAACAACCAGACTCCGGTTACTTTCCGCGACGTCGAACGCTTCGTCATGAGCGCATTTGATGGCTACGACACGCAGCGGCTTCACGAGGTGCCGGCAAGCCTGAGCGTCACGGTTTACGGCGGCGGGCACGACGACGGATTCGATCTGGGCTGGGGCGACGTCGAGCGCATCCGCGGGCCGGTCAACTACTCCGGCGATGGCGGGTACGACACGTTCGTGGTCCAGAATGAATGGGCGAGCGGCGACTGGTATCACTCGATCGGCTCGAACTACGTCAGTAACAACAAGGACGGCTTCAGCCACGATACCTACGTGAACACCACCGAGCGAATCATCATCGGCGCCAGCCACAACAACGACACGATGTACGCCAGTCCGTTCGCCAACTTCTCGTACATCATGTACGGTCGCGGCGGGCACGATACATTCGACATTCAGGGCGGCTCGGGCGGGGCAAATCTGTACGGCGGAGACGGCAACGACCGATTCTACTTCGGCGGCGGAAACCTCTTGTCTTCAGTCTCCAACGTCTACGCCTACGGCGAGGCCGGCGATGACGTGATGGTCCTGGACGATCACAACTCGACACACGACCTTCCCTGGGCGGTCTTCGGCAACACCGGCGACCCCAACACCGCCAATACCGTGTTCCTCGGGCTCAACGCCTACACCTACAGCGCCTTCGAGGGCGTCGAAGTGCTCGGCGGCAACGGCAACAACGACTTCCAGATCTATTCCAGCAGCGTTCCGGTCACGCTTCGCGGCGGAGGCGGAAATGACCAGTTCCGTTTCCTCCAGACCACTGGCGGAATCTGGGACATGGCCATCGACGGCCAAGCCGGACTCGACGTGCTCACCGCCGACGACCGCAACTTCGCCCCCGGAATCTCCGTGATGGAATTGACCGACACGTACCTGCGGCGCTGGGCCGGCTGGGGAATCTTCTCGGTGCCCTACACGTCCAGCTACTCGAATATCGAGGCGATGAACTATTACGCGCACGCCAGCGCGACCACCACGTACGTCTACAGCACGTCCTCCGCGATCTCCGCAGGGCAGCAATACTCGCTGTTCCTCAACAGCGGCGCCGATTTCATCGCCGTCTATACCCAGGACTCCAGCGGAAACCTCACGATCAATGGCAATCTGGGGATCAGCGGCGGCGGCGGAGTGGACTCCATCTACGTCAACTCCTCCTACGGTCCTGACGCGATGAACTACAGCTTTTCCAACACCTACGGCCCGGGGACGCAGAACATCTACGGCGTCGGCGCCGCGGGCATGGGCACTGCTGCGGTGGAGAACATCAACGTCATCGGCGGCGCTGCCGACGACACTTTCAACGTCAACCAATATTCTTCCGGGACAGCGCTGGCGGTATACGGCGGCGAAGGCAACGACACCTTCCGCTTCGGCAACAACAACCTCCAGGCCAACCTCACCAACGCCAGCCTGTGCCTGTTTGATGGGCAGGGGGGCGCCGACACCGCCATCATCGACAACCTCAACAACGCCAATGGCTGGAACTACTACAGCTATGCCGGCAGCTTCGTGTCGGCCACGAGCGGATACTCCTGGACGCTGAGTCACGGGGGCGTGGAACAGATCGCAGTCAATGCCGGACCTGCCGGCGACTCGTTCAACATCGATACGCTCAGCGTGGGCAACTCGCTGGTTCTCAACGGCGGCGGGGGATACGACACGCTCGACGCCGGGCGCATGGTCGCCACCGGCTCGTTCACCATCGCCGGCATCCAGGGTCCGATCCTGTACGATGCCGGTGCGGGCGGCGGCAGGATCCGCATGTGGAACAACTTCGGCAGCGGCGCGCGAACCACTCACGTCGATGCTGCGAGCATCGGCGCCTGGCCCGCAGACAGCCTCTTCAGCCCCGGCGCCTACATCCAGTTCAGCGGGATCAGCGACAATGGTTCCACTCCGGGGTTGGATCTCATGTTTGGCCGCGGATCGGACACGATCTACGCCCGGCCGCTGGCGAATGCCACCGTGGTGATCAACGGCGGCGCGCAGGGCACGCCGGGCGATCAACTCAATCTGGCGCTGGCCGATGCGCAGGGCTACAGCATCAATCCAACCAGCGCCACCACGGGCAACGTCACCAGTAGCAACCTCAAGACGCTGTGGTGGAGCAATATTGAGGAGCCGATCGGCGTGGACGATGTCGCCCCGGTGGTCGTGGCGGCGGACATCAACCTCAATGGCATCGCCATGCCCGGTGTGCTTGAAGGCACTGTCGTCCGTCAATCGCTCGATGTGCAGTTCAGCGAGGACGTGTCGGCCCTGATCCATCCGTCCTGGATTGAGCTGACGAATCTGACGAGCGGCGAGACGATTCCATGGACCAATATCGCGGTCGAGTTCGATGCAGCGACGAACATCGCCCACTTCACCTTCCCCGGGTACCCGGACGGCGTGCTGCCCAGCGGCAACTACGCCGGGCGCGTGTATGCGGGGTTGCCCGACTTCTTCGGCAACGCCATGCCGGCCGATGCGCCGTTCGAGTTCTTTTTCCTGGCTGGCGATGCGAACCACGATCGGTTCGTCGATGCGAACGATCTGGACATCATCACAGGCAACTGGCAGGGCGGCGGCAAGCTGTTCAGCGAGGGCGACTTGAATTACGACGGGACGGTGAATGCACGAGATCTGTACGTGCTGGCGAGCAACTGGCAGGCGTACCTCCCGCCGCCGCAGTTGATCCTCTCGGCGGGCAAAATTGCCAAGGACCGAACGGAGTTCACTGTCGATGAACTGATCAACGGGTAACGTGATCGGCGCGCAGCGGATTGACCGCGATGTCAGTCCAATCGATCAGGCGTGGCTCAGTTCGCCGATTGGGCCCACTTGATCAGGATGTCGGCGACTTCCGGGCGGCTGAATTCCATGGGCGGACGTTGGCCGGCCTTGAGCATCTGGCGCACCTTCGTGCCACTGAGAAAGACCTTGGTTTCCGGGCCATGGGGGCAGGTCTTGGCCGAAACCATGCCCTCACAGGCGTTGCACCAGGTGCTGTGCTCGAACTTCAACGGGATGATGCCGATCTCCCTGGGGACATCGAACTGGTCAAAGATTTTCTGTGCGTCGTAGGTGCCGTAGTAGTTGCCCACGCCCGCATGATCGCGGCCGACGATGAAGTGCGTGACCCCGTAATTCTTGCGGATCAGGGCGTGAAGGACGGCCTCGCGGGGCCCTGCGTAGCGCATCGCCAGGGGCATCACACTCAGCATCGTCCGGTCCTTGTTGTAGTAGCCGTCGATCAGGACCTTGTAGCACTGCATACGGACATCGGCGGGGATGTCGTCGGCCTTGGTTTCGCCGACCAGCGGGTGAATCAGCAGTCCATCGGTGATTTCCTGGGCGCACTTGGTCAGGTATTCGTGTGCGCGATGGATGGGATTTCGGGTCTGGAAGGCGGCGATGGTGGCCCAACCCTTCTGCTCGAAGGCGCGGCGCGTCGCGGCGGGGGACAGACGATATTCGGGGAATTCCGGCTCATGCGTGGGGCAGATCACGTCGATTGGTCCGGCCAGGCAGAAATCGCCCTGTCTTCTGACGATGGCCACGCCGGGGTGGGCATCGTCTTCGGTCCTGTAGACATTGGGGATCTCCAGGGCCTTGTCGTGGGGGTACTTTTCTGTAACGCTCATAACCGCCAGCAGGCGATTCTTGTCATCGTGCAGGGCGATTCGCTGGCCGGGGGCGATTCGGCCGGCCACCTCGTCTGGTGGGGAGAGGATCACGGGGATGGGCCAGACGGTTCCGTCCGCCAGACGCATTTCGGTGCAGACGCGCCTGAAATCTTCGCGTCCCATAAATCCGCTCAGGGGCGAGAAGGCGCCGATGGCGATCATCTCCAGATCGAACTGCTCGCGTAGCGAGAGGGTGACGGCCGCTAGGCTGGCCGCCTCGCGCTTCAGCGCTTCGGCGTTGGCGCCCTCGACGATGCGATTGATCAGTACTCCCCCATGCGGTGCAATCAGGGCCATTGCTGAGTCTCCGGTCGGTTTGCGAGGCGAATACATTAGCGAGTAATTCGATGGGAACAAGGGGAAATCGTCTGGTGCAAGTGCCGGGTGGCCGTTTTCCCGTCTCCGGGGCGGGCCGCCGGCCGGGGGCGGGCTGCTGATGATCGGGGCTGAGGATTGGTCAATTGGCTCAGTTCCCTTACCATTCGCCAACTCCATGAAGCAGCGGGCGACGAAGGCAGCCAAGTTCGTGATCCGGTGGGGGATCGCCATCGGGGGCATCTGGTGGGTGATCGCGCACATGTCCCTGCGCGACAGCATCCTGCTGCTGGATCCGCAGACCAACAGCGTGCGGCGTGTGGAGCTGGCCGAGCACGGCGAAGAGTATCAGCCGCAGTACCGGATCTACGACCCGCAGACCGGCCAGGTGGTGGTGGTCGATCGCGCGCTGGCGTTGAATCCTCCCAGTGCCGATGATCGTCCGCGTCCGATCAGGGTATGGCACGAGGGTCGGGAGGTCGTGGCCCGGCTGCTCGGGATGCGACTGTCGGGCGACATCAATCGCCCGTGGATCGAGAAGGGCTCGCCGGACATTCTGGTGGAGCTTCCCGACGGACAGCGCAAATGGATCTACAAGAGCGAGGTGGTGAATCCGGAGCAACTGATCGACGTGCCGCGACCGCGGGTGGAGGTCGGCGTGATCAGCCTGGTGCAACGCGCCAACCCGTGGCTGCTGCTGCTGTCGGTGGCGATTTTTCCGGTCACGTTCCTGATCACCAGCTACCGGTGGTACAAGCTGCTGCGGGCGATCGATGTGCAGATGACGCTGTGGCGGGCGTTCATGATCAACATGGTCGGCGCGTTCTACAACTCCTTCATGCCCGGATCGACGGGGGGCGACGTGCTCAAGGCCTATTACGCCAGCAAGCAGACGCCGCACCGCACACGTGCTGTGGTGTCCGTGCTGATCGACCGCGTGCTGGGATTGCTGGCCCTGGTGATGGTTGGAGCCGTGGCGGCGACGATCCAGTACCTGCTGTCCGAACACAAGGATGACGCGACGGCCCGGGCGTGCCTTCAGGTGGCGCTGGCGTGCGTGGGGGTGATGGCGGCGGTGGGGGTGCTGTTGGCGGTGATGTTTCAACCGACGGTGAGGAAGTATCTGGGGCTGGAGTACGTGCTGAATCGCCTGCCGATGCAGCAGCAGGTGGAATCCGCCCGCCAGGTCACGCGCATCTATCGCCGCCAGCCCTGGCTTGTCCTTTGGGCGCTGTTGATCACGATCCCGGTGCATGTGACGGTGGTGCTTTCGGCCATGATCGCAGGGTTTGCGTTTGACCTGCCGATCCGCTGGCCGTTTTACTTCACGGCGGTGCCGGTGATCGTGCTGGTCGGCTCGGTGCCGATCTCCCCGCAAGGCGCCGGGGTGATGGAGTTCTTCGCGATTCTGCTGACCCAGCGGCAGGGCGCAACGGTCAGCCAGGCTTTCGCCCTGACCATGTCCATCCGCATGGTGCAGATACTGTGGAACCTGACCGGCGGGATCTTCGTGCTGCGCGGCGGGTTCCAGGCGCCCACCGAGGCGCAGCAGCGCGAGATGGCCGAGGAACAGCCCGCCGAGCTGGAGGATCAGAAGGTCACAGGCTGATCACACGCGGGCGAATCTTCTGGCCGGTGGCTTGCAGTTGCCCGCCTCGCCCGCCAACTTATCATCGCAAGCCATGCTTCGGAGGATCGATCGCATCCTCATTCGCGTGCCGTCGGTGGCGGGGGCGGTGAGATACTATCGCGACGTGCTGGGATTGAGGCTGGTGCGGGAAGAGCCGCATCTGGCGACACTGCAATTGGCGGATGATTCGCTTGCGCAAATTGTGTTGCATGCCGACCCGGATCTGCCCGCCGAGGGGGTTTATTTCCTGGTCGATGATGTGCGCGAGCTGTACCGCAAGCGAGCGGAGCTGAGGCTCACGTTCGTCGGCCCGCCGGTGCGGGTGGCGCGCGGCTATTCCGCGACGGTCAAAGACCCGTTCGGGACGGTGCTTCAGTTGCTCGATCGCACCGCGGAAGCAGGCTCGGAGGCTGAAGACGCCAGGCCGGCCAGCGCCACGTTGTTCGCCGGCGTGGAACAGCGCCTGCCGCCCAAACGGGATCTGCTGATTCAGCTCTACGCGCAGGTGGGTCGTACCGCCGACGACCTGCCGTACACGCCTCACTTTGAAAAACTTTACGAGCCGTACATCGGCGCGCACCCCGATCCCAAACCCAGCCGCGCGGAGGTTTGGCGACACCTGCTGAATCTGCGTAAGGCCGGGCGGCTGCCGAAGCTCGGCCAGGCCACGTCCAGGCCTCCCCCGCTGAACGCCGAGCAGCGCGATCGCCTGCGGAGTCTGCTGGGCCAGGACATCGGCAAGCGCGATCGATTGCCGTATACATCACGATTCGATCAACTGGTTGATGCTTTCAACGAGACCCTGCCAAGACCACTTTCCCCACACCTGATCTGGCGCGCCATCGCGACGCTGGCCAAGTGAGTCTCTGTGCCGCTGGAACCACAGATGAACACAGATAGACACGGATGATCGAAGATCTCGCCCAGACGCCCGGGATACGAAAGGGTACACCGCAAATCTTCGGACAGGTTCAGAAACAAATCAGAAGCAAAGATCGGTGTTCATCTGTGTTCATCCGTGGTTTGTCTCGGTGCGACATCAACCCAGGTTCGTTGGTGGTGGCGGTGGCGGAGGATTGGGCTGCTGCTTTTGTTGTTGCTCCAGGAACTGCTTGTATCGCACCTGGTACTGCTCGAAGCATCGCTTGAGCATTTCCAGAAACCGCGGCACCTGCGCCGCCGAGATCAGCACTCGAGCCGAAACCGCAGGCGTGGGATAAAACGCCGTGATGAAGTCGAAGAAAAACTCCGTGACCGAATGCCCAATGAGCACGGAATTGGCGTAGCTGCCGCTGAGAACCTCATCGGGCACGCGAAAGTTATCGTAGATCTCCTGGATCGTCGGCTTCTGCTGGGGCTGGGGCGGGTTGAAGGGCGGCGGGGGGCCGAAACGCTGCGTATACATCTCCAGGTTGTGCTGAAGCGCGGCGATGAACTCGGCCATGGTCTGAGGAGTAACGACCACGCGGGCGGCGACCTGATGCGGGCGGGTCAGCCCCTGGAGAAAGTCGATGACGAACTCCTTGGGGCCATCCAGCACGAGTTGTCCGGTCGTGTACACGCCGCGCGCCACACGCTCGGGAACGCGTGCCGAGACGGGCGGCGGCTCGGGATTCTGACGTATCGGACCGCTGTCGCCGAATGGGTTGCCGCTGTTGCCAAAGCCTTGATTGCTCACGTGCGGCATACTATCAGATCGCCGCGGAGATTCACCAGACGCAACAGCTCCACCACGGGAGCGCCACGGAGCAGCCGATCAATGGCCTGGACATTCTTGTTTCTTGCCGGTGTGTGCGAGATCGTGTGGGCAGCGGGACTCAAGCGCTGGGGCCTGACACCAACCGTCGGCGGGTTGTTTACGGTCGCGACGATGATCCTCAGCTTCCTGCTGCTTCAGCAGGCGATGCGGCAGTTGCCCCTCGGTACCAGTTATGCGGTCTGGACCGGCATCGGCGCGGTGGGAGCGGCGGTGGTGGGGATGGTGTGGTTCGGCGAGTCGCGCGACTGGCCGAGAATCGTGTGCATCGGCCTGATCGTCACGGGGATCATCGGGCTGAAGCTGCTGAGACCCGCGGAGCCGGGCTGATATCCGCGCGGTTCCTTTGGCGGGCTGCTGCCTGGGATCTGTGAACAAAACTCTTGACACCCCGGGCGGCGGGGATGTATAGTGGCGGCATTCAGCAAGCGTTTGCTGAAAGGGAAATACCCGATCCGCCACGTGTCCGTTGGCAATTATACCATGGCCAGAAGCGGTGGAACTCTGCTGGAAGTGGCGCGGCGATGCTCGGTGAGCCAATCGACCGTCAGCCGCGTGCTCAATAACTCCAAGCACGGGCGGTTTTCCGTCTCGCCTCAGGTGCGCGAAAAGATCCTGCGAGTCGCCCGCGAGTTGAACTATCGCCCCAGCGTCGCGGCCAGAAACCTCACCGCCAGCAAGACCCGGCTGGTCGCCGTTTTGGGCGTCAAGTCTCTGCTCTCGGACGTCGTCGGTCCGATGGAACGCGCCACCGTCGAGTTGTCACGCGTGCTGGATGCGGCCGGTTATGAGATCTGCATGCAGTTCCTGTCCCGGCGGCACAATCCCTTCGACCTGCCTCCTCTGCGGGTGGATGGCGTGGTCGCCGTCGGCGCTACCGGCCTGGATGAGTTGCAGACACTGGAAGACTCGGGGATTCCTTACGTGAGCATCGACGGCGTGGTGGGCAGGAACGGGGCGTTGGTTGCGCCCGACGACGCCGGCGGCACACGACTGGCGTTGCGACATCTGGTAGAGCTTGGACACCGCCGGATCGCGTACCTGGACAACCCCACGATCGACGCCAGACATCCCTCGGTCCTGGAGCGCCGCGACGCGTTCACCAAAGCTCGCGCCGAATTGGGCTTCGAGGTTCCCGCGATCGACCTGGCGCCGCTGCCGCCCGATACGCCGTGGGATCTGTACTACGAACCGTTCCTCAAGCGGGCGATCATCGCCGGCCGGGCGACGGCGGTGCTGTGCTACTCGCACTTCGGCGCCATGTCGCTGCTGCGAGTGGCGCACGAGCTGGGCCTGTCGGTCCCGCGCGACTTCAGCCTCGCCTGCTTCAACGACGAACCGATGATCCGCCTGTCGGTGCCGTCGATTACCGCGGTGGATGTGCCGGCGGCCGAGCTCGGCAAACGCGCCGCAGAGCTGCTGCTGGGGCGCATGTCGCAACAGTCGTCCGATCCGTTGCCGCGGATCCGTCTGGAAGAATCGCTGGTCGTGCGCGAATCAACCGCGCCGCCCGGACGTTCGACCAAGTGACAACTCGGTTTCCTGCGCCGGTACCCGGATCCGGGGCACGGCAGAGGGGCTTACGCACAATGCGGAGCAGGACCATGAAACCAGAACGGACCAATTCAAAGTGCGGTTTTACGCTGGTCGAATTGCTGGTGGTGATCGCGATCATCGCGGTACTGATCTCGGTCCTGCTACCGGCGCTGAAGCGTGCCCGCGAGGCGGCCCTCAAGGTCGCCTGCGCGTCCAACCTTCGACAGATCGGTTACGCCTTCGAGATGTACCTGACCGAATCCAACGGCGTGTATCCGCCGTGCTACTTCCAGGACAATCGCACGCTTTCGGCGACCGTGGTGGATCGCTCGACGGGGCTGCCCAAAACAGTCACCTGGGTGACGTTGCTGGGCAAGTACCTGGGCAACAAGGATGATCCGCGAAAGCCCTCGTACCTGCCGGTCTTCAAGTGTCCCGCGGACGATCTGGAGCGATGGCCCGATCTGCCGGGCGCGCCGCTGAGCTACATGATGCCCTACACCCGTGGCCCGGATCCGATTTTCTGGCGACTGAAGGGCGCCACCAGCCAGTGGGACTGGGACGCCGGGCGCGGCATCGCCCAGTTCTGGACCGCCAGCATCAAATACGCCATGTGGGTCAAGCGTTCCATGGTCAAGCCCGCGCCCAAGGTCATCCTCGTCACCGAGCGGACCGGCAGGATGATGACCCAGCACATCCAGTCCGTCCCGACGCGGGAGTTCGAACTGGAAAATTACCTGCTGGACTTCCCGGCCAGGCAGAGCATCCTTGGCACCAATTCGGCTTACTTCGCATCCGGGCAGGGATACGTCATCATCCACAAGGGCAAGCGCGACGACATGGGGCAGTTCAACTACCTCTTTGCCGACTATCACGTCGAAACACTCTATCAGCAGGAGACGCTTTCGCCGCAGGCCCGCCCGACGCCGGGCAACCTTTGGATTCCCGGCGACCGCGGCTGGACCATTCAGCCGGAGAAATACTGACTTGAAGACCCCGACCGCCTGGCGCAGCCCCGGATCGATCGGCGCCACAATCGCGATCATGTTCTGTTTCACGATCGACTTACTCGAGCCGCGCTTGCTGCTGGCCGCCGTCGCCCAGCCGTACGACTGGCGCAACGTCACCATGAAGGGCACGGGGTTCATTAACGGCGTGGTCTTTCATCCCGCGCAACCGGGATTGATCTATGCCAATACCGACATGGGCGGGGCGTATCGGTGGGACCAGTCCGCCGCCCGGTGGACGCCTCTTACCGATTGGATTCAGTCCACTGACTGGTCTGTGAACTACAACGGCGCCGAGACCATCGCCGTCGATCCGAATGATCCCAATCGCGTCTACCTGGGGCTGGGCACGTATTACGGCCCCAGCGCAGTGCTCCGCTCGACCGATCAGGGCCGCACCTGGCTGCGAACCAACGTTCCGTGGGTGATGAACGGCAACGGCCCGGGGCGAAACGCCGGACAGCGGATGGTTGTTGATCCCAACTCGCCAAACATCCTGTATTACGGGACGCGTCGCAGCGGCATCTACCGCAGCAGCGATTACGGCGCCACATGGAGCAAGCTCGCCGGATACAGCTTCACCACCGACGCCTCGGGCGTGACGAGGGACGTCGGCACCGACTGGGTTCTGGTCGATAAAGGCAGCGGCACGCCCGGCAGCGCCAGTCAGGTCCTCTATGCCGGCGCCGCCACTACCGGCGCGACGAAGATCTGGCGGAGCACCGACGGCGGCTCGACGTGGCACGCGCTGCCGGGACAGGTGCTCACCGCCAACAATCAGTTTCCCCTTCGCGGCGCGCTCACGCCCGACGGAAACACACTGTACCTGACCTACGGCGTGGGGGATGTCGGGCCTAATGGCGTGACCGCAGGCTTCGTCTACAAGGTGATCAACCCCAAGTCCGCCGCGCCGAACTGGATGAGCATCGCGCCGCCGCTGTCGCAGGGCGGGTGGTCGGGCGTCACGATCGACCCGAGCAACCCCAACACCCTGTTCATCTCCACGATCGACTCGTGGGGCCCCATCGACGACATCTACCGGTCCACCGATGGCGGCTCAACGTGGACCAAGCTCAACGCCAACAACAACCGCGACCACACCTCAGCGCCCTACGCCGGACCTCCCAACAAGATCCACTGGACCGGCGACGTGCAGATCGATCCACACAATCCCAACCACGTGATCTTCAACACCGGCTACGGGTTTTATCGAAGCACCAACGCGCTGGCCGCCACGCCGACGTGGGCGTTCTTCAATGACGGGATCGATCAGGCGCGGGTGAACGAGATCGCCAGCCCTGGTAGCGGGCCGGTGAATTTGCTCAGCGCCATCGGCGATCAGGATGGGTTCCGCCACGTCGATTTTTCCGTCTCGCCAGCGGCGGGGCGGTTCGGGCAGAACCAGGGCCTGGCCGTCGGCAGCACCGACGACATCGACGTGGCCTGGAACAATCCCAACTACGTCGTCCGCGCCACCCACACCTCTCCGTACGTGCAATACTCCAACGACAACGGCGTGACATGGGCATGGTTTCCGTCCAACGGCGTATCCGGCGGAGGATCCAACAACGGGCAGGTCGCCATCTCCGCCGACGGAACCAGGACCGTCTACGAGCCCGACGGCGCCGGCCAGACGATCTACTCCACCCGCAGCGGATCCACCTGGAGCAACTGGACGATCCCTGCCACCAACCGCCCGGCCAACGGCGCAAAGCTCGTCGCGGATCTGGTCGAGCCGACGACGTTTTACGCCTATACCGGCACCACATTGTCGCGCAGCACCGACGGCGGGGCGAACTGGACAGTCATGACCAGCAGCGCCCCCGGCGGCGGCCTGTGGATCCGCGCCGTGCCCGAAAACGCCGGACACCTGCTGCTGAGCACAGGCAACAACGGGTTGTGGCGCTCGACCAATGGCGGGGCGAGCTGGACGCGCATCAACAGCTCGGCGGTGACGGTCGCCAACGAAGTCGGCGTCGGCGCCGCGGCGCCGGGGCAGAGCTACCCGGCCATTTTCGTCGGTGGCACCGTCAACGGGCAGGTCGGATTCCACCGCTCCGACGACCAGGGCGCCACCTGGACCATGATCAGCGACACCGCACACCAGTACGGCGACGTGATCGTCATCCAGGGCGATCCGCGCGTTTACGGGCGGCTCTACGTGGGCACCAACGGCCGAGGCGTGCTCTATGCCGACATCCACACCGGCCCCACGACACTCCCGAGCGGATGGAGTTCGCAGGACATCGGCAACCCCGGCTCGTCAGGCTCGGCAGGTTCGGCAGGCGACTTGTGGGAAGTGATCGGCGGCGGTGCTGGCATCGCCGCCAACTCCGACCAGTTCCATTACGCTTACCGCGCACTTGAAGGCGATGGCACGATCACCGCGCGCGTCCTGTCGGTTCCCAACGCCAGCCCGGCGAACAACAACGCCAAGGCCGGCGTGATGATCCGCGCGTCGTTGGCAAACAATGCCGCCAACGCCTTCGTCGCGCTCACCCCCGGATCGGTCAACGGCGTGCTGTTCCAGACCCGCACCAGTGCCGGTGCAACGACCAACACCCCCGGCCGCGCGACCACCGGCGTCTATCCGCCTTACTGGGTGCGCCTCACACGCGCCGGAAACACCTTCACCGCGTACGTCTCGGCGGATGGAACTCAGTGGACGCAGCTCGGCGATCCGCAGCAGATCGTGATGGGCTCGTCGGTTCTCGTCGGTCTGGCGGTCACCTCCAGCGATGACAACCAGCTCAACATCTCCAGCTTCCAGAACGTGAGCGTGAGCACGCCTGACACCACCGCTCCGGCGGTGCAGTCGTCGGCCCATCAATACGAGACTTCGCCCAACACGTTGACGCTGCGTTTCAGCGAAGACGTCTCGGCGAGCCTGTCGATGGCTGATCTTTCGGTGCAGTTGCTGGGCACCAACGTCACCCCGATCGTGCCGACGAATCTGGCCTACGAGCCCGCGACGAACACCGCGACCTTCACGCTGCCGACGGGGCTGGCCGACGGCAACTACCGCGCCACGCTGGCCGCCGCTGACGTGACCGACCTGGCCGGCAATCCGCTGACGCAGGATCACGTGCTGGACTTTTTTGTTCTCGCCGGCGACGCCAATCACGACCGCGCCGTCAACTCACGCGACCTGTACGTGCTGGCGGCAAACTGGATGCAGTCCGGCCGGATCTTCAGCCAGGGCGACTTCAACTACGACGGCGTGGTCGATGGCGCTGACCAGGAGATTCTGGTTCAAAGGTGGCAGACCAGGCTTGCGCCGCCGGGCGATGTTTCTCCGCCGCCGTCTCGGATCTCCAGTCCCTTTGCCCAGTCCCCGCTGGCTGGGCGCCTGCCGGTGCGCATCGCTCTTGCCATTGAGTTGTCGCAACCGACCGAACCGACAGCCCTGTCGCTCGTGTAATCTCCTCGGATGCTGTCCGTACGGCCGCCGTCCCGTAGAATGGCGGACGTGCTGCTGACGGTATTCACCAAGCCGTGGAAGACGATGTCCTTGCCGCAACTGGCCCAGTTCGTCCGGGGCCTGGGCTTTGATGGTGTGGAGCTTCCGGTACGCCCGGGGTTTCAGGTGGAGCCGGATCGAGTCGAAAAGGATCTTCCCGCTGCGGCGAAGGTTTTCTGCGACGCCGGGCTGCGGATCGTCAGCATCGCCGGCCCCACCGACGAACGCACCATCGCCGCCTGCGGTGCATCGGGGGTTTCGATCATCCGCATCTGTCTGGGGATCGATCCGGCGCGGGGATATCAAACCTGCATCGACGAGTTTCGCGCCCGCTGTGAGATCCTCATGCCCGCACTGATCGACGCGAACGTCACCATTGGCCTTCAGAATCATCACGGCAACGACATCGGCAGCGCGATCGGGCTGATGCACGCGATCGCGCCGCTGGACCCGCGGCATGTCGCCGCCGTGCTTGACATCGCCCATTGTGCCCTGGCCGGCGAGCCGGAGGAAATCGCGATCGACATCGCCTGGCCGCGGCTGTGCATGGTGAATCTCAAGAACGGGTATCGTCGCAGGATCAATCCGGATGACCCTGGCGAGGCGAGATGGCAGGTGTATTGGACGGGCGCGCGGGAGGGATACGCGTCATGGTCGAAAACCGCCCAGGTCTTGCTCCGCCGCGGATATGACAAGCCGATCTGCCTGACGGCCGAGTACGGCGACCCCTCCCTGGTGGACCAGACGATCGCCGCCGACGTCGCCTACGCCAAAAGCCTGTTGCTGCGCGCCCCCTGAGGTCGCTGCTACATTTTCTGTATCCCGGGTCGGTATACTGTTTACACGATGGCGACCGGGGCCGATGGGCCGAGCGAGGGATCGGGTACTCATGACCGCGGCGACAGCCGACTGCTGGCCGAGGTGTATGACCAGCTCCGCGCCATCGCCCGCAATCGTCTGGCGCACGAGGCGCCGGGGCATACGCTCCAGGCCACGGCGCTGGTCAATGAGGCGTATCTGAAGCTCTGCCAGCACTCGGGGATCTTCGCGGCGGACAAATCGCGATTCGTGGTGGCGGCGGCGGAGGCCATGCGCCGCATCCTCATCGACCACGCACGCACGCGAAAACGCATCAAGCGTGGCGGCGGGCAGATCAAACGCTCGGCCGCGGACATCTCCGACGTCGCGGAACTGGCCGTCGAGCAGGATCCGGATCAAATCATGGCCCTGGACGAGGCGATTTGTCGCCTGGAGCAACAGGACCGGCAGGCGGCGCAGGTGGTGAAGCTCCGCTTTTTCGCCGGCCTCAGTGTCCAGGAGACCGCCGACGCGATGGGCATCTCTTCGCGCACGGTGAAGCGCGAATGGCAATTCGCCCGGGCGTGGCTGTTCAACGTCCTGAAGGACGACACGTCCGGGCCACGCTGAGCTGGTAGAAAGCCGACCACGAAGCTCGATCAGCGCACAGGTGGCGCGACGAATTCAAGGCATGTTTCTTTGCGCGGCCCTTCGCGCTGCTTGGTGGTTTTTCGCGGCTCAATGCCTGGTGGGCTAAAGGGGTGAACACCATGAACGTTAAGGAACTGTTCCTTCAGGCCGTTGAGCTGCCCGCCGAGCAGCGCGACGCGTTTGTGGATCAGCAATGCGCCGGCGACGCCGCGCTGCGGTCGGCGGTGAACGAGCTGCTGGCGGCGCACGACCGGCTGGGCGGCTTCCTGTCCGGGCCTGGAGTTGAAACCACCGGGCCGGCCACCGCCACCATCGCATCTCCTCTGGCCGTGCCCGTGCCTCGTCAGATCGGGCCTTACAAGCTGCTTCAGGTCATCGGCGAGGGCGGGTTTGGCACGGTCTATCTGGCCGAGCAGCAGCAGCCGGTGCGACGTCGAGTGGCCTTGAAGGTCATCAAGCTGGGGATGGACACCCGACAGGTGATCGCCCGCTTCGAGGCCGAGCGTCAGGCGCTGGCGATGATGGACCACCCCAACATCGCCAAGGTCTTCGATGCCGGCGCCACTGACACCGGCCGGCCGTATTTTGTGATGGAGCTGGTCAACGGGATTCCGCTGACGCAGTACTGCGACGCCAATCACCTCACGCCAAGACAGCGGCTGGAGCTGTTCGTGCCGATCTGCCAGGCGGTGCAGCATGCGCACAGCAAGGGGATCATTCACAGGGACATCAAGCCGAGCAACGTGCTGGTGACGCTGCATGACGGAAAGCCGGTGCCGAAGGTGATCGACTTCGGCATCGCCAAGGCGACGCAGGCGCGATTGACCGAGAAGACGCTGTTCACCGAGTTTCGGCAGATGATCGGCACGCCGGAGTACATGAGCCCCGAGCAGGCGGAGATGAGCGGGCTGGACATCGACACGCGATCGGACGTGTACTCGCTGGGGGTGCTGCTGTACGAGCTGCTGACCGGGGCCACGCCGTTCGATCCGAAGGAGCTTCGCAGCAAGGCGTTTGCGGAGATGCAGCGTGTGATCCGTGAGGTTGAGCCGCCCAAGCCCAGCACGCGCCTGAGCACCCTGGAGACGCTGGCCAGCGTGGCGGCGCAGCGTGGGGTGGCGCCGGCGAAGCTGAGCGCGCTGGTGCGTGGCGAGCTGGATTGGATCGTGATGCGATGCCTGGAGAAGGATCGTACGCGACGCTACGAGACGGCGGCGGCACTGTCGGCGGACGTGCAGCGGTACCTGGCGGATGAACCCGTTTCCGCCAGCCCTCCCTCCACAGCTTACCTGTTACGGAAGCTGGTGCGCCGTCATCGCGGGCCGGTGACGGCGGCGGCGGCGGTGCTGGCGGTGCTGGTGATCGGGCTGGCGGTGTCGCTGCGGCTGTACGCCCTGGAGTCGCGCGCCCACGCCCGCGCGCTGGCCGCCGAAGCCGACGCCACACGCCAGCGCGACGCCGCCCTGGCCGCCAGGCACGCCGAAGCTCAGGCTCGCGAGTACGAACGCCAGACCGACAAGTTCCTCACCGAGATGTTCACGGCGATCGATCCGGAGAAGGCGCGCGGCCGGCCGGTGCTCGTGCAGGATGTGCTGGATGACGCGGCCCGGCGCATCGACGCCGAGCCTCCGTCGCACAAGATCGTCGAAGGCTCGCTGCGGTTCACGTTCGCGCAGGCGTACCTGGCGCTGGGGCTGCTGGAAAAGGCTCGAGTGCAGGCCGAGCGGGCGCTGGAGGCCTACCGCGCCGGGTATGGCAATGACCGCAATCTCAGTGTCATGCGGACCCAGAACCTGCTGGGCAATGCCTACACGCGGCTTGGTCGTGGCGCCGAGGCCGAACGCTCGCACCGCGCCTCGCTCGATTTGCATCGCCAACTGCTTGGCGACGACCATCCCGACACCATCGCCGCGCAGGCCAATCTTGGCCTGACGTGTGTGCAGTTCGACAAGCTGACGGAAGCCGACGCGCTGCTGGCCGATTCGCTTCAGCGGATGAAGCGGGCCGACCCCGGAAAGATCGACGTGCAGAGCCAGCTTCAGGTCACCAACAACCTGGCGACGCTGCGTGAACAGCAGGGCAGATACGCCGAAGCTGAAACACTCTTGCGCGACGCGCTGGCCATCGCCAGGGTGTCCCTGGGCGCTGAAGATCCCTATTGCCTTGCCTTGGCCAACAACCTGTCCGATCTTCTGCGGACGATGGGTCGCGTGACCGAGGCGGTGACGATCCAGCGCGAAGTGCTCGATCTGGCGCGCAAGATTTTCGGCGCCGACAATCCCGACACGCTCTCGATCGCCAACAACCTGGCGCTGGCACTGGACACGCTTGGCGCCGATGCCGAGGCGCAGACACTGTACACCGACACGATCGAGCGCCGACGCCGCACGCTGGGCGACGATCATCCCGGCACCATCAACGTTCGCCAGAACTTCGCGCTGCACCTGCAGCGGCTGGGTCGCTATGACGAGGCGCAGGCCATCTTTCGCGACGCGGCGCAGCGCCTGCGCCGTACGCTGGGCGAGAACCATCGCGACACGATCATCGCCGAGAATAATCTCGGCTGGCTCCAGGTTCAGGCCGGTGATGTGGCATCGGCGGAGCAGATCTTTCGTGCGTTGCTGCCACGCGTCCGCGCGGCCCTGGGCGCGCAGCACCCCGCTGCAATCTCCATCGAGTTTCGGCTGGGGCATGTCCTGTGCTTGCAGGGACGATGGGACCAGGCCGAGCCACTGCTGGCCGAGGCATACGCCGGCGCCGTGTCCCTTGGAATCCATGATCGACAGGCCGGATATGCCTCGGCCTATGGGATCTGTCTGGTCGAGCGTGGCAAGTCGGATGAGGCGCTGCCAATCCTCCAGGTTGCCGATCGCGCCGCGAGGAACGCACCGCGTGCCGATCCGACCCAGCAGCGTCGTGTGGCCGACGCGATGGCCCGGGCATACCAGCAGTTGAACCGTCCGCAGGAAGCCGAATTGTGGCGAGCCCGCGCAGAACAGGCGAGCACATCGCCGGCCACCGCTTCGACCCTGCCGATGCAGCCCGTGCCGCGGCCGTGAAACTCGATCGCGCGTTTGTGCGCCGCCGACACCCGGGTCTGCGGCATTCATGGCACCAACGCCGAATCGACGCGCTCGATGTTAGCCGCCAGTTCCGCGGCGCTCAGGTCCACATAGGCTCCGCTGCCGCCCCACGGATTTCGCAGAATGATCCGCCAGCCGCTGCTGCTCCAGTACAGCGACTCCACGCCATAGGCGTGGTTGCCGACGAGCAATCCGGGCGTGCTGCCCGGCGTGCAGACTGTCACCGACTTGCCGGCCATCCACTCGTTCAGGATGTAGTTGATCAGCGCATCCGGCCCGCCTTCCCAGTTGCCGAAAATGTTCCTGCCATGCGCGATACTTGATACGCCAAAGGCGCGGTAGACCTCATCGGGCCAGCCGTTGGCGGCGGACTGGTAGTTGCTGTCGTTGACGCGGAAGCAGGCCCAGGCTTTCTCGGCGATCGCGCCCCAGAGCGCGCCGTTGGCGCCCAGGCCGGCGTAGACCAGCGCTCCCGAGCCATTGGTGGGCAGATCGCCGTCGACGCGCACGTAGACCGGCACGCGATCGCGGAAGAAGCGCACCGCGTACGAGCCGTCGCCAAGCTCAACCATACTGCGGGCGATGAAGTCGGGATTCGTGTGCGCCATGCTTCCGATCGTCGCCAGGAAGTAGCAGTCGCCCAGAGCGTTCTGATCGATGTCGCTGCTGTTGGGTCCGGGCCAGGTGAACAGGGGCTGGGCTGAGAAATCAGCGTAGTTTGAGCCGTTGGTGGGATCGGGAAGATCTTCACCGTCGGGATCGCGTCCGACCGGTACGTCCGTGTTATTACTGCTGAAGTGATAGGTCATGAACGAGGCGATGCGATGCACGTGCCCCATGGCCAGCTCGGTCGCGTCGGCATCGGCGACGTTCTCGGTACTTTCGGCGTCGGCCCAGAAGGTATCCAGGCCGTCATTGCCGGCGAGCACGTCGAACTGCGAGCCGCCGACACCAACCAGCGTGTCGTTGTCCTGCTCGCCGGTCATGTAGTCGTCGCCATGTCCGCCGATCAGCAGGTCGTTTCCGTACCAGCCGTACAGAGCGTCGTTCCCGCCCAGGCCGATGAGCGTGTCGTCTCCATTGATGCCGAACAGGGCGTTGTCGCCGTCGGAACCGACGATGCGGTCGTTGCCATGTCCGCCCCATACCGCTTCGATGTCCGGCGTGACCCAGTCGTTCTCGCCGCTCTCGCCGTCGTTGGCGACCCAGTCCAGCGAGACGCTCACGCTGATCCATCGATCGCGATAGTCGACATCATCCCAACCCAGTCCGCCGAAGAGGCTGTCGCGTCCATACCCGGCCATCAGGGTGTCGTTGCCATCGTTGCCGATCAGGACATCGTTGCCAGATCCGCCCGAAAGCGAGTCGTTTCCGTCGCCGCCGTCCAGCGTGTCATTCCCGCCGTTGCCGAAGAAAGTCTCATCGTGCCAGTTGCCGCTGATCGAATCGTTTCCGCTGCCGCCGACGACCAGCTCGATGTCCGGGCGGACGTTGTCGGCCTCGGCGAATTGCCCGTCGTTGGCGAGGTTGTCCAGGGAAATGACCAGGCTCGCCCAGCGGTCGGCGTAGGTGACGGTGTCGCGGCCCATCTCGCCGTAGAACCAGTCTTTCTCGTACGCTGCGCCGCCGAGCGTGTCGTCGCCGCCGTCGCCGTGAAGATACGTCGCGACGCTGCCGAAGTTGTGAGTGGATTGGATCCAGTCGTTTCCCGCCGCACCGTGCACAACCACTGCGCTGCACAGCCAACTCGGCATGCGTTCGGCCTGCGCGCCGTTCACGTAGGCGACGATATCGGATCCGTCCTGCGTGATGGCGATGGTGTCGTCATTCGCGGTCCCGCTGACGCTCATGATGTGCAGCACGTCCAGAGTCATGCTGTCGGCATACGGCCGGAGCGTGAGTGTGGAAGACTTCACGATCGAGCTGAGCATCCATCGCTTTTCGAGGATCTCGACATGAGTGGCTTTTGTGTGGGACATGGCGCAACTCCGTCCGGGCGATGAGCGGTTGCTAGTGGCGGTCCGGCAACCACCGGGGCCACGCGCCACAACGTATCGTCGCACCGCGCAATCACTCCATTCACCCGAAGCGGCTTGCCCGAAATGGGTCTGCCCTCACCGGCGGCCTGGTTTGCCACCCGGCAATCGCGTGGCGGGCAATCTCCGAGCCTCGGGTAGGACTTCGTCCTATTCGCAAAGGATCGAAGCGATTCAAGCCAGGGTTCTGTCGGGGTCGCGATCGCCAGCATCGAAAACTGGCCCCTATGATTCGGTATCATCGCTTTGGCTGTTTCGGGGGGCACAAGTCGTCGGTGGAGACCTGTCCATGAGCCGCTCGATATCAGCCAAAACGGATCGTGACGATGCGAGGCTGCGCGCCGCCGCCTTCGAGACGCTGGAGTCACGCAGGTTGTTGGCGCTGGTGGTGCCTGCCTTGAGCAGCCTGCCCGGCTCAGCGGCGACGCTGTTCATCGATTTTGATGGCGCGCCGGCATTCGACTGGAATGGCCCGGGCAGCCAGACCAGGCGAGTGCACGGCCCCGGCGGGAACGACGTGCCCGTTCCGCCGTTCACGCGCGACGCCAATCTCAACGACTTCAGCGACAGCGAGCTTCAGAACATACGCGACATCTGGGCACACGTCAGCGAGAAGTATTCGCCTTTCGACATCAACGTGACGACGGTGGATCCCGGGCCGCTGATCGATGGAGTTTCCTGCCGCGTGCTGGTCGGAGGAAGCAACTCGGATTGGGACAACGGCGGCGGTGGAGGTCTGGCGTGGACAGGCGGCTTCAACAGCGGCGACCTGGACAACACCGCCTTCGCCTGGTCTGCCGACTCCTCCAGCCTGATGCAATCCGGCGACACTCACTACGTCGGCGAGACAATCGCGCACGAGGCCGGCCACCTGTTCGGGCTGGATCATCAGCGACAGCAGAGCGGTTCAACCGTCACAGAGTACTACGCGGGCGATGCTACGCGGGCACCGATCATGGGGGACAGCGGCAACAACAAGAGCAAACGCGGAATCTGGTGGCGGACCAACATGGAGCCCGGGCAGAATTCGCCCGACGCCACTCGCGATGAGCTGCTGCTGCTGGGCGGCCTGCTCGGCTATCGCGCCGACGATCGCGGCAACAATGCGGCTTCGGCGCGGGTTTTGTCGGGAACCGCGGGCGAAGTGTGGAGCAGCGGCATCGTCGAACGCGAGAGCGACAGCGACTGGTACTCCTTCAATGCGATCGGACCAGCCGCCACGTTCACCATCAGCCCGGCTGTCAACGGCGCCATGCTCGCGCCTTACGTGGAGCTGCGCAATTCGGCGGGGTTCCTGATGGCCACCGCCGTGCCCACCAGCGGCAGCAACGCGCTGACGCTGACGGCCAGCAACCTCGTATCCGGCGCGACGTACTACGTCGTCGTCGCCAGCGACGGCACCTACGGCAGCGTCGGGCAGTACTCCGTCACCGGATCGCTGGGCAAATTTGCTTCCCTCAACACGGATAACCGGACGATCTACGTCACCGGCTTTGCCGACCTGAGCGACAACATCGCCGTCTACGCCGACTACGACAACGGCAAGATCGTCGTCAGCGACAACGGCGCAACCCAATCCTGGAGCGTATCCTTCGTGGACCGCGTCGAGATCGGACTGCCGGGCAACCAGAACGATACGATCACGCTTCAGCCCATCAACCCGCTGGGCAACCCGCGAATCCGCGTCTCAGGCGGCGGGGGATCGGACGTGCTGAACATCATCGGCACCGGGCCGGTCTTCCCTTCCTCGGGCAACGATCTTATCACGGTGACGGATTGGAACGTGACCGTCTCGGCCGACGGCGCGGACTACACTCAGCTCGACCTGTACTTCAGCATCGAGGCGATGAATGTCTACGCGGGCGACGGGCACGACACGATCCTGGTCAATTCCACGCCGGACAACATGCCGCTGAACATCTACGGCGGCAACGGCAGCGACACGGCCAAAGTCGGCGGCGACGTCGGCGACCTGCGCTTCGTCCGTGACGATGTCGCCTTCGACGGCGAGGCCGACAACGACACCTACATCGTTGACAACCTCGGCTATGGCCTGGCGCAGGCGACGAACTACAGCTTCGGGCTTTGGGGACTTCAGACCGATGCCTCGCCCGCGGCGATCTTCACCGCCGCAGCCGAGAGCTTCGAGGTCTACGGCAACCAGATCGCCAACAACTTCAACATCGCATACCTGCCGGCGGGATCGAGCTACTCGATCCTGTCGTGGAACCCCGGCGACACGGTCACGCTGGGCGCAGGGTTCCACAGCGTCGGCGGCATCCAGGCTCCTCTGAGCATCTTCGGCGGCGGGATCAACCTGGTCTTCGACGACACCTTGGGCACTTCGAATTTCGTCGTCGGACCGGACGCAGTCTCCCTCACGGGTCAGCCGGGACTCGTCAATTACGCCGGCGCAGGCAGTATCACCATCAACGGCGGTGCCGGCTCCAACTTCTTCAACATTGATGGCCCGAACCTCACCGCCCGCGTGAGTGTCAACGCAGGCGACGGCAATGACACGATCTCGATCGCATCCAACTCACTGAATCTCTCGTACATCGGCGCCGACGTGGCGGTGGACGGGCAGGGCGGCATCGACACGCTTTATGTCCACAACCAGAACGGCCCGGCACGCAACGAGACCGTCTCGCCCACCAGCGTCGGCGACGGCAGCCACACCTACAGCTACGCGGGAGTGGAGTCGCTCTCGATCGACCTGTCCAACTTCGACGAGACCATGTACATCATCGCGACACCCCCCGGCACGAACACCACGATCTACGCCAACAACGGTAATGACACCTGCCAGTTCCTGACCAGCGACTTGTCGGGGGTTTACAACGTGATGTTCTGGGGCCAGGGCGGCAGCGACACCGCCGTGCTCAACGACGCCGCCGCCACCGGCTCGCACACCTACAACGTCACCGGCTCGAGTGTCTCGCGCGGGACGTTCACGTTCTCGTTCGGCGACATGGAATCCGTCCAGCTCAACGCCAGCGACGCCAACGATGTGATCAACGTCACCGGCGGCGGCGCGACGGCGATCTCGATCAACGCCGGCGCGGGCGATGACGCGTTCGTGCTCCGCGACTTGCAGGGCACGTTCACGCTTGCCGGCGGCGGGCAGCTCGATTCCGTCTCCCAGAACGATCGCCCCTTCGAGGACGGCTTTAACCGCATCCTGATCACCGACAACCGCGTGCGGCACCTGTATCGCACCAGCA
Organism: Fontivita pretiosa; assembly: GCF_050410795.1. Classification (GTDB taxonomy): domain Bacteria; phylum Planctomycetota; class Phycisphaerae; order Tepidisphaerales; family Tepidisphaeraceae; genus Fontivita; species Fontivita pretiosa. Next base: position 383,073 of record NZ_CP191258.1, on the reverse strand, counting down.
TCCCGATCAGCGGCCCGTACACTGTCCAGAGCATCGTCAACTACTCGCAGATCTACAGCTACGTGCTGGACAGCGAGTATGCCACGCGATTCGAGGCCTACTCGACCCCGGCGGGCATGAACCTGGCGATCAACGGGGCCATCGACGGGGCGACGCTGCGGGTGGGCAGCTCGTCGCTGCTCAGCCCGGGCAATGGAAGCGTGGACAACATCCGCGGGCTGGTGCAGTTCTTCGGCCATCCTTCGGCGTCCAACAGCTTGACAATCGACGACGGCAGCGACGCAACCGGGGATACAGCGCGGATCGAACCCTATCTGATCTACAACGGTGGTGGCGCGCCGCTGTTCGCTCCCGGCGGAAGCGTGAACTTCTACAACGTAACATCAGCGACGGTCGTATTGGGCAGCGGCGCTGACACGATCTACGCCAAGCCATCGAACCAGAACACGTTCAACATCCACGGCGGCAACCCGACCACCGTGCCTGGCGACACGCTCAACCTCGCCTTCGCTGCCGTTGCCAGTCCGGTTCACACGCCCACGGGCACCGGCGCCGGCGGGTACACCTTCGCCAACGCCGAGCCGCTGAACTACAGCGGCATCGAGTCCATCGCAACCGACGCAACCGCGCCGGCTGTGCTCAGCCGCTCCTTCAACCCCAACGCCGCCGGACATTCGATCGACTACAGTTTCAGTGAGAACGTCGGTTCCTTCCTCAACAGGTATTCGCTGACGCTGACGAATCTGACGACGGGTCAGTCCATTCACAGCTCGAACATTGCGCTGGCCTATGATGGGGCGACCAATCGCGGGATGTTCACGTTCCCGGGCTTGCCCGGCGGCTTGCTGCCGGATGGCGTCTATCGCGCCGAGCTTTCCAACCAGGTGGCCGACGAGTTCGGCAACTGGCTTGCCGCCGCCGACGTATTTGGCTTCGTCTACAGCGGCGGCACCGGCGGCGACGACACATTCCGCATCAACCCAGCCGCAGACGGAACACGCATCGACGTCTACCTGAACAACCTGGTCACGCCTGCGTTCTCGGCGGATGTGTCGAGCCTGCGGCAGATCGCGCTGTCTGGTGGCGCGGGCACCGACACGCTCCAGCTTGTCGCAACCGCCGGCGCCGACAACATCACCTATCAGGGCGGCACGATCGCCTTCGGGAACATCTCCATCAGTCACAGCGGATTCGAGTCGCATTCCATCGACGGCGCCGGTGGCAACGACGTGGTCATCGTCGGCAACGCTGCCGTCGCGATGCCCGCCCCTCAGCAGCTTGCCAGCCTGACCATCAAGAGCGGCGGCGTGGTGAGCTTGCCGGCAGGCGCCGACAAGACGCTGGTAACCGGCGCGCTGTCGTTCAGCGGCAACGGCCGGCTGGACCTGAATGACAACGCCATGGTCGTCCGCAACGGCAACCTCGCGATGATCTCCGCAGCGATCAAGACCGGCCTGGAGAACGGCGGGGCTTACGACTGGCTCGGCAGTGGAATCGGCAGCTCCAGGGCCGGAGCTGACAATGCGGCGGCGGGAAGCTTCCTCCGCGGCGTGGGCGTGATCCGCAACGACCTTTCGCAGGTGGGCGGCAGCGGTCCGATCTACACCGCCTTCGCCGGGCAGAGCGTCGGCGAGTCCGACGTGCTGGTGGGCTTCACGTACATGGGCGACGCCGATCTGTCCGGCGGAATCGACGCCACCGACTACAGCCTGATCGACAACGCATTCGTGAACGGTCTATCCGGCTGGATTCACGGAGACAGCGACTACGACGGCATGATCAATGCAACCGACTACGCCTTGCTTGACAACTCATTCGTTAATCAGACAGGCGTTTTGACGGCAAGCTGGAGCGCACCGCGGCCAGCGATGCGGGGCATCTTCTCACAGGTTGGCCTGGGCCAGGATCCGACGGACTGGATTGCGTGATCGCTTCCGACGGCGCCGTGCGCGCTTCGCGGTTGCGGCGGTCGGCGCTCATTCCATGAACCGCGCGATGTCGGCGGAAGGCTCGGCGGCGAAGAAGACCGGGCTGTTGGGGTTGAGGTATTCCGTGAAGGTGTCGCCCCTGAGGTCCACTTCGGCGGTTTTGATGTAGTGGGCCGGGACCCGCGGGGCGCTGGGCGCTGTGGGCTCATCGATGGGATGCGGCGAGCGGATGACCCACACCCGGTCGGCCAGGTTCTCGCAGAAGAAGCTCTCCGCCAGTGTCGGGCCCGGCTCGACCAGCAGGTGCTGCCCGCGGTCATCCAGGTCGAACAGGATATCGTCCAGAACCAGCCGCCCCGGCGAACGCTCGCGCACAGGCACGACCTTTAACCCCAGCGCTTCCAGCTCGGCCACGCGAGGCGAGTCGTGGAACGTCCCGCGGGAGCAGAAGATGATGACTTCGCCTGCGCCGGTACGCGCCAGCATGGATTCCAGCGGCATCCGCAGATTTGAGTCCAGGATGACGCGGGTGAGCGGCCGGAAGATCTCGACGTTGCGGACGGTGAGCTGCGGGTCGTCGCTGAGCACGGTGTTGATCCCGACCATGATGGTGTCGGACCTGGCCCGCATCTCGTGCACCACGCGCATCGCGTAGTCGTTGGAGATCTGCGACCGCCGACCGCCGGCGCCGGCGACCTTGCCGTTGGCACTTTCGGCCCACTTCAGCGTCACGTAGGGTCGGGCGTGCAGCGTGCCCTTGAAGAAGGCGGCGTTGAGCTGCTTGCACTGGGCCTCCAGAATCGGCCCGTCCACCGTGATGCCCGCGGCGCGCAGGATCGCCACCCCGCGACCATCAACGTTGGGGTTGGGATCCAGGCATCCAATGACGACGCGCTGGATGCCTGCCTCGATGAGCCTGGGCGTGCACGGCGGAGTCTTCTTGTTGGTATGACAGCACGGCTCCAGCGTCACGTACATCGTGGCGCCGCGGCAGTTCTCGGTGCAGGCGGCCAGGGCGATCGGCTCGGCGTGGGGGCCGCCGAAACGCCCGTGATACGCTTCGCCGATCACGCGTCCCTGCTTGACGATCACGCATCCGACCATGGGGTTGGGCTCGACCCGTCCGCGACCCTGCATCGCCAGCCGGATCGCCCGTCGAAGATAGTCCTCGTCGCTTACAGGCATTGTTCCGCAATCACGGATCTGCACGGATGACACGGATGATCAACTATGTCCATCGGTGTTCATCTGTGGTGCCACTTCCTGCCGCTGCTCCACAGGCCGATGCAGAAAACTGTACACGATCATCAGAAAAACGCCTACACAAAGCAGTGAATCGGCGATGTTGAAGATCCAGGGGAAGACCCCGCTGCTGCCCAGGCCAGCCGGCAGATGCCGGGCGATCCACGGCGGCCAGTGAATGCCGGGCAGCGCATGAATCATATCGCGCACGTGGCCGTAGACGACGCGGTCGTACATGTTTCCCAGCACGCCCGCCAGCAGCAGCCCCAGCAGAAACTGGTAAAACCGCCTGCGATCGCTTTGCAGGAACAGGAACGTCAAAAACGCGATGGCGGCGACGGACACGCCCACGAACAGCCACCGCTGTCCCTGCCCCAACCCGAAAACGGCACCCTGGTTTTCCGTGTAAGTGAAATGAAGCCAGCCAGGGATGAACTCGATGACGCGACCAGGTTTGAGGTGCCGAACCGCCAGCCACTTGGTCCACAGGTCCAGCACCAGACCGGCCACTGTCGTGCCCACAAACAGCAGCATCGCCAGCGACGAACGAAGCTTTCGCGTGTCCGGCAGCATCGGTGACAACTTGAGGATACCCGCGGCGGCGCGAACTTCCAGACCTGCGTCCATCGCGATACCATCTGGGCATGTGCCGAGTGATCAGCAGCGCAATGGCCGGCCATTTCACGAAGCACCTGCCACTGATCAACCGACTCGTGTTCAACGGCAAGCCGCGGAGTATCGATACGACAGTATTCAGAAGAAGCTGGTAAAGATATGGCCCCGCCCCTGACGATGCATGCGGCAGATTTGAATTTCGTCGCTGAGGCGATGATTCCCAATGACTCGCTGCTTCAGATCACACTCGACTTTGCGGCCCAATTCCCGCGGCTCGCCCCGCACAAACGCCACCACACCCGGCCTGCCCGCAGCCCTGCAATTTTTTGCTTGACATCGCCTTTGCACGAAGGTAAACAATAACCTGCTTTGCTCGCACCCGCCGGCAGGCACGGGCGGGCAGGCTCATCTCAACAAAGGGAGGCAGGGTCATGACGCTTCGATCGCTTCGGTCAGCCTTGGGGAATCGGCTTGTCTCGCGCACGGCGGCTGTTCATCGGCAGCCTCGGGGGGGGGGGATAGCGGGCTGTGAGCGGCTGGAGGGCAGGCTGCACCTTGATGCACCCACGGTGACATCAGGCGAATTTCTCTGGAAGGATCTGCCGCATCGGTACGTGGTCGAATTCGACCAGCACGTGACGGCAGTCGCTGCGGATGATTTTGAAGTTCTGAATCTCGACACCGACCAGCCCGAGCCGTTCGTGCTCGATGCCTATGATCCCCTGACGCACCGGGCGACGCTGCGATTCCCCGGCGTGTTCGAGGGCTCCGGCATGCTGGCCAGCGGAAACTACCAGCTTCGCATCCGCCCCGGGGCTGTCAGCAGCGCCGCCACCAGTGAGGTGATGACGACGGCCCACGAGACCGAGTTCTTCTTCCTCTGGGGCGACGCCGACCACAATCGCGTCGTGGACGGCACCGACTATGCGATCCTGGACAGCAGCTACGTCAGCCAGGCCAAGACGTTTCCTGAATTGAGCTGGTACGAGAACGGCGACTTTGACTACAGCACGACGTGGGACAGCACGGACTACTCGCTGATCGACGCGGGGTTCATGATCCACCTGATCGAGCCGACGGATTTCTACGCCGTGGCGCGTTCGCTGGCGGAAGATCCCAACATCGGCATTCGTGTTTCGTGGGATGCCAACCCGCAGGTGTATCAGTGGCGGGTCGAACGCAACAGCTACGACGGGCAGGGGTATGTGCCGATCACCGGCTGGCTGGATTCGAGCACGAGCTTCTACGACGACAGCAACCTGGCCGACGGCACCTGGTACAGCTATCGCGTTCGCGGCCGTGATGTGGCCGGCAATCTCATCGCCTATACGCCCCAGCGTGGGGATTACACCGTGCTGCCGGGGCCGGGCGCGCCTATTGTGACGCCTCAGTCCTCTTCGGAAATGCTGCTCACGTGGACCGACAACGCCTCGAAAGAGGCAGGGTTCAACGTCTACCGATCCACCAGTTCCACCGGACCGTGGGAGCTGGCCGGCTTATCGTTCAGGGATGAGACCTCTTTCCTAGACGTCGGCCTGGACGACAATCGGACCTACTACTATTACGTCCAGGCGTACACACGGTATACGACGTCTGCACCGACTCCGGTCGTGAGCGCTGCCACGCCGCTGGGTGTGCCGCAGGCACCGTCGAACTTGCAGGCCGCCAGCACCGTGCCGGGGCGAATCGACCTGAGTTGGACGGACAACTCGGACGACGAGAGCGGCTTTGAGGTGCAGCGCTTCGACCCCGGCGCTGCGGCTTGGACCAGTTTGTCCATTACCGCCTCGCCGAGCTATCAGGATCCTGGCCGTACTGAGGGGTTGCGCTATCGCTACCGCGTACGGGCGCGCAACGCGGCGGGGAATTCGCCGTTCTCGGAGACGATAGAGGCCACAGCGGCGTTCGGCGTCCCCGCAGCCCCTTCCGGTTTGATGGCCCACCCTGGCGCCGACGGCTGGTCTGTCGAGCTGGACTGGACCGACAATTCAGACAACGAGGCGGGATTCAAAATCGAGTGTTCTACGGATGGCGGCAGCTTCAGCCAGATCGGCTGGGTGGGCGCTAACGTCAGCAGCTATGAAGCGACAGGGCTGACGCCCGGCAGGGACTACGCCTTCCGCGTTCGGGCGTTCAACCCCACCGCGGCTTCTACCTACTCCAACATCGCCACGCCAGGCAGCGGCCCAGTGGGCCACGGCGCGGTGATCAGCAACGGAACAATCGCTTTGGGGATCAACACCGAAGGAGACCTCAACTACGCAGGTGTCGGGCTCAGGTATGCGGGCAGCGGCGGCGATGGAATCAGTCCCGGCTGCGCTTGCGAAGGATGGGGCGCCGCCGATGCCGCTTCGGCAGTTGCAGGATTCGCCGATCGCGACCAAGGCGTGTCCAACCTCACGCCTGTCTTGTTCAGCGCGACTGCGGCCACCGCTACCTCAGTGGTCAATGTGGGCAATACGCTTCAAGTGGTGCATGAGTATTATCCTTCGGGCAATTCTCATCTGTACGCGGCGCGTGTGACCATCCGGAACATCAGTGATTCGAGTGTCGACCTTCGATATCGGCGCGTGTCGGATTTCGACGTGTTCCCGACAGAGTTTAACGAGTTCATGACAATCGCGGGTGATTCCGAGCTCATTCGTTACACAAACAACAATGGTTTCGCCCCGGCCGATCCTCTGGGTTCAACAACCGAGGGGTTTCCGTCGGCTGCCGATCTCCATTCCGGCACGTTCGATACTGTCGGACCCTTCGACCACGGAAGCCTGTTTGATCTTGGATTCGGAGAGGTTTCCGCCGGGCAAAGCATCGCCTTCATGCTCTATTACGGAGCGGCCACCACGCGTGCTGCTGCCGTGGCGGCACTGTCAGAGGTCGGTGCAGAAGCCTACGCGCTGGCGCAGCCGCGCACCAGCGAAGGGACCGTTGATGACAGCGTGAACACGTTCATGATCGGCCTGGCTAGCGCGGCTCAGCTGCCCCAGGACGTGGAACTGGTCGCCCACCGCACCGGAGGGAAGTTCGCACAGGCGGTTTCAGAGGCTGTCGAGAGCAGCAACGATCCGGCGAAGCTGTTGATCCTGACCAACAACGATGCCGAGGAACCGGCGGCGATCACAAACGGCCAGCTCGACTTTGACGACACATCCGCCTCGATTCCGACCGGATCACTCAACCCTGTCGATGACGATCTGATGCGGATCACGCTGAAGCGGATACCCAGCACGCTGACCGGCGGCACTCTGGGCATCGAGTTGTCTAACCCGTCGGCCGTTCGGCTGTTGACCTCCGACGGCACGCCGTTGACCAACCTGACGCTGAACCTGAGCAACCCTTCGTCCAACGGCTATCTCAACGGCGTGCATGCGCGCGACGTGGACGTGTGGTTGGAAGGGCTTCAGCCGGACCAGGACTTTGTCTTCTCCTGGGTCCACCGCGACAGCACCGGCCGAGAACTTTCCGGCGATAAGGTACACATGACCATCGCCGAATGGACGCACGTTGGGGTCGATGGGACGCAACGTGAGCACTACGGCTCCGTTTCGAGCCGGATCCTGCTGGAAGCCGCAGATCGGATGTACTGGGATCCATCTTCCATTGATCTGAGTGCTTACGCCTTCCGTAACCGGATTCGCGGCATCTCCCTTGCGACGCTCGATCAGATTCAGGCGATTTCGGCGGATGATCCGACGATCCAGGCCGACGATCACCTGGTGGCAATCCCCGGGGGCGTGCAGTCGGAGAAGCCGATCGTCGCGTATCAGGGACGGGTCTTGGCGGCCGACGAACTTGCGCACGTCGAGTCTCGGCTAGGAGTGATCGCGGTTCACAACAGTGCGATCGAGAACAACGCGACACCCGCTGGTGGCGCCGACAGGCACGTGCGCAAGCCCGTTGCCGCTGCCGTCGATCCGTGGCATCATCCCTATCCATTGTATCTGGGCGGATCGCCGACCCAGCGACTCATTCAGTTGACCCCTGAACAGCATGAAATAGTTCACAGATTCTGGGACAGATGGCTGGCTTCGATCGACGGCGAGGACGCCCGAGACATCTGGGCGGCACTTAAGCCGGAAGAACGGCGCACGATGATCAAGGCTAGCCTTGTGCAAATTGGTGTGCGAATTCCCGAAGAGATCGTCGATCGGTACATGGACGATTTCATGGCTGACGAGATGTTGGAGGTCAACAGGAGTCCTGATCGTCTTCCTCACACGGAATGTCCGAAGATCGATCCCGCGGAGGTAGAAGACGCGAGGCGGAGGAATCCAAACGCAACCGTGTCGCCCGATTTTTCCGGGAAGGCGGCAAAAGCAATCGCACGCGTCGAGAGACTCATCGATGTGATCGCCATTTTCGCTGCGATCGGCGAAGGCTTGGAACTGGGCCAAAACCTAATGCAGGATCCTCCGCCGCTGAACGGTGTTTACGCCGCGTGCCGCGCATGGCGAAACAACCCGGGCAACATTGAACTGGAAACCGAGGCGAAACGCCGCATTACGAACTGGATCGGAGAATACTTGGGAGACGGCAATGTGTCCAATGCCATTCAGACGGCTATTGCGTATCTCGATCTGCATACCCTTCGCTTTGATCACGACCGAAGGTAACATCTTCGCGCAATCGACCATACCTTCGCAGGGCCGACCGATCATGAACCTGCAGCTTCCTGTAACCCTTGAGTATCTCGCGCCTGCTCTTAAGGAACTTCCGGATGCAGTGCTGTATTACGAAGCAGCGGACGAATATGCTGCCGCGTTGGGAACCGATACGATTGCCAAGCTTGCTCGCTTGTACGAGCAGATCGCGGAGCGTGGCGATGATGTTACAATCTCTCATTACATCTATGGCGTAAATGCGAGCGTTCACGATCCAAACTATCGAGCACTGAAGAACCTGCAGTTGGTCTTCGCGTCTCTGGCCAAACGCGGCCTAGCACCTTTCAACTCGAATCGTGTGATGATCCGCAAACCGCCATTCGGCAAGCCTAGATGGGACCTGCTTCCAGCGGAACTACGCTACCTGGGCCCCTACGCCGAAAAGTACGGTGTTTGGCACTCCCATGAGGACATCCAGACAGCGCTAGCGAAGCTCACCGACGCTGAAAGGCAAGAGTTGATGGAGCTGGGAAAGCGATTCGCAGTGGATTGGCGAAAGCTGCGGCAGTGGTGGAAGGAGATCTTGTTACAAGATTTGCAAATGATGACCGAAGCCGGTGGACATCCCGGCGAAGCAGTAGGTATCGCCGAGCAGGAGGTGGACCTCACGACTGGCTTGCAGGTCTTTCTGTTAAAAGGTGGCTTTGTAATACCACTCAAACGAAAGGTCGGAATTGGCGTGCAGAAACTGACAGAGCCGCCGGGCCGTTCGGAAGCACCACAAGAGGAACAGCGGGGGCCGAATTAGCCCCTGAACAAGCGTGATTTGCGCTGCCGCCGGCGGACGATGATCTGTTCGAGGACGCGGAGAGCGTCTACGCCATCCTCAAGGCCAGCAGCAATTACTGGCTGAGCGACGCGTTGATGGCATCGACAGCGATCGCGGATGAGGACGTTGATCTCGCGATCGATTCCAACAATGACGGGGTGATCACGGTCGCTGATGAGGCGGTGGAGGACACGGACAGGAAATCCGGCGGACTGATTGTCGTCAACCGCGATGAGTCAGCTCGTGACGCGGTTGACAAGCCTTTGCCGGGTTCCCAAGATGAGGGGGACGCGATCGGCGCGTGTGAAAAGAGGTCTGTGCGCGAGTTCTGGCCGACGGGCAGTAGTGCTTCCCACTTCATCAACGACGGCAAACTCAACAGGTGTCGCGGGCGTCTGGTCCGTGCCACAGTCACCGGTTATGGGCGAACCGGCTGGGGGTGTACGACAGAATCGCGATGCGATCTGGTTGGTCGCAACGATGCTGGTGGTGCTGGCGTTGTTCGTTCCGCTGCTCAATCCGTATTGGGTTCCGGTGAGCGATAGCGATGCCTACCTGGCGATGGCGCGGAGCGTGGCGCGCGGGCAGGGCGTGCGGTTTAACAATCAGCCGGTGGCGGTTGTTCCGCCCGGTTGGCCGATCCTGCTTGGCACGGCGATGAAGTTGAGCAGTTCGTTCCTGGTGCTCAAGCTCGTGCTGCTTGCCGGGTTGATGGTGTTCCTGGGAGCTTGCTGGTGGGTGATCCGTCGGAGTTTGCCGGCGTGGCAGGCGAGTCTGGCGATTGTGTTAAGCGCCCTGATCTACGAAGTCTCGCGACATGTGTACACGTTTCATGCCGAGCCGGCGTTCGGGGCAGTGCTGGGGGTGATCCTGCTGCTGGCGGCGACATTGCACGCATGGAGCGGTTCTGCTCAGCGCGAACCCGCCGAGCGCGGACGAGGCGGGGCGGGCCTGTCGGTGAGCATCCTGTTGCTGTTGCTGCTGAGCGGCGCATGCGCGCTGCTGGTGACGATCCGATGGGCGGCGGTGCTGACCTGGCCGATCATCGCGGCGATCCTGCTTGCAGGCGAGCTTGGCCCGAGGATCAACCGCAGGTGGATCGCGGCGATTCTCAGCGCCGCGGGGATCTTCGTCACCTTCTTCGCGCTGCGCGCCGCGGTGCGCGTCGAGCGATCGCAGCTCGATCCGCTGTATGCCCACAACCTTGCCATGCCCGACCGGCCACGCGTCGCCACCCTTTCCGACCGCGTCGATCGCGTACTGCACAGCGGCGTGTGGCTGACCGATCTGCTCTGGGAAGGCGCCTCGCGCGCTTCGCAGCGTTTTGAGCCGCTCAAGCATACGGGGCTGATTGGATTTGGCCTGCTGATCATCGCCACGATCGACGGGTTGCGGCGGCGGCGATGGCTGCCACTGGCGATCCTGGGGTACATGATGGTGCTGATCTGGATTTGGCCGCGGCCGGTGGCGCGATACTTCTTCCCAATCGCGCCGCTGCTGATCGCAGAGATGTTCGTTGGCGCCGCGGTGTTGCTGGGATGGTTGATGAAACGTTGCGAAGGCCGCCACTTGAACGTCGCGACGAATGCCGCCATCGGCACACTGGCGGGGAGCATCGTCCTGTGCAGCGTCGTGCCCTACGCCAATCAGGTGGCGCAGCAGCGGGCGAAGAACTTTTACGCCAGCTATCGCGGCGGGGCGTTTCAGAGTTTGGTCAATGTTGCTCACAAGCTCCACGAGCTGAATGCGCCGGCGGGCTCGATCGCGATGAGCCGGCTGGAGTTCGTCGGTCGAGACGAACAGAAAAGCACCAATTCGTACCTTCGCGCCGCGATCTTCGTGATCGATCGTCCCATCCGCGTGCTGCCGCCGTCGCTGATGGCCCAGCCCACGCGCCGCCTCATTGGCTGGAGCCAGCGTGCCAGCGTGCAGTACAGTCTCTACCAGCAGCGGCGGCGGATCGTGACGCGCGCGGCAGCGACGAGCACATCGAGCATTTCGCCGGCGACCGCTCCAATCATGCGCGTGCGCTATGGGCCGGCTGAGTGGTCGATCGTGACGGTGCATCGCGGCCGACTGCGCCACGTCCCGCTTCGGGCAGTGGAGAACTGGCCGCGACACGTCCCCGGCCTGCCGCGCGGGCGTGCGGCATCGCGCTGATCGCCGATCGCATTGATCACGCATCGCATTGATGTCGCATCGCATACTGCCCCAAACAGGTCTACAGACTCACATGGGCGACCTGCCTAACGTCGCCGTCGCGTGAATCGTCACTCCCGCAGTGCAAGTCGAGTCGATTCGTTCTTCCGGGCCGACGCCCAGGGAGCTGGCCGGCGGCCACAACAAGAAAAGGAGCGCGAACGCTTGATGAGAAGCACAAGTGCTGCGCCGAATCGTCGTGAAGAGCATCGTGATTGGTGCGCGCTGGAATCGTTGGAATCGCGGAGGCTGATGGCCGTTGTTTCCGCTGCCGACAGTGCCGGGGCCGGGGGTGTTGAAAAGGTGATTGAATGGAACGGCAGGCAGGCGGCGGTCAGGCCGGGGGAGTGGATCCTGGCGCTGGAGCCTGGCAGCGCAACGAAGCGGGGGCGTGATCTGGCGGCGCTGATGCGCCGCGCCGGCGCGAGCACAGGGCTGCCGCTGGGGCTGAAGCGAAACCTCACCGTCCGCGGGTTATCGCTGATCAAGACGGCGGAAAACGTGAGCTACAAGAAGCTCCGCGCGGCGCTTTCTTCGCTGCCGGGGTTCCGATACGTCGAGCCGAATTTCACCCTCTCGGTCGATCGAATGCCCAACGACCCGAGATTCGGGCAGTTGTACGCTCTGCACAATACCGGAGGAGGCTGGGGCGCTGTCAACGATGCCGACATCGACGCGCCCGAGGCCTGGGATCGCACGACCGGAAATGGATCGGTCGTTGTCGGCGTCATCGACACGGGAGTGGATTACACGCATCCGGACCTGGCGGCGAACATCTGGCGAAACCCCGGCGAAACGCCCGGCGACGGCATCGACAACGACGGCAATGGATTCGTCGATGACGTTTATGGCTGGGACTTCCATAACGACGACAACGACCCGTTCGATGATGAGGGGCACGGCACGCACGTTTCGGGCACCATCGCCGCCGTCGGAAACAACGGCGTCGGAATCAGCGGCGTGAACTGGAACGCCAGGATCATGGGGCTGAAGTTCCTGGGCGCCAGCGGCCGGGGAACCACCGATGACGCGATCGACGCGATCAACTACGCGACGATGATGCGCAACCGCGGGGTGAACATTCCGCTGACGAACAACAGTTGGGGCGGCGGCGGGGACAGTCAGGCGCTGTTCGAGGCGATCCGCGCCAGCGGCGAGGCGGGGATGCTGTTCGTGGCGGCGGCGGGCAACGACGGCAGAAACACTGACGTCGCGATCAACTACCCCTCGTGCTACGAGCTGCCGAACATCATTTCGGTGGCGGCGAGCGATTCGGCGGACCAGCTCGCCAGCTTCTCGAACTACGGGGCGGCGACGGTGGATCTTGGCGCAGCCGGCGTGGACATCCTCAGCACCATCCCGGGCAACGGCTACGACAGCTACAGCGGCACGTCGATGGCGGCGCCGCACGTGGCGGGGGTGGCGGCGCTGGCGTGGAGCGTCAAGCCCTCGGCCAGCTTTCAGCTCGTCCGCGATGCAATCTACGGCGGCGCGGATCGCATCGCGTCGCTGCGCGGCGTCACCTCGACGGGTGGAAGGCTCAACGCCCGCAACACGCTTGAGCTGATAGCCGCCACGACGCCGATGATCGCCTTCGGCGCAGGCGACAGCACGTTGGCCGAGCCGAACAACCCCGGCACGTTCACGTTCCTGCGATTTGGGAGCGTCGCCTCGGCGCTGACGGTGGGGTTCACGGTCAGCGGCACGGCGAGCAACGGGGTGGATTACGCGCTTGCCGCCGCGTCGGTTACGGTCCCCGCCGGTGAGACATCGGCGCTGATCACCGTGATGCCGCTGGACGATCTGCTCATCGAGGGGGATGAGACGATCCAACTGACGCTCAGCGCCGGCGGCGGGTATGAGCTTGGCGCCGTTTCGAGCATGTCGCTGGTGCTGGTGGATCACGTCTACCCGCCGGCGAATGACAACTTCGAGACCGCCGCGCCGATTCCGACCGGCACGAACTCCGTCACGGGCAGGAACCTTGGCGCGACGCGCCAGCCCGGCGAGCCAAACCACGCCGGCAGCCTGTTCGGCGAGCACTCGGTCTGGTGGACCTGGACCGCGGACTTCACAGGCAACGTCACGTTTCACACCCAGGGCAGCGATTTTGACACACTGCTTGCGGTCTACACCGGTTCGTCGGTCTCGGCGCTGACGGAAGTGGCGTCGGACAACGACTCGGGCGAGGACTTCACGAGCATGGTCGATTTCCGTGCCATCGCGGGCACGAGCTACCACATCGCGGTCGATAGCTGGTTCACTCCCGGGAACATCGTGCTCAGCTACGCCCGGGCGCCGGCTAATGATGCCTTCGCGTCGCGCGCGGTCCTGTCGGGCGCGTCGCCCACCGCGGTGGGCAGCAATTTCGCCGCGACGCTCGAGCCGGGCGAGCCGCCGCACGGCGGGTGGACCGGCGGCCGATCGGTCTGGTGGACCTGGACCGCGCCGCAGTCGGGGCTGGTCACCATCGATACCGCGGGAAGCGATTTCCAGACGTTGCTCGGCGTGTACACCGGCTCGTCGGTCTCTTCGCTCGCTGCGGTCGATGTCACACAGGAACCGGGCGGCACAACCATGCGCGTGAGCTTCCAGGCATCGGGCGGAACCACGTACCAGATTGCCGTCGATGGCTTCTGGGGCGACGCGGGGAGTGTGGCGCTGGCGATCGGGTACAACGGCGGGCCGATCACGTGGGACGGCGGGGGCGACGGCGTGAGCTGGGCCGATCCGATGAACTGGTCGGGCGATCTGATCCCCGGACCCACCAGCGATGTGACGATCTACACGACCGAAGCGCCGGCCATTCTGATCACCGGCGGTACTCACTTGCTCCGCAGCCTGATCAGCTTCGAGGACCTGACGATCAGCGGCGGCAGGCTCGAGGTGGCGCAGTACGCACAGCTCGGCGGCACGGTCAACCTGTCCGGTGGAGAACTCGGCGGCGCGGGCCAGATAACGATCGGTGGCACGCTGAACTGGACCGGCGGCTCGATGAGGGGCACCGGAGGCACGATCATTTCCGATTGGGCGAGGCTGAGCATGGGAGGCAGCGGAGTGCTGTTCAGCGATCGCGCGATTCAGATCGACGGCACGGCGACGATGCAGCCGGGCGGGAATCTGCTGCTTCGGACGCGCGGGTTGACGCTGGGATCGACTGCGTCGCTCGACTTGGCGGACAACACGATCATCGTGGATTACTCCGGAGCTTCGCCGATCGAGCAGATCCGCGCGCTGCTGAGCAACGGCTACGACGGCGGGACGTGGAGTGGTGTGGGAATCCGCAGCTCCACGGCCGCCGCAACCCCCAACCGCGCGATCGGCTACGCAGAAGCCACCGATCTGTTCGGCGTTTCGCAAGGCACTTTTGCCGGTCAGACGATCGATGCCACGGCGGTGTTGCTGCGTTACACGATCAGCGGCGATGCAACGCTCGACCGCCGCGTGGACGCCCGCGATCTGCTGAAGCTGGCAGAGAACTGGCAGATGTCCGGGCGGCGATGGAGCAAGGGGGACTTTGATTTTGATCGGACGGTTGATGCCGGCGACCAGGGCATCCTGACTTCGAACTGGCAAGTCACGCAAGCCTGAGCATAGAGGAAACCCAGATGCACTCACAGATCACACGAGGCGTTGGTACGGTTCGCGCGCATGTGGCGATGGAAATGCTGGAGACCCGCAAGCAGTTCGCGGCGGATCTGGTAGGCACGGCCTTCGACGTGACCGCTGGCTGGCCGTTGCCGGGCGGGGATGTGTCCGCGACGTTCACCGTCAGGAACCAGAATGGCATCTGGTGGCTGGACGATGCCGGGGCGTTTTATGTGCAGATTTTTCTTTCCCCGGACGACACGATCGGCGACGCGGGCGACCTGCCAATCGGAACCGCCAGCTTCACGGGGCTTGGCGCCGGGCAGAGTGTCAGTCGCACGATCGCGTTGTCGCTGCCGCAGTCCGATCCGTTCCTGCACGACAACGATTACCGCATCGGGATGGTGATCGACCCCGCGGCTCAAGTGGCCGAGTCCGACGAATCGAACAACGCCAACCGGGGCAATGGCCTGGACAGCGAGCGCGTCTGTTTCGAGCGACACGTGTACAGCCCGGTCAACCCGAACTATCCACAGGCCGAGGGGCTGAATGCGGGCCAGTCGGTCTGGGGCGCGATCGGCGGCAGCGATGAGCGGATGGGGCCGCTGGACATCGATACCTACTATTTCAGTATCGTCAGTGCCTCATCCCATGCCACGCCGCAGACCGTGGCATTCGATCTGGACGGCGGCGGATGGACATCGCATCTGCGGCTCTACTCGGGCAACTGGAGCCTGATGGCGCAAAACAGCGGCGGCGCCGCGCCGGGCGAGCCCGAGGGCAGCGGCGAGTCCCTCATCCGCTACACGCTCAACACGAACACGGTCTATTACCTGGTGGTCTCGGCGGTCGGCAATCACAGCAGCGACGCCCGCACGCTTGCTGGGCGTAACCCGGCGGCTCAGGGAAGCTATGTCATCAACGCGGTCATGCTCCCGAACGCGCCGACGGTGCCGGATCTGGCCGCCTCCAGCGACACTGGCAGATCCAGCAGCGACAACATCACCAGTGCATCTTCGCTGACGTTCACATTCACCGGACAGCCAGGCAAGATCGGCCAGCTCTATGTCGACGGTGTTCTTCGCGGAACCGATCCCAACGGCTCGACATCCGGGCAGTATCAGATCACCGTGACCGGCCTGGGCGATGGCAGTCACACTGTGACGACTGCGCTGCTGGATCCGACCAATGGCTATGCCAGCGACAATTCGGCGCCGCTGACGATCCGCACCGACAGGCTCGCGCCGCAGGCCGCGGCGCCGGACCTGGCTGCAACCACCGACAGCGGCCTGAGCAGCGACGACAACATCACCAACTGGATCACCCCGGCCTTCCTGGGCACTACCGAGCCTGATTCGCTGGTGGAACTGTTCCGCAACGGAGCGTTGCTCACCTCCGGCTATTCAAACCCATCCGGCGGCTGGCTGCTGACGCCGACGCTCACTCAGCAAGGCGCCTGCAACATCACCATCCGCGTCACGGACCCGGCCGGTAACGTCAGCGCCGTCTCGCCCGCGCTGCCGTTCACGCTCGATACTGTCGGCCCGTCACTTACCTCGCCGCTTTCATTTCAGTTCGACGCTGCGCCGCATCGGATCACGATGGCTTTCTCGGATGATGTGTCCGCGACGCTGAGTTCTGCGGACCTGACGGTGCTGGATCTGGCGAGCTGGGGGACGGTGGGGGTGACGCTGGCGTACAACCAGTCCGAACGGTCGGCGGCGTTCGGCTTTGCCGGCGTGCTTGCCCAGGGCAACTACCGCGCGACGATCAACGCCTCGGGCGTGACGGACGTGGCCGGCAATGGCGTCGGCGGCATCACCGTGCTGGACTTTTTCTTCATGGTCGCCGACGCGAATCACGATCGCTCGGTCAACGCCCGGGACTTGAATATTCTCGCCGGCAACTGGCAGGGCGGCGGGAAGGTTTTCAGCGAGGGCGACCTGAACTACGACGGGCGCGTGAACGAGCTGGACCTGAACCTGCTGGCGACGAACTGGCAATCAAGTCTCGCCGCACCCATTGACGGAACAAGCCTGGAACGTGTCAGTGCAGTTGAGCAGGAAACGATGCGGGTGACAGCGCTGATTGCCGAGTGAGGCTGTTCAGCGTCTGACGCCACCTTTTTCGAGTTCGCGGGCGTACTCGATGCTGTAGCGGGCCCAGGGCTGGGCTTCAAGACGCGCCTTGCTGATGGGCTTGCCGGTGCCTTCGCAGATCCCGTAGGTGCCGTTCTGGATCTTGGCCAGTGCGTGATTGATCTCGCGAAGAAGCTGGCGGTCCTTTTCGACCAGGCCGAGGGTGAACTCCTGCTCGTAGTTGTCGGTGCCCATGTCGGCCATGTGCAGGGGCAGGTTGGAGAGGTTGGTGCCCGTGGTGGATCGCAGGGCTTCGCGTTCCATAGAGCTCATGTCGCCGACGATCTCGCGGCGCTTGGCCAGCAGCAGTTCGCGGAAGTGCTCCAGTTCCTTGGCGGTCAACCCGGCCTGGTTTTTGCGAGGCTTGCCGTCGGTAGGGACTCGAACTGACAGAGCGGCCGGCGCCGGCGGCGGGACGGTACCTCGGTTGTTGTTCACAGATTGAGCCTGTTGCTGAGACAAGGCTGACACCACCTTTCCAACGACCTTTGTCTTAGCCTTCTTTTCGACCACGGAAGCGGCGCGCTTAAGCGATTTGGCGAGGGGGCGAGCCTGGGTCGGTCGGGCGGAGGTGGTTTTTGGCGCCTTTTGTGCGCGCCCTGGTGCCGGTTTGGCAGTATGGCCGGGACGGCTGAGGCTGGCCCGCCGGTTCGTCGCCCGCGTGGTGGGTGTCTTGGGGGCGGTGGTCTTGGACTTGCTCGGCGCCTTGGCCGGCTTGCTTACCTTCGCTGATCTTGCCACGGGAACCCCTTGCTCCTTTCGCGAAACAGGTGGCCAAACACTTAAGGGCATGACCTCAATCAGGTTACGACCACTCATATCGCTGCTGTGGTTTCCGCCAGAGCCACGCGGAAACCATCGGTCATTGCCCTGCGCTCGCTGCCCAAGTCCCGAGCACGGCAACTATAAGCCATACAAGGGGTTGGTGTCAAGTGAACCGGACGCCGATCGGATGGTGCACCGGCGGTTGCCGGGGCGGGCTCAGCGTTCGCTGGCGTGGCATTTGCAACCAGCGATCTATGGATCGCTCACGACAGTATCACTGATGAGCGGTTGGGTAGGGGAGGTGAACAGATCATGCTCCAGCAAACTGAGATTGTGTTTCACGACCGCTTCGAGGCCGGCCGGATGCTGGCGGAGATGCTGATGCACTACGCCGACCATCCGGATGTGATGGTTCTTGCTCTGCCCCGTGGCGGTGTGCCGGTGGCTTTCGAGGTGGCTCGGGCGCTGCATGTGCCGATGGACGTGTTTCTGGTGCGAAAGCTGGGCGTTCCGGGTCACGAAGAACTGGCGATGGGAGCAATCGCCAGCGGCGGGGTGCGGGTGATCAACGAAGAGGTTGTGGAATCACTGGGCATCTCGCCGAGCACGATCGACCGCGTGGCGCAGGTCGAGTGGCGGGAACTCGAGCGTCGGCAGCGCGAGTATCGCGACGACCGCCCGCCGCCCGACGTTCGCGGGAAAATCGTGATCCTGATTGACGATGGTCTGGCGACAGGCTCGACGATGTTGGCCGCCGCCCAGGCGCTGAAGCGGATGGGTCCGAAACGGATTGTCGTGGCGGTGCCGACGGCCGCGGCCGAAACGTGCGAGCAGTTCCGCCGCATCGTGGATGAAGTGGTCTGTGTCACGACGCCATACCCGTTCCGTGCGGTGGGACAGTCGTACGAGGACTTTTCGCAGATCAGTGACGAGCAGGTGCGGCAGTTACTCGCTGCTGCCGCCGCCGCAGCGCCGGCAAGCCGCACCCCGGACGAGCCAGTGGATCTTCCCACTGGACTTTGAAACGCCACACGCGGCGGAAACGCAGCAGCAATCGGATTGGAGGAGATGAACTATGCAAACCCAGGAAATCCCGATGGAGCAGTGGACGGTGTTCTTTAACGGGATGTCTCGCCAGCACGAAGGCGAGCCGGTCACGATCGAGGTTCAGGGTCCGGAAGTGGGTAGCAGGGCGATGGTCAAGCACGTGCCGTTTATGGGCATCGCCTTCGATCCGAAGGACAGCGTTGGCGAAGAAATCGAGGTGTTTGTTTCGCTGGCGCAGGACCAGTCCGGACCGCAGCCGGGCCCGCACCTGATGCACGCGATCAATCATCCGTCACGTGTGCAGGTGGTTCGTCTGGACGATGGCAGCGAGCTGTCGCTGCAAATCGAGACACCCGACGGGCCGGCGACGGTGGTTCGATTCGAGCCAGCGCCCGAATCCCGGAACAAGCAGGTCGATCGCCATCGTCCGATGATGCGGCACGATCCGCAGGTCATGCTGATCGCAGCGAGGTGATCGCGATGAACGCGGCAGAATCCCTGCGAACAGGCCCCGGGGAGATCAGCGAATCGGTGCGGATCCCGGCCTCGGCCGACGGATCGGTGCAGTTGGAGGGGGATCTGATCATCCCCGAGCCGGCGGAGCAGGTGCGAGGCGTGGTTCTGTTTGCCCATGGCAGCGGCAGCAGCCGCTTCAGCAGGCGAAACCGCTACGTGGCGCAGCGCCTGCGCCAGGCGCAACTGGCCACGCTGCTGATGGACCTGCTTACCGCCGACGAGGAGGCCGTGGATCAGCAGACGGCCGAGCTGCGGTTTGACATCGACCTGCTGGCCGAGCGGTTGGTGTGGGCGATCGACTTTCTGCTGAGGCACCCGAGGACGCTGAAGCTTCCTGTGGGGCTGTTCGGTGCCAGTACCGGCGCCGCAGCCGCGCTGGTGGCGGCGGCGCAGCGTGCCGACGTGGTTGGCGCCGTAGTATCCCGCGGCGGGCGGCCGGACCTGGCCGCACGGGCGCTGCCGAAGGTGCGGTGCCCGACGCTGCTGATCGTCGGCGGCGAGGATGACATCGTGATCGACCTTAACCACCGGGCCATGCGGCTGATGAATTGCCCCGCGCGGCTGGAGATCATCCCCGGCGCCGGGCACCTGTTCGAGGAGCCCGGCGCGCTGGATCAGGTCGCACGCCTGGCGCGCGACTGGTTCGCCCGGCACCTTCGCCCAGGCGATGGTGGCGTGATGGCGCGTGGGGGATGATGCTGTAAGCTGGTGCTTCGTTGGACTTTGGGCCGTGCGCGCGGATATGGGGTGATTTTGCGTCGCCAAGTCTGTAAAACACCAGACCATGCCGCGAGAAAGAATCACGATACTCGGCGACGGGGCGATGGCGACGGTGTGCTCGATGCTGCTGTCGGCCGGCGGGGCGGAGGTGACGATGTGGGGAGCATTCGAGGAATCGATCGAGCGATTGATCCAGACCCGCGAGAACCAGCGGCTGCTGAAGGGGGCCAGGATTCCGGCTTCGGTGCGGCTGACGGCCAATGACGCCGACGCGTTCGAGGGTTGCACGCTGATCGTCTCGGCGATCCCGACGCAATACATGCGGTCGGTGTGGACGCGTTTGCGCCCACGGGTACCGCGGGACGTGCCCATTATTTCGGTGGCCAAGGGGATCGAGATCGACACGTTGCTGCGTCCCACGCAGATCATCGCTGACGTGCTTTCGCCGGGGGTGAGCTGTGGCTGGAAGCTTGCGGTGCTCAGCGGCCCGAACATCGCCGCGGAGCTGGCGCGGTATCTTCCCGCGACGGCGGTGGTGGCGTCGCAGGACGCGGAGCTTGCCCGGCGGGTGCAGGCGATCTTCACCACGCAGTGGTTCCGCGTGTACACCAATGAAGATGTGGTTGGGGTCGAGCTGGCCGGGGCGACCAAGAACATCATCGCCATTGCCGCGGGGATTCTGGACGGTCTGGGAGCCGGGAACAACGCCAAAGCCGCGCTGGTCACACGCGGGCTGGTGGAGATCACCCGATTGGGCGTGGCAATGGGAGCACGGGAGGCGACGTTCCACGGTCTGGCGGGGCTGGGGGATCTGATTACAACGTGTGTCAGCCCCGAGGGTCGCAATCGCACCGTTGGCGAACAGCTTGGCCGGGGGCGGAAGCTGGAGGCGATTCTCGCGGAGATGGACAGTGTGGCCGAGGGCGTGCCGACCACCCGGGCGGTGCGAGAGCTGGCGGGGCGGCACCGGGTGCAGATGCCGATCACTGAAGAGGTCTACGCGGTGCTGTTCGAGGGCAAGGACGTGCTGCGGGCGTTGTCGGACCTGATGAGTCGCGAGCCTAAACCCGAGCGGGAATGCACTGCGGCGGTGGAAACTGGGGAACTCCCGCAGGCCACAGTCCCGTGATAACCGATCCGATTTTCGGCGTATCTTTCACGTCATTGCAACATAAGTTGTTTATTTACAAGTGGTTGATGGGGAATTGTTCACCTTGTCGCAGGGCGCAAAAGATGCTCGATTCTGGGCGTGATTTCCTATAATGCTGTTGGGAGGATGCCGTCGAGCGTGGGAGCGCCGGTCGGTTGACCGGCGGCAAGGTGAGCACCTATGAGTCGTCTTCATTGGCCGGTGATGTTGGCCGGCTTGTCGGGGGCGTTGCTGGTGGGGTTGGGCTGTGAGTTGGGCGCGCCGACAGGTCGGCGGGCACAACTGTTGACCGCCGCCCAGGGCAGCATGGCCAGCCGCGAGAGCGGTTCGTCGGCAGTGGCCGGTGCTGAAACCGGCCGTATCAGGCGCGGCGGGGATTTGCCGGGTCGCGCCGGCAGCGACCTGGTCACGGAAACTCTAGTCCCCGCCACCTCCGCTGACGCCAGCTTCGCCAGCCACATCGTCGGCGATACGCCGCCAGTCTCGGCGAAAGGCCTGCGCGGCAACCAGGCGCGGGCGGGGCAGAGCGCGTCGATCAGCAAGCAGGACGTGCTCTCCTGGACAGCACGCGGTCTACCCGAGGACGCGATCATCGATCGCATCCAGAGCAGCCACAGCGTGTTTGTTCTGACGGCGGCGGACGAAAACGAGCTTCGCGACCACGGCGTGAGCGAGGCGGTGATCCGCGCCCTGCGCGACACGCTCCGGCGCTGAAGGCTCGGGCAGATCAGACAGCAAGCGGGGAACGACTGCAAGTGAGCAGGAGTGGACGATGCACAAGCCCGCACGCGCGCCGTGGTTGGTTGGCCCGGTTCTGGCATGGACCGCGCTGATCGCGCTGCACGGTGCCGCCATCGCGCAGACTTCGTTCTTCTCGGCCACGGGAACCTTCACGCAGGGCAATTCGTCGGCCGATTTCCATGTCAGTTTCGATGATCCAACGGCGCGGAACACGTGGTTCCAGACTTGGGCTTGGAACGGGACTTTGCCGCCGCATGGTCCGGGAACCAATGCCGCCGGGGACGTGATCGCCTCGGGGGGAATCGATTCGGAGCTCGAGGTTTTTACGGCTGGCGGGACGAGCCTGGGCTACAACGATGACCGTGGCCCGGGCGAGCGCGATTCGCACCTCGGGCCGGACGCAGGCCCGTTGAGCTACCTGCCGCCGCTGGGACCGGGGCAGTATCGCGCCCGGCTGACGGCGGCGTTCGGTGTGATCTGGAGCGGCGCCTGGGCGATGGACATGACCCGCGAGGGAACCTTCAGGCTCGATGACATCGTGCAGTCGGCGTCGTGGCTGGGGTCGTTGAAGTTCGGCTCGTCGTCGGCGGGCGGGGCGGTGGTGAGGATCGCCAGCTCGACAACGATCCTAGGGGCGCTGGAGGCCCGGGAAGGCGGAAAGATCGATGTGCAGGGTCCGCTGCTGCGCGCGGGATCGCTGCTTCTGGGCAACTCGGCGCAGCTTGATCTGCGAAACGCCAGGCTGATCATCGACTACCGTGATGACCCCACGGCGCCCAACCCCATCGATACCATCGCGCAGTACGTCGCCGCCGGATATAACGGCGGCGCGTGGAACGGGCCGGGGATTTACAGTTCCGTTGCCGCCACCGCGGGCGGGACAATGGCCATCGGTTTCGGCGACAACGCCACCCTTGGCTATGAGACCTTCGCCGGGCAGCAGGTCGATCCAACTTCGGTCCTGGCGATGGTCACGCACCGGGGCGATGCCAACCTCGATGGACGCGTGGACGTGCTGGACCTGACGGCACTGGCGGCACACTGGCAGCAATCGGGGATCTGGGCCGAGGGAGACTTCGACTACAGCGGTCGGATTGACATCCGCGATCTGTACCTGCTGGCCAGTCGCTGGGGCACTGGCCTGAGCGGCCCGCTGAGCAGCGAATCGTTCTTGCGGGAGGCAAGCGCGCTGGGTCTGCCCGCGGCGAGCGTGCCGGAGCCAGACGTCGCGGCGATCGGGTTGGCGGTACTGACCTATCGCGCTGCCAGAAACCGCCGTCGCTGACGGGCAGGTCAGCGAGCTGTGACGAACTCGATCCTGTCAACCGGCGGCACAATCCCCGCGGCTGCTCCTTCGGACAGCAGTCGTGCAATCGCCTCGCGGCCACGGGGGCCGTAATCCAGCGTCCAGTCGTTGACGTACATTCCGACGAACCGGTCGGCCAGGTTGCGGTCCAGGTCCCGGCCAAACTGAAGCGCGTACTCGACGGCTTCGCGGCGGTGGTCCAGACTGAATTGAATTGATCGCTTGAGCAGATCGGTTACTTCCTGCATGACCGTCGGCCCCAGGTCCCTGCGGATGCAGTTGCCGCCAAGGGGCAGGGGCAGGCCCGTCTTTCGGAACCACCAGTCGCCAAGATCGATCACCAGATGCAGTCCCAGCGACTGATAGGTGAGCTGGCCTTCGTGGATGATGAGTCCGGCATCGACCTTAGCTTCCTTCACCAGTCGGGGAATCTGGTCGAACATGACCACATCGTAGAAAAAAGCTGGTGGCGGGCAGTTGGCGGCGGGCGGTGGAGGGCTGACTGCCTGCTGCTGTCGCCTGGCGGCCGGCTCTGCCCGCCCCAGGCACAACTGAAGCGCCAGAAAGGCGGTGGTGAGCGTACCGGGGATGGCGATGCGTTTGCCTCGAAGCTGCTCGATCGAGAGCGGTTGGCGTGCGACGACCATCGGGCCGTACTTGTCGCCCATGCTTGAGCCACAGCTTGTCAGCGCGTACTTGTCGGCCACGTAGGGGTAGGCGTGGATCGAGATCGCGGTGATCTCCAGCTCGCCGTTCATCGCCCG
Source organism: Fontivita pretiosa (assembly GCF_050410795.1). GTDB lineage: Bacteria > Planctomycetota > Phycisphaerae > Tepidisphaerales > Tepidisphaeraceae > Fontivita > Fontivita pretiosa. The sequence goes on along the minus strand of NZ_CP191258.1, from coordinate 358,924 downwards.
CTGGTTCAGGGTCTGTATGTCCTGAAGCACGTGTTCAAAGCGATACTGGCCTGTATCGAGCTTTCCCGTGGCCAGGCCGTAGAACATGAACGCATCATCAGGATCGGGCGAATGGCCAAGACGAAGTACGCGTTGCGACATAGGCCGGGATTATAGCGGAGAACGGTGTGCCTGACCGAAGGGCCGGGCGGGCTGCTGTGTGTGCCGAATTTCGGGCGCGACTGGCTGAGGAGTGGAAAGTCCTCTGAGCAATATCCCGCGCATGCGGGCGTTGTTGTTGGTAGGATTGTCGCGGTTGCCGGTTTCAGTGGGCTTGCGGAAGACAAGCGTGTGCCATGTCCAGGCTTCATCCGATGCTTCAGCCGTTCGTGCCCGGTGAAAGCGGTCCTTTTGACGCTGTCAAGGCGGCACATTTGCTGAACCGCGCGACGTTCGGCGGCACACCGGAAGAGATCGGCGCTGTGATGCGGATGGGACCGGCGCGGGCGGTCGATGCGCTTCTGGACTTCCCCGATGCGCCGGCCACCGAGCAGAGCCAGACCGACGTGCCGGATCTGTCTGCCATCGAAGGCTACCCGCGAACCTTCGAACAGCGTCGAACGCTGCTGATGGGCAAGACGCCCGAAGAACGCCAGGCTCTGCTCCAGCAGCTCAACATGAAGAATCGCGAGGCGCTGGCGGCGACGTTGCGGTGGTGGATCAGGCGGATGGCCTGGGGGCCTTATCCGCTTCAGGAAAAGCTGACGTTGTTCTGGCACGGGCACTTCACGACCAGCGCCCGTGATGATCGCAGTGCATTTGCGATCTGGCAGCAGAACGAGACGCTGCGCCGCAACGCCGCGGGCAACTTCCGCACGTTCGTCAAGCAGATCTCGCGCGATCCGGCGATGCTGGACTATCTCAATAACCAGCAGAACCGCAAGCAGAAGCCGAACGAGAATTACGCCCGCGAGCTGATGGAGCTGTTTACGCTGGGTCTCGGAAACTACACCGAACTGGACATCAAGGAGGCCGCCCGCGCGTTCACCGGCTGGGGACACGATGGCGAACAGTTCGTGTTCCGCAAATTCGATCACGACTACGGCCCCAAGACGTTTTTCGGCCGCACGGGGAACTTCGACGGCGACGACATCATCGAGATCATCCTCTCGCACCGGCAGTGCGCGCCATACATCGCCAGCCGGTTGCTCACGTTCTTCGTGCAGGAGAATCCCGATCCTGAAATCTGCCAGAGCCTGGGCAACGTGCTTCGGGAGAACAATTACGACCTTCGTCCGGCGCTGGCGACGATGTTCACCAGCCGGCTGTTCTACAGCCCCCAGGTGATGGGCGGACAGATCAAGAGTCCGGTGCAACTGATGGTGGGAACGATGCGGCTGCTGGATGTGGAGCCGCAGAACTTCATCCAGGTTGTGGCGGCGCTGGAGCAGATGGGACAGGTGCCGTTCAATCCGCCGAACGTCAAGGGCTGGCCGGGCGGGCGGATGTGGATCAGCACCAGCACGCTGTTCGTGCGGTACAACACGGCGGTGTGGCTTGCTGGCGGGGGCAGGGCGGTAGCGGGGGGTCGGGGCGGAGGAGGCGGCGGGGCGCGATTTCTGCGGACCCGCGGCGGCTTTGGCCGAAGTGACGATCAGTCGCCGCAGTTCGAGCCGCAGCCCAATGGTGACACGCCTGGCCAGATCGTCGATGCCTGGGTTGCCCGGCTCATCCAGCGACCCATCGCTGCCGACCGTCGCCAGGTGCTCATCGACGCTCTGGGCGACAGCCCCGCCGCCGAAGCGTCGCTCAAACGGATGATCCAGTTGATTGTATCGATGCCTGAGTACCAGTTGTGTTGAAAGGAGTGGCCAGCGATCGGTGGCCAGTGGTCAGCAGGAGGGACGCGAGTCTCACTGACCGCCGGCTACTAAACACTGGCCACTATCCAAGATGCTCGACCACGTTTCAACCCGTCGCGTGTTTCTTCAGAAGGGCCTGACTCTGCTGGCGGTGTCTTCCACGATCCCGACGTTTTTGGATCAGACAGTGCTGGCGATCGCCTCGCCGGAGGATACGAAGCTCACGCAGCAACCCAGCGGAGCCGACGGGAAGGTGCTTGTGGTCGTGCAGTTGTCGGGAGGCAATGATGGGCTGAACACAGTGGTTCCTTACGCGGACGACGTATACCACCGCGCTCGGCCCAACATTGCGGTCGATACTCAGTCGGTGCTGAAGGTCAGCGACTATCTTGGGCTGCATCCGAATCTCAAGCCGCTGCGCGAGATGATGGACAAGGGGCTGGTATCGATCATTCAGGGCGTGGGATATCCGAACCCGAACCGTTCGCATTTCCGCTCGATGGACATCTGGCACAGTGGCAGGCCGGAAACGGAGGACACGACCAGCGGGTGGCTGGGCCGGTATTTTGACAATACGTGTCCGGGATGCGATCCGCACAGCGGAGTGGCGATCGGGGAGTCGCTTCCGCTGGCGATGAAGGGGCAGCGCGTCACGCCGCTGTCGTTCGATCGCCCGGAGAACTACGCCTACAACGGCCCGGACAAACAGCGTTATCAGAAGCTGAACACCGCGGGCGATGCCGGCAGCGAGCCGACGACACAGCCGTTGCCGTCGGAGCGTTCGGCGTCGTTGACGGCGGGGCGTGGCAAGAGCCTCAAGCCCCAGATCGTCACGCCGGATGCGCAGCTCGATTTCCTGACTCGCACGGCGATGGATGCTCAGCTCAGCAGCGACGCAATCCTGAAGATGACGCGCGGGCACTCGCCAGCGGCGGCATATCCGCCGAGCGAATTTGGCCAGGGATTGCGAACCATTGCCGCCATGATCCGGGGCGGACTGCCGACACGGGTGTATTACGTGACGCTGGGCGGATTCGACACGCACGCCAACCAGCGTGGGCGGCACGACCAGCTCATGAACCAGTTTGCCCAGGGAGTGGACGCGTTCTGGAAGGACCTGAAGCAGCAGGGCAACGATCAGCGCGTGCTGATGATGACCTTCAGCGAGTTCGGTCGACGGGTGGCCAGCAATGCCAGCGGTGGCACCGACCATGGCGCCGCGGCGCCGATGTTCCTGTTCGGCCCGGCGTGCAAGCAGGTGGTTGTTGGCCGGCATCCTTCGCTGACGGACCTTGATCAGGGGGACTTGCGCTACAGCATCGATTTCCGCAGCGTCTACGCGACGATCCTCCAGAACTGGCTGGATACTCCCAGCAAGCCGATTCTCGGACAGCAGTTTCCGACGCTGAACGTGCTGCGGGCGTGAAGCGGGACGGGTTTGGTGCGGCGTGGCGGTGGAGGTCGCGGCCGATGTCCGAGTTTTGAGTGCCCGATTTGGCTTTGCTGTTCAGGGCCGAGAAAAACGCCTTTCAGATCAACGCGGCGGGCGTGCAGTGCCGTCTTCGGCGCGGCGCGGACCGAACGGCCGGGTGGGCGTGCGGGGTTCCGGCCCGACTGCTCCGCCGCCGGCGCAGTGCATTTCCGGGGAAGCATTTATAATGGACTGTCGATAAGTCGATGACTACTGTTGGCAGGGGAGCGAGGGGGCGCGTTCCCTTGGCACGAGCCAGGCTCGTCGAAGGACGTTGGCCCGGTCCCTCTCCCGGACCCTCTCTTTGAACTCTTTGAAATTGACGATCACCGGGAAGGCATGGCGAAGAATGGTCTGATTGTTGCATTGGAGTGACGTCGCATGGCCAAGAATAACACACTGGTTGCCCTGATCGACCGCAAGCTGGACGTTTCGAGCTTTCGGGAGCAGCACTGGGAAGGCACGTTCTGGGATTACCTTGACATTGTCTCGGAGAATCCCGCGGTTGCGCGCAACGCCTTTCAGCGCGTGTACGACATGATCCTCAGCTATGGGGTGGAAACGTACACGCAGTTCAAGCAGGAAGTGACGCGCTACAAGTTCTTCTCCGATCCGTTCGACAACGGCGCCGATGCGATCTACGGGCTGGAGCGGCCGCTCATGCAGCTCGTGGACTTCTTCAAGTCCGCGGCCCAGGGCTATGGCACGGAAAAGCGAATCCTGCTGCTGCACGGCCCGGTGGGTTCGAGCAAGAGCACGATCGCCCGGCTGCTGAAGAAGGGGCTTGAGGCGTACTCCAAGACTGAGCAGGGCAAGCTCTTCACGTACATGTGGCGCGTGCATCACCGCGGTCCGGGCGGCGACGAAGGCGAGCAGTACGTCGAGTGCCCGATGCACGAGGAGCCGCTGCTGCTGATTCCGCGCGAGGCGCGGCAGGATGTGCTGGACACGATCAACGAGAGGCTGCCCGAGGGGCGCAAGGTCAGACTGTACGGCGACGTCTGCCCCTTCTGCCGAAAGGTCTACTCCGATCTTCTGGAGCAGTATGACGGCGACTGGAAGAAAGTGATGGACCACGTGAAGGTCAGGCGGCTGATCCTTTCCGAGAAGGACCGCCGCGGCATCGGCACCTTCCAGCCCAAGGACGAAAAGAACCAGGACAGCACCGAGCTGACCGGCGACATCAACTACCGCAAGATCGCCGAGTACGGCTCGGATTCCGATCCGCGTGCGTTCAACTTCGACGGCGAGCTGAACATCGCCAACCGCGGGATTGTCGAGTTCATCGAGGTACTGAAGCTGGACGTGGCGTTCCTGTACGACCTGCTGGGCGCGTCGCAGGAGCACATGATCAAGCCCAAGAAGTTCGCCCAGACCTACATCGACGAGGTGATCCTCGGGCACACCAACGAGCCGGAGTACAAGAAGCTCCAGGGCAACGAGATGATGGAGGCGTTCCGCGACCGAACGATCAAGATCGACATCCCCTACAACATCCGTCTGGACGACGAAATCAAGATCTACATGAAGGATTTCGGTCCGGACAAGATCAAGGGGATTCACATCGCGCCGCACACGATCGAGATGGCGGCGATGTGGGCGGTGCTGACGCGGCTGGCGGAGCCGAAAAAGGCGGGCATCACCAAGCTCCAGAAGCTCAAGCTGTACAACGGCAAGAGCATCCCCGGCTTTACCGAGGACAGCATCAAGGAGCTGAAGGAGGAAAACCCGCGCGAAGGAATGACCGGCATCTCCCCACGCTACATCCAGGACAAGATCTCCAATGCCCTGGTGTCGCATCAGGCGCAGCAGGATAAGGCGATCAACCCGTTCATGGTGATGAACGAGCTGGAGGCGGGGCTGCATCACCACTCGCTGATCACCGACGAGGAGCTGAAAAAGGAGTACAAGGAGCTGCTGGCGGTGGTGCGCGAGGAGTACGAGGACATCCTCAAGGGCGAGGTGCAGCGGGCCATCAGCGCCGACGAGGACGCGATCAAGCGTCTTGCGGCCAACTACATCGAGAACGTGCGTGCCTACACGCAGCACGAGAAGGTTCGCAACCGCTACACCGGTCGCGACGAGGAGCCCGACGAGCGGCTGATGCGATCGATCGAGGAGAAGATCGATATCCCTGAGAGCCGCAAGGACGATTTCCGCCAGGAAATCATGAACTACATTGGCGCCCTGGCGCTGGACGGCAAGAAGTTCGAGTACAACACCAACGCCCGGCTGCTGAAGGCGCTGGAGCTGAAGCTGTTCGAGGACCAGCGTGATACGATCAAGCTGAAGAACCTGGTCAGCAGCGTCGTGGACGACGAGACGCAACAGAAGATCGACGTCGTCAAGCAGCGGCTGATCAAGTACTTCGGCTACAACGAAACCAGCGCCACGGATGTGCTGAACTATGTGGCGAGCATTTTCGCCCGAGGAGATACGAAGCAGGACGAGTGATCGTCGGCGACGAGTGATCGTCGGCGATACAGGTATCCCCACTGGGAGCCGTGTGCTCGAGTGAGGCGGATCGGGAGTGTCCCTTCGCGCCGGAGTGGTCGGTTCCGACCGATGGGCCGCCGAAGGGCAGACAGGCTTCGGTTGGCGGCGATATCGAGGTTGAAGTGAGGATGGAGGCCGCGGCGATGCAGTCGAAGGCGACAGGATCATGGTCGTGGACGAATTGGTCGGCGGGGGCGGTATGCGGATTGCTGCTGGCGATGCTGGTGGGCGCGGCGGCCAACGGCGGCGGCCAACCCGGACGCTATCAACTGCATGTCTGGTCCACCCGCGGCTCGGAAGCCGGCCCCGCTGATCACGGCGCGTATCGAATCGACAGCGCCACCGGCGAGGTCTGGGCCATCAGCGCCAACAACGTCGCCAGCAGAATCGAATTCAAGTGATTCAGCGGCGGCACTGTGCCGTCGCGAGAGGGTCAGACACCAGAGATGCCCAGAGACACGCGAAGATCAGGATTGTGGCTGACACTGGCGGGACTGTGCGGTGCGGCGTTTTTTGCGCTGACCGATCCGCGACTGAGCGTCTGGGGCGGATCGACGTCATCCCAGGTCGTGGACGCGGTGGCACAAGCCTCGCCGGGAACCTGGGTCGGCATCGTCGGCAGCGGCGTAATAGTGCTGATCGGATTGTGGTTGACGATGCGACGAACGGCTTGAGTAAGCAGCCAGGGAACGCGAGCACAGGAGCAGACCGTATGCGAGCGTGGACGTTCTTGGCCATCGCGATGCTTGTTGCTCTGAGTGGCGGCTGCGCGCCGTCGTTTACCGGGCAGTGGCTGGAAGAGGGCGTTGCGGGGCGCGACGGAGTCCGGGCGTCGGTCACGGGACTGAAGCGCATGGCGCTGGACTTCGGGCCGATTGCCGAGGTGCGCTACGGAACTTTCGACGAGCGCGCCGGCGTGGTTGACGCGGCATCGTTGCAGTCGGCGCCTTACTACAAATTCGCCGGCGGAAAGATCGCGCAATTCGGCGCGATGACCGCGCGGCTCGAAGGCCGCCAGCACATGATCGTTACCGTCGGGGATGTGCAGATGCGGTTCAATCGTCACCGCGGCCGCAGCATCTTCCCGCCCCTGATCACTCCGCCTGTGGCGGCGGCAGATGATCACGATTCGTTCATGGTTGCGCGTGACTGGTTGAAGTAGCCGTCATGGTCCTGAAGATCGAAAAAGATCACCAGCGTTTCCGGCAGATCGTCAAGGGACGAATCCGCGAGGATCTGCGCAAGTTCCTGACCCGCGGCGAGCTGATCGGCAAGGAGGGCAAGCACCTGATCAGCATCCCGGTGCGCGGGATCGAGCTGCCGCACTTCCGCTACGGCGACAACAGTCAGGGCGTGGGCGCCGGCGATGGCAAGGAAGGCGACGTCGTCGGCAAGACCCAGCCCGGGCAGGGCAAAAGCCAGGGCGGCACCGAGCCGGGCGCCCACATCATGGAGGTCGATCTTTCCCTGGACGAGCTGGCGGAGATCCTCGGTGAAGAACTGAAGCTGCCACGCATCGAGCCCAAGGGCAAGCATCGCATCACCACGATCAAGGACAAGTATTCCAGCCTGCGGCGCGTCGGACCGGAATCCCTCCGCCACTTCAAGCGCTCCTTCAAGGAAGCGCTCAAGCGGCAGATCATGCTTGGCCAGTATGACCCGGCCAATCCGGTCATCATCCCGGAGCGTAAGGACATCCGCTACCGTAGCTGGAAGGAGGTCAAGAGCCCGCAGTCCAACGCGGTGATCGTGTTCATGATGGACGTTTCCGGATCGATGGGCGAGGAACAGAAGGAGCTGGTGCGGCTGGAGAGCTTCTGGATCGATACGTGGCTGCGCAAGAACTACGAGGGCATCGAGAGCCGCTACATCGTGCACGACGTCAACGCCAAGGAGGTGGACAAGCACACCTTCTACCACCTTCGCGAGGACGGCGGCACGAAGATCTCCAGCGCCTTCCGGTGTGCCAAGGCGCTGCTGGACCAGCACTATTCGCCGGATGAATGGAACATCTACCTGTTCCATTTCAGCGACGGCGACAACAGCTCGGAGGCCGACAGCCGCGACTGCGTCAAGATCCTCAAGGAACAGCTCCTGCCGATGTGCAACATGTTCGGCTACTGCCAGGTCGCCTCGGCCTACGGCTCGGGGAATTTCATCAACGTGCTTCACGAGCACCTGAGGAACCACGAGAAGGTGCTGACCAGCCGGGTGAACTCGAAGGACGACATCTACGATTCGATCAAGACGTTCTTCGGCAAGGGACATTGATCGCTGATCGGTTTCGTGCAACGCGTGCGGTACGTGCAATCTTCGCCGTCCAATCGCGTCTGGAATACCATGGCCGGACAAGGTTCCACAGGTAACGTCATCGCCGCGGTGTGCAGCTTCTTCATCCCCGGGCTGGGCCAGCTCGTGCAGGGCCGGCTGCTGATGGCGATCGTGCATTTCGTTCTGGCCGCGGTGCTGTGGTGGATCCTTCTGGGGTGGATCATCCACATCTGGTCGATCATCGACGCCGCTGTCTGGAAAGGCCCGCCGGGATGAGCAGCCGGCTCAGCATCACCGACCGCAGGCTCCTGATCGATGTTGTGTGCTAGAATTGCGGTGGCGAGCGGTATCGTCCGATGTCTTTGTAAGGCCGACTCACTGGTACGCCTATGGCTTCTCACGAACTTGCACCATTCCCCGAAGAGCTGCTGGCCGCCAAGAAGCAGATCCGCGAGCAGGCTCGCTCGTACGGGCTGGACTTCTTCAACGTCATCTTCGAGATGTGCGATTACGAGCAGATGAACCAGATCGCCGCCTATGGCGGATTCCCCCAGCGCTATCCGCACTGGCGCTTCGGGGCCGAGTACGAGCGGCTGCGCAAGCAGCATCACTATGGCCTGGGGCGGATCTACGAGATGGTCATCAACAACGACCCCTGCTACGCCTATTTGCAGGAGTCGAACCAGCTTGTGGACCAGAAGCTGGTGATCGCGCACGTGTATGGCCACGCGGACTTCTTCAAGAACAACCTGTGGTTCAGCCAGACCAACCGCAAGATGATGGATGAGATGGCCAACCACGCAACGCGGGTGCGGAAGCACATCGAGAAGCACGGGTACGACACGGTGGAGAAGTGGCTGGACATCTGCCTGAGCGTGGAGGACCTGATCGACCCGCACAGCATGTTTCTGCGCCGTGGCCCGGACGATCAGCAGCACGAGGAGCCGAAGCGCGAGCCGCCGGCGGTGACGAAGTTCAAGACCAAGGATTACCTGGACCGCTGGGTCAATCCGCCGGAACTTCTGGAGGCCGAGGCACGGCGGCTGCGCGAGGAACAGGCCCGCAAACGCTTCGTCACTCCTGTCCGCCCGACTCGCGATGTGCTCAAGTACCTGCTGGAGCACGCGAGGCTTGAAGACTGGCAGGCCGACTGCCTCTCGATCATCCGCGAGGAAGCCTATTACTTCGCGCCGCAGGCGATGACCAAGATCATGAACGAGGGCTGGGCTTCGTACTGGCACAGCACGCTGATGACCAGGCACTTCGTGCAGGCCAAGGAGATCATCGACTACGCCGATCACCACAGCGGCACGGTGCACATGCCTCCGGGGAACTTCAACCCCTACAAGATCGGGCTGGAGCTGTTCCGTGACATCGAGGACCGCTGGAACAAGGGCAGGTTTGGCAAGGAGTACGAAGAGGCCGACGACCTGGGCGCCAAGAAGAAGTGGGACAAGGGGCTTGGCCTGGGCCGGGAGAAGATCTTCGAGGTCCGGCGTGTGTACAACGACGTGAACTTCATCGATGAGTTCATGACGCCGGAATTCATCGAGAAGCACAAGTTTTACCAGTACGGTCGCGATCCGCACACCGGACAGCTCCGGATCATCAGTCGCGATCCGGCGCGGATCAAGCAGACGCTGCTGTTTCAGCTCACCAACCTGGGCAAGCCGCTGATTTACGTGGTGGATGGCAATTACTGCAACCGCGGCGAACTGTTCCTGGCTCACAAGCACACCGGCCTGGATATTGAGATCAAGTTCGCCGTCGAAACCCTGAAGAACGTCTACAAGATCTGGCAGCGCCCGGTGCATCTTCAGGCAAGGATCGATGATGACATGATCCTGTTCAGTTTTGACGGGCATCAGCCCAAGCAGCAGACGATTCACGACGACCTGCCCAAGCCGGCGCATCAACTGGGGTGAAGTGTCGGACGAATCGTTCCGGGCTGACCACGGGGCGTCGGTGCCGGACGGTATACTTACACGCATGACCCAGCCGGCGGAAAAACATCGCTCCACGATTGAGGAGTACCTCCGCCTTGATCGCGACTCGACCGAGCGGCACGAGTACCGCGACGGCGCGATCGTGGCAATGGCCGGACGATCACACGATCACACGCTGATCGCGGCGAATCTCATCGCCGAGATTCGCAACGCCCTGAAAGGCAAGCCGTGTCGCGCCTACGGCAGCGACCTGAAGGTGGCGATCACCAAGCGTCGCCGGATCACCTGCCCTGATGGCTCGATCATCTGTGGCCCACCGGAATTTCACCCGGCGGCCGCTGCCGCGCGGGATGTCGTAGCCAATCCCCGAGTGTTGATTGAAGTGCTCTCGCCCTCGACCGAACACTACGACCGCACTGAGAAGTTCGACGTATACCGCGAGATCGACTCATTTGAAGAGTATGTTCTGGTCGGGCAACTCTCCGCACGGGTCGAAACCTATCGCCGATTCCCCGATGGCTCCTGGCACTTTGAGGTCTTCGCGGGAATCCAGGCCACGGCGCAGCTCGGATCCGTCGGCATTGCCATTCCTCTGGGTGAGATTTACGCCGGGATTGAGATGCCCGTGCCTCAACAGACGGACGAAGTTGCGCCTGACTCCGGCGTCGGGTCATCGCCTGGATCCCCGCAGTCCCCGCCCGCACTGCAATCCTGAAGCTGCATCAAGCAGCCAGTGTCTCCGCATCCGCTACAATCGAAAAAAGCGCTGTTGGCACATCGCCCTCGTCTGGCTATAAATGCGGCCGAGGTTTCGGACCAAGGAGAAAATGTGAGAAAACGGATCTGCGTCACGGTCGCGGCTGCTGCCGCGCTGGCTGCGGGGGTTGTTTCGGTTGCACCTTCTGACGAATCGCACGCTGCGACGCTGTTCAGCAATGGCCCGCTGATCACGGAGCCGACCGGGGGCACCGGGGCGATCGCCGGCCAGCCGCTGAGCCGCGCCGATTCGTTTCCGCTTACACCTACGCTGAACGGCGCGACCACCGGCGTGGGTGCGACGCACTCGCTGGGAGTTGCGGTCGCCGAGAACTTTGTCGTGCCGGCCTGGGGGTGGGATCTGGACAGCGTCACGGTCTACGCATTTCAGACGTCGCAGACGACGCCGACCGTGACGGATGTCTACATCAACCTGTGGACCAGCGCTCCGTACTCGGCCGATTCTCCACCGCCCCGGCCCGAACCGCTGCCTGCGCCGCTGCTGAGCACGCCGCTGCACCTTGCCGCCGGCCCAGGCAGCTTCGTGGCCCATCGTGTCAGCGGCAGCTCCACCAGCACGGTTCGTCCGATCTTCGCCTACACCGTCTCGCTGAATGGTTTGCCCAACGCTGGCGTGCTGGGGCCCGGCGAGTACTGGCTGGAATGGTCCATGGACGGCGCGACCTCGCCTTCGGTCAACGTCTTCGTGCCGCTGGTCTCTCCTCGCACCGCCGCCTATGACCTGAACGCCCGGCTGTACAACATCCCGCTGGCGGGCATGCCGCTGTGCTGGTTCGAGGGACGCGAAGGCTACCAGAACGAAGCCAATCCAGGCCGGCCCTACGCGCTGGCGTTCGAACTGCACGGGACCGAGTTGCCGGAGCCGGCCGCAGGGGTGATGGTCGTTGCGGCCACGCTGCTGATCACTCGGCGACGAACGCGTACGTGGCCCCGCGGCAGTTGATCTGCACTGGCGCATTGTCTTGGGTTCCGCACGGCGACCTTGGCGAATCGCCGCGGCGCGCGATAATCTCGGCGACATGATTCAGCCTGAGATCAGGGTGTTTGCCGACCCGGCAGGCGTGGCACGGGAGGCCGCCAGCCGCGTCGTCAAGGCAGCGCGAGAAGCGATCGGTCAGCACGGCAAGTTCTCCGTGGTCCTGTCCGGCGGCTCGACGCCGCGGATGCTCTACGAGCTGCTGGCCAGCGACGAGTTCCGCGACCAGATCGATTGGACGCACACGCTTGTCTACTTCGGCGACGAGCGTACCGTCCCGCCGGATCATCCCGACAGCAACTACCGCCTGGCCAGTGAAACCCTGCTGCGGCGAGTGCCGATTCCCGGCGACAACGTCTATCGCATGCGCGGGGAGATCGATCCTGAAGAGGCTGCGAGGGAGTACGGGCAGTTGCTCCAGGAGCATTTCGCCGATGCCGGGCCCGACCTGGTGTTGCTGGGGATGGGCGAGGACGGTCACACGGCGTCGCTGTTTCCTTACACCCCGGCGCTGAAAGAGACCAAACACCGATGCGTGGCCAACCGCGTCGATAAGCTCAACACCACGCGGATTACGCTGACGGCGCCGTTCATCAACCGTGCCGCGCAGGTGCTGATCCTCGTCACCGGGGCCAACAAGGCGGCTCGCGTGGCCGAAGCGCTTGAGGGGCCGCGGGATCCCGATCGCCTGCCGATCCAGCTCATCCAGCCCGCATCGGGGCGGCTGACCTGGCTGCTGGATGCGGCGGCGGCGGGGATGCAGGAGTGAATCGATCTGGCTGCGCCGGACGCGATACTTGGCAAATGGCTTAGCTGGCACTAAATTGATTCCCAAGCAATCGGGGATCTGACCAGGAACAGACGGGTGTCCGGGAAGGACAACAGGCCATGCAGGAAGCCAGCACCAAGAAAATCTACGACGTTCACTCGCTGTTCTATGATGCGACGTTCGGGCGGCTGGTTCGTCGCCGGATCGAACGGGCCATCAACCACATGAACATTCGCCGCGATGACCTCGTGCTGGATCTGGGGATCGGCACGGGGGTCTCGTTGAACTTTTACCCCAAGGATCGCGGACGGATCATCGGCATCGACCTGTCGGCCGGGATGCTCCGCGAGGCGCGCAAGAAAATCCGCGAGCGAGGCCTGGAGCGGGCGTTCGTATTCCAGGCCAATGCGCTGGAGCTGCCCTTCGCCGACAGCACCTTCGATCATGTATTCATCAGCCACGTGATCAGCGTGGTCAGTGATCCGGTTCGGCTGGTTCGTGAGGCGCAGCGTGTGGCCAAGCCCGGCTCGCGGATCGTCATCGTCAACCACTTCCAGTCCACCAACCGCTTCATTGCGCTACTGGAAAAGTGGCTGTGTCCGCTGTGCACGAAGCTCGGCTGGCGGAGCGACCTGGCGCTGCAGGACCTGATCCGCAGCACGGGCGTGGAGATCGATTACCGCTTCAAGCTGGAGAGCATCGATCTGTGGGAGACGGTGGTGATGACGAACAACAAATCCGCCATCCAGACCGCCCGTGCGGCGTAATGCAACCACCGATGAACACGGATGAGCACAGCCATCCCGGATTCGGGTGATCGCGTCAGAGGTGTCTGGCCTGTGCTGGCGACTCGCGCACGACCGGGACGGTCGTGCCACGAATGACCCATGCCAATGCGAATCGTTGTCCTCGACGGCTACACGCTGAATCCCGGCGACAATCCCTGGACACCAATCGAGCGGCTGGGGCGGCTCGCTGTCCACGACCATACGCCTGACGATCAGGTCGTCGCGCAGGCCAGGGGCCACGAGATTGTCATCACCAACAAGGCGGCGCTGTCGGCCCGGACGATCGCCGAGCTGCCTGAAATGAAATTCATCGCCGTTACCGCGACGGGGTACAACATCGTGGACATCGTCGCGGCGGGGCAGCGGGGGATTCCCGTCTCCAATGTTCCTGAGTACGGCACAGACTCCGTCGCGCAGTACACGTTCGCACTGCTGTTGGAGCTATGCCATCACGTCGGCCTGCATGATCAGGCGGTCAAGGCTGGCGAGTGGACGCGCCAGCGGGACTTTTGTTTCTGGAAGACGCCGCTGGTCGAGCTGGCGGGAAAGACGATGGGCATCGTGGGGTTCGGTCGGATCGGCATGCGCGTCGGGCAGATCGCCCATGCCCTGGGGATGCGGGTGCTGGCGTTCGACCCGGTGTCGCGGACCGAGCCGGGGTATCAGCCCTTCGCCTTCCGTTCGATCGAGCAGTTGTTCGCCGAGGCCGACGTGGTCACGATGCACTGCCCGCTGACACCGCAGAATCACGGGATGGTCAACGCGTCGCTGCTGTCGCGGATGAAACGGTCGGCCTTCTTCATCAACACGGCACGGGGCCAACTGGTCAACGAACACGATCTGGCCGAGGCGCTGAACCGAGGCGATCTGGCAGGGGCGGCGGTGGACGTGGTCTGCCAGGAGCCGATTCGCCCGGACAATCCGCTGTTGAGCGCCAAAAACGTGATCATCACGCCTCACATCGCCTGGGCCGCCTTGGAGCCGCGGCAGCGGATCATGCAAACGACGGCCCGGAACATCGAGGCGTTTGTTCAGGGCAAGCCGATCAACGTGGTCAACAGCGCATACCTGTCGCCGCCAGCGGCAGGTTGACGCGTCGATGACGGGGTCGGACGCGATCTGATCGTGCCGGCCGCGAATCCGCTTACCGCGAGCGTGCGCGGGTTCGTGCGGCTTTTCGCGCGGAGGCGGATCGGGCCGCCTTGGGGCGAGCCGCCGCCGCACGCCCGCCCTTTTTGCCCGCACGACGGTACACATCGCGGTTGGTCGCTTTTCCGCGGCCGGATCCGCTCTTTTCCCCGCCGCCGTAGATCTTGTTGACCGTCGCCCAGGCGCGGCGTTCGGCCTCGTCCTCGGGCACGCCTCGCTTCCTGTAACCTTGCTCGATATGTTCAGCCTGACGTTGCTGCTTGCCGGTGTATTTGGTCTTCTCGCCGCGGGGCATGGCTGGTGACCTCCTTTCGAGTCACGTGGGTCAGGCAACGGATGCAACCCACGGGCCAGCCATGTCCATCTCGCCACGCAAAATGCCGCCCGCTGCACGCAAGGTCGCGGGGCAACCTGCGGCAGGTGCCTCACCCCGGCGGCCAGGTGAACTTCCGCCCGGCCAGCACATGCAGGTGCAGGTGGAACACCGACTGCTGCGCGCCGGGGCCGCAGTTGAACACCGCGCGGTAATCCGTGTGGCCCATTTCGCGCATCAGTTTCTTGGCGACCAGGAACATGCCGCCGACCAGTTCCGCATCCTCCGGCTCCAGGTCATTAAGCGTGGGAATCACCTTCTTGGTGATGATCAGCAGATGCACCGGTGCCTGCGGCTGAATGTCGTGAATGGCGATGTATTTGTCGTCCTCGTAGGCGATCCTCGCGGGGATCTGCCGGGCGATGATTTTGGAGAAGATCGTCTCGGACATAGAATGGTCCTCGCTATAAAATAGTTGTTGTGAGTTGTTGGCTGGCTGTTGTCAACAACTGTCGGCCCGCAATGTACAACAGGCAACGCGCCCTGATTGCGACCCCATGCTGAACTTTCTTTACGAAACTCTGCGTCTGGGACTGAAGAACCTGCATCTGCACAAGCTGCGCAGCCTGCTGACGGCACTGGGGATCATCTTCGGCGTGGCGGCGGTGATCATCATGGTGGCGATCGGCAACGGCGCCAAGCTGGAAGCTCGCAAGCAGATGGACAAGCTTGGAGCGCAGAACATCCTGGTGCGCTCCACCCGCCCGCCGGAAAGTATGGACGCTTCCAGCCGAACTCAGCGCGTGCTGGAGTACGGCCTGAAGCGGGCCGATCTGGAGCGGCTGATGACGATCCCCGGGCTGGCGAAGGTGGTGCCGCTGCGCGATACGGAGCAGCGGGTGACGCTGGGAGATATTCGCGCCAACGCCAACGCGATCGGCACCACGCCGGAAATCTTTGAGGTGATTAACCTTCAGCTTGCTCGCGGAGAGTACTTCACGCAGCTTCAGTACGATCGTGCCGAAGCGGTCTGCGTCATCGGTGCCCACGCCAAGCAGCAACTGTTTCCTTACCAGGATCCGCTTGGACAGACGATTCAGGTCGGCACCAGCGGCAGCGGGCCGGTGATCATCCTGACCGTGATCGGGGTGCTGGAGCCGACCGGGCTGCGCGCCGGCTCCGACAGCGCCGGCATCATGCTCCGCGACATCGATCAGGATATCTATTTCCCGCTGACACTGGCGCGGCAGGTCTTCGGCGACTCGATCCTTCGCCGCCAGGCAGGATCCATGGAGCGCAAGCAGATCGAATTGAGCGAATGCTGGCTGAAAGCATCGCGAACCGAGGACGTGGAGAAGATCGCCGGCATCGCCCAGAACCTGCTGGCGATCGGGCATCCGGGCATGAAGGACGTTACGGTCAAGGCGCCGATCCAGATCCTCCGCAACGCCGAGGCGCTCAACCGCATGTTCAACTTCATCATGGTGGGGATTGCCAGCTTTTCGCTGGTGGTCGGGGGGATCGGAATCATGAACATCATGCTGGCGACGGTGACCGAGCGGACGCGCGAGATCGGCATCCGCCGCGCCCTGGGTGCCAAGCAGCGGCACATCACGCTTCAGTTCCTGGTCGAGACCACGGTGATCTCACTGACCGGCGGGCTGATCGGCATTGGCCTGGGCACGTCGGTTGCCAAGCTCCTGCCCGTCCTTGTGGCCAAACTGGGCAACGCCTCGTATCCGACGAACATCACGACCTGGTCGGTGGTGGCCAGCTTCGTCGTCAGCGGCATGATCGGCATTGGCTTCGGGCTGTACCCGGCCGTCACCGCGGCGAAGATGGACCCGATCGAGGCGCTGCGACACGAGTAAAGCCCAGCGACGAACGCCCAACGACGGATGCCGAATGCAGCGGCCGGCTCCGTCATCCGATACCCTGCATCTCAATCCGTGCTCGGCGGGTCCAGGCTCACGATCTTCACATTCATTCTCCTTTCCCGGGGCCCGTCGAATTCGCAGAAGAAGATGCCCTGCCAGCGGCCAAGCAGTAGCTGGCCTTTTTCGATCAGAACCGTGACGGAGTTGCCAACCAGGGCGGTTTTGACGTGGGCGTCGCTGTTTCCCTCATCGTGCTGATAGAAGCTCTCCAGTTGCGGCACCAAAGCGTCGAGTTTGGCCAGGATATCGTGCTGCACGTCCGGGTCGGCGTGCTCGTTGATGGTGACGGCGGCGGTGGTGTGCGGGATGTAGACGATGACGAATCCTTCATGGACGCCGCGCTGCCGCACCAGCCTCTGCACGCGATCAGTCACGTCGATCATTTCGGTGCGTGTCTGCGTCTGGAGCGTTTCGCTGATGACCGCAATGTGCCTCATGCTCTTAGCTTATCCGCGCACCGGTCACAGATCGAAGGCGCACCTCAATTCCCTGGCGCCAGTGGCATTGGATCGGTCGGTCGGATATAGTTAATGCCGCCAGCAATGGCGCAACACGCCTGCCGTCATGGAGCTTTTCGCCGTCGCCGCGGAAGACGGCCGGGTCCGATGCAAGGGTCGGCTGCGAACCGGGTCAGGTCCGAAAGGAAGCAGCCCTAAGCAGATCCGGTCCTGTGCCGTCGAGTCCCCGGTCGTCTTCCGCGGCGATCGCGTTTTTCGATTTGCGATTTTTGATTTGCGATTTGCGATTGGGCCCAGTCCCCTTACGAATAGGAGGTTCGATGACGGAGGCGGATATGATTCGGCGGACCAAGAGATTCGCCTTGCGGGTCCTTAAACTCATTGACGTGCTTCCGGATAGTTGCGCGGGGCGTGTCATTGCAGCTCAGTTGGGTCGCTGCGCGACATCGGTCGGCGCGAACTACCGCGCCGCTTGTCGCGGTCGATCCAAAGCGGAGTTCTACTCGAAGCTTGGCATTGTCGAAGAGGAAGCCGACGAGAGCCTATACTGGCTGGAACTGATCATGGAAGCCGAACTCATTAAACCTGCACGGATTCGGCCGCTTTACCTCGAGGCCGAAGAGATACTGGCAATCATCGTTGCGTCTCGGCGAACAACTGCGCAGTCGCTTGCTGCCGAGAGAGCAAATCGCAAATCGCAAATCGCAAATCGAAAATCGTGAAGCTTGTCATCGTCGCCAACGTCTCCAAACCCCGCGTGCGCCAGGCCGTCGAAGAACTGGTGCCCTGGGTTCGACAACGCGCCGACGTCGTCGCCGTCGATACCGACTCCGGAGTCGATCTGACGACGATCGATACCGACGCGATACTCGTGTTCGGTGGAGATGGAACCCTGCTGGCCACCGCGCGCCGCCTGCATGGGCGGCAAGTCCCCATGATGGGCGTGAACTTCGGCCGACTGGGATTCCTGGCCAGCTTCACCCCGGCGGAGTTCAAGGACAATCTGGAAAAGCTTCTGGCCGGACAATTGCCGATCAGCTCGCGGCAGGCGATCGAGGCGTCGGTGCTCGACGCCGACGTCAAGTGCGATCCGACCGACTCGGCGGAGGTGGCCGCCAAAAGACGCTTCGTCTCCACCGCGCTGAATGACGCGGTCGTCACCGCCGGTCCGCCGTTCCGCATGATCGAGCTGATCGTCGGCCCGGAGAACGATCCGGGCGTGCGTTTCCTGGGCGACGGGATGATCATCGCCACGCCCAGCGGATCAACCGCGTACAGCATGAGCGCTGGCGGGCCGATCCTCAGCCCGACGATGGAGGCGATGTGCATCACGCCGATTTGCCCGCACAGTCTCTCGTTCCGTCCGATCGTGATCTCCTCGCAGAACAAAGTGCTGGTGACGGCGCGGCGCGTCAACCGTGGCACCACGCTGTTCTGCGACGGACAGGAGAGCACCAACGTCAAGGCCGGCGACCGCATCGTCGTGCAGCGCGCCGCCAGGGACGTGCTGCTGATCGATAACCCTGCCTCGCGGGAGTGGCGGATGCTGGCAGAGAAGCTCAACTGGGCCGCCAGCCCGCGCTACAACGCCTCGACCAAATAGCGCTCCGCTGAAACAGCCAAATCAACATATCTAAGCACATCAATAACAAGACTATTATCTCTTTTTATCTTGATTTGTCGCCGCATCCACGGTTAACATGGCTCCAGGCGCGGCAACTTCAGGGAAGGCACTTCTGCCACGGATAACAGCGGATCAGGCGAATCGTTGATCACCTGTCTCGACCCGGAGGCCACTCATGTTCAGCGTCGCCAAGCCACATGCAACACGATCAAAAAGTCCTGTGTTTAATGCGGTGATTGAAACGTTGGAGCCTCGCCGGCTGCTGGCCGCGGCCATGCCGGGCCTGCTGGACCCGCTGCTGGTGCCCAAGTTCGTCAATCCCATGCCCAACGCCCTGGAAGGCTTTACCTTCCAGCCTACAGTCGTGGGCAACACACAGGTCTACGACCTGGGGGTCTATCCCATCGAGCAGGATCTGGGACTGGGGCTGATTGACCCGTCCACACGCAGGCCCGTCAAAACGCGACTGTACGGCTACGGCACGTCGGCGGCAACCGCAACCTATCCCGGGCGCAGCTTCGTTGTTCAATCCGGCACGCCCGTGATCGTCACCTGGAGAAACGAGTTGTGGGACACCACTGACGACTCGCCCAGACCACTTACACTGGATCAATTCGTCGTCCGCACCTTCGACGCGGCGGGAAATAACGTCTCGGCCGTGGACTACAGCCTGTTCAATCCCCAGGCGACGCCCAAGCTGGGCATCCCGATCGTCACACACCTGCATGGCGGGCACACCGAGTCCGCCAGCGACGGCCTGCCTCAGCAGTGGTACACCCCGCCGCTGGATTCCCATGGCAATCCGCGCGAGGTCGGACCAGACTATGTCAAGCGCACGTTCACGTATGACAACGACCAGCCCGCCGCCACGCTCTGGTACCACGATCACTCCATGGGGATCACCCGCCTGCATGCCTACGCCGGACTCGCCGGCTTTTACCTCATCCGCGACGCCTACGACACCGGCGATGCCAACAACGCCTGGGGCCTGCCCTGGGGACAGTATGAACTGCCTATCGCGATTCAGGACAAGCTGTTTACCGCTTCCGGCGAGCTGTTCTATCCGACGATGCGGGCCGTCAATCCAGACACTGGCCAGAGCATCGATCCCAGCACCATGCCCGAGATGTTCGGCGACACGATCCTGGTCAATGGCAAGGCCTGGCCATACTACAACGTCGAGCCACGCAAGTACCGCCTTCGCCTGCTGAATGCTTCGGATTCACGGTTCTACAGCCTGTCGCTGGCAACCTCGAAGGGGACGCTGCCGATCATCCAGATCGGATCGGAACAGGGGATGCTCAACGCGCCGGTGTCGCTGACCTCTCTTGTAATCGCGCCGGGGCAGCGCGCAGACGTCATCGTGGACTTCGCGCCGGCCGCCGGGCAGTCGATCATCATGCGCAACACAGCCAAGACGCCATTCCCCAAGGGCGCCGCCGCCGACCCGCAGACCACCGGACAGATCATGCAGTTCCGTGTCGGCACGAGGGTGAGTGTGCCGGACAACCCGCTGCCCGCGACGCTGCGTGGCGGGCCGGGGCAGCCGCCATTGATCGCCCCGCTCACTCCCAGCACTGATTCGCTCACCGGTGCCGCCAAAGTCCGCAAGCTGGGACTGTTCGAGGTCGAAGATGAATACCTGCGGATCACACCGATGCTCGGCACGGTCGGCGGCTCGGATGACGGCCCCATCGGTTTCCTGGAGCCTGTCACCGAGACACCGCTGCTCCATGACACGGAGATCTGGGAAGTGTACAACACCACGCCGGATGCCCACCCGATCCACCTGCATCTGGTTCGTTTCCAGGTCCTCAGTCGACAGAAGTTCAGCTTCAGTCTCGATCCGATCACCGGCGGGATCGTGCCGGACAGCATCCGCCTGGCCGGGCGACCGCGGGCACCGCAGATCAACGAGGGCTGGCAGGACACCGTGCAGATGATGCCCGGCGAGGTGACGCGCATCATCGCCACGTTCGACCGCCCCGGCGCGTACGTCTGGCACTGCCACATCCTGGCCCACGAGGAGCACGACATGATGCGACCATTCCAGGTGGTCGAGCCAGAGGCAAGCGGGGCGTGGCAGATGCTGCGTTCGCTGGAGAGCTCAGCCGTCGATCGGGTCGATTGGCTGAGCGGCAGTGCGTGGGTTTCGACGGGCGCTTCGGGCTGGCCGTGGGCGAAGCGCCTGATCGACGAAGAAACAGCCGCGATGCTCTTCACCGAGCCACGGCCGCAAATCTGATCCCCCAAACCGCGCCGCACTGAGCCGCAGCCGGGCCTGGCGGCGGGAGCCCGGGAACCGGCGCCCCGCTGCAACAGCCGGTCGTCATGGCGCGCTGCTTCTGGTGGATCCGACTTCCGTCGGCGTCGTCGCAGGAATTGCCGTCCGTCGCGATTGACGGTATCTGTCTGCACCATGACACGACCCTACTCTCGGCGGCGGCAGGCGCGCCCTGTCGCCTGGATCCTTCCCCTCATTCTGTTCGCGCCGGCGATAGCACTCGCCCAGACCGGGCCGGAGCTGCTGCTCAAACCCTGGCCCAAGGGACAGCACGTGCAGGCGCAGGGCGAGTTCGCGATGCTTGGCGAAGGCTCCACGGAAGCCACCGACGAGTTTGATTTGACGTTTTATGATCTGTCGGGTCGTGTGCGACTGCTCAGCGAACAACGCGCCGATCCCCGCTTCGGGTTCAACTACACGCACCTGAACACCAGCGGCGATCCGCGGCTGCCCAGCCAGCTCGTCGATACGTCGATCGGGCTGGGTGTCGGCATCGCCGACTGGAGCGGCTGGCTGGCGGGCATCACCGTCGGGCTGGGCTACGCCGGCGCGGGCGCCTTCGATGATGTCAATGCCTGGTACGGCATGGCCGACTTCGCGATCGGACGCGAGTTCGATCAGAACACGGCCTTCGGCTTCGTGCTGAACTATGATGGCAACCGCACGATCTTCCCGGACATCCCGCTGCCGGGGTTCCAGTACAGAAAGAAGCTGGACAACGCGCTGCTGCTGGCGGTCGGGTTTCCGTTCAGCTCGATCGAGTATCGACCGACGGCGGCGCTGACGATCAGCGGCACGTACTACATTCCCGATGATCTGACGGTTCGTGCGGACTACAAGCTGGCGGAATACCTGGCGATGTTTGGCGAGTTCAAGTCGCGTCGGGAGGCATTTCACTGGGACGCGCTGTCCAGCGGGACGGACCGGCTGATCTATGAGTCCCGCCGCGCCGAGCTGGGCTTGCGCTGGATGCCGCAGGATGGGGTGAGCTTGATCGTGGCGGGGGGCTACGTTTTCACGCAGGAATTCAACGTCGGGTTCGATACGCGGGATCAGGATCGCCTGGCCGAGCCCAGCGATGAGCCGTACCTGCGGATCGGGCTGGAGGTGAGCCGCTGAAAAAGGGGTCGGGAGTCTTTTCCGCGGCGAAAAAGACTCCCGACCCCTTTTCGGGTTGCGGCGATGACGGTTTTTCAGATGATGAGCTTGCGCGCATGATCATTACCATCGACGGACCGGCCGGGACGGGCAAGTCTTCCGTGGCGCTGGCGGTGGCCCAGCGCCTGGGGTTCGACTTTCTGGATACCGGAGCCATGTACCGCGCCATCGGGCTGGAGGCGATTCGCCGACAGGCCAACCTCGAAGATCCCCGCGAGCTGACGTACATCGCCCGCCACGCTCGCATCGAGTTTGACTGGAGCCGCCAGCCGCCGGCCGTGAAATTGAACGGCGAGAACGTCGGGCATCTTCTTCGCGGCAGCGAGGCCACCCGCGCCGCGTCCTACGTCGCAGCCGTGCCGGCGATCCGTCAAATGCTGGTGGAACAGCAGCGGCAGATCGGCCGCCAGCGGAAGAACCTGGTTACCGAAGGGCGCGATCAGGGTTCGGTGGTCTTCCCCGACGCGCAGTTCAAGTTCTATCTGGATGCCACGCCTCATGAGCGCGCCCGCAGGCGCGCCGCCCAGCTTCGCGCCCGTGGCGAAGTCGTCGATTACAACGAGATTCTGTCGCAGATCATTGCACGTGATCATCGCGACGCCAGCCGCGCGGTGGGTCCGCTGGCGGTGCCTCCCGATGCGCGGATCATCGACACCACGCACATGACCCAGGACCAGGTCGTCGATCTGATCGTCGCAACAGTCCAGCCGGCCCTTGGCGGGGCCGATGCGGCTTCAGCGGGGTCCGGAGCATGAGCGCGTCTGCTGTTCAGATGCATCACCGCGTGCCCCGGCGCTCCTGGCTGTGGCAGTTTCTTCAGATGCTGGTGCGGATTCTGGTGCGGCTGATATTTGATCTGAAGGTGTATGGCAGGCGCAACGTTCCCCGGCGGGGCGGAGCGCTGCTGCTGGCCAATCACCAGAGCTTCCTTGATCCGTTGCTGTTCGCGGTGATGCTCGATCGCCCGGTCTGCTACATGGCCAAGAGCGAGCTGTTTGAAAAGGGGCGTTTTCTTCCGTGGCTGATCCGCACGTTGCATGCATTTCCCGTGAAGCGCGGCCGAGCGGATGTGAGCGCGATGAAGCGGGCGATCGAACTGCTTGACCAGGGGCATCTGGTCAATGTGTATCCCGAGGGAACGCGCACGCGCGATGGTCAGATCGGCGCGATCCTGCCGGGCGTGGCGGTGATCGTTCGCCGTGCCGCCGTGCCGATCATTCCCGCAGTGGTGGACGGCTCATTTGGGGCCTGGCCGCGGGGGGCGCTGCTGCCGCGGCCGGGGCACATCCGCGTGATGTACGGTCCGCCGATGCAGGTGGCGGGGTTGCGGTCGGAGCAGATCATCGATCTGATCGATCAGACGCTTCGGCACATGCTGGCCGAGCTGCGCAGGAGGCAGTGCGAATCATGAACGACACGCAGACGACGATCCGGCAGTTGCTCGAGCCTCTGTTGCGCTTTCGCGAGGCGCGCGACTGGAAGCAGTTTCACAATCCCAAGGATCAGGCGCTGTCGCTGGTGCTGGAGGCCGCCGAATTGCTGGAACTGATGCAATGGCGAAATGGACCGGAACTTCAGGCGCATCTGACGGCCAACAGGGACCGGCTGGCCGAGGAGCTGGCCGACGTGCTGGGCTGGGTGCTGCTGCTGGCGCACGATCAGCAGATCGATTTAACCTGCGCGATGCAGCGCAAGATCCAGATCAATGAGCAGAAGTACCCTGTGGACAAAGCCAGAGGCGTGGCGACGAAGTACACCGAGCTGTAGCCGTGGCAGTGCTGCTTCGGGTCGTGACGTTTGTGCGAGCAGGTTGTGTTCATGGTTGTCCCGTGGTCGCACGGCCGCGCGTCGCGGGGGCGGCGGGCGCAGCGCCGAAATCGATGTCGATCACGCCCGTGTAGTATCGCCAGCCGCGACCAAGGAAAAGCTGGTCCTTGAGCATCTGTTCGATGTCCGGCCTGACCATGCCTTCGAAGCGGGGTTTGCGATTGACCGTAACGATGACCGGCCGCGAGAAGTCGATCATCTGGTCGTTGATGTAGAACCGCATCGACTCGACGTTCTGGCTGGTGGCGACGATGCGGTTGTCGCCATCGAGCGTAGCATCGACGCTGAACGCGGCCGGATAGACGAGCATGTGTCCGCTGCCACGGCGGAAATAGAGCCGGCGTTCTTCTCCCGGTCGCAGCGGCTGATAGATCTGCACCCAGTCTACGCGATTGAACATGGTGTCCGGGCGGTTGGACTGAATCGAGACCCGCCTGGGGTAAAGGTCGCGCACCCGGCCGCGCATTTTCGCATACGCTGCTTCGGCGATGGCGTCAGTAGGGGTGTGTCCGACGTTGCGCGTTTCCTGATAATCGATTTCGATGCCGAGATTGTTGCGCAGGATGTTGGCAAGCTGGCGGCTGAGGTCCACCTTGACAACCGGGTCGTCGGCATCGTGCCACATGACTGGCAGGATGTTGCGCAGGTTCATCAGTCGCAGTCGCTGCCAGTCCGCGCCGACGCCCCCGGCCAACGACGTGAACGATGCGAAGTAGGTCGAGTAGTGCAGCGCCAGGTTCCATGCCGCATGGGCCGACATCGAGTGTCCCAGCAGATAGACCCGCGCCGGATCGATGTTGACCCGCCCGGCGAGATGATGCATCGGCTGAATCACGCTGTTCATGCCGACATAGCTGGGCCCCCACAGCTCATCCAGGTTCAGCAGGGGCATGATGACGACGGCGTCGGGATGGCGGCTCAACTCGTCGCTCATCCAGGCGGTGTAGATCTGGGCGACCTGGATCGGATCGGGCCGGGGCTCAGTCAGAAACGCGTCGGCGGTGGGAAGCTTGATGACCAGCGGCCATGGTCGGGTGCGGTCGTAGCCGCGCGGGATGCCGAAGAAGTAACGGACGTCGTGCGGACCCATCCGCTCGTTGACGTAATACACGCCCGGAGCCAGCGGCGGCCAGGTCATGCGGATGCGGGCCAGGCGTCCGATCAGATTCGCATCAAGACCCAGCGCCTGCAGCGACTGTACGACGGCGCGTCGTTGATCAGGTGCGGCGAAGTAGCGCTCCAGCAGCAGGTTGGCCTGATAAAGCTTGTCGGCGTCGGCGGGGTTGTACAGTTGGCCCAGCTCAGCGCGATACATCTGATCGAGTTGTTGGCGCGGGATCGGCTGTGAAGTGGGGATGGGCTGTGTGGAGGGCGGCGCAGGCTGAGCCACGAGCCAGCGGCCATTCGCCAGCGTCAGCAACAACGCCAAAACGAAGCGGTGGTAGCGCATGATGCATAGCATAGCCTGCTGGCAGGGCTGATATGAGACAAAGATCATGGCTCATGGCGATGGTGGCGATGGCGGCGGTGTGCACCGTCGTACAGGCGGCGGAACCTCCGCGCGTCAGACTCCAGCCGCTGGTCCGGGGTCTGGAACGACCACTGTGGCTTACGCACGACGGAGGACAGCGGCTGTTCGTCGTCGAGCAGCCGGGAAGGGTGCGGCTGATCCGCGACGGCCAGCTTCAACCGAAGCCCTATCTGGACATCACCGACCGCGTGCTGGATGGGGGTGAACAGGGGCTTTTGTGCCTGGTTTTTGATCCCGATTTTGCCAACAACGGCTACTGCTACGTCAACTACACCCGCCGCCGGCCCACACGGCAGACGGTTGTCTCACGGTTTCATGCCGATCCCCGCGCCGATCAGGTCGATGCCGCCACCGAGCGCATCATCCTGACGGTCGACCAGCCCTACGCCAACCACAACGGCGGGCAACTTCTGTTTGGCCCGGACGGAATGCTGTACATCGGCATGGGCGACGGCGGGGCGGCCAACGACCCGCAAAACCGCGCCCAGAACATGAATGAGCTGCTGGGCAAAATCCTGCGCATCGACGTAAACGTGCCCAGTGGCTATCGCGTTCCGGAAGATAACCCGTTCGTCGGTCGCGCAGGCGCCAGGCCTGAAATCTGGGCACTGGGATTGCGCAACCCCTGGCGGATGAGCTTCGATCGGCAGACCGGCGTGCTCTGGGCCGCCGACGTCGGACAGGATTCGTGGGAGGAGATCGACATCATCGTAAAAGGCGGAAACTACGGCTGGCGGCTGTACGAAGGCTCGCATCCGTTCATCATTCAAGGCCCGGTCCCCGACAACCTCATCATGCCGATCAAGCAGTACGGCCACCGGCTGGGGCTGTCGATCACCGGCGGATATGTCTATCGCGGAAGCAGGATTCCAGCGCTGGTGGGATGGTACATCTACGGCGACTACAGCAGTGGCCGAATCTGGGGATTGAAGTATGAAGACGGAAAACTGCTCGCCGATGAACAACTGCTGCATACCCGCACGCAGCCGGCGAGCTTCGGGGAAGACTGGGCCGGCGAGCTGTACCTGTGCGATCACAACGGCGTGGTGTATCTGCTGACAGCTCAGCCGTGAGTTGCGGCGGAGCTGAGCCGCTGGGCGAGCCTCAATGTCCTGCGTCGGCGACTTGCAGCAGAGTGGGGGTCACGAAGAAGTACAGATCCGTTACCTGCTGCTGCGTGCGGTGGTTCTTGAACATCCAGCCGATCAGCGGGATATCCCCAAGTCCGGGAACCTTGTTCTGTCGGGTGGTGTTGCGAATCATCCGTAGGCCGCTGATCACCAGCGTGTCGCGGTCTTCGATGGTCACTGCGGTTTCGGCTTCGCGCGAATCGATGATCGGGTTGAGCAGCGACTCGGGCGACTTGTGCCCGCCGCTAATCTGCGGCAGCGGCGCAAATCCCGCGACCGACGAGACCACCGAAACCGTGTGAAGCTTGACCCGGTCCTCGCCGATCACCTGTGGAGTGATGTACAGTTGAACTCCCACCGGTTTGTAGGTCGTGGTCGTCAGCGTCGTCGAGCCGTTGAAAATCGACGACTGGATTGGCATCTCCTGCCCGGCGAGCATGTAGCCGGTCTGACCTTCGGCGACGGTCATGCGCGGCGCCGAAACGACATTGATCAACCCCTCGTCGGCGAGTAACTGAAAGCTCATGTCCAGGCTTACTCCCGCGTCCTGGAAGGTTTTCATCAGGCTCAGGATCGATCCCTGAAACTGCGACTGGTCATCGACGGCATCCAGGAAACGTTGCGTGCTGAAGGTGGACAGGGCGGTCTGGCTGTTGTCGGCGGCCAGACGCTTGAGCAGTACCTGCGCGCCGTACTGGAAATCGAAATCGCGGCTGACCTCGAAGATCTTGGCGGTGATCTCGACCTGCCTGGGCGGCACATCCAGGCGATTGAGCACATCGAGCACGCCGGCGCGTGCGGCCTTGTCGCACGTGATGACCAGGGTGTTTTCCCTGGGCAGCGGCACGACGACCGCCCCGGCGCCGGCCTGGGCCGTGACCACCGCCACCAGAGGCCCCAGGTCCGGTGGCGTGGCGGTGACCTTTCGCCTCTCGGTTCCGCCATCGGAGGCGCTGCTCACGCTTGTGCCGCCGTAGCTTCGCAGCGTCCAGATGATCCGTATCCTGTTGTCGGGCAGTTCGCTGATCTGCACCGGCAGCGTCGATTCGTCCACTACGGGTTGCGTGGACGGGCAGGTGCTGGGCGCGTCATGGCGCTTGTCCACGCGGTTGGCGCCGCCCGCCGCCAGCGCTTCGCGGGCGCGCTGTTTCTTCTGCTTGAGCCGGATCTGTTCCCAGATCGGCTTGGGCCCGAGGCGGGTGAGCTTCTGCCAGTCGGCCTCGCTGAGCTGCCGTTCCGACTGTTCAAACCCTACTGTGTCGCGTGCCGGGGTTCCGGAAATGACGATTGGTGGTGCGGGGGTCTGCTCGATGCGGGTCTGCTGAAGTTGCGAATGTTGCCTGCCGGACTTTCGGTCCGAGCTTGCGCAGCCGGCGAGCTGCGCCACAACCATCGCGCAGACCAGAACTGCGCCGGCATCGCAGCAGCGCAAAAGGGTTCGGCGATGTCCGTGGAACATACCCATCCTCCGTCCCAGTCCCCCTGCGGCCGTCGCTCGCATCAATAACTACCTCCGCCGCGCGACTGCGTTGCCCGCATCCGGGCTTGCGGCGTGATCCGGGCTGTTGGTCTTTTCGTGCCGCAGGCCGCTGCTGGTACAGCAAATGCGTTCGAATTCGGCTTATCGGATGTTCGGCGCGGTGTCGAGTTGCCGGGCCAGACTGGTGAATGCCTGACCGCGGGCTTCGAAGTTGGGGAACTGGTCGTAGCTGGCGCAACCCGGGCTGAGCAGCACAACGTCTCCCGGCGCCGCGATCTGGCGCGCCAGCTTCATCGCCGTGGGCAGGTCGCCGCACTGATAGACTGCCGCGGCGTTGGGAATGTCAGCCTGTGCCATTGTCTGGGCGATCGCCGGTCCGGTGGCGCCAATGCACAGCACGGCCTTGGCATGTCGCGTCAGCGCGGCGCACATGGCGCCCAGGGGCAGGCCCTTGTCGTATCCGCCGACGATCTGAATCACGCGCTTGGGAGGGAACGATTCCAGCGCCGCCACCGCCGCCTCGGGAATCGTCGCAATGGAATCATTGACGAATCGCACGCCGTCAGGTGTCTGGTGGACGAGTTGAAGGCGATGAGGAAGTCCCGGGAAATCGCGCACCGCGAGCTGGGCTTCGTCCCAGCTCACGCCGAACACGTCCGCCGCCGCGTACGCCGCCTGCGCGTTGAGCTGGTTGTGCCGCCCGGGGATGGTCAAGGTGAACAGCTTTCGTCCGCGCAGCCCGTACTGCACGATTCTGGCTTTCGTTTCCCGCGCAAAACTTGCGCTCAGTTCGTTTTCCTCGCTGAGCACGGCCACGTCATCCGGACGCTGGAATCGCACAATGTTCTTTTTGGCGTCGAGGTAGGCTTCGAAGGATCCGTGCCAGGACACATGATCCTGCGTGATCATGGTGACGATGGCCACGTGCGGCGACCACTGCATCGGGCGCAGATGCTCCAGCATGTAGCTGCTCAGCTCCAGCACGACCAGGTCGGTCTTGCACATCTCCGGGAGTCTGGGTAGCAGTGATCCGCCGAAATTGCCGCCCAGCCAGGTCTTGTATCGTCTGGACAGCATCAACTCGGTCAGCTTGGCGGTGGTCGATTTGCCCTTGGTGCCGGTGACGCCGATGATCGTGCCCGGACAGCGTTCGATGAACAGGCGGATTTCGGTGGTGACGGGCACGCCGGCGCGGCGGGCGGCGGCGAGGTATTCGTTGGTGGGGGGAATGGCTGGCGAAGCCACGACCAGATCGCAGTTGGTGAAGTCCTCCACGCGATGCTCGCCCAGCCGCAGCTCAATGGGCAGCCCTTCCAGTTTTTTCAGCGATTCGGCAAGGTTTTCGGGCGTGTCCTTGTCGGTCACCAGCACGCGGGCGCCCTGGGCGACCAGCCAGCGGGTTACTTCGATTCCGCCGCCAAAGCGTCCCAGCCCGGCGACGGTCACGCGCTTGTCCCGGACCTCTTGCATCAGGGGAGTCATTTTATCTGAATATCGGTCCAGGGCGCATGGGGGTTGACGATTCGGCAAAAACCCCCGCCGACGTCGGGGCTTGTCACTTTCCCTCGGTATTTCGCTTCAGTTTCTCCAGCTCCTCCTGGAGCTTGCGCACCTGCGCTACCAGATCGGGCAGTCGCCGCAACGCGGCCTGCTCCCGCAGGCTCTGACGGTGGGGCAGCGCGGGCATGCCGCTGACGACCATCTTGGGCTCCACGTCCTCATGGATGGCGCTGCGCGCCGCGGCGGCAGCGCCGTCGCCGATCGTGATGTGGTCCCGCACCGCCGTCTGCCCGCCCAGTACCACCCCCTCGCCCAGCGTCACCGACCCGGCCAATCCGACCTGCCCCACGATGATGCAGTGTGGTCCGATCACGCAGTTGTGCGCGATCTGCACGAGGTTGTCGATCTTGGTTCCCCGGCCGATGCGGGTGACGCCGGTCTTGGCGCGGTCGACGCAGACGCACGAGCCCAACTCCACATCGTCCTCGATGACGATGGTGCCGATCTGCGGAATCTTCACGTGCTGCGAGCCGTCCCAGCGATAGCCGAAACCGTCGGTGCCGATGATGGTCCCGGCGTGGATGATCACGCGGTTGCCGATTGTGACGCGCTCGCGGATCACGACGTTGGGAAAGATCTCGCAGTCCTGGCCAATCACCACGTCCTCGCCGATCACCACACCTGCATGCAGGACCGTGCCCGCGCCGATGCGGCTGCGTTGTCCGACGACGACGTGATGCCCGATGGCCACCTTGTCGCCAAGGACGGCCGCGGGCGCCACCGAGGCGCTGGGATCGATGCCCGGCGGCGGACGCGGCACCGGCGGGGCAAACAACCTCAGCACCCGCGCCAATGCCAGGTCCGCATCCTCCACCCACAGCACGACCGGCCTGGGATTCGGCGGCAGCTTTACCCGCTTCTGGACGATGACCGCTCCGGCGGCGGTGCCGCGGAACTGACCAAGATGCGCATCGGATGCCAGGTACGAAAGGTCATCCGGTCCGGCCTCGGCCAGACTCGCCACGCCCCGGATCGCGCGTTGCCCCTCCGCGGCGCCGGGAAGCGCCACCTCCAGCAATGCCGCGATCTCGGCAAGCGTGGGCATGAGCTGAAAGATGAAGGCTAGAAGCAGAAGGACGAAGGCGAATCTGCTGCCTGCGCCCTCATCCCTGCGGCTATGACTTCACTTCCCCGCCTTGTAGTCGGCGTCCATCGCGGCGATGACCTTGTCGCTGAGGTCAACGGCGGGGCTGTTGAACAGAACGTTGCGCTGGTTGATCAGGTTCCGCAGCACGTTGATGTCCACCGGGTCCAGGTTGTCCGGGATCTCCGGACGCTGCTCGGCGATCACCAGATCGATGCCCTGCTGCGTCGCCACCTTCGCCACCGCCGCCGTGATCTTGTTGAACAGCGCCACCATCTGCTGCTTCTGCCGTCGCTGCACCTCGGCCTGCTGCATGCGGCCCCAGACCTCGAACTCGATGCTCGCCTGCAGCAGCCTCTGGTTCAGCTCCGCATATGCCTGGCTGTCCGGCTTGAGCGCATCCCGCTGGGCGGTGAGATCGCGAAGCTGCGTGCGCTTCTCCAGCTCGGTCGCCTCCAGCGTCTTGCGATCCGATTCCATCTTGGCCTTCAGGTCCTTGGTCTCCTGGATCTCGTTGAAAATCCTTGCCGGGTTGGCGATGGCCACCTTGGCGGCGGGTGTCTGGGCTGTCGCTGGCGGCGTCAGCAGCATGAGCGTGAGCACGGCCAGGCACAGAATCGTCGTCAACCTTCGGTCAATGATTCGCATAGTCGTTATTCCTTTCGCAGCTTGTCTCTTGTCGGGTTGCCATCGGTCAATTCCCGCGTCCGGACCCCGGCGCCGAGATGGCTTCGGCCGCAAGGGAACGCGCCATCGCGTCTGAAGTTGCGATCTTACGGCGAGAATCCGAGCGAGAAGCTGAAGAACTGGGTGTCGTCCTCGTCGTCCTTGGTAATGGGCACCGCAAAGTCCAGCGCGATCGGGACCTGCCCGAAGAACGGCAGCGTCAGCCGGATGCCGGCGCCGACGCTGGAGCGGATTGTACCGATCCGAACGCTCGGCTCAACCGTGCCCACGTCGGTGAACACCACGCCGCGCAGCTCCTCGCCGGCCAGCGGAAAGCTTATTTCCGCCGACGCGGTGGCGGAAAAATCCCCGCCGATGCGATCGTCGTCCGGTCCGGATCGCGGGCTGATGCCGCGGAACGCAAAGCCGCGCACCGAACCGATCCCACCCCCGTACAGCCGCTCGAAGAACGGCGCATCGCCGATGATGTATCCCGCGTCAGCGTGCAGCGCCAGAATGATCTTGCGGTCCAGCAGATCTTCATGAAGCGTGAAGTACTGGTCGTGGCTGAGCGACAGTTTCTGGAAGTCGAAGTCTCCGCCCAGCGCGCCGAAGAACTCGATTCCGGCGCTGGTGGTCATGCCTCGTGAGGGCAGCAGCCCGCGGTTGGTCGTGTCGCGCACCGCACGCAGCCCCAGACTGCTCAGCGCGCTGTTGCCTTCCAGATCCAGAATCTCCTGGGCCCGGATCTCCTTGTCCCTGATGCTGCCGATATCCACCGTTTCCCCGCGCAGCGTCAGCGCCGCCGAATAGATGTTGTCAAAACGCTTGCCGAGCGAGACGCGTCCGCCGATTCGCTGGTCCTGGTAGTTCTCGCGGATCCGGTTCCGCAGATACAGCTCGCCGGTGAAGCTGTAGGGCTGATCGAAAATCCACGGCTCGGTGAAGCGGATGTAGGCGTTGGTGTTTTTGGTGCCCGGCTCCAGCGAGGCGCGGAACGTCTGCCCGGCGCCTACCCACGCGCGCTCCGAGAAAATGTCGCGCCAGCTCGATGGCCAGTTGCTGATGTCGAAGTTCTTCTGCTCGTAGGTGATGTTTCCCCCAACGCCGCCGTTGGAGTTGATGCCCGCGCCGATGTTGAAGCTGGCGGTTTTGCCCTCTTCGACCTCGACCAGCAGGTCGCGGTAATTGGGATCATCGCCGATCGGAGTCGCGTTGACGCGCGTGAAGAACGGCGTGCCACGAAGCCGATCCACCGCGTCCTGCACCTCGGCCGAGTTATACATCTGCCCCGGCGCCATCCGCATTTCCCGGAGAATCACCTTGTCCTGCGTCTTGGCATTGCCGCGCGGGATGATCCGGCCCAGACGGAACGGCTTGCCTTCGCTGATGTCGTACACCAGCTCGACTCGCCCGGCCTGACGACGGAACACCGTCCGCGGCTCGATCCGCAGGTAGTCCGGATCCTGCGGCTGGCCAGGCTGCTGATAGATGAATCCGAACGGGCTGTAGGCCTTGACGATCTGCCGGATGTCGCGCTGGAGCAGCTCGTTGTCGTAGGGCATGCCCTCCACAAGCTTCAGGTTCTTGCGCAGCTCGGCTTCGGAGACGCTGGCGTTGCCCTTGAACGTGACCCGATCGACCGTGTAGCGCACTCCTTCTTCAATCAGGAAGTCGATCTGGAGTTCGCTCATGTCCGCCGACCAGATGAGCTTTCGTCCCACGCGGGC
This sequence comes from Fontivita pretiosa, assembly GCF_050410795.1. GTDB lineage: Bacteria > Planctomycetota > Phycisphaerae > Tepidisphaerales > Tepidisphaeraceae > Fontivita > Fontivita pretiosa. The sequence goes on along the minus strand of NZ_CP191258.1, from coordinate 325,658 downwards.
GTCGAAGAATCCCTTCTGCTCGTAGTAACGCCGCAGCGCCGCCACATCGTCCTCAACCGTTTCCGGGTCGTATTCCCCGTGACGGAAAATGAAGATCCACGTTTTGGACTGGATCTGGCTCTTCAGTCGGCTTTCGGTGAAGCTGCGGGCGCCCACGAAATTGATGTTGCGGATGCGGACGTTGGGGCCTTCGACGATGTTGAACACCACGTCGCCACGCTGCGCCAGCGCCTCGGCGTCGATCTCGACGTGCGCAAAGGGATAGTTTTTCCGGCGGTACAGATTCTCGATCGCCTGTTTCGCAATCGCCAGGCGAAAGCGATCGATCGCCTCGCCCTCGCGCACGTCCACCACGTCCTTGATCGTCTCGGTGTCCAGCCGAAGGTTCCCGCGGTAGGCGATCGAGCGGATCTGCTTCTGCTCGGTGACCAGGAACACCACGATCACACCGCCGCTGTCGGTCGGCTCTACCTTCGCTTCGACATTGGAGAACTTCTTCAGCCCGTAGATGCGCTGATAGTCCTCCTGAACGGTTTGCGGATCGAATCGATCGCCCGGACGGGTGCGCACCAGGTTCAGAATCACTGCGCTGGAGACGCTTTTGTTGCCCAGGACGCGTACGTCTTCGACGGTTCGACCGGTCAGATCGAACCTGTCAGCCGGCGGGGGCGAGGGACGTGTCTGGGCACAAAGCTGCCGCGGCAGGGGCGCGACTTGCCCCAACACGAGCAGCACGACGCAGCAGATCCTTCGCAGTCGCAGTCCGCCCAGGCTCAAGACCAGACGATCCTTCCTTGCCGTTGCAATGATGCGATGGAAAACAGCCCGCCACTACCCTGATCGCCGCGCGAATCGCCACCGCAGCCCGGTGCGCTTCCTCCGCGGCAATCGCGGGCAAAGTGTATCGGCGATGCGGGAGATGTCAAAAGCCCCGGCCTTTGTGCACGACCGCATTGCACTGGCCCCATCTCAGCGATAGATCGTGGGATCGGGCACGCCTGCGGCGGCAAAGCCACGCCGGCGAAGCAGGCAACTGTCGCAATGTCCACAGGCACGCCCGGCCGCATCGGGGTCATAACAACTGTGCGTCATCGAGTAATCCACCCCCAGCTCGATGCCGCGACGAATGATCTGCGCCTTGGTCATCTGCATCAGCGGCGCGTGGATCGTAAAGCCGCTTCGCTTCGTGCCCAGCCGCGCCGTCTGCTGGAAGGATTCGATGAACTGTGGCCGGCAGTCGGGATACCCGCTGTAATCCAGCGCGTTAACCCCGATGAACACGTCGTCGCATTCGAGCACCTCCGCCCACGCCAGCGCGTAGCTGAGGAAGATCGTGTTCCTTGCTGGCACGTAGGTGATGGGGATGCTGCTGGCCATTTCCGCCTCATCGCGATCCCTGGGTACGGGGATGTCGGCGGTCAGGGCGCTGCCGCCGAACTGTCGCAGATCGATGCGGATGACGCGGTGCTCGGCGGCGGCGAAGTGCCGGGAGATTCTCTCGGCGGCGGTCAGCTCGTGGCGGTGGCGCTGCCCGTAGTCGAACGCCAGTGTATACAGCGGGTCGAATCGCTCGTGCCGGGCAATGGCCAGGCAGGTGGTCGAATCCAGCCCGCCGGAAAGCAGCACAATCGCCGGGCGGGCCGGTGCCACGACCTCGAGGAGATTGGCTTGTGCAGGACTGGGTTGCGTCATATTCAGATCATAGCGGCGAGCGGCCCGGCGGCGACGAACCGGCCGCGGCAAACTCCGTATTAATTCCGTGTTTTTCGGGGAAAAATCGCATTGATGCACCCGGAGCGTCCGATATATACTGTCGAGCAATGTTCGTCGGGTGTACTTCTTCTTTTGCCAGGACGTGTTGACATCGGATCGTCCCGTGCGCAGCGCGGTGCTGTGACACGGACGAGGTTTCTACGGAGTTTGAACCATTCCTACCAACTTTCGTCACAACGAGCAGATCAGGCTCTCGCCCGTCTTCCTGATCAATGAAAAGGATGAAAAGGTTGGGATCGTTTCCACTGCCGAGGCCCTGCGGATGGCTCGGGAGGCCGGTCTGGATCTGGTCGAGGTTGCGCCCAATGCCAGACCCCCCGTCTGCCGCATCATGGACTACGGCAAGTGGCGGTATCAGCAGCAGAAGAAGGAGGACAGGTCTCGTGCCTCCAGCCGCGCCGGACAGCTCAAAGAGTTGAAGCTCAAGACCGTCCGCATCGGCGATCACGACCTGGCCATCAAGATCAACCACGCTCGCCAGTTCCTCAAGGAAGGCAACAAGGTGCAATTCACGCTCCAGTTCCGCGGGCGCGAAATGGCCCACCTGGATCTGGGACGCGAACTGTTCAAAAAAATCAAGGATGAGCTGTTCCTGGTCAGCAAGGTGGAACGCGATGCCAAGGTTGAGGGTCGGCGGATGACCATGGTCCTGCAACCGGACCACAAGAACCCGGCCACGGCCAAGACGCCTCAGCCGGCTGGGGCGGGTGGCACGGGGCCGGCGGACAACGCTCAGTCGTCCGGCGGACAACTGAAGCAGGCGGCGCCGATGTCGGCGGGCAGTGGACTGAACATCCCTCAGCGCGCCGCGCCGCAACCGGCCTGATCCAAGACGCCGCCGCCTTCCATTCGCCTGATCTTAAGGGCCAACGCTCAGCCCCACTTGTTCGGCGCGCCGACCATCCGGTTCGTTTCGGCCAGTGTCTTCATGGCATCACCGGCCGTGTGCCCGTCGGCTGCCAGCTTGCGGGGCGGGAGTCGGCAGCGCCAAATAGCTCGACGTGAATACCCAACCGGCGCAGCTCTCAAGTCTGAGCAGCGAACCAACTCCCTCGTTGCCACACTCGCCTGCCACGCACTGGCTTCCCTGGGCGGTGTTTCTGGCTTCGAGCTGGACTTGGTGCATCGGCATGTTCCTGCCGGTGATCCTGGTGCGCGAGTATGGGTTGCTCGCGTGGTTGGTCTTTGCGGTTCCCAACGTCGTCGGGGCCGCCGCCATGGGGTGGCTGCTCCGCACCGCCAGGTCCAGCATCGACATCACGCAGCGCCATCACGAAGCCTGCACGATCTTCTCCGGCGTAACCATCGCGTTTCACCTGTTCTTCGCGATGGCGGTAATCTCGCCGCTTGCCGACAACCTGGAAGTCGGGCTTGGCAGTGTCCTGGCGGCGGGGGTCCTGATGTACATCCTGATGACCCGGCAGCGCGGCGCGGATCGGGTACTGGCGGGGATTGCATATCTGCTGTCGCTGGGCACGATGGTCTGGTGGATCCGGATCGTCGTGCGCCAACCCGTGCTCATTGAGGACCAGCCGCTGCGATCGGGCATCGACCTGCTGTGGCTGCTGCCAGTCTGCACTTTCGGCTTCGCCACCTGCCCGTATCTGGACTTGACTTTCCATCGCGCCCGGCAACATGCCAACTGCCCGCGCGCCGCGTTTGGCGTGGGGTTCGGCGTGCTGTTCCTGATCATGATCCTGTACACGCTGCTGTACAGCCGGGCCATCAATGGCCAGCTTCCCCGCTTTCTCGGCTGGCTGTTGTTCGTGCACATGGCCATGCAAAGCGCCTTTACGGTGGCGGCACACGCGCGGGAGCTTCAGCGCCGCGGCGATCGCGCCATCGCGCTGGCGATTGTGCTCACGCTGACGTCATGGGCGGCGCATGTTCTGCTCCGTCGCGGCGCCCTGGTTGATGGCATGCACGCCGGAGAGCTGATCTACCGCGTGTTCATGGGCTTTTACGGGCTGGTCTTTCCGGCATATGTCTGGCTGGTCATGTTGCCCACGCGGCGGCAGCCGCACTGGCCGAGCTGGCGGCACCTGCTCGTCTTCGCCGCCGCGGTCATTCTCGCCACGCCTTTCTTCTGGATCGGCTTCGTTCAGCAGCGGACGATCTGGCTGGCGCCGGGGCTGGCCATCGTGCTGCTGGCCAGGCTGCTGGTGCCCTACAAGACTGAAGCGGCTTTGTAATGGACACTCCTGCGCCGATCGCCCGATCATCCCTCCTGCCGCTCACCCATGAAAGGGGCACGCATGCGATACGTGATGAAGCAGAAGCTGTTCAGCCTCGGCGACGACTACACCATCCGCGACGAGTCCGGACGCGACCGGTACTTCGTCGATGGCCGCGCGCTGAGCATCGGCGACAAGCTCTCGCTGCACGACATGCAGGGCAACGAGCTGGCGTTCATCCGCCAGAAGCTGCTGGCCTGGGGACCGACCTATGAGATCTGGTACGGCAACGATCTTGCGGCGGTGGTGAAGAAGAAGCTGTTCACCTTCCTGCACTGCAAGTTCGCGGTGGACGTGCCCGGCCCCGACGACCTGGAGGCGCGCGGCAACTTCCTCGACCACGAGTATGAGTTTACCCGCGGCGGACATCGCGTGGCCTCGGTCTCCAGGCGGTGGTTCCGCTGGACCGACACGTATGGGGTGGAAGTGTCGGCGAGCGAGGACGACGTGCTGATCCTGGCCAGCGCCGTGGTGATCGACCAATGCTGTCACGATGGAGATGATCATCATTGACGCGGCAAGCGCCTCGCCGGTTGAGCGTCTCGGTCGCGCGGTCGTGTCCGTCTGTGTCATTTCGGCGGCCGGGAACATCGAGTTATCGGATCATGGGTTGCGTGCTTCCGTTCGGTGCGTGCGGTTTATGCCGTCTGCGGCAAGCTGGCGGGACCGCGGCGATTTGCTTCCCCGCAGAAATGGGGTTTATTTCATCCTGAGGGCGTTGGCGAGCGACGCGCGCGGTGTCTGACGCCGCAGGGAGAAATGCACGTGCGGAAAAGCACTCGTCTGGCGGGTCTGGTTCTCGGTACAGCAGTCGGAAGCTGTTGCGTCCAACGCGATGCGCTGGCGGCGCTTGCGGTTCCGGGCTACAGCAGCCTGCCCGCCGCCCAGGCAAAGCTGTACCTGGACTTTGACGGAGACTACACCGCCAGTTGGGGCGGGTATGCGCCCGGGACGACGCCGGCTTATTCGATCGATGGCGACGCGTCGTCGTTTTCATCACAGGAGCTGTCGAACATCCATGAGATCTGGTCGCGCGTCGCGGAGATGTACTCGCCATTCAACATCGACGTCACCACGATCGATCCGGGGAACCTGTACAACAGGCAGACGCTGAAGGTGGTGATCGGCGGCGACGGGAAGAACGGCGCGACGGAGTACTGGTCAGGCTCCAAGTCCGGCGGCGTATCGCTGATGGGCAGCTTCTACAACGTGCTGCTGCCCAACGTCGCATTTGTGTTCTCGGACAACCTGGGTCTGGGCTTTCCCAAATATGTTGCCGACGCCGCCGCCCACGAGGCGGGGCACGCCTTCGGGCTGGCGCACCAGAGCACCTACGCGCCCAACGGCGACAAGCTCGAGGAGTACAACCCCGGCACAGTGGCCAGGGCGCCGATCATGGGCCTGAGCTATCACTCGACCCGCGCGCTGTGGTGGTACGGCACGACCGCTTCGCCGACCACCTATCAGAACGACGTGGACGTGCTCAGCAACGCGCTGAACGGATTCGGCTACCGCGCCGACGATTACGGCGACGGCCTGAACGCAGCGACAGCGCTGGACATCCTCGACGGCGCATTCCAGGCTCAAGGGGTCATCCACACCATCGCCGACGTGGACTTCTTCAGCTTGATCCTCGCTCAGGATTCGGAGCTGGCGATTACGGTGTCGGGCGCACCATTCGGACAGATGCTGGATGCGTCAGTGGCGTTGTACGACTCGGAAGGACAACTGCTCCAGCTCGCGCAGACCGCCAGTCTCAATGAGAGCCTCTCGGCGTCGCTGCTGGCGGGCACTTATGGTCTGGCGGTGTTCAGCGCCGCCCAGATCGGGGACATCGGGCAGTACTTCCTGAGCGGCACGGTGACGGTGATTCCCGAGCCGGCGTTCGCGACGGCAGTGGTGGGACTGTTGGGCGTGATGTTGCGATTGGGAAGAGCCACCAGGCCCAAGTGATTGGCCCGACGTCGCGGCGGCTTCTTCTATCAGGTGCATCGCGCCCTCACGATCGTCGCGCGCACAGGCTGGACACCTGTGACACCGCAGTCCTTCAGCTTTCGCCTGCCTTGCCGGAAGTCCGGACACACCCCTTTGCCCGCCGGTTGCTCTTGCGTTGTCGCCAAACCTGCGGATGCTATCAGTCCAGCGAACCGGAACATCAGACATGCCAGAAACAGCTACATCCACAACACGGCACACGATCGTGCTGATTCCCGGAGACGGGATCGGCCCGGAAGTGACGGCGGCGACGAAGCGCGTGGTCGAGGCGGCGGGGCTGGAGGTCGATTGGGTCGAGCTTCCGGCGGGCATGGCAGCCCTGGAACAGGGCTACGACAACGTCCTGCCCGAGCGCACGCTGGCCGCCATCAAGGCCCACAGGGTCGCGCTCAAGGGGCCGGTCACCACGCCGGTGGGCAAGGGCTTCAAGAGCGTCAACGTGCAACTGCGGCAGAAGCTGAACCTGTATGCGGCGGTTCGCCCGGTGCGCAGTCTGGAGGGGGTCAAGACGCGCTACGAAGGCGTGGACATGGTCATCGTCCGCGAGAACACCGAGGGTCTGTACAGCGGGATCGAGAACGAGGTGGTGCCGGGCGTGGTGACGAGCCTGAAGGTCGCCTCCGAAGCCGCCTGCACGCGAATTGCCCGCTTCGCGTTCCGTTATGCCACCAGCCGCAGCCGCAAAAAGATCACGGTGTTTCACAAGGCGAACATCATGAAGCTGACCGACGGGCTTTTTCTGACCTGTGCGCGTCGGATTCACGAACGGGAGTATCCCAACATCCAGTACGAGGAGATGATCATCGACGCCGGATGCATGAAGCTGGTTCAGGATCCGGCGCGTTTCGATGTACTGCTGATGGAGAATCTGTATGGGGACCTGGTCAGCGACCTGTGCGCCGGGCTGGTCGGAGGGCTGGGGGTGGTGCCCGGAAGCAATATCGGGGATGAGGCGGCGGTGTTCGAGGCGGTGCATGGCTCGGCACCGGACATCGCCGGCAGGGGCGTGGCCAACCCCCTGGCGCTGATCATGTCCGCCGTCATGATGCTCAATCACCTGAACGAGCAGGCGATCGCGGAGAGGATCAAGAGGGCCTATAACCGGGTCCTTGCCGAGGGTCGGACTCTTACGCGTGACCTTGGCGGGACTGCCGGGACTCAGGCGTTTGCCGACGCGATCATGGCGGCGATGGAGTAGCAACTGATCAAGTTCAAAGGCTCTGGGTCCGATGTTCTGGATTGGGAGTAGCTGGCGATGAGACTGTCCGCCGAGCAGTTTGCAGAACTGGCCGCCTCGTTCGACGCCCGCCAGCCCGCACGCACTCACGAGCGTCGTCGGGCTGCGCGGCTGGAGCTACAGGCGCGGCTGACGATCGTGCCGATCGCCGACGATCGGCTTCAGGATCCTGTGAAGGTGACGGCCTGCGACTTTTCCGCGCGCGGCATCGCGATTCTTTACCACGCCCAGATGGTCCCGGGACAACAGTTCATCACGCAGATGCCGCGAAAAGACGGGGTGGGGCTGGTTTCGCTGCTGTGCACGGTCAAGCACTGTCACAGTTCCGGCCCGGATTACTATCGCATCGGCGCCGAATTCACCTGCGTGCTGCCGACCGGACAGTTGTCCCAGGCGGATCCGCTTGAGAATGCCCGGCAGATGAAGCGAATCCGCGAATCGATGCTGGAGTGAAGCCCGCAGCGTGGTACACATCCTGAAAGGTCTGGCTCCACTCGAGGCCACCGGCGCGCAGTTCCTGGTCTATCACCCTGAGCCTTCGCTGAAAGCCGTGATTGGGAACCCATCGCCATAGCGGGGCCAGATTCACCAGCACCCCGTCATCGACATGCCGCCGCCAGCCGCGGACCAGTGACGCGTCCGCCGCCGCCAGAATCGGCTCCAGGACCTGTCCCGTTGCGCGGTCGTGGGGGACCACGACTGCCTGCTCGTCGCTGCCAATTACCCACAGCGGTGGCCGCTGGCGATAGCTCTCAACGTGATGTTTGAAGAACCCGCGGGCCAGGTAGCGTCCGATCCCGCCGACGGCCTGCTCGATCTGTCGCGCCTCTGACACGCTGGTCAGCCTGATCAATTCGTCGCGCAGCTCTTGAATCGCATCATCATCGACGGGTCTGATGCGCACGACCTGCCGCCTGGCGCACACGCGTCGTAGCGCCTGCTCGATCCACTGCCGCGCCAGCTCCACAGGATCCAGCTCGATGAAGGCCGGCGATACATGATGCGCCGAGTCGATCCCATAGAGCTCGGCGACCAACTGATCGATGCGACGTTCGATCTCCCAGAGCCGCGTTTGGGCGCTGGCGACGATCTGCCCGGCGTTGTTCCATGGCAGGGGCGTGATGAAATCGGGCGAGGTTGGGTCGTGACGGTCCAGACTGCGTTGAATCTCGATGGCGCGCGCCACCTGCGCCTCCAGCTCCGGGCAGCGCGCGGCCGGCACCGGAAGCTGAGCCAGATCTCCCACCTGAAAGTTGATCGTCGGGTTGATCGCCGCCAGCAATTCGCCCGCGACTGTCGAGTTGAGTATCCCCAGAATCGTCAGCGGCTCATCAGGGAACAGCGACGAGCCGGCAACGTCGAAGATCGCGCCTGGCTCCAGCAGGCGGGCACTGAATCGGCCGCTGGTCAGATACGAGTAGGTCACACCCCGCCGCCCGTAGAAGCCGGTATTTTTCGCGACCCATTGCCACTGCCCATTGAGATAGGGATACCGCTGCACGATGGCCCGTTTGATCGCGGCGCCGTCGTCGAGCCAATCGACGCGATGTCGTGGCGATTCGTACCAGCGGCGAAAGCGTCCGCCCTTGGCGTATGGATGCCACTTGCCCGGCGTGGCGCGGCAGGGCACATCGGACGCGCTGGGCTCGACCTCCCACCAATATCGAACGAAGCGGGCGTTGTCGGTGGTGGCCAGACCCTGCCGCGGCGGAGCGATCGTCGCCAGCTTCGCGAAGCGCCCAAACGCGCGGCGCAGCGGCGGGCTGCCCCAGTACACCCACGCCGCGCGCGGCCAGTCCCCCAACTCCCTCTGTTCAACCGCAAGTCGCGGCGCCGTCGGCAATGCCTGCCGCTTGTCCGGCGCCTCCACCAGTCGGATGGCCGTCAGCGAGTGGTTCGGCGGCGGCGGCACGTTGCGCATCACCGTCGCAACGGTCTGGAGCGTCCCCGGATTGCCGACATCGAACAGCCCCGGCCCGAAGTGCGCGATCGCATCGATCGATGCGGTCTGGAGGATCTGACGGCGCATCGTCTCGAACGCGGCGGTGAACATGAACGACTGCATCGTGAGCAGTCCCACCCGCCCGCCAGGCCTCGCAAAGCGCAGGCTCTGCACGATGAAGCAGGCATACGCGTCGCGCCAGGCACCGGCAAACCGCTTCTTCAACGGCTGCACAAGTTCCGCCGGCAGGTTCCGCGCGCTCAGATAGGGCGGATTGGTCACGACCACATCGAAGACGCCCTGACAGTTGGCCGTGATGGTCGGATCCAGCAGCGAGTCGCCACAGAACAATTGCACTCGACCCTGCTCCTGCGGCACCCGCAGCTTCATCCGGATCGTCTGTGCCGCCAGTTGAACAGCCGTCGGATCGATATCGATTCCGACGAGGTTGTTGGCGATGATCGATGGCGCGATCTGGTGGGGATCGCGCGCCGACGGTTCAGCCTCCCAGCCCGGTCGCCCGGCCCGGTCCATCTCCTCCCGATACATCGCCCGAAGCATCTCGATGGCGACAACGCCGAAGTTCATCGTCCCGCAGGCCGGATCGAGGATGCGCAGGTCTCGCGCCTGCCGAGGCGGAGAAGGCAGCGGCTGCGTGGTGACGGGAATCAGATGCTCGAAACGCAGCGAGGTGTCGGGATGCATCTCCGTCCAGATTCGTCCCAGCGTGTTGTGCAAGAGCCACTGGACGACCCATCGCGGCGTGAACAGTTGCGTCACCGCCGGAATCTCCCGCGGCGTGAACTTTCGTCGCTGCCGCGCCGCGGTAGGCCTGTTCCAGCGCAGGCGCGTTGATCGCCTGGTAGATCTGTCCCAGTGCATCATCCTGCTGGAGCAACTGCCGGATCTGCGGATCGCCGAGCAGCTCCCTGTGGCCGCGGCGGTTGTCCGCGGGCAGATCGCGGAGCATCCGCATGGCCTGGATGCAATCTTGCAGCAGCGATTCGGGGGATTGCCGACGGTCGCCCAACTGCTGCGCCACCCACTGATACAGCGCTCGTCGATTCATGGCCGGCCGGGTGTTATACCGCCTGCCGGCCGGCAAAAATAGGCGTAGGCAACGCAGCGGCTCAGCGTCGCCGCCGCGATCGCATCGACGGAAGAAGAATCAGCAGCACGGCGGAAAGGGCGGCAGGCTCCGGCACCGTCACCTGCGGCAAACCGAGCTGGGCCAGTGCCTCCGAGAGGCTCGAACTTCCGGGAATGTCCTGCCATCGCGAGGCCAGCACGTTCAGGTCCAGCATGTCGATCCTGCCATCATCGGTGAAATCGCCCATGCGCCATGTCGCGGCGCTGGATGTCTGCCAGTTGCTGGCCAGCAGGTACAGATCGCGGATGTTCACCACATCGTCGAGATTGGCGTCGCCGGGCATTGCGGGAATCAGCCGGAAGATTTCCCCGCCCAAATCCACGATGTACAGCCGCCCGAGGTTGTCTTCGCCGAAGCTGGAGATCAGCCCGATCGAACCGGCGTCGGTCGGGATCGTGCCGGTGAGGTGGCGGAAGTTGAGCTTTTGGCCAGTCTGTGGATCGTATCGAAAGGACCAGATGCGCCCGTAGGCATAGTCGGCAAAGAAGTAGGTGCCGGCCAGGGCGTCATTCTCGCTTCCCCGGTAGACGTATCCGCCAGTCACCGCGCGCCCTTCATTGGGATTGACGTAGGTGTGGATGGGATCGACCCGTGGCGGGGAAGGGGGCACGGGCGTCAGGCCAGTGACCAGCTCGCCTTCCATGGCGCGCCAGCCGTAGTTTTCACCGCCGCTGGAAGTGGCCGGCTGAAAGTTGATCTCCTCGCGCGCACCTTGTCCGACATCGCCGATGTAGAAATCGCCGGTGCCGCGGTCGAAACTCGCTCGCCAGGGGTTACGCAGCCCGTAAGACCAGATCTCGTCGGCGCCGGGCTGGTTGACGAACGGATTGGTGGGGGGGATACGGTAGTTGCGTTGCGGGTCGGTGGGGAAGTCGTCGGCGTTGACGTCCACGCGAAGCACCTTGCCAAGCAGGTTGGAGGTGTCCTGTGCGTTGCCGATGCCCGGGGTGTGCCCGATGTCGTCGTCATTGCCGCCGCCACCGTCGCCGGTATTGATGTACAGGTATCCATCATTCGGCCCGAAACCCATCCATCCGCCGTTGTGGTTGGCTTGCGGCTGATCGAAGCTCAATACGGGCTGCGCCGAGGCCGGATCAGCCATATCGGCGGAGCTGCGCGTGTAGCGGACGATTCGCGTCACGCCCGCGCCCCACTGGCCACCCACCGCCGTGTAATTCAGGTAGAACTGCCCGTTTGAGGCGTAGTTCGGATGAAACGCCAGCCCCAGAAGTCCCTGTTCGCCACCGGTGGCCAGGCCGGAGACGGTCAGGAACGACGTCGCATTGAGCGTTCCGGTGCTGTAGCGGTAGATGTAGATGCTGGCCGAGCCGTTGAAGCCCTGTTGGACGATGAAGAGTCGGTCATTATCGCCCGGGGCCTGGGCGACGTAGATGGGATCGGACAACCCGGCCACAATGCGCGTGGCCCGCAGCGGCACATCCGCCAATGTGTCCGCCGGAGTGATCCAGATTGTCGAAGCTCCGATCACTGTGGCCACGGCGAGGGCGCGACGGGCGGGGATCATCACAGCCTCCCTGGTGTGAAGCACAAGGTTGAATGGATTCGGCGACGCAAGCCGGCCGCCACAATCGCGGACGGGCCGGGGTTGGCCCCAGCATGATACTGGCTTGTGTCCGATCCGACGACAGAATTTTGCTGGCGAAAAGCGTGCCAATCGCCTGATTCGATCGGATCATGGACCGCCCGGCCGCTCAGACGATCGCCTCCCGCAACCCGGCCAGCTTGCCTTATCCACCGCCCCAAGTGTTGCCAGCCGGTGGATAACTTGGGCCGCACGGTGCTCCAACTGCCAGCGGAAGAAAAATCTGGCTACCCTAAGCCCGGCACTGCCGAAGCGTTAGGATTTCGTGAGCCTTGGGTTATCCAACATTTAGTAAAGTCCAGGTTGACGGATACCAGATGTAGTGTATCATGCGATCTGTCACGGTTGACGCAGGTATTGGACAGGGATGGCCTTGTTCGGTGTCCGGTAGGTCAAGTCGGCATCACGTTTGCACGTGACAGGCTGCCGGGAAAGCGGCTGGGTCGAACCGCGATCCCGTGGCAGGTTCGTTGTCCTTTGCAATTCAACCGACACGGTCGGAAACACGCGCCATGGGGATTCTGTGCGATACGCAAATCCGCGAACTGATCGGCATCGAGCCGTTCGAGGAAAACCTCAAACGGCCGGGGCGGATCAGCTACGGGCTGTCCAGCTACGGCTATGACCTGCGCGTCGGGTCGGTGTTCAAGATCTTCACCAACGTCAACAGCCAGATCGTCGATCCCAAGCGATTTAGCGAACGCTCGTTCGTGACGATCGACTGCGAGCAGACCGGCGAAGATCATGTCCTGATCCCGCCCAACAGCTTCGCGCTGTGCGAGACGGTCGAGACGGTCAGCATGCCGCGCGGCTACCTGGCGATCTGCGTGGGCAAGAGCACCTATGCGCGTTGCGGGATCATCGTCAACGTCACCCCGATCGAACCGGAATGGCGGGGCAAGATTACCCTGGAGATCAGCAACACCACGCCGCTGCCCGCACGCATCTACGCCAACGAGGGCATTGCCCAGCTCATCTTCCTCAAGGGCGAGCGGGTCTGCGCCGTCAGCTACGCCGACAAAAACGGCAAATACCAGAACCAGACGGGATTGACGTTGCCGAGGGTCGATTGAGGCATCGCGGGTCGCATCGCGATGCCTCGCGGCAAGGCCGCAGGCAGACGCGATCGCGATCGGGAGTGCTCAGCCATGAAACGTGCCGTGGTCAGGTGTTTCATTTTGGGCGTTACAATAATCGCCATAGATGTCATGCTGCTGACTGGCGGCTGCGCGCAGCAGGACGCGGCCAGCAAGACCCGTTCGGCGCAGGGGGCGGATCTGGCGCCGGCGGGGGCGCAGCTTGTGGCCATCGGAACGCTGCCGCTGTCGTTCGTCATGGCACAGCCCGGGATCGTGACCATCGTGGACATCACCACCAGTGAGCTGAAACATACGGCCACGATCACCGACCCGATCAGCGCCCGGGGGCTTCTGACGATTGATCCGGTGGATCGGGCGATCGTGGTCAGCCCTTCGGCTTCGCCGCAGGATCGGATCGTGCTGCTGACGCCGATCGAGCCGGAGCATCGATATGCGATCTATTTTTCGCCGCTGAAAGCGTCGGAAATGCCGCCGGGGCGAGGGGGGGCGGCGCTGTCGCCCGCGACCCGGCCGGCCGGAAGATAGAAGCGCCTGAGGCGGCAGCGGTCGCCGGCGGGGTTCCAGGGAGGTTGTCGATGCAATCGTTTGGCCCAAGTCAGGTGCTTCGGCGCAGGTGGCTGAGCTGCCTGGCTGCCGGGTCGATTGCCCTGGGGGCGATGATGCCGGGCGGCTGTGCCCGCGGCGGCAAGCGAGCGGCCCGGGCGCTTCCTCCGCCAGCGACTCAAGTCGCCGTCCCCAGACCCGAACAGACCTGGGTAGAGCAGCCGATCGCGGTGCCGCCCACGCCGGTCCTGCCGGTCGTGCAGGGCGCGCCAGCGCCGCTGGTCTACCTGGTGGAGTCGGCGGCGATTGTGCGTGTGGCGGACCTGACCGGCAATCAGGACCTGCTTCGCATGCCGGTTCCGGCTCGAACGCTGGTGGCGGTGGATGCCCGAACCGGCATCCGCGTCGGTGGCGCGACGATGAAGCTGGGGCCGCTGCCGGCGGACCACACGTACGGCATTTACCTGGAAAGCAATACGACCAACGTCATCCGCCGCGGCACGATCCGCCCCGGACGGCCCGGCCAGGTCGCTGCGCCATCCACGCGTGCGGCGCCATGACGGAAACAGCAGGTAGGAGGATGGGGAGAAATGGGGATGGGAAGATGCGCAATGACCGAGTGAACCAGCGAGCGATCACAGAGCAGTAACCCGTAACCGACAAGCGAAATCACGAAGTGGTACGCCCATGAAAATCAATCGTCGATTCACCAAGCCCGGGCAGGATGTTTTCAGCACCGTCGAATGGGAGAAGCGCACCAGCCGCATCACCAATCCCGACGGCTCGGTCGTCTTCGAGATGAACGATGCGGAGATCCCCCGGCAATGGAGTCAGCTCGCCACCGACATCATGGTGAGCAAGTATTTCCGCAAGGCCGGCGTGCCGCAGACCGACGCGCAAGGCAATCCCATCCGCGACGCCCAGGGAAACGTCGTCACCGGGCCGGAACGCAGCGCCCGGCAGGTGATTCACCGACTGGCGGGGTGCTGGCGATGGTGGGGCGAGAAGCACGGGTACTTCGATTCGGCCGAGGATGCGCAGGCATTCTACGACGAGATCGCCTACATGCTGCTGCACCAGATGTGCGCGCCAAACTCGCCCCAGTGGTTCAACACGGGTCTGCACTGGGCGTACGGCATCACCGGTCCGGCGCAGGGGCACTTTTACTGCGATCCCAAGACCGGCGAGCTGCACAAGAGCCGCGACGCCTACTCGCACCCGCAGCCCCACGCGTGTTTTATCCAGTCCGTCAACGACGACCTGGTGAACCCCGGGGGGATCATGGATCTGTGGATCCGCGAGGCCCGGCTGTTCAAATACGGCTCGGGAACCGGGACCAACTTCTCCAGGCTGCGCGGAGAGAACGAGCCGCTTTCCGGCGGCGGCAGAAGCTCGGGGCTGATGAGCTTCCTGAAGATCGGCGACCGCGCCGCTGGGGCCATCAAGTCCGGCGGAACCACGCGCCGCGCGGCCAAGATGGTCTGCCTGGATCTGGATCACCCCGACGTCGAGCAGTTCATCAACTGGAAGGTCCGGGAGGAACTCAAGGTCGCCTGCATGGTCGAAGGGCTGAAACACCTCCCGAAGGATCAGCAGGAACTGGCCAGGAAGCTGGGGCTGAAGCTCGATTACGACTTCAACGGCGAGGCGTACTACACCGTCAGCGGGCAGAACTCCAACAACTCCGTGCGTATCCCCAACCGCTTCTTCAAGGCCATCGAGGAGGACGGCGACTGGCACTTGACCTGGCGGACCAACGGCAAGATCTGCAAGACCCTCAAGGCGCGTGATCTGTGGGAGCAGATCGCGTTCGCGGCGTGGCGCTGCGCCGATCCGGGGGTGCAGTTCGACGACACCATCAATCAGTGGCACACCTGTCCCAAATCCGGACGCATCAACGCCTCCAACCCCTGTGTCACGGGCGACACGCGTGTGCTCACGCCCGGCGGCGTGTGGCGGCGCATCGACCAGATGATCCATCTTCCGGCGCGGATCGTCACCAACCTTTACGGGCAGGAGATCCACGCCACTGAAGGCGCGTTCCCCACCGGCACGCGCGACGTCTTCGAGCTGCGTACCCTGGGCGGGTACAGCGTCAAGCTCACCGCCGATCACAAAGTCTGGACTCGCCGCCGCGGATGGGTGCAGGCCCAGCATCTGACCACCGACGACGAGATTCGCCTGCCCGCAGCCCCGGCCACCGTCCGCGAGATCGGCGAGCCGCAGGATCCGCGGTTCTTCCAGTTGCTGGGGCTGTTCCTCAGCTCGTCCAACGGCGATCCCGAGGCACTGCACCTGGATCGGTGCTTCAGCGATGCCGATCAGATCGATGCATTCGTGCGTTACGTGTGCCAGACCTGGGGCGAGCGCGCCTTCGAGCGGGCGTACGACGATGATTACGTGAACACGGCGATGCTCGAGGCCGTCGAGCCGGCGGATCATGCCCCCGCCGAGCGGGCGGCCAGTGCTGCCGGTGAATCTTCCGCCGATGCCTCCGAGTCCGGCACGACCGTCACCGCCACGCTGAGCAATCGCCGGCTTCTTTCGCGCCTCAGGGCGTTTGTGCGGACCGAAAACGGTGTGCGTCGCCTGGGGGATGAGGCGTTCACCGCCGGCCTGGCGGCGCAAAAGCACCTGCTGCGGGCGCTGTTCACCGCGGATAGCGTGTTCGCGCACGGCACGATCGAACTGCACTCCGATTCGCTGGGACTGCTTCAGGATGTGCAACTGCTGCTGCTGGGCTTCGGCGTGCAATCGATCCTTGTTCCCAACTGCAAAGACCATGGCGAAGGCGGAGCCTTCGCTGGCGGAGGCCTGCCCCGACCTCGTCGGGTCGCCCCCACTGGACCCGAGCCGCGCGCAACCAGCACGGACGGCGGCGGCAGCGCAGAAATCGTTCGCCACGGCCTGCGCATCGACTCGGGCAGCCTCCGCTGTTTTGCCAAACACATCGGCCTGCTGCCCGGCAGCAAGCTCCAGCAGCTTGCTCAGGCGGCGTCGCTTGCCATAAACCGGTCCACCGATGCGCTTGCGTCAGGATCACAGGGCAACTGGGACCGTGTGGCATCCTGCGTGTATCTCGGCAGGCAGCAGGTCTTCGACCTGACCGAGCCGGTGACCTGCAGCTTCATCGCCAACGGCATCACCGTCCACAACTGCTCGGAGTACATGTTCCTGGACGACACGGCGTGCAACCTGGCGAGCCTGAACGTGCTCAGCTTCTTCGACGCCGACAACCGCCGCTTCGACATCGAGGGCTTCAAGCACGCCATCCGCCTCTGGACCATCGTGCTGGAGATCTCGGTGCTGATGGCCAGCTTCCCGTCGGAACAGATCGCGCATCTGAGCTACAAGTTCCGCACGCTGGGGCTGGGCTACGCGAATCTTGGGGCGATGCTGATGCAGGCGGGGATACCCTACGACAGCGACAAAGGGCGAGCGATCTGCGCCGCGATCAGTGCGATCCTGACCGGCGAAGCCTACGCCACCAGCGCCGACATGGCGCGCGAGCTTGGAGCGTTTCCCGGCTATGAGGAGAACCGCGCCGACATGCTCCGCGTCATTCGAAACCACCGCCGCGCCGCCTACGACGTGGCCAACAACCCGGAGCATCGCAAGGCGCTGGGGGACTACGAGCAGCTCGACATCAAACCCGTCGGGATTGACGCCGCTCAGTTCCAGGTTGGCGATCCGCTGGCCTCGCCCGATCTGCTCGGCAGCGCCCGCGAGTGCTGGGATCGCGCGCTGGAGCTGGGCGAGAAGCACGGATACCGCAACGCCCAGACCACCGTCATCGCCCCGACCGGCACGATCGGCCTGCTGATGGATTGCGACACCACTGGCGTCGAGCCGGACTTTGCGCTGGTGAAGTTCAAGAAGCTGGCCGGCGGAGGGTATTTCAAGATCGCCAACCAGTCGCTGGCGCCGGCTTTGAAGAACCTGGGCTACAGCGCCGAACAGATTCACGACATCCTCAAATATGTGATGGGCACGCTCACGCTGCACGGCAGCCCGGAGATCAATTACGAATCGCTGAAGCTCCGCGGGCTGACCGACGCGGAGCTGGAGCGGATCGAAGCCAGCCTGCCCGCCGTGTTCGAGTTGAACTTCGCCTTCAGCCCCTGGGCGCTGTCGCCGCAGACGTTCGAGCGGCTGGAGATTCCCGAAAGCGAGTGGCAGGCGCCGGGATTCAGCCTGCTGCGGCGGCTGGGCTACACGCAGAAACAGATCGATGTGGCCAATGACGTGATCTGCGGACGCGGCACGGTCGAGGGCGCGCCGCACCTGCGACCCGAGCACTACGCCGTCTTCGACTGCGCCAACAAGTGCGGCAAACACGGCAAGCGGTTCATCCCCGTCGACGGACACATCCGCATGATGGCCGCCGCCCAGCCGTTCATCAGCGGCGCGATCTCCAAGACGATCAATCTGCCCAACGAGGCCACCGTCGAGGACATCAAGCAGAGCTATTACCTGAGCTGGAAGCTCGGGCTGAAGGCCAACGCGCTGTATCGCGACGGCAGCAAGCTCAGCCAGCCGCTGAACGTCCGATCCGACAGCGAAGCCGAAGCCAAGACCGACCGCGAAAGCGAGGAAGACGTGCAGGCGGCACGCGAGGAAGTCGCGCAGCAGGTTGCCCGCGCCGCCGCCGCGGCGGCGCCGGCGACGGGTGCGGCGGTCAGTTCGGACAATCTGGCCCCGGCGCAGACGCACGTAATCGAGAAGATCGTCGAACGGATCGTGGAGCGACCGCTGCGAAGACGCCTGCCCGATACCCGCCGGGCGATCACCCACAAGTTCGATGTCGCCGGGCACGAAGGGTACATCACCGTCGGGCTGTACGAAGACGGCTCGCCCGGAGAGGTGTTCATTACGATGGCCAAGGAAGGCAGCACGATCGGCGGGCTGATGGACACGATCGCCACGCTGGTCAGCGTCTCGCTTCAGTACGGCGTGCCGATCGAGTCGCTGGTACGCAAGTTCGAGCACGTTCGCTTCGAGCCAAGTGGCATGACGCGCAATCCCGAGATCCCGATGGCCAAGAGCCTGGTGGATTACATCTTCCGCTGGCTGGGGATGGAGTTTGTGCCGGGTTATCGCGCGGCCAACGCGCCGAGGCGTCGGGCCGCGGCGGGTGCTGGCGGGGGGGCAGGCGGTGAAGCGCCTGCCGCCGAACCGAGTCGCGCCGTCGCCACGGAGCGTCCGGGCAACGGGCACGGCCCGCGGATCGAGCCGGACACCGCCCGGCCATTCGACTACGGCGAGACGATTCCCTCTGCCGCCATCACTGCTGAGCAAACAGGCGAGGGCGCGGCAGCCCAGGCCGGCCCCAATCTGCGCCTGAGCATTCTGGCTGATCCGTTGAGCCAGCAAAGCAGCGAGCTTCAGGCCGACGCGCCTGCCTGCGACGTCTGCGGCAGCATCACGGTGCGCAGCGGCACGTGCTACAAGTGCCTGAACTGCGGGAACTCAATGGGGTGCTCGTGAACAGCGCGGCGATGCGGGCGCGCTTCCGCCCGCATCGCTGCCGGGCAGTGCTGGCGGGTTGAATCCCCGGTAGCGGGCGCTTGGACGATGTGGAAGCGGCGGGCAGCGGCGGGCTGATCAGTCTGGTTCTTCTTCCACGCCCCGCCACAGGTACCACGTTGCCACGGTTCGCCACGGGCGCCACTTCTGCCCGAACTGCGTCAGCTCCCGCCCGCCGATTCTGTGCGGCAGGTGGTAGGCGCGTTGGACGGCGCGCTGGAGACCCAGGTCATCCACCGGCAGCACGTCGGGCCGATTCAGGACGAAGATCAGGAACATTTCGGCGGTCCATCGCCCGATGCCGCGGATCTGCGTGAGCGACTCGATGACCTGTTCATCGCTCATTCGCCACAACCGCCGCGTGGGGACCAGACCATCGACGAATCGCTGGGAAAGGTCCAGCAGATACTGCTTTTTCTGGCGGGATATGCCGCAGTGCCTGACAAGCTCGCCGTCGGCCTGGAGGAACTGAAGAACCCGTGAGGGAGTGGGTCGGCGGCCGGGAAACTGATCGCGGAAGCGGTTGTACAGGATGGTGGCGATGCGCGTGGAGATCTGCTGGTTGAAGATCGAGACGCACAGGAGATTGAAATAGTCGCGTCTTGGCGCCAGAGTGCACGGCCCGACGCGGCGGATGATGCGGCGAAGGACCGGGTCGGTGCGACTGAGCTGCCGCTGTGCCGCTCGCCAGTCGGGGGGCTTGCTGGTCGTTACGTACCACATGCGATAAGGATATGCGAACCGGCCAGGTGTTTTCTGCCCGCCAGGTGCGCGTCGGTGTGGCGCGCGGCCGCCAGCGGCAGGGGACACGGCGGTCTATCGCGGCGCGATCCCGGGCGAGTCAGTGGCCGTGCACCGGCTCGCCGAGAATCCGCTGTACTTCGCGCAGCTTCTCGGCGAGCAACTGCGGCGTCTTGGCCTCCAGGTTCAGCCGCAGCATCGGCTCGGTGTTGCTCTTGCGTACGTTGAACCACCAGTCGCCAAGATCCACCGTGATCCCGTCGAGATAGTCGATCTGGCCCTTCTTATAGGCCTCGGCCAGCTCGCGGATCTTGGCCTCCTTGTCTTCAACCTGGAAGTTGATTTCGCCGGACTGGGCGTAGCGTCGCAGCGGGTCGATCAGGGCGCTGAGCGGCTTGTCCTGCTTGCTGAGTACCGACAGCACGCGCGCAAACGCGATCGCGCCGCTGTCGGCGCAGAAGTTGTCGCGGAAGTAGAAGTGGCCGCTGAGCTCTCCACCGAAGACCGCTTTCGTCTCGCTCAGCGTCTTCTTGATGAACGCGTGCCCGACGCGATCCCGCTTCGGCACGCCGCCGGCCGCTTTGATCTCGTCCAGCACCACATGGCTGGATCGCAGGTCATAGACGATCGTGGCGCCCCTGTTCTCCGGCATGCTCAGAAAGTCGCGCGCCAGCAACGCGGTGATCAGGTCACAGCCGATCGTGCGGCCCTGCTCGTCCACGAACATGCACCGATCCGCGTCCCCGTCGAAACACGCGCCCAAATCGGGTTTGGTCTGGGTCACCTTGTCCTTGAGCATCTGAAGGTTGGCCTCGACGAGCGGGTTGGGTTCGTGGACGAAGCTGCCGGTGATCTCGAAGAGGATCGGGATGATCTCCAGGCCTTTCACGCCGCCGAAAACCGCCGGCACCATTTTCCCGGCCATGCCGTTGCTGGCATCGATGGCGACGCGCAGGGGTCGGCGCAGGTCCAGGAACTTAAGCACGTGGTCGCGATAGGGTCCCCACAGGTCGATTTCATCGTACTTGCCCTGCACGCCGGTCTGTCCCACCCTCAGCATCGATGCGATGCGCTTGATGTCGTCCAGCCCCGTGGCCGCGCCGATGGGCTTGGCCTTGGGGCCACTGATCTTGAAGCCGTTGTATTGCACCGGATTGTGCGAGGCGGTGGTCTGGATTCCGCCGACGGTGTCCAGGTGGTTGATGGCGAAGTAGATGAAGCTGGTATCCACCATTCCGACATCGATGATGTTGAACCCCACCGAGCGGATGCCGTCCGACAACGCTCGTGACAGGTCCGGGGAGCTTGGCCGCATGTCCCGCCCAACCACGATCGTCGTCTCGTGCTTGACCTGCTGTTCCTTGGGCAGGTTCGCGCGGCTGCGCTTCAGGTATTGCGCCGTCGCGTGGCCGACCTTCCAGGCCATCTCCTCGTTCAGCGGGTTGGGGTAGGTGGCCCGCACGTCGTAGGCTTTGAAAATCTTCTCGATCATCGCTTGGCATTCCTTTGGTTTGTCTGTCGAGTGTGTCGCTTGGGATCGGTCTGATCCGAACAGGAGCACGCGCGGGGCGGCCCGGTTCCGTCCAAGCCGGCCGAAAGTGTACCGCGGGGCGATCAAGATGAAAGAGCAGCATTTGGCCTGGCGCGAGGCGACATTCGACCACGGCGTCGGCGAATGGATCGATCAGATTTCGCGTCAGCGGCGGTGGCTGGTTGGCGTTGGATCGGACACGGCTTGCGAAGCACGCCGGGGATCGGGTAGAACACACGCCTGTGATTTTCTCGATTGAATCCGGATTTTATCGATGAACCGATTCAAGCGTATCGGGTGGATCATGGCGGCGGCGATGGCGCTGGCGATGCAGGCGGGCGAGGTGGCCGCGGCGGGGGCGCGGCAGCCTGTCGATACCGTCAACGCCGACGTGCTGCCGGCAGCGCCGCTGCGCCGTCCTCCCGCACCGCTCCATGCCCCTCAAGCGCGACGCGACCGCGATCAACTCCAACTCAGCAACGCGTTCCTCACCGTCGAGATCTCCGAGTCGAAAGGCACGGTCCTGGCCATTGTCAATCACCTGACCTCACGGCGGTATGTGCTCAGCGGTGATGTCATTGGCGCAACCATCATCACCGGCGCCGGCAAGCTCGAATGGACCGACCGCCGATTGACCAGCGTCGCCGACGCCCAACCGCACGGCGACCAGCGGCTGGCTCGCATCGTGCTTGAGCAGCAACTTCAGCAGGGACTGAGCATCCGCGTCACATACACGCTGCACGCCGATGAACACTGGCTCCAGCGGCAGATCAGCATCGACAGTGGGGATGCCAAGCCAGTGATCGATCGTTTGATCTACGGCTCGGCGGAGATCGATGGTGGCCGACCACGTGTGCTGGAGCTGGGCAGGTTCGATCGGCCCAGAATCATTTCCGTGGCAGACGACGGAGGCACTTTTGCGGGCGTCGGACACTGGTTCTATCAGGTTCGTGATGACGGGACTTTCCAGAACCAGCAGATGGGCTGGAAGCACAACGGCGGAGTGTTCGATGCCGAGCCATTCTACCTCGGCGTTTTCGCCAGCGAGCCTGGCGAGCCATATCCGGGATGGATGTGGTACAGGGGGTTTCTTGAGCGGCGAAAGGCCTCAGCGGCCAGGCACGCAACCTGGTTCAGTTGGAACGCCGGCTGGGGGCAATGGGGCGTGGACATCGACGATCCGGTCGTGCCGGCGTATCTGAAGCGAATGGCGGAGCTGGGGATCGACGGGGTGATCTTCGGCTCCGGAGGACTGGGCAAGGGAATCGACGGGTTCATCAAGCTGGCGAAAACGGATGCGACCACACAGGCGAATCTGGCCGAGCTGAAGCGTTTGCGCATCGCCGGGGGAACGCTGAACAACGGGCAGAAGAAGTGGGACGACCCGGCGGCGCAACCAGCGCTGATCGAAGAGCTGAATGCGTATGCCGCCGCCGGATTCCAGACCACCGCCTTCGACTTTTACAGCAGCCCCGACACCTATGTCGCGCATCGAAACACGTCGGATTACTTCCACGCGGCGCTGGAGAAACTGCAATACACGGAATGTCACCTGGGCATGGCGGTCTATGGGCCGCAGTTTCAGCGGCTGGTGCGCGTGAATCATCCGGATGACATCCATGGCTTCGACATCGCGCACTTTTCGGCGGACTGGGCGACGTTCCTGGCGTTCCGCGACAGCCGCCGAAACTGGCAAAGAAAGTACGAATACCTCATGCCCGAGGACGGGCTGTACTACTTCCTCACCCACTACTCAAACTGGGGCAACCCCCGCCGATACACCGACCCTGAGCCTCAGCAGTTCACCTACAGCGTTCACGCCTACTGCGGCATCGGGTTTAACTTTCACGATACGTTCGGCTGGAGGGAGACGATCGCGGCATCCAGCGCGTTCACAGCAGCACCGGTCTTCGGGCACATCGAGATGAAGATGCCCGCCGCGGATGTCGCTTACGCCAGGCGATTCTTTGACTGGATGCGCGACAATGCCGATGTCCTGCGACCTGCCCGGGCTTGCGCCGAGACGCAGGATCACTGCGTCGTCAGCAAGATCGTCCACGGTCGGGGGCTGATCTATGTACTGAACTACGCACCGGGCACTCGCCGTTTTGAGTTGAAACTGAAAACCGGCCACGATGGACCATTGCTCATCCGGCAGATCTATCCCTCGCTGGAGCAGGCGCAGGCGTTCAAGGACGGAGATACGCTCAAGGCGAGCGTTCGTGGCGAAAGCTGCGCCATCTTCGAGGTGAATGGCGCGCTTAAAACCCTGCCGCCGACCAACCGCAGCAGCTTCCCGATCGATCTGGCGGACTGGTCGCGGCAAGAGGACCAATGGACGACCGGCTTCCACATGCCCGATATGCGCGCGGCACTGGAGCAAGCCTCGGATCCGACTCTGCCAAGAGAGTTGCTCAGCCTGGATCAGGTGCAGGACACTCGCCCGGATCTGCTGAATCCGATTTCGCCGGATGGATCGTCAAACCTGACCGCGGCGGTGAAGTGGATCGGCAAGGGCAAGTTGCCAGCGGAGTACCTCAAGACGTACGGCTTCACCGAGCAGAACACCGTCGAGACATGGAAGATTGTGCCCTGGGCATATGCGGATCGGGTCTGGCTGATCTACCGCCCGAACAAGCCGGTGCTGATGACATCGCCGGCACAGCCGACGCTTGCGGTCAATGATCAGCAGATTCCGCTCGTGCCGCGAGTGGATCATCGCTTCGAGCGGGTCGAGCAATGGACTTGTCCACTGTATTACGCCGACATCACCGGCGTCGTGCGTTTCGGGGAGCATAACAGCATTCGGATCGGAGAACCTGAGCCGACACAGGACCCGCCGCTGGCATACGTGCTGACCGCGGCGGACCGGCAATGACCTGACTGTCCGTGCGGGGCACGAGGGTCAGGCACAGACAAGAGCAACGCGCCGCAAGCCACACATGAACCGCCTCGATTTGCTCATCGTCGCCGCATCGCTGTTGATCGTGCTGGTGATCGGATTGTGGGCGGCGCGACGTCGCAGCGAAACGGCCGAAGGCTACTTCCTGGCCTCGGGGAAAATGCCCTGGTGGATCATCGGCAGTGCGTTCGTTTCAACCAGCGTCTCCAGCGAGCAGATCGTCGGCACCGTCGGCGCCGCCTACTCCAAGGGAATGCTCATCGCCAACTGGGAGTGGTGGACCCTGCCGACGTACCTGCTGCTGATTGTCCTGTTCATTCCGCTGTACCTGCACAATCGTGTGACGACGGTGGCGGACCTGCTGGACCGGCGCTTCGGCCCACTGTGCCGTGACCTGTATAGCTGGGTCATGCTCGGCGCGTACGTTGTCGTTTTCCTGGTGCCGGTACTGTATGGGGGCAGCCTTGCGATCTCGCAATTGATCCACTGGCCAGAGGACCTGGCGCCCTGGGGGCAGCAGATCGTGCTGTGGATGATGCTGGCTCTTGTCGCCGCCTACACCGTCAAAGGCGGGCTGGTGTCGGTCATGTGGACCGATGCGGTGCAGTGTCTGATGCTGGTTGGTGGCGGGCTGGTGCTGTTCTTCTACGCGCTGTCGCACGTTCCCGGGGGGTGGCAGGCGATGGTGGAGGCCAGACCCGATCGTTTCAGGCTTTACCAACCGCCTAACGATGCGGACGCGCCTTTCCTGGGGCTTGTGGCCGCTTCGCTGGGCGTGTTCCTGTTCTATCAGGCCGGCAACCAGGTGATGGTGCAGCGAGTCCTGGGGGCGCGATCGACCTGGGACGGCATGATGGGCATCATCTTTGCCGGATTCATCAACCTGCTGCGACCACTGGTCACCTGCTTCCTGGGGTTCGTCGTCTATCACTGGATTCATGTGATGGGTCGCAGCCAGCCACTGGACAATCCGGACCTGGCCTTTCCCTTCGTGCTGCGCACGCTCTCTCCGGAATGGGGGCTGCGCGGCATCGTGCTGGCAGGTTTCGTTGCGGCGGTCATGTCCACCCTCAGCGCGCTGTCCAATTCCACCGCTACCCTGTTTTCCCTGGAAGTGTATCGCAAGCTGATTGCCCCGCACGCTACCGACCGCCAAACCGTCGTCGTCGGGCGAATCGCCTCCCTGGCGGCGCTGGTCCTGGCTGCGGCCCTGGCGCCGCTGGTGCCCAAATTCGGAGGCATCTTCCGGTACTTCCAGACAGCCGTGACGTATCTGGCCACCCCGTTCATCTCCGTCATGCTCCTGGGAATCTTCTGGAAACGCACGACCTACGCGGCGGCAGTGGTGGGGATCATCGGCGGGCTGGTTATCCAGATCGCTCTCGGCGTGTGGCTGCCTCGCCTCTGGACAGATCTTCACTGGCTCTACATCGCGTTCATCGCCCAGGTGCTGACCATGGCGCTGGTGGTGGCGGCTTCGCTGCTCAGTCCGCCTCCACCGGAGCATCGCTGGCGACCATTCCTCTGGCGTCCGGCGCTGCTGTGGCAACTGTCGTCAGGTACCACCGGCCGTGCGTGGTATCAGAGCCTGTGGCTGTGGGGCGGCACATACGCGGCGATCTGGATCGGCATCTATGCGTGGTTCTGGTAACCGAAACAATATGCGAAGAACAACTGTCTCAATCGTCTCCGTCCTGCTGTCGATTCTGGGGGCCTGGTCACAGGCCGAGGAACCCAATGTCAACCTCGCCCGGACCTGGTGGCCGGAACTGACCAATGTCATCACGCCCGTTGGCTGGCGCGATCACATGCATCGGTTCAACGTTGTTTATGACGGCACGATCATCGCGCGCCCGCCGTCCAAGCCCTCGCAGCCGGACAGCGACGCCAGTGATCCGCTGGCGGGCGTGCAGCTTGGGTTCTGGCCATCGGCGGAGCCGGACCGTGCCCCGCCCTCGACGCAGGAATCGATCGCGATGTTTGGCGGCAGGCGTGTCGGCGACCAGGGATGGACCGATGACCCCGCCCCCGTGCTCTGGACACGATGGAAACCGCAGGAACCGACCAGCCCCCTGGCAGGACTGGAGCTGCGAAGCTTCGTTTTCGCGCACAAATCCGGCGGCGGAGACTCGCTCACAGGTCTGGAGCCGATGTACTGCTGGATCCGACTGCAAGTCACCGCGCGTGAGGCAACGGCCAGGGCCGAGCAGGTCAGCTTCTTCGTTCGTATCAATTCGCCGCACATCAAGTTCGACATGATTGAAGCCAACAACTTCCGGGTGCAGTCCGAGCAATCGCTGTACCCACGCAAGCTGCACCCCGAGCCGGATGCCTCTGGTGCGCTGCTGATCATCGAGCCGGACGGTAAGGTTCGCATGGGAGTGCTCAACGGTGCGGACAGGGCGCGGTTCATCCCGCCTGCCCAGGGATCCAACGATCAGTTCATCTGCGTCACGATGCCCGCTACAGCGGGCAGGCATGTCGATCTTCTGGTTCCCATGCTGCGGCAGCCACGCGAAGACTTCGTGGCGGAGGCGAGGCTGCGATGGGAAGGCGCCCTCCAACAGGCCAATGCCTTCTGGTCGCCGCGCCCCGCAACCGCCGCGCAAATCCACACGCCCGAGCCGCTGATCAACGCCGCCATCAAACACAACCTCAAGCTGTCGCGAATGATCTCGCTGACGATTCCCCAAACCCGCCAGAAGACGCTGCTCTCGGGGTCGATGGTCTATTCCATGCTCTGGATCACGCCCACCAGCATGACCAGCCACATGTTGCTGGACCCGCTCGGGTGGCACCAGGACGTGGACAAGTACCTGGAGATCCACCGTGAGGAACAGGGCAAAGTGAAAGCGCCGGGACCCAATTACCCGCAACATCCGGGGTACTTTGGGGTGCCGGCACCGATCGACTCGGGCAACCAGTGGCTCACCGATCACGGCGCGGTGATGCTTACCGCCGCAAGACATGCGATGCTCACGGACGACCTGGCGTTCATCGAGAAGTGGACGCCGGCGCTGATCAGGGGCTATGAGTTCATCCGCGATTCCCGCCGCCTGCCGCGCCAGCCGCCGCAGGCGCAGGGGGTCATGCCGACGGCGTCGGCTTCGGACATCTCTCGGCCGATCCAGTCGTTCTGGAGCGACGCGTGGAACTATAAGGGCCTGTCGGCGACGGCGCGGCTGTTCCAGCGGATCAACCATCCCCTGGCCTCGGAAATGCAGCGTGAAGCGGAAGACTACCGCCAGGCGATCGTCAGGGCCTTCCGCGCCAAGGCCGCGCGGATGCCCACGTGGAAGGATGCCTCGGGAAAGGATCGCACGCTGGTGCCGATGACCGTCAGCGATGAAGACACTGACGGCTACAGCGCGCAGCATCCGTTCTACCTGGACACCGGCCCGATGTTCGGCGTCTGGGCGGGCGTCCTGCCGGCCGATGATCCGCTCATGATCGACGCCGTTGAGTTCTTCCGCCAGGGTCCGCACACACGCGGCGAAAAGCGGGACGAGCGTTTTGATTGGAAGAACGCCGCGATGCTCGTGCATGAGATGTCAAACGCCGAGCCATGCTATAGCTGGAACGTCTTCCACAGCCACCAGCTCGCTGACCGGCAGCGTTTTCTCGAGGGCATGTACAGCATCTTCCTTGGGGCCATGTCAACCCAGACATACATCTCGTGCGAAACGCGCGGCGGCATCACCGAGAACGTCTTCGCCGCCCCCCTGGGCATCAATCTTGTGCGGCTGGCGGTCGTCGATGATGAAGTCGAACCCGGCACACTGCATCTGATGCGCCTGGTGCCGCTGGCGTGGTGCAGTGCCACCGAACAGACGCGATTCGAGAACATGCCGACCGAGTTCGGCCCGGTGACGCTGAAGTGGCAGCTCGCCGACGGCGGCAGGACGCTTCAGGTGCAGTACGCGCCGTCATTCCGCCGCGCGCCGCAGGCGGTGCTGCTGCATGCTCCACCGGTGCCGGGGCTGGAGAAGATCGTCGTGAACGGTCGCGAGCATCAGGCGGATCCGAACATTCCGGTGAAGCTCGATCCGATTTGACATCCGCGCGATGTGCAGGAGGAGATTCTCGTGCGAACCTGTTGGTGGTTGATCCTGGCCGTGCTGCTCGTGCTGTGGACGATTTCCCACGCGATGGCTCAGGCCGCCGAGGAGCCGAGCGTCGCCCTCGCCAGCACGTGGTGGGCCGAGCTGCGCAACGTCGTCACGCCAATCGCCTGGCGGGATCATCCCCATCGCTTCTGCGTCGTGTACGACGGCACGATCATCGGGCTGCCGCAGCCACAGAAGCTGCTGCGACATCCGTGGGATACGGGCCAGCCGCTCGAAGGCGTGCAGCTTGGCTTCTACCCTTCGCCTGACGGCACTTTGCCTCGCCAGCCGACCGAGCAGCATCAGCTTGCACTGCCCAACGGGAATCGCGTCGGAGATCAGGGATGGCATGAGTGTGCCGCGCCAGTGCTGTGGACGCGCTGGCGCCATGACACCGGCACGCCGGCGGGGATCACGCTGCGCCAATCCGCGTTCGCGCATATGTCCGGCGGCGCAGAAGCGCGCACGGGCGAAGAGCCGGTGTTTGCCTGGATCCGCCTGGAGGTCGTCGAGCGCGCGGCGCAAGCGACGGCCGATGAGTGCAACGTGTTCGTCAAAGTCGCCTCGCCGCACATGCGATTCGACATGTCGCGCGACCAGACCTGTCGCGTCATGCCGGCCCTGTCCACGTATCCCGGACGACTGCGCCTGGACCCCGGCGGGCAGGAGCATCGCCCCGGAGCCTTCCTTGTGGAGGATGATCGCAAGGTGCGTCTGGTGGTGCTGCCGGGCGGCGATGCCCGGTCGATCAGACATCTGCCGCCGAGCGACAAGCAGCGAGATCATTTCCTTCAGATCATCCTGCCCGCGACGGCCGGGGCGCAGGTGGACCTGCTTGTGCCGATGGTGCCCTCCGACCGCGCCGCCATCGCCGATGAACTGGCGATTGGTTACGACGGCGCGCTGCAACAGACTGAGGCATTCTGGTCTGCGCGTCCGGCGACGGCTGCGCTGGTGCACACGCCCGAGCCGCTGATCAACGCGGCGATCCAGCACAGCGTTCGCCTGGCGCGGATGATCAGCACGACGGTCCCCCAAACGCGTCAGCGCTCGCTGCTCACCGGAGCGATGCACTATAGCTACCTGTGGGTCACGCCCACGTGCATGACCAAGCAGATGCTGCTGGATCCGCTCGGCTGGCACGACGATGTGGACAGGTATCTGGAGATTTACCGGCAGGAGCAGGGCCGGCGGCGCCCGCCCGGACCGGAGTTCCAGCCGCATCCCGGGCACTTTGGAACTCCGGATGTGCTGGATTCGGGCAATCACTGGATGACGGACCACGGTGCGGTTCTGCACACGGCGGCGCGGCATGCGCTGCTCACGGCAGACCAGCAGTTCATCCGGCGCTGGCAGGATCCAATCCTCAAAGCCTGCGACTTCATCAAACAAGCGCGACGCCTGCCGCGCGCCGCTCCGGGCGCGCCGGGCGTGCTGCCCCCGGCCGAGGCGACCGACATTTCACGCCCGATGCAGGCGGTCTGGAGCGACGGATGGAATTACAAGGCGCTGGCGACGGCGGCTCGCCTGCTTCGCGTTCTGCAACATCCGCGCGCCGAGGAATTCGAGCGCGAGTGCGACGAGTATCGCCAGGCGATCATCGCAGCCCTGCGTGCCAAGGCGGCGCGGCAGCCGCGCTGGACCGACGCCTCCGGCCGGGCGCGATCCATCGTTCCCATGACCCTCAGCACCGACGACGCCGATGGCCTGGGACACGAGCATCCCTTCTACCTCGATACCGGGCCGATGATGCTGGTGTGGGCGGGCGTGCTGCGGGCGGATGATCCGCTCATGCGCGACGCGGTGGAGTTCTTCCGCCAGGGACCCCACACACGCGAGGCGGTCATCGGCGAGCTGGACTGGAATGTCAAGCCGCGCCTGGTTCACGAAGTCTCCAGCGGCCTGCCGTGCGCCAGTTGGAACGCATTTCACAGTCATCAGCTTGGTGATCGGCAGCGGTACCTGGAGTGCATGTACAGCCTGTTCACGGGCGCGATCTCGCGACAGACCTTCGTTTCCTGCGAAACCATCGGCGGGATCACGGAAAACGTCTTCTCGGCCACGCTGGCGGTGGAGCTGGCGCGGCTGGCGGTCGTCGATGATGAAGTCGAACCCGGCACACTGCATCTGTTGCGCCTGGTGCCGCTGGCGTGGTGCAGTGCCACCGAACAGACGCGATTCGAGAACATGCCGACCGAGTTCGGCCCGGTGACGCTGAAGTGGCAGCTCGCCGACGGCGGCAGGACGCTTCAGGTGCAGTACGCGCCGTCATTCCGCCGCGCGCCGCAGGCGGTGCTGCTGCATGCGCCGCCAGTGAAGGGATTGGAAAAGATTGTGATCAACGGTCGCGAGCATCGCGCCCAACAGGGTGCATCGATCAGGCTTTGAAGTGTGCAAGGAGATTCAACAGATGTGGACACTGATCGCGCTATTCGGATTGCTGCTGGTCATGGGGATGACCTCGTGGGGCATGGCCGACGAAACGGAGCCGAACGTGGAGATCGCCAGCCGGTGGTGGCCGGATTTTCCGAAGCTGGTGACACCGGTGGGCTGGAGAGATCACCAGCATCGGATCAATGTCGTGTACGACGGGACGACCTTCGCGTTGCCGGTGCCCGGGCAGCATCTTGGGCGTCCGCCGGGCACGCCGCAGTGGCGCGAGGGCGTGCAGCTCACGTTCACGCCGTCGCACGACGGCACGATCATTCCGCCGCGACAGGACGAGCACCAGCTTTCGATGCCGGACGGCAGCGAGATGGGCGACCAGGGGTGGACCCCCGACGCGGCGCCGGTGCTGTGGACGCGATGGAAGCTTGATCAAGGTCCGATGCGGGGAATCGAGCTGCGATACCTGGTCTTTGCCCACATGCTCGGCGGCGGCGAGCCGCAGACGGGCGAGGAACCGATGTTCGGTCGCATCCGGTTGGAAGTGTCACGGCGCGATCCCTCGGCAAGCGCACCGGAGTGTGGCTTTTTGATCCGGCTGAATGCTCCGCACATTCGTTTTCGGATGCTCGAGCATGAAAACGCGATGGTGTTGCCGCAGCTCTCGACCTATCCCCACTCGCTGCGCCTGGAGCCGATCGCTGCGGCCGCGGGCACCGGCGGGCTGCTGATGGAGGAAGACGGACGTGTGCGTCTGGCGGTCGTGCCGGGGGCGGTGCGGACGCTGCGGTTCACACCCCGCCCCGATGAAGGACGCGACTGCTACCTTTTCATCTCCATGCCCGCAGTTGAAGGATCGCACGTCGACCTGATCCTTCCGGTGGTTCAGGCCGATCGCGCAACGCTGGAGAAGGAGCTGGCCATGGCGTGGGAGACAGCGCTGGCGGAGGCCAACCGCTTCTGGACGCCGCGCCCGCCAACCGCCGCGACTGTCCGTACTCCCGAGCCGCTGATTAACGAAGCGATCTTCAACAGCGTTCGGCTGGCTCGGATGATTTCGACGACGATCCCGAGCACCGGTCAGAAGACGCTTCTTTCAGGCTCGATGATTTACGCCAAGCTCTGGATCACCCCGACGAGCATGGTCAGCCACATGCTGCTGGATCCGCTGGGCTGGCATGACGAGGTGGAGAAATACCTGGAGATCCACCGCCTGCGGCAGGGCGAAGTCAAGCCTCCGGGCGATATCTTTCCGCAGCATCCCGGGTACTTCGGGGTGCCCAGGGAGGTCGATGCGGGGTACCAGTGGCTGACGGATCACGGGGCGGTGATGTACACGGCGGCGCGGCACGCAATGCTCACGGGAGACCAGCCATTCATCCAGAAGTGGACGCCGGCGCTTTTGAAGGGGTACGAGTTCGTCCGCGATGCCCGCCGCCTGCCGCGAAAGCCGCCGGAAGTCGAGGGGATCATGCCCTCGGCATCGGCTTCGGACAAGAAGGATCCGCTTCAGTCGTTCTGGAGCGACGGGTGGAATTACAAGGGTCTGGCGGAGACGTCGCGGGCGCTGGCGATGAGCCATCATCCGTGTGCGGCGGAAGTGCAGCGTGAGGCAGAGGACTATCGCGCCGCGATCGTCGCCGCGTTGCGCGCCAAGGCCGCCCGCATGCCCAAATGGAAGGATCGCTCGGGTCGGGAACGCACGATCGTGCCGATGGCGCTCAGCGCCGACGACTCCAACGGCTACGGCATCGAGCATCCCTTCTACCTCGATACCGGGCCGATGTTCGGCGTCTACGCGGGCTTGCTGCCAGCCGACGATCCGCTCATGCGCGACGCGGCGGACTTCTTCCGCGAAGGCCCGCACACGGCCGATCCCGACACCACCTTCCTGTGGACCAAAACCGCCCGGTTGATCCACGAGATGTCCAGCGCCGAGCCATGCTATAGCTGGAACGTGTTCCACACGCACCAGCTCGGGGATCGGCGACGGTTCCTGGAGGGCATGTACAGCCTGTTTACCGGCGCGATTTCCCGGCAGACCTTTGTTTCGTGCGAAACGCGCGATGGCATTACCGCGACCGTCTTCGCCAACCCGGTGGCGTTTTACCTGGCGCGGCTGGCGGTGATCGACGACGAAATCGAGCGCGGCAAACTGCACCTGCTGCGCCTGGTGCCGCTGGCATGGCTCAGCGACACGCAGCAGTCGATCTTCCAGAACATGCCGACGGAGTTCGGCCCGGTCACACTGAAGTGGATGCTGCGTGATTCCGGACGAACGTTGGATCTGACCTGCACCGCGCAATTCCGCCGGCGACCCGACGCAATCGTGCTGCATGTGCCGCCGCTGCGACAACTGGAGAAGGTCGTGATCAATGGAGAATCAAGCTTGGTGCGCGCCGGCCAGCGGCTTTCGCTCAGGCCGGAATCGCTCGGCTCGTAGAGCGGGGTGTGGCCGGCGTCGGCCGCGTGTCGCACTTTCGCCAGGAATACAACTGTCGCGGGTATCGCGCCGTCAATCTGGGTTTTTCAGCGGAGGATTCTGACATGTGTGCGAACAAACAGCGTTTGCGAGTGGTGGCCTTTTTCGTGGCGATGATGCTGAGTTGGCTGGTGGCGACGCCCGGTCAGGCCGTCGTGCATGAGAAGGGCTACGGCGAGCCTTACGATCCAGCCGGAAAGCGCATCGTCTTCACGACCTGGTACTGGGTTCGTCCCGGACAGATGGACTGGCAGGACGATAGCGGCAGGAGCGTGTTCGCGAACAAGAGCGTGATGGCCGGGCCGTTCGACGCGCACTTCGTGAACATCGATGGCCCGTGGGGTGTGCGGCTGGTCGCCGAGCGCGCCCAACGCGGTGGCAAACTCGAGATCAAGCCCGAGTACCCCTGGGAAGCCAAAGACATCACCATCACGCAGCTTCTGCCCACCCCCGAGGGCAAGATCATGGCCTGGGGAACCTGCACGGGCGAGGACGGGCAGACGCGCAACTGCTACCTGGAATCGACGGATGGGATGACCTGGATCCGACCCAACCTCGGGCTGGTCGAATACAACGGCAGCAGGCAGAACAACCTGACGCCCGGCGGTCCCAGTGGGCACGTGTTCATCGATCCAACCGCTCCGCCGCAGGAGCGGTTCAAGTCGGCGTCGAATTCGGATCTGAAGCTGAACCAGCCCGAAGATCAGGCCAGGTTCGAAGCCTACAAAAAGCGCCGCCCGATCCAGCAGATGGCCCTGGAGACCGATCCCGGGCGAGCGCATGCGATCTTCGGCTTTGTCTCGCCGGATGGCATCCAGTGGAAGCGGCTGGACGATCCGCTTTCCGTGGAGGTCAGCGATGGCGATCAAAGCGTCTACTGGGATGCGGACATCAAAAAGTACGTCATGTACGCCCGCACATACTTTGTCGGGCCCCGGGCCGACGGCTATCCGCTCAAGCACGAGCGGCGGCATCAGTTCATCGGGCGAAGAGCCATCGGACGGTCCGAAGCCAGCGACTTCCGTGAGTTCGGCCTGTCTGAGGTCGTGATCGACACCCGCAATGACATGGCGCCGACCGATACGTTCTACCTCAATTGCTACACGCGGATTCCCGGCATGGGCCGATCGCACCTGATGTTCGTTTCCCGCTACATTCAGGCGGAGGACAAGACGGCGATCGACCTGTACACCAGTTACGATGGCAAGAGCTGGCACGAGGCGCCGGGATCGCCGCTGCTGGAGACCAACAAGTTCGGACAGTGGGACGGCGGGGACATCTTCGCCTACCCGAACCTCATCGAGCGCGGCGACGGGGACTGGCTGCTGCTGTACCGCGGCGACAACTTTCCCCACAAGTACCCGCGCGGCAAACAGGCCAGCGCCTGGGGCACGGCGGTCTGGCCTCAGGGCAGGCTCATGGCCATCGAGGCACCACTGGAAGGCTTCTTCGCCACCCCCGCGTTTCTGCTGCCGGGACAGAAACTGCGGATCAATGCGCTGACCAGCCGCGTCGGGGAAATCCGCGTCGAGGTCGCCGACTTCTACGGCAAGACGATCCCCGGCCGCAGCTTCGCCGACTGCAATCCGATCATTGGCGATCAGTATCGAACCCCGGTCACCTGGAAGAACGGCGACAGCATCGGTCTGCCACTCAACGAGCCGGTGGTGCTGAGATTCAAGATGAGCCGGGCGAAGATCTACTCGCTGGATTTTGAGTAGAACCACCGGTGGTCGGCGCGGTTGACGGCATGGTGGCCGACTGCCGGGCGCGGTCGTGCCAGTGCCGGGCCTGCTGGAGATCGCCGAGCTGCTCGTGCGCCAGCGCCATGGCCGTGGCGATGCGGTGCAACAGTTGCGGGTCGGGGCTGGGCATCTGGCCAGTCGCCGCGTCGGCGCGCTCGAGCACCACCAGCGCATCGCGCGGCCGGTTCAGGTTCGCCAGGCACTGCCCGTAGGCCACCAGCAATGCCGGGCTGATCGACGTGATCCCCATCGCCGCGGCGCGGTTGTATCCCTCGGCCAACAGCGGCTCGGCGTCGGTCCACTTGCCCTGAAGCGTCAGGACGAATCCGAGCTTCATGCCGAACAGCGCAACGGCGGGGTGGTCGGCTCCGAGGGTCTGACGGGCCGTGGCGATGGTCTGGCGATACAGCGACTCGGCACCGGCCGGGTCTCCGCGCGCCGCAATCACCCACGCCAGGTTGCTTTGTGCCGTGATCGTGTCCAGGTGAGATTCGCCGGCGGTGCGCTTCAGGCGATCCAGCACGTCGCGAAAGATGGCTTCGGCCTCGGTCAGTCTGCCGGTCTGCTGGAGGAGCAGGGCATGGTTGCCGCGGAGCAGCAGGGTGCCGGGATCGTCCTGGCCGAGCGTGCGGCGACGGCGCTCGATCGCATCGGTGTAGATTTTGCCGGCATCATCGAATCGTCCAACGGCCGCACAGGCCAGCGCCGTGTTGTTCGCGATCGTGATCGTGTCGGGATGGTCTGCACCATTGACCCTGCGTGACAGCTCGAGGGCCTCGGCGAGCAGGTCTGCGGCGGCGCGGGCATCGCCGCGGCGACGCAGCAGCTCCGCCAGGTTGTTCATCAGCCCGATGACCATCGGATGATCCTGACCGCGACGCGCCCGCGCGTCGGCCAGTGCATCGCGATAGATCGCCTCGGCCTCGGGCATCCTGTGCTGTCGCAGCCGGAGCGAAGCGAGATTGTTGAATACGCTGATTCGCGTCTCGGCATCGACACTCCCCACCCGCTTGATCCGGTCGATCGCATCGCCCAAGAGGGCATCAGCTTCCTTGAGCTTGTCCGGCGTCTCCGTGGACATCAGCACGTCGGCCAGGTTCGACTGCGTCGCCAGCGTGTCGGGGTGATCGGAGCCGGAAGCGCCGCGGCGAAGCGCGTACGCCCGGCGCAGCTCCGTTTCCGCTTCGGCCATCTTTCCCTTGTCCCGCAGCGCAAGCCCCAGGTCATTGAGCGTGCCGCTTACGCGGCGCGTCGATTCCTCATCGATCGGGTTGTCCAGCTCCAGCGCGCGGCGCAGTTGTCGCTCGGCCTGATCCAGCAAACCAAGCGACCGATAGGCCGCGCCGAAGATCTTGCGAAGATAGGCTTCGACGATGCGGTGCTGGGGCGGCTGGGCATCGACTCGCCGGGCAGCGCGGTCCAGGACCTCGCGCACCAGCACCTCCCGCCCGCGCGACTCCGCCGGATCGATCGACGTGAACATCTCGATGAGGAACCTGTCGGTCTGGCGCTCGTACTCGCGCGCCTCGGCCTCGGCCAGACGCGCGGCGACGGCGGCATCCCGTTGTCGGCGGGCGTTGACAAAGCCCATCGTCGTGCCCACCAGCCCCGCCGACAGCGCGATCAGCAGAAGCACCGAGACGCCCAGTCCCCATTTGTGGCGGCGGACGAACTTGCGGGCGCGATAGAGCCGGCTTGGCGGGCTGGCCGCGACAGGCTCATCCGCGAGATAGTGCGCCACGTCCGCCGCCAGCGCCGCAGCAGACTCGTATCGCCGCGTGCGGTCCTTCTCCAGACATTTCATCACGATCCAGTCCAGCTCGCCGCGGAGCAGCGTGCCCAGCTTCCGGGGCTCGATCTGCCGGCTGGCCGCCACGCTCGGCAAGGCGTCTTTCATCGTGCTCAGCCGTGTGCTGGGCGGCGGGGGATCGACCTCGCGGATGATCCGCTGGATCTCGTTGTACCCGGCGCTGCGCAGCGAGCGTGCATCGAACGGCAGCGCGCCGCTGAGCAGCTCATACAACACGACCCCCAGCGAGTAGACGTCCGTCCGCGTGTCGATGTCGATCGCCAACTGCGATTCGGCCTGCTCCGGCGACATGTACTCCGGCGTGCCGACGAGCTGCCCGGATTCGGTGAACAGCGTGCGTTCGGTGAGCCGCTGTGCCACCGCCTTGGCCACGCCGAAGTCGATCACCTTCACCAGCGGCTTGTCGTCCTGCACGCTGACCAGGATATTGGAGGGCTTGATGTCGCGGTGGATGATTCCCTTCTGATGCGCATGCTGCACCGCGCTGCATGCCTGCGCGAAAAGCTCCAGCCGCTGCGGCACCGTCAGCCGGTGGCGATCGGCATACGCCGTGATCGGCTCGCCAGCGACGTACTCCATCACGAAGTAAGGCCGGCCGGTCTCGGTGGCGCCGGCATCGAGCACCCTGGCGACATTGACGTGGTTCATCACCGCCAGCGCCTGTCGCTCGGACTCGAACCGCGCGATCACCTGCCGCGTGTCCATGCCCAGCTTGATGATCTTCAGCGCCACGATGCGGTTGATCGGCTCGCGCTGTTGCGCCTTGTAGACCGTGCCCATGCCCCCTTCGCCGATCGGCTCGAGGATGTGATACGGCCCGATCTGTGTCGGATGGCCAAGCTCGCGCACGGCGGCGATGACGTTGCCAATGCCCGCGCTGGGATATGGCGCCGCCGTTGGTTGCTGGCCGGTGTCGGACATGCGTCACCTCCGTCCCCGCACGGAACAATAGCGCTATCAGGCTCGCCGAGCAAAGCGCATGATGCGCCGATGGGGCGTTGGGCAGACGCAAGGCCGCGCCAGCATCAGCAGCCCCGTTTTCCTATCGCCCCATTTGCCTGGTTACGCCAGTCGTCCTCCCGCCACCTGGTCGTAGGATTTGAATGCGTCGGCCGCCGTGAGCGTTACGTAGCCGTCCTCGACGCCATCGCCGCCGGTTCCATCGCTGCCCCAGGGGTTGCGCAGCGTCAGCCACGTCGTGCCACTGGCGTCGGTCCAGACGCGGCTGACCATGTAGACATGCAGCCCGACCAGCGTTGTCGAATCCTGTTTAGTCACGAAGCTGACGGCGTCGCCGCGGCTCAGCAGCTCATTGATCGCCTCGATCATCCGCTGGGGTGAATTGAAGGTGGTGGAGGCGTTGACTTGGGTGGACAAACCCAGCGCCCAGTAGGTTTGTTCCGGCCAGCCGCCTTCGATCGAGGCGTAGGTGCCTTGCCCCTTTCGGAAAAAGGCCCATGCCTTTTCGAGGATGGGGATCCACATCGAGTCGCCGTGTCCCAGG
Source organism: Fontivita pretiosa (assembly GCF_050410795.1). Classification (GTDB taxonomy): domain Bacteria; phylum Planctomycetota; class Phycisphaerae; order Tepidisphaerales; family Tepidisphaeraceae; genus Fontivita; species Fontivita pretiosa. The sequence continues at coordinate 287,349 of NZ_CP191258.1, read as the reverse complement.
CCGGCGTAGGCGGGACTGGAACCGTAAGCGGGCAGGTCGGCATCCAGCCGCAGGAACACGTTCTGTCCGTTCTTGTAGAAGTGCACGCCGAACGTGCCATCGCCCAACTCGACGACGGTTTGGCGGATCACTTCGGGCATGGTCCTGGCGACGGCGCCCAGCGCCGCCATCCAATAGCAGTCGCCCAGTCCACCCTGGCGGATGTCGTCGGGGTGCGGCCCGGCCGGGCCGAACAACGGCTTGCCCGCGAAAGAAACGTACATCGGTCCGGGGCTGGGCACCGCCGGATCCCAGATCTTCTGCCCCAGAAGTTCGCGCGACGGGTGGTCCACCCAGTCGAAGCCGATGTACAGATCAGAGAACGTGGCGACCCGATGCACGTTGCGCGGCGCATCAGCACCGGCGTCGTAGATCACTTCCGTTGCTTCCGCGTCCAACCACAGTTGATCCACGCCCGAGCTGCCCATCAGCGTGTCGCTCTGCCCGCCGCCCAGCGACACGATCGTGTCGTTGCCGGTTCCACCTGAGAGATAGTCGGCGTCGCGGCCGCCGTAGAGCTTGTCGTCGTCTTCATCCCCATAGATGGCATCCAGGCCCGAATCGGCGTAGAGCACATCGTTGCCCCATCCGCCGCAGATCACGTCGCGTCCCGCGCCGCCGCGGATCGAGTCGTTGCCATCTTCGCCGCTGATCAGGTCGATTCCATCGTAGCCGAAGACGCGGTCATCGCCGGCGCCGCAGAGGATGTAGTCGTCCCCGCGTCCGCCGAGGATCGTATCGTTACCCGCGTTGCCGTAAAACCAGTAGTTGCCACTGAACGCCGGGCCGATATTCAGGTAATCGTTGCTCGATCCGCCGGCGAGGGTCTCGATGTCAGAGACGATCTGGTCGTTCTCGCCGGGCGCGCCATCGTTGGCCAGCCCATCGATCGCCAGGCGAAGGGGGGTGGTGCGTGTGGAGTAGTCGGCGGTATCGGCGCCGTAGCCGCCCATGATCATGTCAGCGCCGAGTCCACCGTCGATCGTATCGTTACCATCCTGTCCCCAGATCATGTCGTTGCCGGAGCCGGAAAGGATGGTATCGTTTCCAGCGCCGCCGGTGATGGCGACGCCCAGTGAGCCGGAGAAACGGATATAGTCGCTTCCGCCAAGGCCGTTGATCTGTACGCTTTGCCCGTTATCGAGGATGACCAGGAAGGCGGTTTCGGCGTTTCGCCGGACGGTCAGCCGCGGGCCGGTCGCGAAGTGATTGCTGTAGTTGATCTGGATGGTGTCGCCATAGGGTGTACCGTCGATGATATAGGGCGCTGGCCCGGTGCCCGGGTCGATTGTGCCGGTGCTGCCGCTGAACGTGCCGGCCATGATCGGGCCGAATGACATCATCCGCCGCGATTCCAGTGTTTCGATCGGGCGAAAGCTGTTGCTGTACGGTGAGCCGTGACGCATGCGATGTTTGGATTTAAAGCTCATGGATGTGCTCCGCTATGAGTTCGCACCGGACGATTGGGCGAGGGCGTCCTTCGCCGCGACTTCACTCTTTGAATAGCGCCCGGCGACCCGCCCGCCGCGCGCGCAGCGATGCCCTGATCAGGGCCGGACTGCTGTTGAGCAGAAAGGGAACACCACGATGGCCAAACACTCACCCCGTTTCCTGGCGATCGTGAACGACGCCAGGAGCCGCATTCGTGAATTGAAGGTGGAAGACGTTCGCCGAAAGCTCGACGCCGGGCAGACGTTTCACCTGATCGATGTACGGGAGGAAAGCGAGTGGGCCGCGGGGCACCTGCCCGGCGCCCAGCACATCGGCAAGGGCGTCATCGAGCGCGACATCGAGACGAAGATCCCCGACACGTCGGCGGAAATCGTGCTGTACTGCGGCGGCGGGTTCCGCTCCGCCCTGGCCGCGGATAACCTGCAAAAAATGGGCTACACCAACGTCTACTCAATGGATGGCGGCTTCCGCGGCTGGAAAGACGCGGGGCTACCCATTGAAAGGTGATCCAGCGTCACTGGAAGCGCCGGTGCTTCCAGGCCGCCTCAGCATCGCCTGCGGCGCAGCAGGCTCAGCCCCAGGCCAAGGACCGTCAACCCCGACGGTTCGGGCACTACCGCGAACACCCGCACGCCGTTGTTGCTCTCCAGCACGTAAAGTCTGCCGTTGCCGAAGACCATCTGCCCCGTGCCATTGGTGTTGGCGTTATGCGTGCCCGGGAACGCCTCGCTGTCCAGCAGCACGGGATTCACGGTGTTATCAAGGATGTCGTACAGGCGGATCATCCCGCTGCTGACATCGGCAGTGGCCAGCAGCGTGTTGGCCACATCCACCGCCAGCAGCGCTTCGCCACTGGCGGTGAGTGTGAACGGCGCGCCGCTGTTACGGCTGGCGGTGCCCAGGGCCAGGTCGAAGGTGGAATACTCCAGGTTGTTTGCCGCACCGGTCTGCTTGCCGTAGACGGTGTTTCCCGCGGCAAAGGCGATCCCCAGCCGGTGTGAACCGTTGGCCGGGCCGGTGATGCTCATGCCCGTTCCGCTGAAGCTGAGGCCGTCTGCGGTGCTGAAGACGGCGTAGCTGTTGTAGGTGATGCTGCCCGCGCCGGCGCCATTGTTTCCGCCCATCAGCAGTTGTGTGGATGCGCCTGAGCCGCGGGCTGCCAGGTTGTCTCCGAAGCGTGCGCCCACGGCCCCGGCGGGCGCGCCGCTGAAAGCGACCGTCGGCGCCGACAGCTCATCGTTCCAACGATAGATCTTCAACGGGCTGCTGGAGCTGTTGGTGGTGAGATTGGCCGCGTAGATCGCTCCGTCCTCACCGACGGCGATGGTGCTGAGCACAAAAGTTCCGCCAGTGATCCCCGTGGTGTTCAGCGTTCCCAGGTCCGCGCCGGTGGTTCCGTCCAGGATCTGAACCGACAGCCCGCCGGCGCGGTTCACAATGTAGACATGGTCGTTGATCGGGTTGTACGCCAGCCCTCGCTGGGTATTGTCGGTCGTCAGGTACGCTCGATCCCCGGGAGCCAGATATCCGTCACCTCCGCCAAAGCTGGTCAAGGGATCCAGGGAATACATGGGCGCGGCCATCGCAACTGAGCCCAGCGCCAAACACCCACCGACGGTCGCCGCGCGGAATCGTACGTTGAGCATGTTTCTCCTCTCCAAAAGATGCGTTCGATTCAGCCCACCGGCTGGCTCCGGGATATGCAATTTGTGGAGCCAGCATGCAGCATTTTCTCTCTTATATAATCTACTGCTTTGCGCTTCGGGTCGTCAATCCTTTTTTTGCCTGATTTGCAGGATGCCAAAGCCCGTACCCGACCGCTGGACTATGGCAACGCGCGGTCGAAAGGTGACCACAGTGCGACCAGGCGGCTCTTGCCGGTGGCACGGTCGGCCAGGTCGTCGGCGCGGAACATCGCCACGTGCCCGTCGGCAAAGCCGATGTTGATCCGGCCGCGTGCTTCGGAGGCGAAGCGGGCGCGGTCGTCCTTGCGACGATGCCTTGACCAGTCGATCTCTGTCGCCACCGTGCCGAATCGGCCCATGCCCAGTGACAGGTTGCCGACAAAACGGATGCCCGCCGTCGAGCCTTGATAACCGACCGTCGCGCCCGCGGCATACGTGCCCGAGGCACCGTTGGCGGAGTACTTTTCGGTCAACAGGATCAGTTCCGAGCCGCCGCGGGTCTGGCTGGACCACATCGTTCCCCGATCGGCCGCGGCGAGATTCGCCCCGGCATCGGGGTTATAAACCCAACCATTGGTGGCGGTGTTCAGCACGAACTGATCAGCGACACTGCTGGCCCAGACGTTCATCGCGTAGGATCGGGCCGCGCCTTCATCGTTGGGGCAGATGAACACATTGCCCCCAATGCTGCCCGAGGTGTACTGAACGGTCTTGGGAAGGAATTGGCCAATGCGGTCGGCGTCGTACCAGAGGTTGGCGGTGGGCTGGCCGGGCGGAGGCGCGGGATACATCGCGCCGCTGTTGAGGTTGGGAGGATACTTGCCGCGGTTGGAGGTGGCGTACATCGTCAGGGCGGTGACGAGCTGGCGGATGTTGCTGGCGCACTTGACGTCGTTGGCAGTCTGGCGCGCGCTGGCCAGCGCCGGCAGCAGCACCGAGATCAGCAGGGCGATGATCCCGATGACCACGAGCAGTTCGACGAGCGTGAAAGCCGGGGCAAAAGCGGAGGGAAAACGGACGCGACATCGGCGCATGATTCGGTCTCCGGAGCAACTGCGGCCACTGGACCAGCCAAAAAGAGCGCGACGCTGTTGGCACGTTGATCCAGACTTGACAAAGGGCCCCTCGCCAAGTCTTATATAATTTATTGGGCTGTCGGTAACCTGTCAAGGGATTTTCGAGGGTTTTTCTCGCTGGAGGCGCAAAGTATGAATCAAACAGCATTTGCGTGCGCCGCGATGTTGTTGGCGGGCGCGGTCGTGGCACTTGGGGGCTGCGCGGCGCGGCCAAAGGCCGAGCCGACGGCGTCCGAACAGCCCCCGCCGGCGCCTCGCGAGTTCCGCGCCGCCTGGGTCGCCACCGTCGCCAACATCGACTGGCCCAGCCGGCCCGGCCTGTCCACCGAGCAGCAGAAGCAGGAGATCACCCAGATCCTCGACACCGCCGCCGACCTGAAGCTCAATGCGATCATCCTTCAGGTGCGAACGAGTTGCGATGCGCTGTATCCCTCGAAGCTGGAGCCGTGGTCGGAATACCTCACCGGCACACAGGGCAAACCGCCCAGGCCCTACTATGACCCGCTGAAGTTCTGGATCGATCAGGCCCACAAACGCGGCATCGAGCTGCACGCGTGGTTCAACCCGTATCGCGCCAGGCACGCTCAGGCCGTCGGTGAACGATCGCCCAGGCACGTCTCGCGAAAACAGCCTCAGATCGTCCGCGAGTTCAACGGCTGGCAATGGCTGGATCCCGGCGACGAGCGTGCGGCCAGACACTCGCTGAAAGTCTTCTTCGACGTGCTGGAGCGGTACGCCGTCGACGGCATCCACATTGACGACTACTTTTACCCCTACCCTGATTATCTGAAAGGGGCCGACTTCCCCGACGAGCCAACCTGGCAGCGTTACCAGCAGCAGGGCGGAAAACTCAGTCGCGCCGACTGGCGGCGGCAGAACATCGACCGCTTCATCGAAAAGCTGTATGCCGGCATCCGAAAGCGCGACCGCGCGGCGCTGTTCGGGATCAGCCCGTTCGGCCTGGGCCGGCCCGACCGACGTCCGCCGGGCATCGAGGGCTTCAGCCAGTACGACAAGCTCTACGCCGACGCCGAGCTGTGGCTCCAGCAGGGCTGGTGCGATTATTTCACGCCGCAACTCTACTGGCCGATCGAACAGCAGAAGCAGTCGTTCCCCGTGCTGCTGGATTACTGGAAGACGCAGAACCCGCTTGGCCGACACCTGTGGCCCGGCATGTTCACCAGCAAGATCGACAACACCGACAAGAGCTGGAGTGTAGAGCAGATCATCAATCAGATTGCGATCGCGCGCCAGAAGCTGGGCGAAGACGCCGGACATGTTCACTTCAGCATGAAGGCGATGCTGGAGAATCGTCGCGGGCTGAACGACGCGCTCAAATCCGGGCCTTATGCGCAGGCGGCGCTGGTGCCGGCGACTCCGTGGCTTGACAGCACGCCGCCGCGCAGGCCACGCGCCCGGGCCGCGCGCGCTGCCGACGGCGCAGTCAGACTTCAGATCCAGCCGGCCCTGTTCCATCGCGCGCCGTTCCTCTGGGCCGTGTGGATGAAGCAGGGCGACGAATGGCAGTTTTTGACCTACCCAGCCAGCAAGCGGTCGGTGGAGCTGAAACCTGCCGCAGGTCGCAGCATCACCTGCCTGGTCGTGACCGGGGTGGATCGCCGCGGCAACCAGAGTGAGCCCCTGACCATTCGCCTGCCATAAAGCCGCGGACGAGGTTCAATGGCTGAGCTGCTGCTGAGGCTGCGCGCCGCGCGCCTTTTTCCAGGGTTGATGCAAACCTTCTGGGCTGCGTGCGTGTCCAGAGGACGGAGCCAGGTCGCCCGGGGGAGCCTGCTGCCCGTCAGGGCACAGGGCAGGAAGGCGGGCGAGTGGCGTTGTCCGCGGCGCCGGCCGCGGCGTCTGCGTGGAATGCGACCCAGGGGGATCGCGGGGCGAGGCGGTTGTGCGGGATGATAGCGCGGAGTCGGGGGCGCGATCGACCCACGTTAAGCGACCGCCTCGCCTCTTTTTTTCCTTCGCTTCAGGCGCTGTAACTCACACGCTCAGGTGCCTTTGTCAATGCATCGGCCATCGCCGCAGCTCGGCGCCGCGGCCTCGTTCGGCCTATGATCAACCCAGCCACTGAATTGGAGAGTTACAGGATGAGCCGACCAGTTCTCGTGATCAGCGGAACCAACCGTCCCGCGGCCAACGCCATGAAGGTTGCCCGGGTTGTGCTTGACCACTATCGAAACATGGGGATCAACGCAGAGCTGCTCAGCCTGGCTGAGCTTCCCGCGGAAGTCTTCGACCCCGGTGCCTACGCCGCCAAGCCCGCATCGATGCTGCGATTCCAGCAACGCGTGCTCGATGCGCTTGGTCTGCACGTCATTACGCCCGAATACAACGGCTCATTCCCCGGCGTGCTCAAGTACTTCATCGACATGCTCAAGTTCCCTGAAAGCTTTGAGCGTAAGCCGGTGGCGTTCATTGGTGAGGCCAACGGCGTTTGGGGCGGGCTGCGCGCCGTCGAGCAGCTTCAACTCATCTTCGGATACCGCAACGCATACGTGTTTCCACTACGGGTGTTCATTTCCGGCGTGGGGCAGAAGTTCGACGCCGACGGGCGATTGATCGACCCGTCGATCGATCAGCGCATTGCCATGCAGGTCGATGGCTTCGCCAAGTTCGCGCGTCTGCTCGGCGAATAGATTCACTCCGCAGCAGCGGGAGATGCCGGCCGCGGTTCGGGGGTTGTGGATAGGCTGCGCGAATCCTGTCGATCCAGGTCCGCTGGCTTGGAGTGCCGCCTGCCCGCCCGCTACCATCCGCGGCCCATGGGCTTTGATTCCGGCTCCGTCTCATTTCGCCGCTTTGCCGTGACCGGCGCGGCGCCTGATGCCGTCCAGCAGGAGATGCTCGACAGACTCTCCGAGCACGCCCTGCGCCCAACCGAACTGGGCGTGCCACAGGAGCTGGAGTACGGTTGGAGCGGCGGGCGACATGTGCTGGACGATGCGTTCAGCTTCGAGCACAACGTCTTTGCCGACGCGCTGTGCTTCGCCCTGCGCATTGACAGCAACAAGGTCCCCGGTGAGCTGAAAAAGGCGTATCAGATCATGGAGGAAGAAGCCTTCGCCCGGGGCAATCCGTCCGGATTCATCTCCAGAAAACAGAAACGCGACGCGAAGCAGATCGTGCAGCGCAAGATCGAAGATGAGATGCGCAGTGGTCGATTCCGCCGCAGCAAAATCGTGCCGATTCTCTGGGATCTTGTCGCAGGGGTGCTGTATTGCAACGCCTCGATCAAAGCCGAGGAACAGCTTCATGAGATCTTCGAGCGAACGTTTCCGGGGCTGACGCTTCAGCCGCTGTCGGCCGGGGCGCTGGGGCTTCGCATGCTCGAATCGCGGCACAAGCGACGCGATTACGAAGATCTCCGCCCCACGCGCTTTGTGCCAGGCCCCGAAGGCGAATCGCAGCAGCCGGAATATCCCTGGGTCGCCAAGGGCCCACAGGCCAAGGACTTTCTGGGCAATGAGTTTCTGCTGTGGCTTTGGCAGCAGGCCGATTCGCACGACGGGCAGATCAACATCGATCAGGGATCGATCACGGTCTATTTCGATCGCGTGCTGGATCTGGACTGCGTTTTTGGGCAGACAGGCCGCGACGTGCTTCACGGCGACGGCGTGACGCGCATGCCCGAAGCACTGGATGCCCTGCGCAGCGGGAAAGTCCCCCGAAAGGCGGGCCTGGTCATCGAGTCGGCCGGGCTGATGTACAGCCTCACGCTGGGCGCCGAGTCGCTGGCCTGTGGATCGCTGAAGCTTCCGGCCGTCGAAGACGCCGACAACGCCCGCGTGCTGTTCGAGGAGCGGGTCGCGCTGTTGCGCGACTTCGGCAAGACGCTGGATGCGCTGTACGCGGCCTTTTTGAACGTGCGCGCCAGCGGAAGCTGGGAATCGCACGCCGGCGCCATCCGCAAGTGGATCGTGCAGTCCTCCCGCAAGCCCGTCGCCGCCGTCGCCTGATCAAAGGCTGCTTCAGCCGCGGCGAGCAACACCGGCAAATCCTTCTGCCAATCAGAACAAACAGGCCGCCGATCCGACGGGACCGGCGGCCTGGCGTGCCGAGCCGCGGTTGAATCACTTGGCGGTCACGGGACTGCCACCGGTCTCCGGCGAGACGGCGTTGGCCGGGCCAGTCTCACGCTTGGACTGCCAGATGGCCCAGCCGATCAGAACCACCGCCACCAGGATGACCAGCACCCGCACCAGGTCCCAGCCATGGTAAACCAGCGGCTTGGCCAGCGCGAAGTTTGCCGCCCGCGCCGCCTCGTTCACGCGATTCACCACCGTCAGGTCATACGCCAACATCAGCGGCACGCCCAGCACCGCCACCATGTTCATGACCTTCAGTAGGGGGTTGATAGCCGGGCCGGCGGTGTCCTTCAGCGGATCGCCGACCGTGTCGCCGGTCACCGACGCCTTGTGTTTTTCGGATCCCTTGCCGGTGTCGGGGGTGCGGGGTTCGTCCTCGACCATCTTCTTGGCATTGTCCCAGGCACCGCCAGCGTTGCACATGAAGCTGGCCAGCAACTGCCCGGCGACGATGGACCCGCCCAAAAAGCCCGCCAGCCCGATCGGACCAAGGAAGTAGCCAACCAACACCGGCGTGAACACGCCCAGCACCGCCGGACCCACCAGCTCCTTCTGCGCCGCGCCCGTGCAGATGCTGACAACCTTGCCGTAGTCCGGCTTCTTGGTGCCGGCCCAGATCTCCTTGTCGCGGAACTGGATCCGGCACTCATTGACGATCAGGTAAGCTGCGCGGCCAACGGCGCGGATCAGCATCGAGCTGAACATGAACGGCACCGCGCCGCCGATGAGCATGCCGATCAGCAGGTTCGGCGAGCTGACGCTGAGCAGCCCGGCGACCTGATTGAACACCGACAGCGGCAGCGGCTTTTCCTCCCCGCCGCCTCCCGAGCCGATCACAGTGATAAACGAGGCGTACAGCGAGACGGCGGCAATCACCGCCGACCCGATCGCCACGCCTTTGGTCACAGCCTTGGTCGTGTTGCCCACCGCGTCCAGGTCCGCCAGAATCTGCCTGGCTTCTTTCAGCTTTCGCTCATCGCCGCGGAACAGCTCGTCGTTGAGCTCGTAGCCCATCTCGGCGATGCCGTTGGCGTTGTCGGCGATCGGTCCGAACACGTCCATCGACACCGTGTTGCCGGTGAGCGTGAGCATCCCGATGCCGCACATCGCCACGCCGTAGGCGATGAAGATCGGGTTCAGCTCCGCCATCGTCGAGGAATAGATCAGCACCGACGCGTAGATCGCCGCGCACAGCACGACCGCCGTCCAGACCGCCGATTCATAACCGACGGCAAAGCCCTCGATGATGGTGGTGCCGTGGCCGGTCTCGGTGTTGCGCTTGATTCCCCGCACGGGGCTGTACTCGGTGCCGGTGAAGTACTCGGTCGTGCGGTTCAGCGCGATGCAAAGGATGATGCCGACCAGGCACGTCCAGGCCGGGCGCATGTCCAGCCCCTGGATGCCAAGGTTCGCCCACGCGGGCAGGCTGTTGACGTTGGCCAGCACGTACTCGCTGGCGTTGCCGGCGTGGAAGCGCAGGTAGAAGAATCCCAGCACGATGAACCCGACGACGGAGATGACCGAGCCGATGAGGAAACCCTTGTTGATCTGCTTCATGGCCTCGGCGACGTTGCCCTTGTCGCCGGCGCGGACAGTGTAGGTGGAGATGATCGACCCGATCACGCCGATGGCGCGAACCAGGATCGGGAACATCACGCCCTTGTGTCCGAAGCTGGCCCAGCCAAGGATCATCGCCGCGACGATGGTGACCTCGTAGCTCTCGAAGATGTCGGCGGCCATGCCGGCGCAGTCGCCGACGTTGTCGCCGACGTTGTCAGCGATGGTGGCGGCGTTGCGGGGGTCGTCCTCGGGGATGTCCTTTTCGATCTTTCCGACCAGGTCCGCACCCACGTCAGCGGCCTTGGTATAGATCCCGCCGCCGACGCGCATGAACAGCGCCAGCAGCGTTCCGCCGAAACCGAAGCCCAGCAGGGCTTCATAGGCGTGCTCGCCGTACATCATGAAGATGATGGTTCCGCCGAGCAGTCCCAGACCGTCGGTGAGCATGCCGGTGATGGTGCCCGAGCGATAGCCGTACATCAGCGCCTTGCCGAAGCCGACGGGTGCGGCGGCGGCGACGCGCAGGTTGCCGATTGTCGCCATCCGCATCCCCACGAACCCCACCGTCGCGCTGAACACGGCGCCCATCAGAAATGCCCAGGCGCGGCCGATCGCGTAGTCCGTGGCGTTGAGGCCTCCGGCGACGTACTTGCTGTAGAACAGCACCACGACCAGCACGACGATCAGAATGGCCACGACCTTGAGCTGCCGGGCGAGGTAGGCGTTGGCGCCCTCGCGAACGGCGGCGGCGATGGCCTGCATCTTCGGCGTGCCGGTGTCGGCGCCGGTGACCTGCCGGACCAGCATCCCCGCGTATGCCAGTGCCGCCAGCGCCGTCAGCAGCGAGCCGATCAGCGCGATCTTTTCACCGGTCGAAAAGGTCGATCCGGCGCGCAGCGGGCTGAAGTACTTGAATGCGCCGCCATGCTCCACCTCGCCGCCGGCCGAGACTGCCTGCAGCGTTTCGCCGCCGGGGGCCGGCTGGGCTGTAGGCAGTTGCCCCAGGCTGGGCTGCCAGATGTACAGCCCGGCAAAGAGGCACGCCATGACCACTAAAAAGCCTGTCTTGACTTTCCCCCTTCGTAACGTCCGCCGAATCCCATTCAACATGCTCTGCTCCTGGTACTCAGTGGGGCGCGGCGCATCGCGAATCGCCGGCTGCGCCGTCGTTGCCCGGTGTGTGCTAGGCCAGTCGCGTCGCAGCGACCGCGGCGTGTGAACTCTCTCCGCGCGCCGCAAGCCGCGGTGCCTGGCGCTGGCGAGCGGGGATTATCCATAGGCTCAGGGGAATATGCAATCCGCAGAGGCTCGACAGACAGCTCGGCGATGACGGCATCGTGGCAACAACTGCCCAGCGGACAAACAGTACCGAAATAACCCAAACTCACCCATCCACGATCGCAGCGCAAACTGGCTTACAGACTCGGCAGGTTGCCCAATCGCGTCTTGGCGCGGTCTACATATCTGGAGAATTCGATCCACTCATCGCCATGCTGAAAGGTGTTGGGGTTACTGCCCACCACTGCCGCCACGCCGTTCCAGAGTTGTTCGATCTGCTCGGATGAGAGGTTCTTCTGAGCGATGTTGGCGCGGGTCACGCCCGGCGGGAACAGCCGCTGCGCGATGTCTTCCGTGATGAAATACCGCAGCACCATCAACTGATTGAGGCGAACCGCATCCCGGTAGTTCTGCCTGGCCAGTTGAATCTGCTCGGCGCGCTGCTGGTCTGACGGATTCAGTGCATCCATCGCCCGCAGGTAATGGTGATCGCCTAACGTCAGAGCACGCTGCGCGCGAAGTCCGTCCATGTGCGATTCGTAGGTGCTCAGGTTGGTCTTGTCATTGGCCAGGTGGCGCTCGTATTCGGTGATGGCGTCCAGGACCAGTTCGGCGGAGCGGCGGTAGCTGTAGATGGCTTCATCTAGAGGCGCGCGGCGGGGGATCGGGGCGTCGAGCTTCAGCCCGGCCGTCGGAAGCTCCATATCCAGGCGTTCGGACGGGATGCGAAGCGCAAAAGCCTCCAGCTCGGCGCGCCGACCACGTTCCCACTCCTCCTCCGACCAGTTTTTCAGGGCCAGTGCCGGCCGGCTGTCGATGACCAGATCGCTGAGTTGTGCGTGTTTCTGTTTGTTGACCTCCATCAGAACCTGCGAGCGCTTGTAGTAGTTGTACGCCAGCGCGAACGGCGAGACCCCGTAGGGGAATGGCTCGAATCGCCTGAGGTACTGAAGCTCGCTGCCGTCCTGCCAGTCGGAATTGGCCGGCAGCGACGGCGGGCGCGGAACGCGCGGTTCCAGCAACTGCGGCAGCAGGTTCCCATTGGCATCCAGCAGCGGATCCAGCTCGGTGCGCTGCCAGCCGGGGCCGCGGCGATCCTGCGGCATGTACGGGCGATCCTGGAAGCTGACTCCCGGCCCCTCAATCTCCGCACGGATTTTTTCCACAATCGGCTTGGGCAGGGTAATCGAGACACTGCCCGCCTCCGCGCCGCCGGAGGGCGTGCTGAAGCTGATTCGCCTTCGTGGAACTCCGTGCGCCAGCGCCAGCTCCGTCAGCAGGGCTCGCTTCTGCGGCGGGATCGTCACGCGCACCTGGTCCTGGCGGGCCATCGACTCCTCGCGGATCCGCTGGCGGTAGTAAACCTTCTCGGCACTGTTGCCCAGCTTGTCGAAATAGACCTGCCCGATCGCCGTCAGGATGTTGATGTTGTTCGGGCGCTCGGCGTCCACGCTGCGGGCGTAGTCCAGGGCATCCAGAATCGTGCGATACTTGTTGCCCAGGTTCGCCATCTGCACCGAAATGTTGTACGCCTTGTTCCAGATCTGAAAGATGTGCACCGTGTCGAACTCGGCCTGGAGCAGACGAATCCATTCGATCTTGGTGTCGAAATCCTCCAGTTGCTTGCGGGCCTTCTGTTCCTCGGAGCTTGGCCAGAGGATCATGACCAGCGGACCGCGCAGCCCGCCCAGCAGCAGCGCCAGAGCGTAGCTGTTCATGCGCGCCAACCCCGCGGCGGAGGATCTGGCCGTCGCGGTGGCGACCATGCCGGAGCCGGACGACATGCGCGCCACCGCCGACCACTGCCTGGCAAGCACGGCCACCACAAGCGAGACGACGAGCACGACGACGATCGGCAATCTGCTGGTGCGGTTCACGGCGCGACCTCTTTGTTCCTCAGGAAAACATAGCTCAACACCATCATCGGCAGTCCAAACGCGCCCAGGACTGCCAGCGGAGACAGCAGCCTGGCGGCGGAAATCGTCACGCCGCGCTCGATGTCTTCGATCGCCGAAAACTGCCCGATGTCCGGCAACACCTTCGACAGCGCGTTGAGCAGTCGCGCCATCGCTTCCACCGAGGCGCTGACGACCCTGGCCTGGCTGGCCTCGCGGAAGCCCAGGTCGGTGGCGACCAGGTTGCCAATTCCCGGCGCTGTCGCATCCCCAAGCTGCATCACGCCCCAGTGCCCAAGCAGGATCACAAGCGTCAGCACGATCGCGATCGGCCAGGAAAGGAACGTACTGCAGAACACCGAAATGATCACCACCAGCACCGAGAGCATCCACAGGATCAGCAGACTCTTGGCCAGGTTCCAGTCGAAGCTCTCGACGGAGGAGATCATCGACAGGGAAGCGGGCAGCAGGCCGACGTAGTGGTGTTCGGTGAGATTGCGAATGTAGACATCGAAGTTTCCGCCGCTCGTCTGTGGCGCCGGAAGGTTGAAGTAGGCGGTGCGATTGTTCTCCGGATAGACCAGCACGGGCGTGGAGCGAATCTCGGGGTTATAGGGATCGACAACGGTGATCTGGAGTCGCGTGGGTTCGGCGTTGGCGTCATCGTCGCTGCTGCGTTCGATCCCCACGCGCAGCTCGAAGGCCACACCCTGCACGCCCACTGTCGCCGGCGCCGCATCACGGAACTTGTAAATCGCCACTGGCGAGCGATCCGGCGGACCGCCGCGAAGCTGCTGACCGTAGGTTCCGCTGCGCGCCCGCAGCAGTGGCCGGGCCGGCTCGATCCGCCCGTCGGGTCTTTCGATCGGCATCGGCGCGATGATGTTCGGCTGGACCGTTGGCGAGACGCTGGGCACGATCAGGCACACCGGATGGCTCAGCGGGTCGTTGGCATCGCTGCTCGTGTCCACAAAGTACTCCACCCCGCTGCTGATGCCCGTCAGGTTCACATACAGCCGCCGCGTCTTCAGCAGGTTGCCCATCAACTCCGGGGGGATATGGACTATTGCAGCGGATTGCCCGCTGGGATCGTTCAGCGTGATCGCCTGGCCGTTGTTGAGCTGCCTGGGATCGACCAAGCTGTTCAGGTTCTGATCGAGGATCTGAATAGCGAGCTGAGCAGTCTGGGGCGTGCGGGGTGTGGATGATCCTGTGGACGTCGCGTCGGGCGCAGTGGTCGCGGTGCTCGGCGCAGCGATTCCTGGCGGCAGGTCCGATTGACTTTGCTGCTCCTGTTGCGACTGATCGACATAACGGCTGGCGCCAAACCCCACTCGCACATGCACGAACAGCCCGGCGGCCCCCGGCGGCGCGCCCTCGGCGCCGGGAGGAATCAGCGCCTGCTCGGAGATCGCAAACGGTACGAGCATCTCGCCCTCATCCGAGCCGAAGAACCACTTGCGCGTCTCGCCCGCCACAGGCTCACGCGCCAGCACCTCCAGTCCGTCAGGCTGCTCGATCGTGCGGGAATTGAGCAGTCCGGCCGCCGCCCAGTACTCCAGCGTTGGTCTGGACGCCGAATCGACGGCGCCGGCTTCCAGCCGGGCGACGATGTCCCGGCGCATGCTCCAGGCCCGCGCGTGCAGGTATAGAAAGCTGAAGACCCCCATGATCAGCAGGATCGCCGCCGACACCCGCGCAAAACCCAGCACTTTACCGACCACGATCTCCAGCCGTGTCGTCGGCTTGGTCACCACGGTGTAGATCACGCGATTGTCGATCTCCCGCGGCAGGTTGGTGCACGCCAGGATGATCGCGGTGATCGTCACCACCATCCCGGTGGCAAAAAGGCTGAATTTGATGGTCTGGCGAATTGCGTCCTGCTCGTCGATCGGCTTCTGAAGCTGCGAGACGACGATCACCCCCAGGATGGCCAGTGGCGTGATCCACAGCACCTTTCGCCGGATCGACTCGGCGAAGCACACGCTGGAGACGGCCCAGGCACGCTTGAGACTGAAGCGCTTCAAGTCACCAAAGCCATAGACCAGCAGTCCCAGCAACACGATCACGGCGGCGACCCACCAGTGAACCTGGGATTCCACGACCGATTCAACCTGCGCACAGAGCATGATGCGGAATAATACGGGCCGACGCACTGGCAAGCCAGCGATCCGCCGCCACGCGCGCGTGCGAACGGTTGGGCGCATTGCACCTACCCAAGCCTCCGCCACCAAGCCGTTTGCGCGCCGGTCAGAGCGGGCGCGAGCCAGCAGCATGCGTGTGCCGGCGCGGCGGGGGTGTGGCTTGGGCCGGGTTTGGATTCTGTGATTTTCGTTGACAGGTCCGACGGGTTCGGTAAGAATACGTAATCGTTTACCTATTGGTGAACGGCGTTGCTTCGTCGCACGTCGGCTCACCGGTTGATCGCGTCGGTGGCTTCTGGCAGTCGGACATCTTTTGAGGAGGGTTCGTTATGCTCAAGCGCAGCAGCAAGTCAGGCCGGGCCGGCAGGGTTGGCGCGCTGTTGGCCGCCGCGGTGGGTGCGGTCGCCGCAGGTTCATTGGCCAATGCTCAGACCGGCTCGTTCCTCTCGGTCGATCTGAACGGCGGGTATATCCTCTCGCAGAACGCCACCAACCTGGGCTGGGACGGAACGGCCAACCAGCCGGTCTTCAGCCCCGTGCTCGGCACCAGCTTCACCTGGTCGCCCTGGGGCGGAACGCTGACGCAGGGTGGCGATGGCGTGCAGTTGCCGATGACCGGCGGCGGATCGCCATCGGGTAATCACGGCGGCTACCCCACCGTCAACGCCGGGGTCTCCACGCCGATCAGCAAGACCTTCAGCACCGGTTCCGTCGCCTCCGGTGCCATCACCGTCAGCATCGCCGCCGGCACGCAGGCGATTTCGCTGAACAGCCGCGACCGTGGCACGCCCAGCGGCACCGCGAATTTCGGCGATATGTATCGCGACTCGCTGTTTGCACAGCGGGATACTGCCCTGGGACTTGGCTCCAATCCGCTGGTGATCACGATTTCCGGGCTGGATCCGAATCAGACCTACAGCTTCACCGGATTTGCGTACGACCCGTTCAGCTCCGGGCAGATGATCTTTGGCGCCGCCAACCCACAACCCTACGGCTACACCGACACCGGCGACGGCTTCATCTTCATGAACCCGCCGGAGCCGCTCAATTCCTCGATTCTGGGGCCGAGAATCACCTGGGAAGGCCCGGTCCCGCCGGCCAACGAATACGCCTACTCCAGCACCTTCAAAGTGACCGCCGACGCCAGTGGCAGCGTCACGTTCTACGAATGGGCCAACGGCTATGCCGGCGGATCGCAATCCTGGACGATGCTGGGCGGATTCCAGGTCGGCACGGTAGCGACCAGCACCTGGAACAGCGCTTCCAGCGGCAACTGGGGCACGGGCCCGTGGATCGGCGGCGCGCCCAATGCCGCCGACGCCGTCGCGAACTTCGGCTCGATTGCCGCCGCTCAGACCGTCAACCTCGAAAGCGGCAAGACTGTCGGTGTGCTGACGATCGCCAGCCCAACGCCCTACACCTTCGCCGGCAGCACGCTGACTATGGAGTCGGCCGCAGGGCAGTCGTGGATCAACGTCAACGGCGGCACCAGCACGAATGTGACTCACGTGATCAACGCGCCGGTCGCGCTGAACAACAACACCTCGGTGCGCGTCGCGCCGCCTCAATCCAACCTCGTTGTCAACGGCGCGATCTCCGGATCGGGGGCGCTGAACAAGTTTGGCGACGGCGCACTGACGCTGACGGGCAACAACAGCTACTCGGGTGTGACCAACATCCACGCCGGCCGGCTCATCGTCAACGGCACGCACAGCGGCGGGGGGACTTACACGGTGGCAGGCGGGGCGGTGCTCGGTGGCAACGGAACGATCAACGCACGAGTCAACGTCTACAACGCCGGTAACATCTCCCCAGGCTCCAACGGCATCGGCACGCTCACGGTTGACCAGCTCGTATTCGGCAGCGTCAACGTCAGCAGCGGGTCGGTGAACCTCAACTTCGAGCTGGGCAGCTCGGGCGCCGACCGGCTGATCGTCACCGCGCCCGACGGGCTGGGATTTGCCGTCAACGCCAACAACTCCAACCCCTGGACCGGCACTGTCAACTTCAACATCACGGATATCGGCGGAATGAGCGCGGGCACGTTCACGCTCGTCGATTACGCCGGAACCGCACTGACCGATCCGCTGTTCGCCCGCTTCGCGCTGGCTACCTCGGTTGTCAGCGGGTTTTCACTGACGCTGATCAACAACACCGCCAACACGTCGATCGACCTGAGCGTGAGCTCGTCGGCGGTCAGCACCAACTGGACGGGCGACGTGGACGGCAACTGGTCGGTGGCGGGCAACTGGAGCGGCGGCGTGCCCAACGGCGTGGATCACTCGGCCAACTTCGGATCGGTTGCGTCCAACCGCTATGCCGTGACGGTCGACAGTCCCAAGACCGTCGGCACGATGACGTTCTCCAGCACGATTGGATACACGCTCTCGGGCGCGACGATCACGATGCAGGCCAGCAATGGCGCGCCCTCGATCATCGCCGGCGCCGGCAGCCACACCATCGCGGCGCCGATCACGCTGAACAACTGGTTGTTCCTGACGGTGGCCGGCGGGGCGACGCTGAACTTCACCGGGCCGGTGATCGCGACCCCGGCCGGGCGGTCGCTGAACAAGGCCGGCACCGGCGTGGCGCAGTTCCAGCAGATCAATACCGGCACGCTCACCGTCGCCGCCGGGCAGTTGCGAATCAGCACCAAGCCCACGGCCAACAGCGCTACGGGCACGACGCGGGTGGATGCGTTGGTGATCGACCCGGCCGCCCGGCTCGACCTGAACAACAACAGCCTGATCATCAACAACGGCAGCCTGGCAACCGCCACGGCGCAGATCAAGACCGCCCTTGAAAACGGCGGGAACTTCGACTGGCTTGGCCCGGGCATCGGCAGCACGCAGGCCAATGTCCAGAACACCACCGCCGGCAGCTTCTTGTATGGCTTGGGCGTCGTGCTGAATGACTTGGCTCAGGTGGGAGGCAGCGGGCCGATCTACACCGATTTCGCCGGTGTCAGCGGCCTGGTCGGCACGGAGGTGCTGGTGAAGTTCACCTACTTCGGGGATGCTGACCTCAGTGGCTCGATCGACGCCACCGACTACTCGCTGATCGACAACGGGTACGTCAACAGTCTCAGTGGCTGGATCAACGGGGACTTTGACTACTCGGGTGTGATCGACGCGACGGACTATGCCCTGATCGACAACGCGTATGTGAATCAGGCTGGTCCTCTGGCCGAGGCGCTGATCGCCGAGCATGCCCGGATGTTCGGTGGTGAGTACCTGGCGGCGCTGCGGGCGGTGCAGGCGGGAGTTATTCCGGAACCTGCATCGCTGGGTGCGCTCTTGGGTGTGGCCTGTTCGCTGCGTCGGCCTCGCCGCCGCCGCGCCGACAGGTGCTGACTGTTGGACCGGAGGCGGGAGATCCAAAAACCCGTTTTGTGGAGGTCGCGCCATGTGGTATCGCCAACTGCAACGCCGACGACACGCACCACCAGTCCGTGGCCGTGGCTTTACGCTCGTGGAGCTTCTGGTGGTCATCGGCATCATCGCGGTGCTCATCTCCGTTCTGTTGCCGGCGCTGGGTCGGGCGCGCGAATCGGCCAACAACGTCAAGTGCCAGGCGAACCTCCGATCGATCGGTCAGGCGCTGGCGACGTATGCGTCGCTGAACCGCGGGGTTCTTCCGTACGGAACCTGGTCGGGGGTTGACCGGCGGTCCGACGGCTCGTCCTACGTTCCGCCGGGCGTCAACTATCAGAGCCGCGCCACGCGGTGGAATCTGCTGCTTCAGAACGTGATGTCCAGTCGCAGCGGGGGCAACTTCATCGACGCGGCCACGGGCGGAGGCAACGTCGCCCGCCTGCGCGAGGCGTTCCAGTGTCCGTCGGCGCCGACCGACTCGACCACGCAGCAGACCTCGTCGGCCACTGTGCACTACATGTGCCATCCACGGATCATGCCCTACGTGGGTGGCGCATCGCCGGATGGGATGTTCCCCGCCGCGGGCGTTGTCGGGCCGGGTGCGGTTTCCGGCGGCAAGAAGGGGTACTTGCGCAACTGGAAGCTGTCGCAGATTTCCAACGCCGCCGAGAAGGCACTGATCTTCGACGCGCCGCTGGCCTATGAGCCTTGGCCGACGTCGACCAGCCCGGCGATCTGGCACGTGCGCTGGGAGACGCCCGTGGCCGGGCACATCGACCACGGCGCGCTGTACGGGTGGAACGGACAGGACAGCTATCTGCTGGAAGGCGAGGGCAAGCTCGATCCGGGCAAGAGCATCAACATGCTGGCGCAGACCAACGAGGCCGACCCGGTCAAGATGGCCAACACCGACAGCATCTACAACACTCAGACGATCCGCTTCCGCCATTTCAAGGACACGGGGGCAAACGTGCTGATGGCGGATTTCCACGTCGAGAGCTTCAAGTACAACAAGAACAAGAGGCCTGATGACCCTGATGTGACCAATTTCCTGCGCAAGTACATCAATGTTCCCCTGAAGAACATCTCGTCGTCGCCGGCGTTTCCGTGACCTGGTCAGGCGCGTGGCGCGAGGCAGGGGGTCTCAAACGCCATCGCCTTGCGCGGTTCCTGGAGTGCACTTTTATGTCTACAACTGTGAATGATTCCCGGACGCGCCCGGTGCTGAGGCTGGAAGTGGGCTCGGTTCGGCTGGGGCAGTTCGAATTGCACGGCGCTGAGCAGTCGCTGGGGCGGCTGAGCGTCGTGCCGGTCGAGGGCCAGCCCTTCAAGCAGGCGCTGCGCGCCCAGACCCGCGCCACGGCACGCACGGAATGGAACGTGCAGATCCGCGCGCCCCTGGCAGGCACGATCAAGGCCGGCGACGTGCTGCTGGCCAGGTTCTGGATCCGCTGCATCGAATCCAAGACAGGTGAAGGGTTCACGACCTTTCTGTTTGAGCTGGCCCGACCCGGCTGGGACAAGTGCGTGGAAGTGCGCGCCAGCGGCAACAGTCACTGGCAGCAGTACGAGGTGCCGTTCCGCGCGCTGCGTGATTACGGCCCGGGCGATGCGCAGGTCTGCTTCCGGCTGGGCTTTGAGCGACAGACGATCGAGATCGGGGGACTGGAGCTGATCAACTACGGCAAGTCGGTGAGCGTGGACGAGCTTCCGCGCACGCGCATCACCTACGCTGGCCGCGAGGACCACGCCGACTGGCGCGCCGCTGCGCAGCAGCGGATCGAGCAGATTCGCAAAGGCGATTTGCGGGTGAAGGTGCAGGACGCATCGGGCCGGCCGATCCCCGGCGCGCAGGTGCGTGCCAGGATGCTGCGTCATGCCTTCGGCTTCGGCTCGGCGGTCGATGCCGAGGAACTGCTCGGCCCGGATCCGGACAACCGTATCTATCGCGAGACGTTCGAGCGGCTGTTCAACCGGGCGGTCTTCGAGAACGACATGAAATGGCCGCAGACGTACTATGGCGTGCCACCGCGGGTGGACGAGGCGGTGAGCTGGCTTCGAGAGCGCAATATCGCCATCCGCGGGCATTGCCTGATCTGGCCGAGCTGGCGCTGGCTGCCACGCGACCTGAGGAACTACGAGAACGATCCGCCGGAGCTGCGCCGCCGCGCCGCCGCCCACATCAGCGAGCTGGTCAGCCACTTCAGGGGCCAGCTCATCCACTGGGATGTGATCAACGAACCGTACAACAACCACGACCTGATGGACATCCTGGGGACCGAAGTCATGATCGAGTGGTTCCAGCTCGCCCGCCAGGCCGATCCGCAGTGCAAGCTGTTCCTGAATGATTATGAGATTCTGTGCGCCGGTGGGACCAACCGCCAGCACCAGGATCATTTCTACAACGCCATCCGTTACCTGATCGACAGCGGCGCGCCGATCGACGGCATCGGGATCCAGTCGCACTTCGGGCTGGATGTCACTCCGCCGGCACACATGCTCAAGATCCTGGATCGCTTCAGTGAGTTCGGACTTCCCATCGAGTCGACCGAGCTGAGCATCAACATCTCCGACCGCCAGCTTCAGGCCGACTTCATGCGCGATTATCTGACAGCGGTTCTCTCGCATCCCAATGTGCATGGGATCATGCTGTGGGGCTTCTGGGAAGGCCGGCACTGGCGCCCGGACGCCGCGCTGTTCGACAGCAACTGGCAACTTCGCCCGCACGGGCAGGTGTGGATCGACCTGGTTCACGGACAGTGGAAGACCGACGCGACGGCCACAACCGACCACAGCGGGCAGGCGCTGGTGCGGGGATTCTGCGGCGAATACGAAGTCAGCGCCAGTGTCGATGGACGAACCACAGTCACACGGACGCAGCTTCCGCGCAACGGCGCCGAACTGACGGTGACAGTGGAGTGACGCCGCCGGCCCGCGTCTCCCGCCACGCCGGCCAGCAACACGCCCTGGCTTGCGATTCGTCGCCGGATGGCGAAACTCTATCGCCCTATGGCGGATCTGGTTCCCATTCGACGCGCCCTGCTGTCGGTTTCGGACAAGACGGGACTGGCGGAGTTTGCGACGGCGCTGCACAAGGAGTTTGGCGTTGAGTTGATCAGCACCGGGGGCACGGCCAGGTTTCTCCGTGACCACGGATTGCCCGTAACGGATGTGTCGCAGCTCACCGGTTTTCCCGAAATGATGGACGGGCGAGTCAAGACGCTGCATCCGGCGATCCACGGCGCGCTGCTGGCCCAACGCGACAATCCCCAGCATGTGGCGGCGATGGAAAAGCACGGCATCAGGCCGATCGACCTGGTCTGCATCAATCTCTACCCCTTCGAGCAGACCATCCGCAAGCCGAATGTCACGTTCGAGGAAGCAATCGAGAACATCGACATCGGCGGGCCGGCCATGATCCGCTCGGCGGCCAAGAATCACCGCTGGGTGCTGGTCGTCACTTCGCCGGATCGATACGAGAAGGTGCTGGGCGACCTTCGCGAGCATGGGGGAAGCTGCTGCGGCAAGCACCGGCTCAAGCAGGCGCAGCAGGCGTTCGCGCACACGGCGGAGTACGACTCGTACATCGCCAATTACCTGGCCAGCGCCGGCGGGCTGGACAGCGCCGGACTGGTGCTGAACCTGCACAAGGCGCTGGACCTTCGCTACGGCGAAAACCCGCACCAGAAGGCGACGCTGCTGGTCGGCAGGCAGCCGAATGAGGCGTCGGTGGCCTTCGCCAAACAACTTCACGGCAAGGCGCTGTCGTACATCAATCTGCTGGATGCCGACGCGGCGCTGAACGCGGTGAAGGAACTGGACACGCCGACGGCGTGCATCGTCAAGCACGCCTCGCCCTGCGGCTATGCGACCGCCGACGACTTGCCCACCGCCTTCAGGAATGCCTACGACGGCGATCCGCTGGCAGCATTCGGCGGGATCGTGGCGCTGAACAAGCCGGTCGATCTTGCCACCGCCGAGGCCATCACCGGCATCGACAAGCTGCTGGAGGTGATCGTCGCGCCCGGTTTTGACGAGGATGCGCTTCGGCTGCTGCGTTCCCGATGGAAAAACGTGCGGCTGCTGGAGGTTGGGCCGCTTGCCCGCGGCACAGCGCACTCGGCGGCGGCTACGTTCGATCCGAACGAGCTGATGATGCATCGCATCGTCGGAGGATTCCTCGCACAGCAGCGCGACCTGCTCGGCATCGACGAGGCGTCGTGGAAGCTGGTCACCAGCCGTCAGCCCACCGCTCAGGAGCTGCGCGACCTCAAGCTCGCATGGATTGCCTGCAAACACGTCAAGAGCAACGCGATCGTCATCGCTAAAGACCGGATGGCGGTGGGGATCGGCGGCGGGCAGGTTGATCGTGTGAACGCGGCGCGGATCGCGGTATACAAGGCCGCCGAGCGCGCCAGAGGCGCCGTCGCCGCCAGCGATGCGTTTTTCCCCTTCCCCGACGGCCCGCAGCTTCTGCTGGAGGCAGGCGTGACGGCGATCATCCAGCCCGGCGGCGCCATGCGCGACCAGGAGACCATCGACGTGGTCAACAAGGCCGGTGCCGCGATGATCTTCACCGGCCAACGGCATTTCAGACACTGAGAATGGCCGCGCGAGGCACCCGTCACGCAACGAACGCCGCCAGGATTCCGTGACCGGCGTCGGCAGCAACGCCCACCAGCTTGTTTGCGTGATTGCGCAATCGCACCTGGCGGTCGTATTCGCGTCGCAGACTCTGTATGCTGCGTATCTCAGCAGCGTCGTTTCCCTGGAAGGAGGAACATCATGACTCTCGGCTGCGGTGCGCATCGTTTCGAATGGGACGGCAAATGGGCCAGGCTCCCTGAGGGCAGGGCCTTCGGCAAGACGCACGGCGTTGTGACCGACGCCCGCGACAACGTCTACATCTTCAACACCAGCCCTGATGCCATGTGCGTGTTCGACCGTGAGGGGCAGTTCATCAGCTCGTGGGGCGCCGAATTCAAGGATGGCGCACACGGGCTGTTTCTCTCGAAGGAGCGCCAAGGCGAGTTCCTCTACCTCACCGATCACGTGCTGCATCTGGTGGTGAAGACGACGCTGGAGGGCCGGGAAATCTGGCGGATGGGCGCGCCGCCGCGGCCGGACATTTATCGCAGCGAGTCGGAGTTCAACCCGACGGACGTATGTGTCGCGCCCGATGGGACGTTCTACGTCTTTGACGGCTATGGCAAGCCGTGGGTCCATCGCTACGGTCCGGACGCGAAGTACATCGACTCGTTCGGCGGCGAAGGCTCGGAACCGGGCAGGCTGAAGTGCCCGCACGGCGGGTGGGTGGATACGCGAGATCGATCGCGCCCGGTGCTTTACGTGGCCGACCGCGGGAACAATCGCATCCAGAAGTTCACGCTCGACGGGCAGCACGTCGGCTTCATTACCGACCAGCTTCGCCGACCGTGCTGCTTCTTCCAGTTCGGGCAGGACATGTACATCCCAGATCTGGATGCGCGGGTGACGATCTTCGACCGCGACGACAAGCTGATCACACATCTGGGCGACAATCCCGACGCGCCGCGGACAAAGGGCTGGCCGAATATTCAGGACCAGCTTCAGCCCGGGAAGTTCAACTCGCCGCACGCGTGCTGCGTGGATTCGCGAGGGGACTTGTACGTTGCGGAGTGGATTTCAACCGGGCGGGTAACGAAGCTGCGGCGGCAGAAATAAAAAAACCCGCGACGATGGCCGCGGGTTCTCAGATCATATCGGATGATGGCAAGTGTCGGGGGGTGAAGAAGGAGGGGGGGAACCTTCTTCGGGGAGTGCCCCCGACACGTCAAGTAGCCTATCTTCATCCGAATGAATGTCAACTCGCTGTCCGGAAAATCGACAAAAAGGGCCGGCGATTAAACCACTGATGGCGAATCAGGGCGTGCCATAAAAACACGAGAGCAAACGTTTGCTGCATGACAATTTGACACATAGTCGAGGCGGTCAGAGCCGCTCTCGCCGACCGGTCAGCACACGCTCCATCGCGCTTTCCAGCACGTCGCAGACGCGATGAATCTGCGATCGGGTCATCCGACTGAAAAACGGCAACGCGATCGTGCGCGAGGAGACGTACTCGCAAATCGGGAAATCCCCGTTCTTGAAGCCGAAACGCTCCGAGATGTACGGCTGAAGGTGAATCGGCGGGAAGTAGTTGTTGCAGCCGATGCCCTCGGATCGCAACGCGCGCATGACCTGATCCCGATCTCCCGGCTCAAACAGATCGCTGAGCCGCACCACGAACACAAACCAGCTCATGTGCGTGTCATGCTGAAGCGTCGGCAGGATCAAATAGCGATTGTCCATCAGCCGCGACATGTATTCGTGTGCCACCCGGCGACGGCGCTCCAGGATCTCGTCGATCCGCTCGCATTGCACCACGCCCAGCGCGGCATTGATTTCACTGAGCCGATAGTTGTATCCCAGCCGCTGATGCGACAACCAGCCCATCCCGTCACGGCCCTGGTTTCGCAGGCTTCGGCACAACTCGGCCAGGGTGTCGTCGTCGGTGACGATCATCCCGCCCTCGCCGGTGGTGATCTGCTTGTTGGGATAGAAGCCGAACACGCTGGCGCGACCGA
This sequence comes from Fontivita pretiosa, assembly GCF_050410795.1. Classification (GTDB taxonomy): domain Bacteria; phylum Planctomycetota; class Phycisphaerae; order Tepidisphaerales; family Tepidisphaeraceae; genus Fontivita; species Fontivita pretiosa. The sequence goes on along the minus strand of NZ_CP191258.1, from coordinate 262,141 downwards.
ACGAGCCGATGGGCCTCTGCCCGATCCTGCCGCCGAAGCCCTCGCAGGCATCTTCGATGAGGATCAGCTCGTGCTGTCTGGCGAAACGCTCGATTTCCGGCATGCCCCCGGGATGCCCGAAGGCCTCCACCGCCACGATCGCCTTGGTTTTGGGCGACAAGGCACGCGGTAGCTGATCGGGGTCCAGGTTCAGCGTTTTAGGATCGATATCGACGAATTTCGGGGTGGCGCCGACATACAGGATGCAATTGGTCGATGCCACGAACGAAAACGGGGTGGTGATGACCTCATCGCCGGGGCCGATGCCCGCGGCGAGCATGGCGCAGTGCAGGCCGGCCGTGCCTGAGGATACGCCCACCGCATGCCTGCGTCCGGCGATCCGCGCCACGTGTCGCTCAAACTCCTGAATCTTCGGGCCGATCGACAGCGTCGGCGTTTGAAGCACATCGATCACCGCGTCGATCTCGCGCTGCGTGATATCCGGCGAGGATAACGGAATGGCGGGGGACATGTCCTGGGTCTAGCGTGATTCGTCCTTACAGCCGCTTGCGGGTATATATACAGCGTTGTCGAACAAAGTCCGATAAATTCTTTTATCGTCCATCAGACCCCTGAAACATGAGTTGGAATGGCCGAGCAAAACAGGGCAAGCACAGGGATTTCCGGCGCGCCTGCCGGTTCCTGGGGCCTTACCGGCGACTGGTCATCATCTCCGTCTGCTGCGCCGTGTTGACCGGCGGGATCATGACCGCGGGGCTGGGCGCCATCTATCCGATCCTCAAGGTTCTGATTCAGGGCCAGTCGGTGCAGCAGTGGGTCGAATCGCAGATTCCCCTCAGCCCGGGTGTTCCGCCGGCGTGGTACTGGCAGTTGGCGCGCACCGCCGCGTCGTACGTGCCGACCCACCCGGTCGGGGCCATCGCGGTCCTGTTCCTTGCGATCGCGATACTGGCGGCGATCGGCAATGTCTTTCGCTTCTTCCACGAATTCTTCTCCGACCTGGCAGCCATCAACGCCGTCAACGACATCCGCAAACGGCTTTACGACCACGTGCTGCACATCCCCCTGGCGTTTTTCGGGCTCAAGGGCACCAGCGATGTCACCAGCCGGCTGATTCAGGACTGCCAGGGACTTCAGGACGGGTTCAAAATCCTGCTGGGCCAGAGTGTGCTGGAGCCGATCCGGGCGGCGATGGCGATGGCGGTGGCGATCGCGATCGATTGGCGTCTGACCCTGTTCATCGTCCTGTTCGCGCCGGTGCTGGCGGTGGTGATGAAAAAGTTCGGCAAGAAGATGCGTCGTGCCAGCCGCGCAGCACTGGAAAGCAGCAGTGCCATGCTCGGACAGATCGAAGGATCGCTCAGCGGAATCCGGCTGGTCAAGGCCGCCAACGCCGAACGCTTCGAGCGCCGCCGCTACGCCTCGATCATGGACGGCCTGCGACGACAGCAGCTCAAGATGGCGCGCTACGAGGCGATTTCCACGCCGGTCATGGAGACGGCGGCGATGTGGGTCGCTGGCGGCGTGCTCATCTTCGCCGCCTACCTCATGTTCGTGGACAAATCGCTGAATGTGCCGGGATTCATGCTGATCATGGCGTGCCTGGTGACGATCGGGGAGGCGGCGCGACGACTGAGCAAGTTGAACAACGTGATTCAGCGCTCCAACGCCGCCGCGGCACGCATCTTCGAAACCCTGGACGTTCCGGTTGAACGCCCGCGCGTGGCGTCGCGACTGAGCGGTCGAGGCGAAGCCACCACGCTTGCGGGGGTGCGTCGCGACACGCTGATCAAGCTCCCGCCGATCCAGCGTGAAGTCCGTTTCGAGCACGTGACGTTTTCTTATCCCAACACGAGCAGTCCAGCCCTGCTCGATGTGGATCTGGTCGTTCCCAAAGGCGCTTCCGTCGCCATCGTTGGCAGGAATGGCTCAGGCAAGACGACGCTGCTGGCGATGTTGCCGCGGTTTTACGATCCGGACCGCGGGCGGGTCACCATCGACGGCATCGATATCCGCAACGTCACGCTGCGCAGCCTGCGCAGGCAGATCGCCATCGTCACTCAGGACAGCGTCATTTTCCCGGGCACAATCGCGCAGAACATCGCCTACGGCCTGCCCCTGGCCACGCGAGAACAGATCGAGGACGCGGCCAGACGCGCTTTCGCCCACGAGTTCATCATGGAAAAACCGCTGGGATACGACACGCCGCTTGACGGTCTGGGCGGGCAACTGTCCGGCGGGCAGAAGCAACGGATCAACATCGCCCGCGCCATACTCCGGCAGGCCCCTATCCTCATCCTCGACGAAGCCACCAGCCAGGTCGATGCTGAGTCGGAGCATCTGATCCAGACGGCGATCGAGCGGCTCATGCATGAGCGCACGACGTTTGTGATCGCACACCGACTGAATACCATCCTCAGCGCCGACACGATTGTGGTGATGGACCGTGGCCGGATCGTCGGTCGCGGCCGACACGACGAATTGCTGCGAACCTGCCAGACCTATCAGCAACTCTACGAGCGGCAGCTTGTCGGGGCGACGGGCTGAATCGCCGCGCAGATTGGTCGCAAGTGCCCTCACGATTGCAGCTATCCGGTTGCGGTGGTGGCGGTGTGGGCGGGGGGATCGCTGGCGGGAAACGTCTCCATCAGCGCCTCGTCGATCGCGTCGGCGGGTTTCTGCTCGGCATCGACGTCGAAGTCGTGCTGGTGCGACGGACCCTGCTGCTGTGCGGACGGAAAAGGTTCTGGCCGTGCCGGGCTGGCAAACAGCTCCGCCAGCGGATTGCGACCGGTTGCGCCGCGGTAGATCATCCCCGCGCCCAGCAGCGCCAGAATCCAGCCGGGCAATCCGCGTCGCAGCAGCCCGATTCCCGCCAGCACGGTGCCGCCGATCGTCCAGGCGGCCCAATTGCCGGAATCCTCCTGCGGAACGGGCACATACCTGTCGCCGATTTTTTTCACCACATAGCGTGAGCCTGGCATATTGTGTCTCCGGCGTTGGTGGTTACAGCCGCACCAGGCGAAACTGTGCAAACCGCATTCCAGCACAGGTTCCTGGCCTTCGGGAGTTATTCTATGAGCCGTCTGCTGCTCTGTTGTAGCATCTGTTTTGGCCCGCTGCTGCTGGCAAATCTCGCACGCGCTGACGACTGGCAATCTGACCGCATCTGGCACGACGGTCTGGTGGAAAAGGCTGTCTACGCCGCTTCCCGCGTGATCTACGGCAAGCCGCGCGACTATCAGGCGATTTTCTTCACCAACAAAGAGCTGCACGACACGACAACCCTGACCAAAGCCGAGCGCAGCACCAGCACCATCGAGGTCTGGAAATTCAATCAGGTCGAGGTCATCCCCACGCCCAACTACGACTACAAGTATCTCACGACGGCGCACCTGACCAGCGGCGGGATGGTGCTCACGCGACTGGACTGCTCCAGCCAGGAATTCTGCGGCACGAGTTTCAAGCAGTACCTGCTGGAGTCGAACGACGGACGATCGGAGGGACGATCATGGAATTACTGGTCGTTCAGCTACATGCCTGAGGCCGGGCGAGTCAGCGGACAGGTGCGCGACGGTGGAAAGGCGCTGGCGGCATTTAACAGCCTGCCGCTGCTGCTTCGCGGTTTCGACTTTGACAATCCTCAGACTCTCAAGCTCCTGCTGCTTCCCGACCAGAAGAGCAATCGGGCAACAGCCTTCCAGCCGGTGCAGGCAGAGGTGCGTTACGCCGGCCAGGACGCAGACGCCCACAGGCTGGAGCTGTTCGTGGAAGGCAAGCTTCAGGGAACCTACTGGATGGCGCGCGACCGACTGCATGTGATGACACGATACGCCAGCGCCGACGGCCAGCAGACCTACCAACTGAGCAGCGTGCAGCGAGTGAACTACTGGACGATCCGCGAGCCGTGACAGCCCGCCCGCGCGGGTTCATCCCGGCGGATGAGGTCGCCCCGGTCGCCCTACACCGCTTGCGGTTCCGGGCGACGCTGTTGTTCAGCGAATGTCATGGCGGCGCGGATCAGGCCCATGAACATCGGCTGAGGCCGCAGCGGACGGCTGGTCAGCTCCGGATGCGCCTGCGTGGCCAGAAAGAAGGGGTGAATCGCCTGCGGCAGCTCCAGCACCTGCATGATCGGCTGAGTCGGATGCCTGCCGCTGAAAATCAGCCCATGTTCTTCAAGGATGGGCACGTATTTCGGGTCCACCTCGTAGCGATGGCGGAAGCGCAGGCGGATGCGCGTGGCATTGTCGAACAGCCTGCTGACCAGCGAGCCGGGCTTCAGCTCGATATCCTTTCCACCCAGACGCATGTTGCCGCCCAGGCCTTCGATCTTCTTCTGCTCAGGCAGGATGTCGATCACCGGGTTCTTGCAGTTCGGATCGAATTCGGAGCTGTTGGCGTCGGGGATTCCGCAGACGTTGCGGGCGTATTCGATGACGGCCATCTGGAAGCCCAGGCACAGCCCCAGAAATGGGATGCGGTTTTCGCGGGCGTGGCGGATGCATTCGATCTTGCCCTCGGTGCCGCGGACGCCGAATCCACCGGGCACGATGATCGCGTGCGCGTCGCGCAGTCGCTCGGCCACGTTGGAGGCGTCGATTTCGGTGGTGTCCAGCCAGTCCAGATGCACGTTGACGCCCAGATGCACGCCGCAGTGCTCGCAGGCCTTGATCACGCTGGCGTAGGCATCCCGCAGGGCGGTGTACTTGCCGGTGACGGCGACATTGACGCTGCGCGTGGCCTTGCCGATGCGTTCGACGAACCAGATCCAGCGGGCGCGGGCGCGATCCTCGTGGCGCTGATTGACGCGGCTGTGCAGGTTCAGCAGGGTCAGCACCTCAAGATCCATCCCCTGTTCGCGCAGCGCCTCGGGAATCAGGTAAATGCTCTCCACGTCGTGCATCGAGACCACGCGGCGCATCGGCACGTTGGTGTACATCGAAATCTTCTCACGCACCTTGTCCCTGACCGGATTGCTGGCGCGGCAGGCGATGATGTGCGGCATGATTCCCACCTCCATCAGCCGCTTGATCCCGAGCTGCGCCGCCTTGGACTTCTGCTCGCCCAGCGTGCCGGGCTCGAGCACGTACGTCAGAGCCACAAAGACCGTTGAATTCTCGCCTTCTTCGTAGGCGAGCTGCCGGCAGGCCTCAAGGTAGAAGGCGTTTTCGTAGTCGCCGACGGTGCCGCCGACCTCGACAAACACGACGTCGGCCTGACTTTTGGCGGCCAGCTCGCGCAGCTTCAGCTTCACCTCGCCGACGACGTGGGGGATCACCTGCACGTCTCGCCCGAGGTACTCGCCCTCGCGTTCCTTTTTCAGCACGCTGGAGAGGATCTGGCCGTTGGTGGTGAAGTTGGCGGCGGACAGGTCCTGGTCGAGCAGCCGCTCGTACGTGCCCAGGTCCATGTCGGTCTCCATACCATCATCCAGAACGAAGACTTCGCCGTGGCGGTAGGGGTTGAGCGTGCCCGAATCGATGTTGAGATATCCCTCCATCTTGATCGGCGCCACGTTCAGTCCCTTGTCCTTCAGGAGCTTGGCCAGCGAAGAGGAGAAGATCCCCTTGCCCAGCCCGGACATGACGGTGCCGACGACGATGACGTACTTATGATGTCCGGGCCGATACCCCTCGGGCATCGGCGTGTAGAACTCGGTCTCTTCGGTTTGTTGCCCGATCCGGGCCAGAAGATCTTCCTGCGTCATGGTATTCGTTTTAATGACGGTGGGCACGGCCCACCGCTGCGCTAAGGCGGGCATTGCCCACCCTGCTGTTGACTTCGATATCGCCTGACAAACGCCTCGTACTGCTGGGGCGTATCAATGCCGTGAACGGCCCGGCTGACCTTCAACACATAAATTGACCTGCCGTGTTCCAGGGCACGCAACTGCTCAAGTTTTTCGGCGCGTTCCAGCGGAGTCGGCGTCCAGCTCGCGTACTCCAGCAGGAACTGGCGCCGATACGCGTAGATCCCCAGATGCAGATAATACGTCTGCGTGCCGGGGGTGATCGGCTCGCGAAAATACGGAATCGGCAGACGCGAAAAATACAGCCCGTACCCCGACGGACTGATCACAACCTTCACGAGATTGGGATTGGATGGATTCTCCTCCGCCGGCAGCGGCGTGGCTGCAGTGGCCATCTCGTCGTCGGAGGTTTGCAGCCGCTCGATCAGCGCGTCAATCGTCTGTGGCTCGATTTCCGGCTCGTCTCCCTGCACATTCACGATGATCGGATCATCCAGGTTGCGTGCGACTTCGGCGATGCGGTCGGTGCCGCTCTGGTGGGTGGCGGCCGTCATGACCACCTTCGTCCCGAACGGCCGAAGGGCATCGACGATCCGCTGATCGTCGGTCGCCACGATTACCTGACGCACTCTGCGACATTGCCTGGCCTGATCCACCACGTGCTGGACCAGCGGCTTTCCGGTATCACAGGCGAGAATCTTTGCGGCAAAACGGGTGGATCCGAAGCGGGCCGGGATGATCACGCTGGCAGTCAAGAATCGATCCTCGAAAACGTTCCGGGCCAACTCATAACTGCAAGGCGAAGGTAATGGCGGACCCCGAGCGTGTCAAATCGTGTCAGCCGGGCCAGAGCCGCGAGTTGCCCGCGCCGCTGCGCCGCCGAACACGTGGCACACCACCCGCGGCGTTGGATCGTCTGCGACACAGTTGCGAGAGTAGGGGGAATGACTACAATCCCACGCCCCAGAAGCCAAGGATGAAGGATGAAGGCACAAGGAAGAAACAGGCGAGGGCGCGCAGGGCGCTTCGGTTTCTCCCTGAGCCTTGCTCCTTCATCCTTCTGACTTGGAGCGACTCATGCCCGCGACTGGCAAGATCACGCAGGTGATTGGCTCGACGTTCGACGCCGAGTTCCCGGAGGACCAGCTTCCAGCGATTTACAACGCCATCAAGGTAGACCATCAGGAAAATGGCATGCGGATCAACCTGACCGGCGAGGTGGCCTCACACCTTGGCGGCGGCCGCGTGCGGGCGGTGGCGCTGGGCTCGACCGACGGCCTGCGCCGTGGATTGCCCTGCCAGGACACCGGCGGCCCCGTCGCCGTGCCCGTCGGCAAGGAGATCCTTGGTCGCGTGTTCAACCTCCTGGGCGAGCCGATCGACAACCTTGGGCCCGTTCAGGTCAAAGAACGCCGACCGATCCACCGTGATCCACCGGAATTCGTCGAGCTGAGTCCCAAGGCCGAAATCTTCGAGACCGGCATCAAGGTGATCGACTTGCTCACGCCATTCCTTCGCGGCGGCAAGGCGGGTCTGTTCGGCGGGGCGGGACTGGGCAAGACCGTCGTCATCCAGGAACTGATCGCCCGCATCGCGCAACAGCACGGCGGGTATTCGGTCTTCGCGGGCGTGGGCGAACGAACTCGCGAGGGCAACGACCTGTGGCTGGAGATGCAGCACGCCAAGATCGGCAACACCGGCAAACGCGTGATCGACCAGACCGTGATGGTCTTCGGGCAGATGAACGAGCCGCCGGGAGCGCGCCTGCGCGTGGGTCTGAGCGCCCTGACGATGGCCGAGTACTTCCGCGACGAGACCGGCGCCGACACGCTGCTGTTCATCGACAACATCTTCCGTTTCACGCAGGCGGGTTCGGAAGTCAGCGCGCTGCTTGGCCGCATGCCCAGCGCGGTGGGATATCAGCCTACTCTGGCCACGGAAATGGGCGAGCTTCAGGAGCGGATCACCTCAACCAAGCACGGTGCGATCACGTCGGTGCAGGCGGTGTACGTGCCCGCCGACGACCCCACCGACCCCGCCCCGGCCAACGCCTTTACTCACCTGGACGCGTTCATCTACCTGGAGCGCAGCATCGCCGCCAAGGGGATCTATCCGGCGGTGGATCCGCTGGCGTCGGCGAGCCGCGCGCTGGATCCACAGATCGTCGGCGAAGAGCACTACCGCGTGGCCCGCAAGGTGCAGAACATGCTCCAGCGCTACCGCGACCTTCAGGACATCATCGCGATCCTGGGCATCGATGAGCTGAGCGAGGAGGACAAGCTCATCGTCAGCCGCGCCCGCAAGATCGAGCGGTTCTTCAGTCAGCCGTTCTTCGTGGCCGAGCAGTTCACCGGCAAGAAGGGCAATTACACGAAGATCGCCGACACGATCCGCAGCTTTGATGAGATCTGCGAAGGCAAGGTGGACGACCTTCCGGAACAGGCGTTTCTGTACGTCGGGGCGATTGAGGAAGCCCGCGAACGGGCGAAGGAACTGGCCCGCTGACCGCCAAGGCCCACTCGCCGTTTGCTGAGTGCCGACCGGACGCCGGCATTTGCGGGGGTGTTGCGTTTTCAGCGCTGGCCGGAATCGATGAACTGGTTGATTCAGCTTGTCACTGTCGAGTCGGTTGCGCAGGCAGTGGTGATTCTGTGTCTGGTGGCGGGCACGGGTCTGGCACTGGGCAGTATCCGGGTATTCAACGTGAGCCTGGGGATTGCCGGAGTGCTGTTCAGCGGTCTTGCCGCGGGGGACATTCTTCATCGCGCCCAGATCGAGATCAACGCACAAATCCTCGAGTTCGCGCGCGAGTTCGGGCTGATCCTGTTCGTGTACACGATCGGAGTGCAGGTTGGGCCCGGGTTCATCGCCTCGCTGCGACGGCAGGGGCTGAAGCTGAACCTGCTGGCGGGGGCGATCGTCGTCGCCGGCGCGGTCTTGACGGTGGCGATATGGTACTGGGGCCGGGTCCCGCTGCCGGCGGCGGTGGGGCTGTACGCCGGCGCAACGACCAACACCCCCAGCCTGGCGGCGGCGCAGCAGGCGCTGAAGGACCTGTCCGGCACCCAGCCGGCCGACCTGGCTCTGCCGGGCATGGGCTACGCCGTCGCCTATCCCTTCGGCATCGTCGGCATCATCCTCACCATGCTGCTGACGCGCTGGATCTTCCGCATCAACCCGCAGGCTGAAAGCGAAGAGCTGGCGCGACTGCTGGAGCGCGATCGCCCGCGGCTGTCCAGCATCAACCTCGAGGTGAAAAACCCCAACCTCGATGGCCTGGAGCTGGTGCGAATCCCGACGCTGGCTGAATCAGGCGTGGTGATCTCGCGGATCATGAGCGGAGGCAGGACATTCGTGCCGATGCGCGACACGAAGGTGCACCTGGGCGATGTGCTGCACGCGGTGGGGCCGCGCGACAAGCTGGAGGCGCTGCGGCTGATCGTCGGCGCCGAAAGCAAAGTGGATGTCAAGCAGTTGCCCGGGAACATCACGGCCCGGCGAATCCTGGTGACCAAGCCGCATGTGCTGGGCGAAACGGTGGCGGATCTGAACCTGGCGCAGCGGTTCGGCGTGATCGTCACGCGAGTTGCCCGTGCCGAGGTCGAGCTTCCGCCTCATGGCACGCCGCTCCAGTTCGGCGACACGGTGGTGGTCGTCGGCGAGGAGGAGGCGATCAAACGGGTTGCGGCGGAGCTGGGCGATTCGGTCAAGCAGCTCAACCACCCGCAGGTGATCCCGATCTTCATCGGGATCGCGCTGGGCGTGGTTGCGGGCATGTGGCCGCTGCACTTGCCGGGCGTGCCGGCGGCAGTGAGGCTGGGCCTGGCGGGTGGACCGCTGATCGTGGCGATCCTGCTCAGCCGCCTCGGCAACGTCGGCCCGATCATCTGGTACATGCCTGCCAGCGCCAACTTCATGCTCCGCGAGCTGGGGATCGTGCTGTTTTTGGCGTGCGTAGGGATCCGCTCCGGCGGTCGGTTCCTTGAAACCCTCACGCAGGGAGACGGCTTCTACTGGATGGGTCTGGCGGCGATCATCACCTTCGCGCCGCTCATGCTCGTGGCCATGGTCGCGCGCATCTTCTACAAGGTGAATTACCTGACGCTGTGTGGGCTGCTGGCCGGAAGCATGACCGATCCGCCGGCACTGGCGTTCGCCGGACACATGACCGGCTCGGATGCGCCATCGGTGTCTTACGCGACGGTTTACCCGCTGGTGATGCTGTTGCGCGTGTTGACGGCGCAGGTGCTGGTCGTGCTGCTGGCCTCGTGAAAGCCTCGGCCACTTCACTCCCCAACGCTGGCCGCTAGAATCCTCCCGATGATTCATCGCATCGACGTTGGCATCAAAGGCGGGGTGGATCCGCTTGGGGAATCGGTCCGGCACCAGATCGCCGAGTTCGGGCCCGATCCGGGTCCGGTCAGGATGTTGCGCATTTTCCTGATCGACACCGACGCCGATGAATCGCAGATCCGGCGGATCGCGCATGAGCTGCTGGCCGACCCGATCGTCGATGAAGCGCGCATTGTCCAGGCGCCAGACCCTGCCCGCCGGACGGTCGCCGCCAACGCGTCGAATCGAATCGAGATCCACCTCAAGCCCGGCGTGATGGACCCGGTGGCGGCATCGACCGAGATGGCGATTCGCGATATGGGAATCGACGTGAAGCAGGTGCGCACGGGGCGCGCGTACGTGTTCGAGAAACCGATCGCGCGCCAGGAGCTTGAGCGAATCGCCTGGCGCATCCTCGCCAACGGTGTCATTGAATCTGTCCACTTCGAGCCATTCATTCCCGAGCGGTTTCCCGCGGGGCATGAGTACAGGCTTCAGCTTCGCCACGTGCCGCTGCTGAAGCTTTCCGATGACGAGTTGAAGAAGCTGAGCCGCGAGGGGCACCTGTTTCTCTCGCTGGCGGAGATGAAGGCGATCCAGAGCTATTTCCGGGAGCGTGGCCGCGAGCCGACGGACATCGAGCTGGAGACGCTGGCGCAGACGTGGAGCGAGCACTGCGTCCACAAGACGCTCAAAAGCGCGGTCGAGGTGATCGATGAACGCGGCAACGTGCTGCGCCGCTACTCCAACCTGATCAGGGACACGATCTTCGCCAGCACAATGGAGCTGATGCACAGACGTGTCACGGGGGAGCCGTTCTGCCTCTCGGTGTTCAAGGACAACGCGGGCGTGATCGCATTTGACCAGACCGACGCGGTCTGCTTCAAGGTCGAAACCCACAACCATCCCAGTGCTATCGAGCCTTACGGCGGCAGCGCCACGGGCATCGGCGGGGTCATTCGCGACATTTTGGGCACTGGACTGGGTGCGCGGCCGGTCGCGAACACCGATGTCTTCTGTGTTGCCGATCCGAAGTACCCGGCCGACAAACTTCCTCGCGGAGTGATCCACCCCAGGCGCATTCTTCAGCAGGTGGTGGCGGGCGTGCGGGACTACGGTAACCGCATGGGCATTCCGACGGTCAACGGCGCGGTCTACTTTCACGACGATTACATCGGCAATCCGCTGGTGTTCTGCGGCTGCGTGGGAATCATCCCGCGCGACAGGATCCACAAGGAGGCCCGTCCCGGCGACGCGATCGTGGTCATGGGCGGCAGGACCGGACGCGACGGCATCCACGGCGCGACGTTTTCCTCGGCTGAGTTGACCGACACCCACGCCGACGAGTTCAGCCACGCCGTCCAGATCGGAAACGCGATTACCGAAAAGAAGATGGCCGACGTGATCCTCCAGGGGCGCGATCGCAATCTGTTCAACGCGATCACGGACTGTGGCGCCGGCGGGCTGAGCAGCGCGGTGGGGGAGATGGGCCAGAAGATCGGCGCGTTTGTCGAGCTGCACAAAGTGCCGCTGAAGTACGCCGGCCTGCGCTACGATGAGATCTGGATCAGCGAAGCACAGGAACGGATGGTGCTGGCCGTGCCCGAACAGAAGGTCGATGAGCTTCTGGAGCTGTCGCGCGGCGAGGATGTGGAAGCAACGGTGATCGGGCATTTCGGCACAGAGGATGCGGAGCTGATCCTTCATTACGACGGGGTGGAGGTTGGGCGGCTGTCGATGCAGTTCCTGCACAATGGCATCCCGATGCCGACGCGACGAGCAGTGCTGCCTTCCCGGGTGCCGGCGGTTTCACCCGCGCCGGCTGCCGGCAGCGGGCGCGGCGGCAGTGACGCATTGCGAGATCGGCTGCTGTCGCTGCTGGCCCATCCGAATATCGCCTCCAAGCACTGGATCATCCGCCAGTACGACCACGAAGTGCAGGGTGGGACGGTGATCAAGCCGCTGACCGGGCCGCTTCAGGTCGGGCCATCGGATGCGGCGGTGATCCGTCCGAAGCTGACGAGCAGCAAGGGGGTAGTGATCGCCTGCGGACTGGCACCGCACATTCAAGACCCGTATGAGATGAGCATCGCGGCGATCGACGAGGCGATCCGAAACGCGGTGGCGGTGGGGGCGGATCCGTCGCAGCTTGCGATTCTGGACAACTTCTGCTGGCCGAGCGTGGACGACGAGCTGACGATGGGCACGCTGGTGGCCGCGTGCGAGGCGTGCCGTGATGCGGCGCTGGCGTACGGCGTGCCGTTCATCTCCGGCAAGGACTCGCTGCACAATCAGTTCACTAACCAGGAGACCGGCCAGGTCATCCGCATCCCGCGCACGCTGTTGATCAGCGGCATCGGTGTGATCGAAAACGTGTGCCGGTGTGTCACGCTGGATTTGAAAGACCCGCGCGACGGGCGACTGTGCATGATCCGGCCGCGCGACCCGCAGGCGGCGAGGTTCCCCGTCGGCGTGCATCGCGCCGTCGCCGAGGCAATCGCACGCAGGCTCGTTCTCAGTTGTCACGATGTCAGCGATGGCGGGTGGCTGGTAGCGGCGGCGGAGATGTGTATCGCCTCGGGACTGGGTTTGCGGCTGAACTCCGCGCCCGCCGATGAGCTGTTCGCCGAAGGCAACGGGCGCTATCTGGTTGAAGTGAATCCGACGGGGATCCAGGCGCTGCGCGAACTGGCGGCAGCGCACGGCGCCGCGCTTGTCGAGCTGGGCAGTGTGCGGGAGCAGCCGGTGCTCGAGATGTCGCCATCTGCCCCCGACCGCCCGTCGCAGGTCGATCTGCACGTTTCGGTGGATGAGCTGAGCAAGGCGTGGCGCGGCACGCTCGACTGGTGAACATGCGACGATGGACGATGGCGGTCGTCGTGCTCGGGCTGGCGCAGTTCTGCCTGCTGCTGGGATTCCGCGACATCAACACGTCCCACGAGGCTCGCGTGGCACAGACGGCGCGCGAGATGGTCGAGCGAGGCGACTGGCTCGTGCCGCATCTCCAGGATCAGCCGCGCTTGCAGAAGCCCCCGCTGCCGTATTGGTGTGTCGCGGCGCTGTATGCGCTTGGCGGATCGACCAGCGCTGCCCTGGCGCGCCTGCCCGGCGCGGTCTGTGGAGCACTGGGCACGATCCTGATCATCGATCTTGGACGCATGCTGCTGGGCCGGCGTGCGGGCGTCGTCGCTGGCTTCATCTGGATCAGCTCGCACTTTGTGGTGGACGAGTTCCGCAAGGCGATGGCGGACCCGTACCTGGCGCTGCTGACGCTGCTGGCCGGGTGGGCGTGGGTGCGAAGCGACCTGCTGCCGCGCGGCACTTCGGGGCGGGGCAGCTCGGCGATCGGGTCGGTGCTGATCTTCTGGTTGGCCCTGGCCCTTGGCGCGCTGGCCAAGGGGCCGTTCATTCTGGTGCATGTCGGGCTGTTTCTGGCCGCGTACCACCTGACGCTGCTGCGTCCGCCGCGCGTGCAGCGGGCGCACATTCCGGGCATGGCGCTGTTCGTGCTGGTGGCGTTGCCCTGGCCGCTGTACATCTGGATGAAGATTCCAAACGTCGTGGAACTATGGGCGCTGGAGTCGATGGGGGAGGCGGCCGGGGCGCGTCACCCTCGCCCGATCTGGCATTACCTGGCCGCGATGCCGCTGATCAGCCTGCCGTGGACGCCCGTCGCGGCATGGGGGCTGCTCTGGCCGTTTATCACCAAGACACGTCTGGCCCGGCGGGCGCGTGTGGCGGTCTGTTGGCTGGGGCTGGCGGTGCTCGCGTTCTCGCTGGTGGATCAAAAGAAAAATGCCTACCTGCTTCCCGAGGCGGCCGCGATCACGCTGCTGACGGCGGCGCCACTGTCGGCGTGGCTGCGGCTGCGATCCGACCGCCAGCGGATGTTCATCGTCGTCGCGCTGATACTGGCGCTGCTGGTGCATGTTGTTGTCGCCTGGGTCGAACCCGTCCGCGACAACCGCCGATCGCCCGTTCCGTTCGTTCGGCAACTCGAAGCAGTGACGGATGGTCGGCCGCTGATCGCCATCGGGTTTGTCAACGAAGAGGTGCTGTTCTATCTGCGCAGGCCCGTGCAGTTCGTGCGCAACATAGCCGAGCTGCCTGCGGATTATGCTGGGTTCGTCCTGGTCGGCGATGCGACGTTGAAGCAACTGGAGCAGGCGCGTCCCGGCAGCCGGCTGCTTAGCTCCGCGCATCGTTCGCAGGCGGACCGGATGTACCTGCTGCGCATCGGCCCGGCTGTGGCGCAGGCTCGACCTGGCACATTCGCGTCAGATGATGAAGGATCACGCCCGCGGCGACCATGACGTTCAGCGAGTCGGTGCCGAGTTTCATCGGGATGGTGATCTTCCGGTCGCACTCCGCGAGCAGCTCGGGCGGCAGGCCCTGTGCCTCGTTGCCGAACAGGACCGCAATCCGTGGCGGACGCAGACGAATGCCTGCCAGGTCTTCGGCCTGCTCGTCGAGCACGGTGGCGACGCGCTGGACATTGTATCGCTCTTTGAGCGCGCGCAGATCCGCAATCAGATCGCCGCTGCGCGCGATGTTGAGGCTGAACACGGCGCCCATAGAGACGCGGATCGCCTGGCGGTAAAAGGGATCGCACGACCGCGGACCGAGGATCAGGGCGTCGGCGCCGAACGCCGCGGCGATGCGCATCAGTCCGCCGAGATTCTCGGTATTGTTGATTTCGGGGCAGACGACGATGGTGGCGCATGTCCCCATCCGGCTCATCGCCTCATCCAGAGTCGGCAGGGGCTTTCGCCGGCCGCAGGCGATCACTCCGGAGTGAAACCTGAACCCCAGGATCTGCTGCATCATCGCATCCGGCACAACGTAGACGGGCACGGATTCCGGAACGATTGGCGCGATCTCCTCGGCGCGGCGGGCAGCCAGCAGCACGGATTCAACCGGGTAATCGCTGGTGAGCAGTCGGCGGACGACGTGTTCGCCTTCGGCGATGAACCGCCCGCCGTGCTCGCGCGCCAGCTCGCGGTCCTTGAGGTTGCGGTAGTGGACGATTCGAGGGTCGTCAAGCGAGTCGATGCGGCACGGACGGGTCATCGAAGAACGCCGGATTCCAGTCGAGTGCATCTTCGGTGCGATGGCTTCAGGCAGGTGGCCCGGGCGGGTATCGGCCGCGTGATCCTGCGCCTCATGCGTGCGCCGCGGGCTGCTTTTGCTCCCAGGCGCGAGCCGCCAGAGATGCCAGAGTTTCGATCATCTCCACCTGTGTGGGGCTGGCGGTCACGGGCAGCACGATCCGCAGCGCCTTGCGGTTCCATCCCAGCATGTTCTTGTAGTGGGGTGCGGGATTGGGGGTGTTGGCGGCATCCAGACGCTCGATCCGCAGCGTCTGTCCGCGCGCCGCGGCGATGGGATAGCCCAGCGTCTGCGATCCGCCGGCTTCCTCGGAATCGGCGATGAACTCCATCTCGCGACGGTCGGCCGGAAGCAGCAACTTCAGCTTCAAAGCCTGATCCAGCACATCGGGAATATAAACAACCAGTTTGCCGTCGAGCTGGTCTTCGATGGCGAAGACCTGCATGCGGTATTTCCCGTCGGCGATGAAGAACTGGACGTTCTGCTGACCGACGGTGGTGATGGCCAGCGGCGCCAGCGTTCCCATCGCCCGCGCCAGGCGCTTCCAGAGCTGGCCGTGCGTCGCGTCGCCCGCCGCCGTCTCCAGTGCCGCCAGATGTTTTTCGACGTTGGTGCGATCCTTCTGCCCCGCCCTGGAAAGCATGACCTCCAGCTCGATCGGACGCGCAAGGGCGCTGCGGACGGATTCCATTACGGCGCTGCGGGTTTTGGGCATAGAAGAGATCTCCAGAAGGACAATTCATTATAGGCCGAGCGAAGCGGTTGCGATAGGGCAGCGGTGAGGCGCGCTGTTTCGTCAGCGAACCACGCTGCGGCTTTGATCAAAAGAAGGGCGGCGGAGATTCGCGGCCTGCCGATCGCAGGCCTATCGCTGGATCGCGCGCCAGCCGATGTCCTTGCGGTAGTGCATGCCCTCGAAGTGGATCTTGCTGATGGCCTGATAGGCGCGTTTCTGGGCGTCGGCGATGGTATTGCCCAGAGCGGTGACCGCCAGCACCCGTCCGCCGTCGGTGACGATCTGATTTCCACGCCGCGCCGTGCCGCTGTGGAAGACTTTCACATCCGGCATGGCGTCGGCCTCATCGATGCCGCTGATCGGCAGCCCGGTGGGGTATGCTCCGGGATATCCGCGGCTGGCGGCGACAACGCACAGCGCCGCTCGCGGATCCCACTTCAGCTCGATCTGATCCAGCTTTCCATCCACCACCGCGAGCATCGCCTCCAGCAGGTCGCTTTTCAGTCGCATCATCAGCGGCTGCGTCTCTGGATCTCCAAAGCGACAGTTGAACTCCAGAACCTTGGGGCCGTTGCTGGTGAGCATCAGCCCGGCATACAGCACGCCGCGGTACTCGATTTCCTCCCGCACCAGTCCGTCCAGCACGGGCACGAGGATGTCGCGTTCGATCTGCCGCAGCAGATTTTCGTCCACGACGGGCGTGGGCGAGTAGGCGCCCATTCCGCCGGTCATCGGGCCGGTGTCGCCGTCGTCCACCGGCTTGTGATCCTGCGCCGGCTCCATGAGATAGATGTTGCGGCGATCGACGAACGCCAGGATCGAACACTCCGGTCCATGGAGCATTTCCTCGATGATGATCCGCGCGCCGGCTTCGCCGAAGACACGCTTTCGCATGATCCGGTCGATCGCCTCCAGCGCGTCCTGCGTGCGGTAACAGACGGTCACACCCTTGCCCCGTGCCAGGCCGGTTGCCTTGATCACCACCGGCTCGTCCCGCGTCTTGACGTACTGTTCGGCATCATCGGGATCGACAAAGGCCCGAGCCTCGGCGGTGGGCACGGCCTGGTGACGCATCAGTTCCTTGGCGAACCACTTGTCGGCTTCGAGCCTGGCCGCCTGTGCGGAGGGACCGAAGACGCGAACATTGCCGCCGATCTGTGCCAGCCGGTCCGTCAGTCCTGCCGCCAGCGGATCTTCCGGACCGATCACGACCAGCTCGATGCGGTTCTGGCGGACGAACCTCTCGATTCTGTCAAAGTCCATGACACCGATGGGAACCAGATCGGCGACCTGCGCGATTCCGGGATTGCCCGGCGCCGCGAACAGCGCGGTGACCCGCGGCGAGGATGCCAGCTTCCAGGCCAGCGCGTGCTCCCGTCCGCCACTTCCGATGATCAGCACTCTCATACCGTTCACGAGGATAACAGCGCGGCAGTCAGTTTCCAACGCGGTGGCGGAGAGAAGCGAGCCGG
This sequence comes from Fontivita pretiosa, assembly GCF_050410795.1. GTDB lineage: Bacteria > Planctomycetota > Phycisphaerae > Tepidisphaerales > Tepidisphaeraceae > Fontivita > Fontivita pretiosa. The sequence continues at coordinate 244,740 of NZ_CP191258.1, read as the reverse complement.
CTGCCTGGCTCCTGATGGGTGAGGCACGCACGCGAACACCGGATGCGATTGATCGTGCGGTTTGAGCGTCACGGGCACAGCCGCTATATTCCCCACCCGTCATGAAGATTCACGAATACCAGGCCAGGCAGATACTGGCCGAGCATGGCATTCCTGTTCCCCCGGCCCAAGTGGTGCGCAGCGCCGAGGAGGCGGCCGACGCGTTCAGGAAATTCGCGCAGCCGATGTGCGTGGTCAAGGCGCAGGTGTACGCCGGCGGGCGGGGCAAGGCGGGTTTCGTCCGCCTGGTTCACTCCGCCGACGAAGCGCGCGAGGCGGCACAGTTCATGCTCTCCAACCGGATGGTCAGCTACCAGACCGGCCCGGAAGGCGTGCCGGTGTCGGTGTTGCTCGTGGCGCCGGGGGTCCAGATCGACAAGGAGTACTATCTGGGCCTGACCATCGATCGCACGCGAAACACCGTGACGATGATCGCTTCGGCCGAAGGAGGGGTCGAGATCGAGCAGGTGGCGCGAACGGCCCCGGAGAAGGTCTTCAAGCAGCCGCTGCATCCGCTGCTGGGGCTTCAGCCCTATCAGGCGCGGGAGCTGGCCTACAAGCTGGGGTTTGCGGATCGGCTGGCCAACGAGGCCGCCAGACTCATGCTGAATCTCGCCAGCGTATTCCTGAAGTTCGATGCGTCGCTGGCGGAAATCAATCCGCTGGTGGTCACGAAGCAGGGCCAGTTGCTGGCGATCGACGCGAAGCTGAATTTCGATGACAACGCGCTGTTCCGGCATCCTGAGATCGAGAAGCTCGCCGACGAGTCGCAGGAAAGGCCGCTGGACGTGCGTGCCAGGAAGGCGGGGCTGAACTACATCGCGCTGGACGGCAACATCGGGTGCCTGGTGAACGGCGCCGGGCTGGCGATGGCGACGATGGACATCATCAAGCTTCACGGCGCCGAGCCGGCGAATTTCCTCGATGTCGGCGGCAGCGTCACCGCCGAGGGCGCCATCGAAGCCTTCCGCATCATCCTTTCGGACCCGAAAGTCAAGGGCATTCTGGTCAACATCTTCGGTGGAATCGCCAGGTGCGACCTGATCGCCGAGGCGCTGGTCAAGGCCGGGCGCGAGGTGGGCTTCAAGGTTCCGGTGGTTGTGCGCCTGGAAGGCACCAACGTCGAGAAGGCGCGGCAGATCCTCCAGGAGGCACACGCCGAGCTGCCGACGCTCCAGATCGCCACCGACCTGACCGATGCCGCCAGGAAGGTGACCGCCGCGGTGGCCTGAGACGATCCGCCGGACCGAAATCGCCCTCACAGCAGCAGTTCCATGTAGATCACGTCCAGCCAGCGGCCAAACTTCAAGCCGACGGACTTGAGCCTTCCAACCTGCTCAAAGCCCATCCGGGAATGCATCGCGATGCTGATCGCCTGATCAGCATCGATGGCGGCGATGATCGCCCGATGCCCGAGTACTCGCGCGCGATCGATCAAATCCTTCAGGATCGCCGAGCCGATCCCCCGGCCATGGTGCTCGTGATGGACATACACCGAGTTTTCCACCGTGAAGCGGTAGGCGCTGCGAGCATGAAAGGCAGATAAAGCTCCCCAGCCGACGATCTGTGCATCGATCTCCGCCACGGTCACGGGATGCTGCATGTCGTGCCGGGCGAACCATTCGCGGCGGCTCTCGATCGGCTCGGGTTGCTCCTGGTAGGTGCAGGTCGAGCAAAGGACGTAATGGTTGTAGATGTCGTTGATGGCCTGAAGGTCTGCGGGCGTGGCCAGCCTGATGGTGCAGGGGTTCATATCGCGATGATACTCAATGAGTCAGTCTTGCGAACGGTGAGGCCAGGGCTGACAGAAGTTGAGAGGTCGCGCACTCGCATCGGCGTCGATTCCCGGTTAACCTGTTTGCCTGGGTTCGCACCGCACGCGAAACCTGGGCAACCAACGATCAAGGGAGTGTGTGTCCATGCCGGCATTGGCTCGATGGATGGCGGCGTTCGGCGTGCTGCTGATCGCCTGCGACATCCTCGATTGGTTCATGACATCTCCGGTGTTGCTGGGCGAGCGGACGCTGGTGCCTGGCTGGGCCGGCGGCGCCATCATGATCGCATCCGGACTGCTGACGATGGCCGGGCGAACCTCGCTGCGACGAGCCGGGCTGGTCATCGGGACATTTCTGCCCCTGGGTCTGGCGGCGATCTACACGTGGCACGGCGCGCGGCTGTGGCGGGAAGTGTGGGCCCGATCCGTGCCCGTGCTTCCCGCGGTCGCTTTCAGTACGCTGGCGGTGCTGGGCGTTGTGGTGACGTGGCTGGTCTTTCGCCTGCGCCCGCGCGAGGGCATCGCCAGCCGCGGCTATGCCGTGACGGTGCCCGCCCGTCGCCGCATGAACCCCCACCAGCACACCGGAGAAGAGCTGTCCAAGCCACGAAGATCCGAAGCCGGATAAGGACCAGGCGGATCATCGGCGGCACGATCGACAATCTCACTCTGGCGGAAAGGACTTTGAGACATGGCAAAGATTCCCCTGGCCGTTCAACTTTACACGCTGAGAAATCAGATCAAGGATGATTTCGCCGGTGTCGTCAGGGCGGTGTCGAGAATCGGCTACGCGGGCGTCGAGCTGGCCGGGTACGGCAATCTCAAGACCGCCGCGGAGGTGCGCAAGGCCGTTGAGGATGCCGGATTGAAGATCGCCGGCAATCACGTCAGCCTTGAATCGCTGGAAAAGGAACTCAACCGCACGCTGGATGAGCAGGACGCGCTGGGCAACAGGATGATCACCGTGTCATACCTGCCCGAGCAGCGCCGCAAAGACGCCAATGGCTGGCGAAGCTGTGCCGAAGCCTTCATGCGCGTGGCGCCATTGTGTCAGAAGCGAGGCTTCACGCTTGCGTACCACAACCACAGCTTCGAATTCCAGAAGTTCAACGGGCAATCCGGGTTTGACATTCTTTGGGAGAACACCGACCCGGCACTGTTGCGCAGCCAACTCGACGTATACTGGGTCAGGCACGCCGACGAAGACCCGCTGGTGTGGTTGAACAAGCTCGGGAGGCGGGTGGTGTCGCTGCACTTGAAGGACATGGCCGCAGGTCCGCAGCGGCGATTTGCTCCGGTGGGCACCGGGATTCTGGATTTTCGGGCGATCATTTCGGCCGCCGAGCGGCTGGGCACGGTGCAATGGAACATTGTCGAGCAGGACGACTGCTACGACACGCCGTCGATCGAGGCTGTGCGGATCAGTTTCCAGAACCTCAAGGCGATCGGCGCTGTCTGAGCGATCCGAAAAAGACTCCCGACCCCTTTGTTTAAGGGGTCGGGAGTCTTTTCGGGAGGTATCCCGTCGCCCGTCGTAAGAAAGGTTCAAAGTTGCGACGGCGGCGGCTGTTGCTGTAGGCTGTGGGCAGTTAGACTGGAGTTTGGTGAGACTCCATGCGACGACGAACCGGCCAAAAGTGGCTTGTCCTCGGGTTGTACCTGAACGCGGCGATGCTGGGCGCGATTCTGCTGGTGCTGCTCGGACGCGACGGTCCGCCCCGGCTGTTGTCCGTCGCCTGGGGACAGAACCAACTGCCGATCGGCGGCGGGGCGGGCGTGTTTATCGTGCCGGCGCAATTCGCGGAAAAGGTCTACGGCTGTTACATCATGGATATCGACGCGCAGACCCTGTGCGCGTACCAGTATCGTCCGCACGACGGACAGTTGCGGCTCGTGGCGGCAAGGTATTTCCGCTGGGACCGGCTGCTACGAGAGTTCAACACCGAAAAACCAACGCCCGCGGAGGTGCAGGATCTGGTCGAGCAACAACAGGCCGCCGGGCGCGTTCTGGAGCCTAATCGCGAGCGGCCGGCCGTCGAGCCGCCGCAACAGCCCTGAACGACGTCCGCCGCAACCCGCGCCGCCCGTGGCTGATGTGGATATAATTGATTTGCAAAGGAATCGACGCAGACGTCCCGGGCCGCTGCCGACACGCCCGGGCCGAGCAACGAACCCGGCAACGTCGCATGCGGCACCACCAGCAGGAGACCGACACCCATGATGGCCAAGATGTTTTACACGTTGGACGAAGCCAAGGCGGCCCTGGCGAAAAATGAGGAGGAGATCAAGCAGCTTGTCCGCGAAGGGCGGCTGCGCGAGTTTCGTGACGGGCCACGGCTGATGTTCAAGGCCGACCAGGTGGAGTCGTTGAAGGCCGAACTTGGTCTTGGCGGTCCAGCGGGCGTGGCGGATACCGGCCCGTCCGACAGCGGTGGCCCCATCGGGCTGGTCGATACCCGCGGCGGCAGCGCCACGGGGATCTCGCTGGTGGATTCGGATGTCTCTGGACGCAGTGGCACGGGACTGAGTGGCAGCGGGATCGCGGCGCCACTGAAGGACGACACCGCGCTGGCCGCGGACTTGGGGTTGACCGGCTCGCTTGGCGGCGTGCCTTCGCCCGGACGGCCCGGCGGCGGCAGCCCGAGCCCTTCCAGCAGCATCGGCGGCACCCGCGCCGGATCGGGAATCAACGTCCTGGGTGAGAGCTTCCCGGCTGCTGATCCGGCGGCGCAGACGGCGATCTCCGGGGGAAGCATCCCCGATCAGGTGAGTCTGGAAGGCGTGGGATCGGGATCGGGCCTGCTGGATCTGACCCGCGAGAGCGATGATACCAGTCTGGGAGCGGAGCTGCTGGACGAGATTGCGCCTGGCGGATCGAAGCGTGGCACCAAGGCTGGCTCCGCCGCTGCCGGGACTGCCGCCGGCACCGCTGCCGGCACCGCCGCCGGGGCCAGCGGCATCGCCGTTGCAGCCGCAGCGCGCGGCGTCCGTGTCGGCGCAGGTCCGATTTACGTCGAGCACCGCGACCCGCTGGCGCCGGCATTCGGTGGGGCAGCATTGGCGGCGGCGATCATGGTGTTGTTCGGCGGCCTTGCCCTGACCAGCGCCGTGCTGGATACGCGTCCGACCCTGCTCAACTATGTCGATCAGATGAGCTGGCCGATCCTCAGCGGCATCGGCATCGGCTTTGCCCTGGTGCTGGGAGTCATCGGAGCGATCATCGGGCGACGATGATGCCGCTCGGCAATCATCACTGCGTGGAGCACGACAGTACGCCAGGGTGTCTGGATCGCGCCTCGTGCAATTTCTGCGCTTTTTTTCTGCGCGCCCCTTGAAATCCTGTGAACAGAAGGCAAACTAAGCGTCCAACTCATTCAGCATGGAGGCTATGGTATGACACGGATGTTGCACGTCGCAGTGGCGGGGCTGATTCTCACGGCTCTTTCCGGCGTTTCCGGGTGCGTTTCCCAGGAAAAGTACAATGCGCTGAAGCTCGATCGCGACGCGCTGGCCGAGCAGCTCGGCAAGGCGCAGAACGACGCCAGCACCGCTCGCGCTGAAGCCGACTCGTATAAGCAGCAGCTTGCAGCTTTGATGGGTCAGGGTGGAAACCTCAATGCCCTGGTGACCAATCTTCAACAGCAGAACGCCAACCTCCAGGCCGAGCTGGATGCGCTGAACCGCAAATACGCCGACGCCATTGCCCGCGCCGGTTCCGGCACTGCGCTGCCCCAGCCGCTGACCAACGAACTGACCGCCTTTGCCCAGGCCAATCCTGATCTGGTCGATTTTGACCCCGCGCGAGGGATCGTGAAATTCAAGAGCGACGTGACGTTCGCGCTTGGCGAGGCGACGCTTCAGCCCAAGGCGCGCGAGGTGATTCAGCGATTTGCCACGATCCTCAACTCGCCCGCGGCGGCGAATTATGAGCTGCTGGTGGCGGGCCACACCGACAACACGCGGGTGAGCAATCCGCGTACGATCCAGGCCGGTCACAAGGACAACTGGTATCTGAGCGCTCACCGCGCGATCACGGTGGCGCAGGAGCTGATGAGCCACAACGTCAACCCGCAGCGGATCGGGGTGGTGGGCTATGCCGACCAGCGCCCGATTGCCAGCAATGCCAGCGAATCCGGCAAGGCGCAGAACCGCCGCGTCGAGGTGCTGATCCTCCCGACGACGATTCGTGGCGGCAGCAACTTCGCCAGCGGCTCCGGCAAGCCCGCCAAGCCGCTGCTGAACAAGGACACCACCGGCGGCACGGCGACCGTGAACACGAACCCGGCGCTGAACAAGTAATGACCGCCGGTCGCCGACATTCGGCGGCCGAAGAGTCACAGCAAGTGAAGAATTACTGTTGCGCCCCGCGACGTCCGCCGCCGCGGGGCGCTTTGTTTTGATCGCCGAAGCAAAAGCGCTGCAGGCAGATCATGGATCGCGCGTGACGCAGACTTGGCCGCAATGCTCACAGACTGGCAAGCCGCTCTTTGAGGGCATCACAAAGCTGCGCGAAGGCGTGCGGCGGCACGGTGACCTGCTGGAACATCTCGGCCAGATGCGCTGCGGTCAGGCGATCAAAGTCCTGTCGCCGCGGCGTGATGACCAGCCCGCCCAGGTCCACCGTTCCGGGGCTGAGCAACAGGCGCGATTCATCATCCCCGAAATAAAACGACGGCCGATGCCGTGCTCGTGGAAACACCACCGCGCGGTACGTGCCGCGCTCGTGCGAAACGATCAGGTTCATCATCGGCTCGTCTTCGTCGCCCGTCAGCCGCCGCAGCGCGTCATACGTGGCGGTGAAACACGCCTGCACGCTGTCGGCATTCTCCGACTCGATCGAGATGAATCGTCGCAGATACCCGGCATCGACGAACATGCTGGCGCCATTACACTGGAGCAGTGGACGCTTGATGCGATCGTACTCGGCATCGATCGGCATGTGCCCGCGATCGGCGGCCTGGAGATGCATGTGATCCGGCGCCGATGCCCCGCATCTGGGACCGTTGTAAAACACCTGATATCGTCTGCCCAGCTTCTGGCTCAGCCGCAGCATCGCGGCGAACGAGTCGCTGATGCGCTGTGGTCGGTGCTGGCGGTGAACGATCGTGAAATGCTCCGGAAAAATCGGGTAGGGATTGCACAGCAGAACAAACTCATCCCCGCAGGGCAGTTCGAGCTGTTCGTCCGGGCGATTGTCCGCGCACAGAAAGCACGGGCGCTTGCCCACCGAGGCCGGATCCACCTTTGCCGACACCGAGCTGAGCCGCCCCGGGTTGAACTGCGTCCTGACCACGAAACGAACCGCGGCCTGGGGTGCGCGTGACGCTGATGCGTCCGCGACCTGGCTCGCTTCAAACTCATACGTTCGCGTCTGGGCGGCTTGCAGCGACTTGAGGTTCTCGGCCAGGAGTTTCCACGATCGCTTCTGCTCGTTTAACAGCGCCAGCGACTGTTGCGACAAGTCCCTGGCTGGCTCCTGCTGCTGCTGGAGATGCTGGCTGTGTGGTTCCCGTTGCCGCGGCTGATGCATGTTTGCTGACTCTGTTGGGAGCCGTCGCCTCGCCCGCGTCGATCGCTTCGCGCAGATTCAGTCGCTGCCGCGCCAGGATTTCCAGCGTGCGAAGCCTGTCCTTGTAGGCGTTGTACGTGTTCAGCCGGGCAATGTCGAGATCAGCGTCGGAGTTGCCCTCCCATCGCCGGCACAGGTAGATCGGCTCGAAGACGCGTCCGATCCGGTAGCGTCGGCTGATCGCCAGGCCAATCGCGTAGTCCTCGCCATAGCTGACGTTCGGGATGGCGATTTGCCGGAGAATCGGCGTGTAGAACGCGCGCGGAGCGCCCAGCCCGTTGACTCGAAGCGCGTTGTTGGGGCCATTTTCCGCCGTCCACTCCCGGTGATCGACCACGCCCGGCGGAATGGGCTTCAGCTCGAAATTGGTCATCTGGTAGCTGCCGATGACCATGGCGCACTGCTCGCGGTAGAAAACGTCGATCAGTCGCTGAAGCGTGGTGGCGTCGGGATACAGATCATCGCTGTCGAGCTGGACGGCGAATCGCCCGCAGGCGCGATGGTGCACGGCATGGTTCCAGCACCCCCCAATCCCCAGGTCGTGCCGCGGCGGAATCAAATGGATGACCCTTGGATCCCTGGCGGCAAATTCCTGCACGATCTCGGTGGTTCCGTCGGCCGAGTGGTTGTCCACAACGATGCAGTTGAACGCGAAGTCAGCCTTTTGCCTCAGGACCGAACCGATGGCGTCTCCGATGGTTCGCACGCGGTTGCGCACCGGGATCACGACGGTCGCTTCGACTTCGAATGGCTGATCATCGAAGCGGACCGCCTGGAATCGCTGTGGCGACAGCCAGGCGCCGATTCGCCTCAGGTGCTCGGTGACAGCTCGCTCCATTTCAACCTGCACCGATCGGTTCTTCGGATCAACATAGTCGAAGTTTTTCTCCGCCGACTTGCGAAGATCCGGTTCCGAGCGGGTGTACAGCGACTCGGGGATACGCATGATCCCCACCGACGTGCGTGACACCGCCAGCCGCAACGCGTACAACCCGGCGTGGCGGAAATCCCTGGCGGCGGCGATCTCGATGGCGGCGCGGCGGAGGATTTCTGTTTCGATCAGCAGCAGCGAGCCGAAGTTGAAATCATCGCGCAGGCTGCCAGGCTGATAATCGATCAGGGGATGGCAGATCGGCCGCCCGTGGCGGACCTCGTGGTAATCGCTGTAGAGCATGCCCGCGCCGCTGTCGTCGGCAACCTGTAGAAAACGGGGCAGCGCCAAGGGGCCCAGCTCCAGCGGCGTATCGTGAAGGATCAGCAGGGCATAAGGTGTATGAACCTCGGCGGCAATCTGCTGAACGGTGCGGCTGCTATGCAGGCCGTCGACCGCGAACGTCTCCACGTGATCGAAAGTGGCCGCCGGCCCGCTGCTCAGCAGGCACACGCGCTGAACCAGGCCCGAAGCCTTCAGGGCCGCGACGGTCATGCGAGTGAATTCCCGCCCGCTGTAGGGCACGAAGGCAGTGATCGGTGCACTGGGCGATGGCAAAACGCGGGTTGAAGCTGCGGCGGTCAACTAGGCTCCTCCTGCTCTGGGCGGCGTCTGGTGGACGGTCATGGGATTGCTCCAGGGCTTTGTCAGAACCAGACTCCGAGATATTACATAATTTCAAACTGCGGTTAAACTATAAAGCGACAGAATTCCTTATCGGCAAGAATTGGTAAAAAGACGCCGTGAACGGGCAGGCTCGCGAGATTCTAACCCTCAAGCTCCCATGGCCTTACTCATCGACGCGTTGATCGTCATCATCTACTTCGTGGGGATCCTTGCGGTCGGACTGTACATGGGCCGGCGGGAAAATTCCCTGCATGACTTCGCCTTGGGTGGACGACGCGTGCCATGGTGGGCGGTGATGGCCTCGATCATCGCCGCCGAAACCTCCGCCGCCACCTTTCTGGGCGCGCCGGGCGAAGGCTACGAAAAGCGCAGCCTGGCCTACGTGCAGCTCGTCATGGGTCTGATCCTCGGACGAGTGCTGGTCGGCTACGTGTTCCTCAAGCCCTACTACACCTACAAGGTCTACACCGTCTACGACTACCTGGACGTGCGCTTCGGACCGGCCTCCAAAAACTACGTCTCGGCCCTGTTCCTGCTCATGCGCACGCTGGCGTCGGGAACGCGGCTGTTCGTCCCGTCGCTGGTGATCGTGCTGGCCTGGCAACTGTTCGTCCAGGGCGAGCAGGTCAACTTCAGCCAGGGCGCAGTCACCTCGCTGGGTCCATATGTCGTTGCCATTGTCGCCCTCACGATCATCACCTGTCTGTACACCGCGGTGGGGGGTATCAAGGCGGTGATCTGGACCGACGTGATCCAGGCCACCCTCATGTTCGGCAGCGCCCTGACCGCCATCGTCACGCTGCTGTATCACATCGGCGGGGACAGCATGAACCTCATGGACGGGCTGCGGGCGCTGGGCCAGGCCGTGCCGCAGATGAAAACCACCGAAGGATACTTTCTCACCGGACTGGAGCCGCGAGCCGTCAACAACTGGATGGTTTCGCACAACCTGGCGTCGATGAGCCCGATCGATTACGTGTGGCTGATCCTCGGCAGCGACTACACTCTGTTTTCCGCCCTGATCGCTTCGACCCTGGGCAACATGGCCGCCTTCGGAACCGACCAGGACATGGTCCAGCGCATGCTCACCGCCGAGACCTACAAGCAGAGCCGACGGAGCCTGATCACCGCGGCACTGATGGACGTTCCGATCGCGGCGGCGTTCACGTTCATCGGCATCCTGCTGTTCGTCTACTACCAGCAGGATCCGACCTACAAGCCCGCCGCCAATGCGGACGTGTTCGGCAGTTACATTCTTAACGTCATGCCCCCGGGCATTCGCGGGCTGGTGATCGCCGGCGTGTTCGCCACCGCGATGGGTTCGCTGTCGGCGGCGCTGAACGCATTGGCCACCAGTATGACCAATGACTGGTACATTCCCTACCTGGCCCCCCGACGTCATGAACGCCACTACGTCGGCGCCGCCCGCTTCTTCACCGCCATGTTCGCTTTTCTGATGATTCTCATCGCCGTCTTCTTCGCCTACGCGAAGATCAAGGATCCGGGCGTGCGGATCATCCCCGTGGTGCTGGGGATCGCGGCGTTCATCCTCGGACCGATGCTCGGCGTGTTCCTCATCGGCATGCTCACCAAACGCCGGGGCTCGGATACCGGCAACATCATCGCCATCACGCTCGGACTGATCACGACGATCTACCTGGGCGGATTGCATGTGGACATGCTGAACCTGTTTGGCGTGGGTCACTGGGTCAGCCCGCCGCCGATCAAGGTTTCCTTCACGTGGTTTGCCTTGATCGGGGCGAGTGTGGTCTTTGCCGTGGGGGTGCTTTTCCGCACGCCGCAGGATGTGCTGGACGTGGCGCGGCGTCGCCGTGAAGAGGCCCACCACGACGATCGCCCGCTGGCCCTGCGCGGGCCAGCATGAGCGGTATGCTCGAATTCGAAGTCTGAATCCGGGCTCTTCATCCTACACGGCGACGCCGGGATCAGGCGTGGGCCTGAAGACCGGCACAAGTCTGGCGGCGGCCCAGTCGGCGTGGTCGTCGTTGTCGCCATCGCCGGCATTGGTCGTCACCAGCTTCAGCTCCCTGACACCGCGCACCTTCAGCGACAGCACCTTCTTGCCATCCCGGCCAGTCATCACGTCGCTGTCGTAGATCTTCTTTCCGTCGGCCCAGACCTGGAAGGTGACCGACCCTCCGTCCCCCGCCTGATCGTCCACGCCGATGTCGGAAAAGAACCGCGAGTACTTTCCGTCAAGCCTGTAGACGATTTCGGATTCGACCGCCACCCCGATGCCTTTGCTGTACACGCGGCCGTCGATCGTCAGCGCGTCTCCGTCGCCGGCCCGTTTCTCGCCATTGGCGCGGTCGAGTTCCACCGGTCCCCATCCGTTGCTTGCCGACTCCCACTTCAGATCGCTGAGATAGACGAATGAACTGACTGCTTTTGAATCATTGACCTGCTCCGGGCGGGATGAAGGCTCTTCGCCCGCGGGCGTGATCGGTTGGCGGCGACCGGCCGGTCGCGAAGGCTGCTTCTGATCGTCCACGTACCCCTGAAGTCCCAGCCGCCTGTTGCGCCCCGGCTTGCCTCGATCCACATTCCACGACAACCTCACGTGCTCGCCGTTGTTCTGGAGCGTCAACCCTCGTCCGCTGGGACCAATTCGGTATCCGTACCAGCGATTGTTGCGCGCCAGCACCGAGGTACTCTGGTGGAAATCGTTTGCAGACAGAACGTGATTGCCATCGACACTGAAGTTCTCCTCGACCAGTGCATTGTCCCCGCCGATCTCGAAGATCACCCGCACGCCCGTCCCGTCCGGTCGCTGCGGCGCGATCGACGTGTTGCGACGCGCGACCGTGCCCGTCGAGCGGTCGGCGATCAGCGAATACGCGAAGACGCTGTTGTTGTCGCTGAAGTTCGGCGTCAGGACCGGGTTCTCGTAATAGTTGTCCTGAAAAACCGAGTTGTATCCGCCGCCCTGATACTCGATTCCCATCCGGCGAAGACCCGAAAAGTAATTCTGCTCCACGAGCAGATTCCGGCTGATGTTGCCGTTGTCGATGACGTGAATCCCCTCATTGCCGTTGAGGAACTCGTTGTTGGCAATGACCAGGTTGTCCCAGGCGTAGCCGTAAATGCCGTTGTCTCCGTTGATCGGCCCGAAGGTGTTGTTGGTGATCCGGCTGTTTCGCAGGCCCGTGGTGAAGGTGATGCCGTTCCAGTTTTCGCCGGCGGCGTTGATCTTGAAGGTGTTGTCGTTGATGACGATGTTTTCGTTCATCAGCCCGCCGTCGCGATCGAGGAAGATCGGCTTGCCATCGAAGCTCAGCCCTTCAATACGCACATTGTTCACGTGGACTTTGAAGATGTGATAGTGACCCGGCGCTTTCAGTTCGGCGTTTCCGTCGCCACGGTAGATGCGATCACCCTTGATGTAAATGGTGGAGCCGATGTCGTACACGCCAGCGGGAAAGTAGATGGTGTCGCCCGGCGCGGAGGCGTCGATGGCGGCGCGAATGGCGGCCGAATCGTCGCCGCCGGCGCCGTCGGGAACCGCGCCAAAATCCATGACGCTCAGTGTGCTCAAGAGTTTCCGAAGTTCCAGAAACTCAAGGATGACCAGCCTCCCGTCTGCCCGACGATTCCCGCTCATGATGCGTCTCCTTGCTGCCCGGTTCACGCTCGGCTCAGTCCGTCTCCAACACAAAGACGGAGTATCCCCGTTGACACCCGTGCGCATCCCGCACGTGCGGGGTCGGTTAAAGCGCGGCCTGAGAGCTTCCGTGCCCGCCGGGCGATGCTGAACCTCAACTTGTGAAGAAGGCTTCGATAGCCCACTGAGACGGACCAGCGATCCGGGCTGATTCGCACGGCGGCGCAGCCCACTGGCATGCGCGACGTGCTGCTGATGGCCGCCCGAAGCGGTGCCCAATGCCCGATCGACTGGTTGATCTCCGTCTAGCCCAACTGCGTTCCTGACGCGGCCCGGAATGAAACGGACTGCCGCAACGCTCGCGGGCGAGTTATAGGACTATGAGGCGGTGAGTCAACCCGAAATTTCATCCGAAAAACAAAAAAGTATGCCAGACTTCAAATCCGCAAGACGTTGATGATGTGTAGTCGCGCGCCACTGCGCCGCGGGAAATGTTCATGGCCGGGCCAAGGTGTCAGCGCCGCCGGCGCGCGAACGCCGGATCACGTATCCCACTCCGCCTGCGTTGGTGAACCACGCCCGCCCCAGTTCCTCAGCCTTGTAGATCACGCCGTTTCCCTTGTCGCGGCTGGCAGGATCGTTGCAGATCACATCGCCGCTGGGCAGCAGCCCGCGGATCACCACGAGGTGTCCGTCGGACTGTTTCAGCACGCTGCTGGGAAACTCGCCACGCTTGAACCTGATCGCCGCGATGATCGGCTGGTTCATCTGGATCATCGCCTTGACCTGCTCCCAGTTTCGAAATCGGGTGATCCAGGCGTCCAGACCCAGCTCCCCGGCGCGCGCCACCGCCCGGCTCCAGTTCCCGAAAATGTCCGCTGACTCGTCGTAAATCGCCAGCGCGTTTTCAACGGTCGGGCGATCGACACCCCACCAAGCCATCACCATCGTTGTCGCCGTGGCCGAACAGATCTGGCTGCGCAGCGCCGGCGGCGAGTCTCCCTGGGCGCGGAAGGGTACTTTCAGATCCTTTGCCCAATTTCCCCGGACCGGCAACGATTCGATGAGCATTGCTCTCACGCCGTCGTCGTTGACCTGTCCCGAGTACGAGACCGCCACGCGGCGCACCGACGGGTTGATGGTCCGATCCAGATCAAAACTCTGAAGCGATGCCCGCACCTGCAATGCATCTGCCGCCCGATCCAGCAGCAGCGTGTCGGTGTGTACCACGCCATGCTGGAAGTGCGTGAGCGGACGATCGATCCGCCTGGCGGCACTGGTGCGGCCCCATTGTCCGACGTAAAGCCATGGCGACCACTGCCCGCTTCGCGCGTCGCGGGTCCGAACCTGGAAACGCACCCCGGTGTTCGCCGGCGCATGAACATTCCACGACGGAATCAGCTCAGTGAATGCAAACTCCGTCTGAATCACCGGCGAGGTCCATGATCCGTATCGCGGATAGGTCTTGAGCCTGCGGTCATCCAGCACTACCAGCGCCGGATCATCGTGAATGACCGCCACATGCTCCAGCTCCCCGGCCAGAAAGCGCTCGACACTGTCGAACATGATCAGCCGATCGACCATGTTGGGCCTTCCGACCAGCACATTGCCGGTGGATGCATCCCGGTTCCCGCCAGACGGAGCAGGCACCAGAATCGCGATCGCCAGAATCGCGATCACGATCGCCGCGGTGGCGCTGTAGAGGATGATCAGCCCTCGCCAAGACATTGATCACCGCTGGTTCACTGCGATAACGTGACTGAAACAGCACATCCCCGAATACAAACCCACAATCCGAAATCCACAATCCGCAGTCCGCAATCCCCAATCCCAATCCCCAATCCCAATCGCCACCCATTCATCCGCTGGTCGGTGGATCCTGCGGCCAGTCGCGGGCATCGCGCAACGCCTCGATCTGCTGCCGCGTGAAGTGCCGCTGGCCGTGGTTCATCCCATGACATCGCTGGGCCGAGCGGTTCCATGCTTCGGGGCTGCGGAGGTTCTCGCTCCAGAACGGCCAGGTGCGGCACTGAAGCGGTCGCACCGGATAGACGGTGCAGACGCGCCTGGTGTGCACGATCTGCTCAGAGTTGTCGCCGACGCAGACTTGTTCTTCCCTGAGGAAAATGCAGTCGTATTCGCCGCGGGCGTTGCGGTTCTCCCGCAGCGAACACTTTCCATCCACCTCGCGGCAATAGCGCGCGATCACCTCCTGCCGTGAGATCTGCAAATACTCAGCCATTCGCGCGATTTCCTGGCGGCTGATCCAGACGTACCCCGGCCCGCCGGTGCAGCAGTTGCCACACTGCGTGCAGGTGAAGCGCAGACCCGCATCGTACCACGGCCGCTCCGGGCCGTCGCCCGCGGTTGGCGGGTTTTGCAGAACCTTCAGTTCCATGTCGGCGTCGGGAGTATATGCTGAAAGGCACCCATGAGACCAACACAAGCCCTGTTTGGCGCGATCGTTTGCCTGGCCATCGCCGGTGGCGTCGGCGCGTCGCCGCCTTCCAGCGCTCCGTCCGCGGTCGCGTCCCCGGCGGTCTGGCGCGCGGATTTGACCCGCGCGCTGTTGCGATTTGACCGAGCGTACGCCTCCAGCTCTGTTTCTGACGCCCGCCGCGCCGAAATCCATCGCGCCTTCGATCGCGCGACCATGCTCTACTTCACAGGCCAGTCGCCCGAAGCGATTCGCACGCTCAATGAGCTGACCGCGTCGCTTGAGCCGGCCGAGCATCGATCAGCCCATGAATCGCTCATCCGCGCGCTACAGGTCCGCATCTGGCCGCAGGTGGCCAGGAGCGATCGACCGACGATCCTGCGAATTCGCGTCACACCGATGTACCCGGTCGATCTCGACGCCGCCGTCGAGCTGCGGCTGATCATCCGCAGCGATGCGGAGGGCTCTGAGCCGATCCTGGACATTCCGGTCCGCATCGAGCCGAACGGCCCGCCGGCAAGTTTCACGCTGGCGCAGCCGAAAGCGGCGATGGGAAAGTACCTGGTCGAGCTGATGGGTCCGGACGGGGCGTTGCATCCGGCGGGGCGGTGGTCCCTGGTCGAGGTGCCGCTGGACGTGGCGCGGCTGAGCAATGACCGCCGCCTTCGCGAGCTTCGTCCGCCCAACTCGCAGATGCGGCATGCGCTGGTGGCAGCGCTGGCGCGAAATACGCTGCTGAGCGATCGCATCGATGAAAACAACTCCGCACAGTATCTGTCGGATCCGATCCAGCTTGCGAGGGAAGTGCAGTCGGAGGTGGAGTGGATCACGATGGGCAAAGACCCGTATGCTGAGCGGACGGGCGACTACTGGCGGGCGATCCTGGCAGGCGGGATGCACCTGCCGGCGCGGGTCTATGTTCCGCCGGCCGTGCAGCAGCCGGCCAACCGGCAGCGCAAGCTCCCGCTGGTGATCGCGCTGCACGGCGCGGCCGGTGACGAGAGCACGTTCATGCAGTCCTGCGGTGCGGGGCAGATCAAGAAGCTGGCCGACGAACACGGCTTTCTGGTGGTTGCGCCCAACACGAACTGGATCAGGCCCAACGCGGCTGCGGTGGATGCGATCATCGAGGCGATGTCATACATTCATCCGATTGACACGTCGCGGGTCTACCTGATCGGGCACTCGCTGGGCGCGGATGTGGCCTGTGACATCGCCGCCCGCCAGCCGCAGACGATCGCCGCGATGGTGCTGTTCGCCGGTGGGGGATTGTCTCGTGCTGCCAGGCTCCCGCCCACGCTCGTATTCGCCGGGCAGATTGACCCGATCGCTGTGCCGGAGCGCTTACGGGCCGAGGTCGATGCCGCCCGGCAGTCCGGCCTGCCCGTCGAGCTGCGCGTCATCCCCGGCGCCGGGCACACGCTGCTGGTCAATGACATGCTGCCCGAGGCGATCGACTGGCTGCTTCGCAGACCCGCGGCGCAGCGGTGAAGCGTTCTGCGCACATCACTTTTGCGCCATCGCATCCCGCAGCAGCGTCACCGGGAATCCCGGCCCGCCGCTGACGCCCTGGGTGTACATGTACACCGCCGCCTGGAAGATCGACTGAAGTGCTGACTGGACCAACGCCAGCAGGATGATGCAGACGATCGCCAGTCCGATCAGACCCAGGCCCAGTGCGGTTGCGCCGCCGACGAACATGACGTAAAACCCCAGCCCGCCCAGCACGTAGGCCGGGATCGCCAGCAGGAAGAAGATCAGCCCGAAGCTGAAGTTGCCGACGAGTTGCTCGCCCCAGGTTCTTCGGAACAGGCTGGCCGACTCCTTCAGCGCCGCCAGGGGGCCTTTCTCCTCGACCACGAGGATCGGCACCACCAGGAACGAGAGCATCGTCCATGCCGCCCCAAGCAGACCGGCCACGATCCTGCCGATCAGCTCCGACCGCTCCTCGATGATTCGGATGATCAGGCCCACCGTCGCCGAAACCACCGCCCAGCCGAAGATCAGGTGGACCCGTTTGAAGGCCTCAGTGAATCCCCCGGCGATCGACGGCTCCCCGCCAGCCATCCGAGCGATCGCGCAGGCGATGATCGCCGTATTGAAGAATGTGATCACGAAGTAGTTGGCGAAGTAGAACAAGAACAGCAGCAGGTACCACATCGCCTGCTGCTGAGGCGAATTGCCGCCCCTGGACGGTTCCAGCAGATCCGAGCTGAAGACCGGCACGGCGAACGAAACCAGCACGAGCAGGCAGCACAGCCCGGACATGGCCGGGAAGATCAGCAGCCGCGGATCGCGTTTGAGCACGTCCCACGACGCGCCCATGAGCTGCCACGTATACGAGATTTTTGCCAGCATGTGACCGCACCTCCCGAAGTTGAAGGGAATCGAGTGATTCCGAGGCCCGGTGAATTGAAAAGCACATTAAGTATGACCGCAGACGATCCGGCGTGTCAAACCGACGCGCCCCAGGCCGAATCCAGCGACCCGGCGGCCAGGTGCTGCTGCGCGTGACACGCAGCCTGGCGCGTCGTAGAATTCAAGCGTCTGGGGCCTGTAGCTCAACTGGGAGAGCGTCGGCTTTGCAAGTCGAAGGTTGCGCGTTCGAGTCGCGTCAGGTCCAGTGTCGTTCCGCCGCCGCAGCCGGTCTTGCCGCATTTCCCCAGCGACGTATTGCCGCTCATGCCCGCTTTGTACAATGGCCGGCGATCGATGTCCGAGGGCTTGACCAGTATCTGCCGTGATTCTCCGGCGGTTCGATGCATACACCCGGGAGAGACCGTCGAGCTGCGCATCCAGGACTGGTGCCATGGGCGGCTCAGTGCCGATCCGGCGACGTATGGGTGCATGTCACAACCGCGATGTCCGGTGGCCGGTCCGATCGATGTCGCCGGCGCCCAGATCGGCGACTGCCTGTCCATTCAAATCGAGTCGATCGATCTGGAGCAGCGAGGAACTGCGGCGCGGATACGCGGCGTCGGGCCGCTTGCTCCGGAAGATGGGCAGACCCGCGTCTGGGACGTGTTTCGCCGCGATGACACCGTGGAATTGGCAAACCTGCGCTTCAGGCTGGCGCCGATGATCGGGATCATTGGTGTTCGGCCGGACTGCGATCAGCCCGTCAGCACCCGCTGCACGGGCCACTATGGCGGCAATTTGGATACCCGGCAAATCACCACGGGCGCGCGGGTGGAGCTGCCAGTGCTGACCGTCGGCGGGGGGGTGTTTGTCGGGGATCTGCACGCGGCGATGGGCGACGGCGAACTCACCGCCACCGGGTGCGAATTCGCCGGCAGCGTCCGACTGCGCATCGACCTGATCAAATCACAGCCCATCCCCGGTCCGCGGCTTCGTTTTGACCGGTGCTGGGCGACGCTGGCCACCTCCCGCGATTTCGACCAGGCGTGCCGCTCTGCCGTGAATGCGATGCACGAGTGGATTCGCAGCGAGCGGGGCCTGGATGACGATGCCGCGGCGCTGGTGATCGGCATGGCCGGGGGCGTGGGCATCAGCCAGGTGGTCAACCCCTCCGGAATCACGGTGAAAGTGGTGGTTGACTGGACGGCCGTAAGCATCCAGTAACATCCGAACGGGCTGCTCTGGCAGAGATCCGCGCTGGCCATGCCAGTGGCAGGTTGTCAATTTGCTGCCAGGGCGTCGGATTGCCTGACGAATTCCTCTGCGCGCCACTCGTGGTCGGCCACGCCGATCGGCCTGGCGGTTTTGACGTCGTCGGCCTCGCGTTCGGCGGCACGGGCGCTGGCCTGAAGACGCACCAGCTCGGCGTGCGTCGTGAAATACTTGAGGCTGTAACCCTTGAACTCCCTGATGCTCTTGAACTTGTGCCGGTCCATGAACTCCGCAAGCTGCTGGCGCATGGTTTTGATGCAGCCGTAGCCCATCTTCATCACGCCCGTGCAGACCTGTACCGTATCGCAGCCCAGCAGGATGAATTGTGCAGCGTCGTACCCGCTTTCGATTCCGCCAACGCCGCTGAGGCTTCGACCCGGAAACTCCCCGCGAATCACCTGCGCGATCTCCATGCACATCCGCAAAGCGATCGGCCGAATCGCCTTGCCCGAATACCCGCCGGGAGTGCTGTATCCCTCGACGGTCGGCTCGGGGCGCAGCGTCTGGAGGTTCACGCCCATCACGCAGCGGATCGTGTTGATGGCGGTGATGCCATGACATCCGGCCCGAAGCGCGGCTCGGCTTGGATCTTCGATTCGCGTCACGTTCGGCGTCAGCTTCACCCACACCGGAACCTTCGCCGCCTGCATGACCCACCGGCATACCTCCTCCAGGATCGCCGGGTCTTCGCCCATCGCCGAGCCCATCCTTCGCTCGGGCAGGCCATGCGGGCAGGACATGTTCAGCTCCAGAGCATCCACGCCCGCTTCCTGGCACCGCTGCACGATCTCGATCCAGGCATCCTTGCGATACTCCTCCATGATCGAGGCGATCAGAACGCGATCGGGATACCTGTCCTTGATCTGCCGAAAGTCGTCGAGCCAGACACCGAACGGACGATCGCTGATCAGCTCGATATTCTCCCAGCCGAAGATCTCATCCGACTTTTCAGCCCGCAGGCGGCTGTATCGCGGCGCCACGTTGATCACTTTCGACGCGTCCAGGCTCACCGTCTTGCAGATCACCGCGCCCCAGCCCTCGTCGAACGCCTTGCCGATCACGTTCGCGTTCGTCCCGGGTGGACCCGACGCAATGATAAACGGATTGGGAAGTTTCAGACCGTCAACAGTAACGCCTAAGTTTGCCATGTCACATTCAGTTCGGGTTGAACCGTGAAGCTGCCAACGATGCCAGGCAAGGGGTGCGAAGCGGAGTGCACGAACAACCGGCTGTTCACCCGGGCGATGTTCATCGCGCTGTTTGCGCTTGGCCCGCGAACTCACCTCACCACCAGCGGCAACACCTCATCCAGGCAATCGGCGATGTAGTCGGCATCGTCCGTGGTGATGCACAACGGCGGCTTGATCCGCAGCACGTTGCCGTACAGGCCGCCCCTGCCGATCAGCAGGCTGCGCTGTTTACACAGCTCCAGCACCTCGATCGCCTCGGCGCTGGCCGGCTGCCTGGTCCGGCGATCCTTGACCAATTCTACCCCAAGCATCAGGCCCATGCCGCGCACGTCGCCGATCAGTTGATGCCGCTGCTGCAACTGCTCCAGCCGCTGCTTGAGGTGCCCGCCCACCACCAGCGCGTTGTGCTGGATCTTCTCGGCATCGATGACCTCAAGCGTCGCCAGACCCTGGGTCATGCTGATCGGATTGCCGCCAAACGTGTTGAAATGCGCGCGATTCGCCAGGACTTTGGATATCTCCGGCCGGGAAACCATCGCGCCCAGCGGCGCGCCGTTGGCGATTCCCTTGGCCATGGTCACGATATCCGGCGTCACGTCCCAGTTCTCGAACGCCCAGAACCTGGTGCCCGTGCGGCCAAATCCGCCCTGTACTTCGTCGGCGGCACACAGCCCGCCGTGTTGGCGAACGATGTCGTAGACGATCTGGAAGTATTCCTTCGGCGGCGTGACCACTCCGCCAACGCCCTGGATGCACTCCCCGATGAACAGCGCCACCTCGCCGCTGCACTCATACTCGATCACGTGCTTCACGTCCTGCGCGCACTTCAGATCGCAGGCCGGATATGTCAGGCCCAGCGGACAGCGATAGCAGTAGCCGGGTGTGGTGTACTTCGTCGCGTGCGTCGGATTGGTCTTGAACTTCCAGTTGCTCTGGGCGGTCAGCCCCATCGTGGCGCTGGTGCCGCCGTGGTAGCCGTTGCGCAGCGAAATCACATCGACATTCCCCGTGTACTCCCTGGAAGCAAGGATCGCCAGCTCGTTGGCCTCGGAGCCGGAGTTGGTGAAGTACCAGCTCGACAGGTTGCTGTTGGCCGGCATGTGCTCGGTGAGCTTTTTGGCAAACAGTCCGATCGTCGGATGCAGGTAGATGGTCGTGACATGCTGGAGCCTGCCGACCTGCTCGCGGACCCTTTCGACGACCTTTGGATGGCAGTGCCCGACGGAGACGGTGACGATTCCGGCAAATGCGTCCAGGTATCGCTTGCCCGTCTGGTCCCACAGGTACTGCATGTGCCCCTCGACGATCATGAGCGGCTCCTTGTAGTACCTGATCAGTCCCGGCGAGAGATACTGCTGCCGCATCGCCAGCACTTCTTCACGGCTTGGCCCGGTGTAGGGCGCGGGCTGGTGGTTGCAGACCGGCAGCGAGAGCTTGCGCGTCGCGGCGACGGATGGAGTCAACGTCGGTGTGGTCATGGCCTGCCTCAGCCTTTGGGTCACTGCCCGTATTGCAGCGGCTGGACCGGGACACGGGCGCAGCGGCCGGATCTATAACGCCGTCAGCGCGCCGTAGGTTTCCGGCCGGCGGTCGCGGTAGAACTGCCAGACATTGCGAACTTCGCGGATCATATCCAGATCCAGATCGGCGATCACGATGTCGTCACCATCCCGGCTGCCCTGCTGGATGATCTGTCCGCGGGGGTTGGCGAAGTAGCTGGAGCCGTAGAACTCCCCGATGCGCCAGGGTTCTTCGTATCCCGGGCGGTTGATCGCTCCGACGAAGTAGATGTTCATCGCCGCCGCCGCCGGTTGTTCCAGCTTCCACAGATACTCGCTCAATCCCGCCACGGTCGCCGACGGGTTGAAGACGATCTCCGCGCCGCCCAGTCCCAGCGCCCGCCAGCCCTCGGGGAAATGCCGGTCGTAACAGATGTAGACTCCGACTTTTCCCACCTTCGTGTTGAACACCGGATACCCGAGATTGCCCGGGCGAAAATAGAACTTTTCCCAGAACCCCGGCTCACAGTGCGGGATGTGCACCTTGCGGAACTTGCCCAGAAACGAACCATCCGCGTCGATCACCGCCGCCGTGTTGTAGTACACGCCGGTCATCTCCTCCTCAAACACGGGCACGACCATGACCAGCCTGTGCTTTCTGGCCAGCTCGCACATGAGCCTGATCGTCGGCCCGTCGGGGACGCGCTCGGTCAGCTCATACCACTTCGTCTTCTGCTCGGCGCAGAAGTACGGGCCGTAGAACAGCTCCTGAAGGCAAAGCACTTCCGCGCCGCGCTGCGCGGCCTGCGCGATCATCGCCACGTGCTTGTCGATCATTGATTGCTTGATCCTGGGGATCGGCGACGTGCTGGGCTCGCTCAGCCGCGCCTGGATCAAAGCCCCGCGGACAACTCGAGGCATGAACCTGCACCTCCAAAAAGAAACACGGGCAATGCACCGAAAACGCCGGCGATGTGTCGCCTGCGGTTGGAAGATGCCCGATCTTCCGCACCGCACGGTGACGCACCGCTGCAACGAATTTCAATGATAGTCATTCGCCCACGGCGTGCACAAGCACGGCTCTGCGATGTGGATGCGCAGGGCGCGAGCGGTTCTCGGAAAACGCGATGGAAGGTGCAACGGAGACTCTCGTCCTCCCGCTTCGCCTGTCACGGGCGTCCTGCCTGCGCAAGGGGCCTATCCATGGGCCGGGCGCCTGTGAGGCAAGCCGAAGTTGTCGGCGTCGACTCCTTTTTCCGCCCGGTCAGTTGCTCGACGACGATCTTCCGCAGGGGCAGTTGTTCCAGAGGCGTTGCGCGCCCGTGCCCAGCTCGCCGCCCGCGACGCAAGCGCTGATACTTCGCATCGTTCAATTGTCGGATTCGCGCCTTCTCATCAAGATCATCGACGGGAACGAGTCGCCCTTCGATCAGGACCGAGGCGTAATCGTCAAGTGTGTCGCTGAAGGAATCGACCTCGAAGCAGACGCGATCATTGACGCGGAGGATCTGGCCTTTGCGACCGCTCAACCCGATGCGCAGATACACGCTGCCGTTTGCCCAGCAGAACGGAAACGGCAGGCAGTAGGGCCGGCCATCCGGGCTGGCCAGACACAGCCTGCCGATCAGCGCCTGCTCGAGCAGCGTATCGATTTCGTCACGGGTCATCTCGATCATCGGCCGGGTTCTCCGTTGCTGCTGCGGGTGATGCCGAATCTGATGGCGCGATCGCGGCGCGGCTGAGTGGCTTGGCATACCGGCGAGGCAAGGTCGGGCCGGATTTCGTGGCGATCGGCGCGACGGCCTGGCGGATTGGCACAGGCGCAGCCATCAGCAAAGGCAAGGCTGGCGGTACCGTCGCCCAGCACATCGGCGATGGTGCAGTTTCTCAACACCGCCTCTGCGGCCGCCGCCGCGCTGTCCAGACGCCGATGCAGCGAGCAGAGTCTGCCGTTGGCATGCGCGGCAATGCCCAGCGGGCAGGCGGCGATGCGTCGCGAGGGGTCGGCAACCTGCACGACTTCCAGCAGCGTGATGCTGGCCGGATCCTTCAGCAGCGTGTATCCGCCGCGCAATCCGCGCTGGGAGGCGACGATGCCGGCGCGATGCAGCAACGCCAGCAGTTTCGCCAGATACCCGGCCGGAACCCGGGTGACCTGCGCGATCTGGCGGATGGTCAGCGGCCGGCCGGCGTGCTGCGCGAGACAGACAATCGCCCGCAGGGAGTATTCGGCGCTCTGGGAGATCATGCGGTGTCCACCATTCCGACGCCCGACAAAACTCGAGTTCTGGACCTTGATATCCATATTAAAGCATGCTATGGTTCATCGGTCAATGCCCGGTCGCTGAGTTTTTGCGGCAAAGCGTCGCTCCCGGCACATGCGCGGCCACGGGCGGCCGGGAGAAGATCTCAAGGAGTCACCACCATGAGTCAGGCAACCCAGGCACTGTTGGACCAGACGGTTGGACAGTTGGTCGTTCAGCGCCCCTCGCGGGCCAGAGTCTTCGAAAAGCTCGGCATCGACTACTGCTGCGGCGGAGGCAAACCGCTGCGAGAGGCGATCGAGCAGGCGGGGCTGACTGCCAACGGCGTTTTGGCTGAGCTTCAGCGCGAGCAGGACGCCGCAGACTCACAGCCCGATGGCCAACGCGACTGGGCCACGGCTTCGCTCAGCGAACTGTGCGATCACATCGAGCAGACCCACCATGCCTATCTCAAGCAGGAGTTGCCCCGGCTGGAGTTTCTTACCAGCAAAGTCGCCAGCCGCCACGGCCAGCGACGGCCCGAGCTGATTCAAATCCGCGACATTTTCGCCTCGTTCAAGGCCGAGCTGGAGAGCCACATGATCAAAGAGGAGCGGATTCTGTTTCCCATGTGCCGGCAGCTCGAGAACGCCGATCGCCTGCCGCAGTTTCACTGTGGCAGCGTGAGCAATCCGATTGCGGTGATGATCCGCGAGCACGATGACGCCGGCGATGCACTGTCGAGAATCCGCCTGCTGAGCAACAACTACACCGCGCCGGACGACGCGTGCAACACCTACCGCGCCCTGTTCGACAGCCTGCACCAGCTTGAACGCGACATGCACCAGCATGTGCACAAGGAAAACAATATCCTGTTTCCCCGGGCGATCCAGGCGGAGAAGCAGTTGGCGCGGGGATGACGGCTACGCGGTCCGGGATTAACGGGAGAAGCAAAGATCGCACACTTGTCGATCCTCCCGTCGCCTCTTCGTCTTCTTTGGCCAGGAGGTCGCATGCACACTTACACGCGCCACGACTTTGACAGCTCTCCGATGATCGTCTTCTATGAGATGACGCGGGCGTGCGACCTGGCGTGCGTGCACTGCCGGGCCGACGCGCAGCCAGCGTGCGATCCGAACGAGCTTTCGCCGGCCGAGGCGCGGCGGCTGGTCGATCAGCTTCTGAGCTTTGCTCGTCCGCCGATGCTCGTGCTCACCGGCGGCGATCCGCTGAAGCGCAAGGACGTGTTCGATCTGGTGGGATATGCCACGGCCGGGAACCTTCCGGTTGCAATGACCCCTTCGGCGACGCCACTGGTGACACGGGAAGCGATCGCGCGGCTGCACCGGTCCGGGCTGCATCGCCTGGCGGTCAGCCTCGACGCCGCCGACGCCCGCACCCATGATGCGTTTCGCGGCGTGCCGGGCAGCTTTCGACGAACGCTGGAGATCATCGCCGACGCGCACGCCGTCGGCCTGCCCGTGCAGATCAACACTACCGTGGGACGACACAATGTTGATCAGATCGATCAGATGCTCGAGCTGGCAGCGGAGCTGCGCGCGGTGCTCTGGTCGGTTTTTTTCATCGTTCCAACCGGGCGGGCCGGCGCGGATCTGCGCCTCGATGCCGAGCAGTGCGAGCAGGTGTTCCAGCGGCTGTGGCTGGGCAGTCAGCGTCTTGGCCTGCCGATCAAGACGACCGAAGCGCCGCATTACCGCCGGTTCATTCTCCAGCAACAGAGGCGTCTGCGCAGTGCCGCCGGCGACGGCGCGCTGTCCGACACTGCCGCAGGCGCGGCTCGATCGCGCGGCATTGGCCCGGGGCAGATCGGCACCAACGACGGCAAGGGGATCATGTTCATCAGCCACATCGGCGAGATTTTTCCAAGCGGCTTTCTGCCGATCTGTTGCGGCAGGTTTCCCTTGGATTCGGTGGTGGATGTCTATCAGAACGCGGCGACATTCCGGGCGCTGCGCGACGCATCGGGCCTGGGTGGCAAGTGCGGCGCGTGCGAATACCGTGAGCTGTGCGGCGGCAGCCGCGCTCGCGCCTACGCGATCTATGGCGACCCCCTGGCGGCCGAACCCGATTGCGCGTACATCCCGCCACGATTCCGCGCCGAATCCGACGGGCCCCAGGGTGGGAGTAGTTCACAGCGGCAATTTGCGGACCAGACCGGCGAGATCCCGACTGCCGGGGCGGCGACTCACTGATGCGTGTGCGGCGCGTCGGTACCCGTCGGTCGCAGATGCATCGGCGGGTGCGGGTCGTACGGCTCGTGCTCATCCAGATCCACCAGGTCCAGATCCAGCCGCTGCGGGACGTAACCCGGCTGCTTGCTGCGCTCCAGCTCCTGCTGATAGGCCAGCAGCACGCGTCGCTCCAGCTCCAGCCGGCATTCGGCGTTGATCGGATGAGCGATATCGGCATGCAGCTTCAGTCTTGCCGCACCGTTGCCGCTCTGGTACTTCAGGTAGCGGTTCTCGTCCAGGCGTGCCCCGCAATGATTGCAGAACCGGGCGCGCAGGTGATTCTTTTCCCCGCAACGTCGGCACCGGTCGCACAGCTTCCGCGACGGCATCGCCAGGAACAACCCATCGTTGCCTTCGATCAGCTTCACATCGCGGACCACGAAGGTGTTGTCGAATGTGAGGGAACAAAACGCCTTGAGGCGGCCTCCCTGGTTGCCGCACAGGTTGATGCGAATCTCCGAGAGTTGCATAAACCAGCTCCTCAATTGTCACGAACCCCAACAGATGTGGGATGTCTCGTCGGCAAACGGGCCGGCGCAGATGTGAATGACAGTCCGGCACCGCGGACGAGTTCGCCGCGTGCGCGGCGACCTGCTGTTTGGCGTCAGCGGCTCAGTCGCTCCGATCGGCAAGGTCATCGTCAGGCTCCGGCGCCACCGTGGTCGCCAGTGCCCTGACCGGCCAGCTATTGGTAATACGCGCCACCGCGTCCTGCGCTTCATCGAATTTATCGAAAAGCGTGAACAGGCTGCTGCCGCTGCCGCTCATGCGTACGGGCCGCCCCAGCGCCTGCTCGATCTGCTGGCGCAGCGTTGCAAGCTGCGGACACAGCGCGAACGCCGCCGGCTCGAGATCGTTGATCAGCCGCTGCATCAGCGGGCCGGCCGAGAGTTCGGCCCACTGGTTCCAGTCGGGCTGAGCATCAACCGCCCGGCGATCACCCAGCCGCATCTCATCGAACATGCGGTAGACGTCGCGCGTGGGGATGCCGTAGCCGGGCAGCACCAGCACGACCCATCGCGGCCTGGGCGGCGGCAACGGCCGCACCACCTGCCCGCGCCCGCTCACCACGCTGCTGGGACCTTCAAGAAAGAACGGTACGTCGCTGCCCAGCGTGGCGGCGATTGCCCTGATCCGGTCCATTGGCCAGTTCAAATCCAGCAGCCGATTCAACCCCAGCAGCACGCGCGCCGCATCGGCGCTTCCCCCGCCCAGCCCGCCGCCCACGGGAATCCGCTTCTCAAGGCGTATCCGCAGCAGCGTTGGGTTGTGCGGCCAGGACTGGCCTGGTGATTGTTGCTCGCTCCGCAGGGCTTCGATCACCGCCATCGCTGCGCGTACGGCCAAGTTAGTCTTGTCTCGCGGCAGCGAAGGGTCATCGCATTCCAGATGCACCAGGGCGTCATCCGCTCCGCGATTCGCTCCAGCCAGCTCGAGCTGCTCGCCACCTTCGGCCCGTTCGATCGTTAACGTGTCAAAGAGCCCGACGGTACACATCCAACTCATCAGCGGGTGATAGCCCGATTCGTCGGGCGGCGCCACCCGCAGATGCAGGTTGATCTTCGCCGCGGCACGCAGAAGCAACTTCCGTTTCCGGGGCTGTGAAGGATGCTCAGGCATGACCTGAGCGTGCGGGCGGACGTGATCGCCGTCAAGCCCCGTCACGGTACCGTCACATAATTCACAGCCATGCGACAGCCATCCGTGCTGATTCCTGTTCCTCGGGCCCGCCGCGCAACAGCAGCGCCTTGGCTCGCGCACGTCACGCGAACAGCCTTCGTTTGCTCCTTCGCCTCTTGGTCAACCATGCATTGCGTCAAGACGTGAACGCAAATGTGCTCGGCAGATACTGTACATTATCGGACGCCGCGCAGTCAACGACAAAGTTGCCACGGAGCCGGAGGTCGTGGGAATCCGACAAGTGCCCGGGCCACAGCCGCGGCGGGCGGCCGGCCCCGTGCAGGGGTTCCGTACCCGCAATGCCAGCGGTATGCTTCGATCGCATGAAGCTGTGCGACGTTTTAACCGCGCTGGAGCAAATCGCACCGACTCGCTACGCCGAGTCATGGGATAACGTTGGGCTGCTCGTTGGCGACCCGTCGCAGGAGGTTGCGTCGGCGATCCTGACCATCGACTACACGCCGCAGGTCGCAGCCGAGGCGCAGTCGCTTGGCTGCGATCTGGTGATCGCGTATCACCCGCCGATCTTCGAGCCGCTGAAGCGGGTGAGGTCATTGGGGCCGGGCGAGTTGATCTTCGACGCGATCCGACGCGGGGTGGCAATCTATTCGCCGCACACGGCGCTGGATGTTGCCGCTGGCGGGACCAACGACATGCTCGCCGACGCAGTGGGGCTGGTGGATCGTTGGCCGCTGAAACTCTTGCAACCCAGGAGCACGCAGTACAAGCTGGTGACGTTTGTACCGGAGAAGGACCTGGAGAAGCTCAGTGCCGCGTTATTCGCCGCCGGCGCCGGACGCATCGGCAACTACTCCTCGTGCAGCTTCCGAACAAAGGGGTCAGGTACATTTTTCGCTGAGGAGGGCGCCGAGCCAGCCGTCGGCACGCGCGGGCGACTGGAGTGCGTCGAGGAGGTCCGTCTGGAGACGGTCGTGCCGATCGATGCCGTCGATCGCGTCATCCGCGCGCTGCGCCAGAACCATCCGTACGAGGAGCCCGCGTTCGATTTGAACGTGCTGGCGGCAGCGCCGGAAGGGGTTGGCATGGGACGGATCGGAACCATGCCTCCGACGCCACGAGCTGCGATCTTCGAGCGAATCAAGCGCGAGCTGGACATCGATCATCTGCTGGTTGCGGGTCCGACCGAAGGCGAGATCACCCGCGCCGCGGTCTGTGCCGGCGCCTGCGGGGAGCTGCTCAACGACGCGATCGCCCAGCACGCCGAGCTGTACCTCAGCGGCGAGGTTCGTCATCACGACGCGCTTCGCGCGGCGCGGGCCGGTGTCACCGTCGTCTGCACGCTGCATTCCAACAGCGAGCGGGCGGTGCTCAGGCGTCTTGCGCAGCAGCTATCCCGCCGCCTGCCGGGATTGAAGCTGATCCTTTCGCAGGAAGATCGCGATCCGTTCGCGCTGCGGTAGGTGCAGGAGATCTTCTGGTTGTCAGTGGCGATCATCGCCTTCTCCGCAGTCGCAGCATATGCGAGAGCAAGCTCAGCAATCCTGCGAAGCGATAGGTCGGATCGACGTACTTCTCGATCACGTAAAACGCGAAATAATAGTAGAAGCGAGCGAAGCACCAAATCGCGATGGACAGCAGGGTAGCGGTGCGAAGTGTGGGCGATTCGAGGAGCACGCCCGTGGAGGCAAGCACGCCGCCCAGCACGAACAACATCGCTTTGAGGTAGAGGATGCGGGGTGTGGTGAGGTCGCGCATGCGAAAGGATACGTCGCGTCCACCGCACAGCGGGCCGCGAAGTGGAGCACTTGCCAGGCTGATCGCGATCCTTTCACCATCCGCCGACACAGATCCATCACGCCGGGTTCAGCCCGGCACTGTCACCAGCTCATCTTCGGCGATTCGCTCGGCGCTGAACAGCGGGGCGGTGAGGCGCTTGGGCGACTCGGGGATTCGCAGAGGACTGCCAAGCGGCGGTGGGCTGGCGGGGATCGGCAGGGCGGCCTGCCAGTTCATCGCCAGCAGGTCCAGGTCAAGCCGATTGACGACGGTGTCGTAGTTGAAGTCGGCCTGGGAAAAATCGCGCCCAGACTGCTGCCAGTTGGCGGTGAGGATCGACAGATCGCGGACGTTGACGATGCGGTCGCGGTTGGCGTCGCCGGCGAGAGCGAAAAAGTCGGTGACGACGTTGCCGCTCATGGGCGTGCCGGAGGAGTTGGTGATCCCCGCGGCCAGCAGCGTGGCGCGATAGTTTCCATTGGGCAGAATGCCGCCCGGATATCCGGGGAAGGTGAAGGTGGCGGTGTTGGTGGCGGCATTGTAGCTGAGCGCGACGTTGCCGGCAGGCACCGTGGTGGAGGTCGTGAGGTTCTGGAGGGTCAGGTCGGCGGTGGAAAGACTGGCCGAGACGTTCTCACTGAACTGATAGGTGAGTCGCTGCGGCGCGGTGAGGTAGTGGAAGCCTTGCGTCAGAACGGTGGGCACGGCGACGACGTTAAGGCTCATCGAGTAATCGACATTGATCGCGCCGGCGTAGCCATAGACGTGCAGGACATATTGCTGTGCGGCCAGGACGTTGGCGGAGAAGCTCTCGCCATCGACGACGCCGCCAGAGCCGCCCAGGAAGTTGCCGGCGGTGTCGCGCAGGACCACGTCGATGTCGCCGTTGAGATGAAGGAAGGCCAGCGACACATCGAGCCTGCCGGTGACGCCGGGCGTGAACAGGTAATAGTCGTCGTTGCCGGGAGCATGGATGGAAAGCCCGGCTTCGGATCGTGTGAGCAGCGAGCCGAAGTTGTATGGGGTGGCCAGCGAATCGTTTGGCTCGAAGCGATCCGGTGGAACTGCGGGGGCGGTGATGCTCAGGCTGTAGCCGGGATTGAGCGCGCTGGCGTAACCATAGACATACACGTAATAGGTCGTGGCGGCGGAGACGGGATAGGTGAAGCTTTCGTTGTCGGTGGTGCTGCCCGAGCCAGTCAGGTAAGTGCCGGCGGCATTGAGCAACTGCACATCGACATCTCCCTGGGCGTGGCTGAAGGAGAGATTGACCGAGAGGGTTCCTGCGGCGCCGGCGGTAAAGCGGTAGTAGTCGCCGTTGCCCGGCTCATGGATGGTAAGTCCAGATTCGAGTCGCGTGCCGCCAATCGTGCCGAAATTGGTGGCGGTGGCCAGCGAATTGTTGGCCTCGAAGCGGTCGGGGCTGATGGCGGTGATGCTGAGCGTTCCGGGGATCAGGCGGGTGTTGTTGTATTCGACGAATTCCGACTGGCTGTTACCCGCATCGATGATGTAGCCCAGGTAATAGGTTCCAGGCGTAATATGGGTGGGGACATTCCCGGTCCAGGCGGTGGTGGCCCAACTGAAGGGGCTGATCGACGCGACGCTGGCGGATCCCAGCAGCGTATCGCCGGTGCTGATGATGTTGTTGGTGGACAGGTAGAAGTTGACGTAGAAGGAGCCAGCCGAAGCCGTGCCGACATTGCGGACGTAGCTGGTGATGTTGATCTGTCCGCCACGCTGAATCGAGCTGGTGTGGAAGGCGAAGTTGGAATTGAACCACTCGTCGTAATCGACCAGGTCTGGATAGTCGGTGACGGCGCCGTCATCGATCTTGTACTGGTTGATGTTGTCGTAGCGCTGCTGATTCATCCGCGTGAACTGGTTGTAGATCGGGTTGCCGCTGCCATCAGTCCATTGCGAGGAGACCGTGGCGTACATGTAGCGGTTGGTTCCGTCGTAATACCACACGGGGCTGCCGCTCTGCCCCGGCCAGATGTCGATCCGGTTGGATTGGAGATTCAGGGTATTGACGGAGGTGATCTGGTCGGCGACGTGATACATGTCCAGCTCGTTGGGGGTCAGATCGCCGGGATATCCCGCCGTGTTCATCAGCAGGTTCTGGAAGAAGTTGTCGTCATTGTTCCAGCCATAGCCCATCCAGCCGGTGTAGTTGCCGATGTTGCGGTCAAGGGTGACGAAGGCCATGTCGTAGTTCCAGTCGCCGCTGCTGGTCCAGCCGACGTAGGAACGGAAGTAGGTGGCGCGGGCCTCGCCGTAGTACTGGTAGTCGCTGCGTTTGAAGTCGGTGTTGCTCCAGTAGGGATCGTTGATGCGGAAGCCGTCCTGGCCGGCGGAGAAGTAGGCCTGGCTGGCCCACCCACCCCTGGAGGCGTCGTAGATGCAGTGCCCGGCGGTGAAGAGATGTCGCGGGCCGATCATGGCGGCGGTGCAGGCGCTCTCGGAACCGTTGGGCCAGAGCACCCACAGTCGACCGATGGTTCGCCAGGGGAAGGTCGTCAACGCCGAGTTAGCAACGCGGCTGCGGCCATCGGGAGGGAAGATGTACCCGGGCGCGCCGGTGGCCTCCTGGGGGCCGGGCTGCTCCGGCGCCGGCGGACCCAGCAGGGAAACGCCCAGCTCGGCGCCGCTGTTGCCCGGGGTGTAGCCGCCGCCTGAGGCTTTTGCCGACGCTGTGCTGGGATTTGCCCGGATGCTCGGCGTGCGTGTGGCCAGGTCGAATTCAACGATCTGTTGCGCCGTGGCGTCGTCTACGACGGACGGTGGTGACTGGCCATCCGGCAATGGCACGACGGGCAGATCGTGCCCGACCGCTACGCTCAGTAGCATTCGTCGCTCCAGCGCCTCGCCCTGATACAGGCCTGAATCGGCCTGCGATGAACGCCCCGAGAGCCTCCGTGACCGACCGCCCAATCCGATCCGGCGAAGCGCTGCCATATTGGTCCTCTCTTCCCTGAAAACGCGCGAAGGGACGCACACGCAAGTTGGAAATGCGAAGGCTGATTATCCTTCGGACGTCACATAGTGCAAGGAAATTCCGGGGATCGCGCGGATATGTGCTGACTTGCCGCAGCGCCGCGGTGCGCCAGCGCCATTGCCGGCTGGAGTCTGACTGGCGATTTTCCAGATCCGCCCTTGCGGTATCACGAGCGTCCGGCTCGTGCGAGCCATCACCGCACTGCAAGCCGGCCGTGATGTACAGGCGCCTGCTCCACTGAGCTAAACCGCAAACTTGCCGGCGAACTATCGCTCGGACTTGATCTGCTCGGCAAACTTCTGCTTCAGCTTCTGTACCTTCGGCAGTGCGTTCTGAACGACGTACGGATGATCCGGATGCAGTTTGACGAAGTCCTGGTGATACTGTTCGGCGGGGAAGAAGCCCGCACCCAGAGGCTCCACCGTCGTGACGATCGGAGCGGCAAAGACCCTGGCCTCGCTGAGCTGCTTGATGTACGCCTCGGCGACACGCTTCTGCTCATCATTGGCGTAGAAGATCGCAGAGCGATACTGCCGGCCCCAGTCCGGACCCTGGCGATCTTTGGTGGTCGGGTCGTGCGTGGCGAAAAAGACGCGCAGGAGCTGCCCATAGGTGATCTTCGAAGGGTCGTAGGTGATCTGGATGGCTTCGGCATGTCTGGTTTGGCCGGAGCTGACTTTCTCGTAGTCGGCATTTTCACGGGTATCGCCGGCGTAGCCGCTGACCACGTCGATCACGCCGTTTAGCTGCTCGAACACCGCCTCGGTGCACCAGAAGCAGCCACCGGCGAAGACGGCGGTGGCGGTGGCGCCGGGCTGCGTCGTGGGCAGGTCGGTCTGTGGCTGGGGCAGTTCCGAGGCGGCGTGGGAAGGCTTGGCGCAGCTCGCGCCGCCGAAAAGGCTCATGGCGCACATCAGAAAGACTCCCTGAATGTACTTGGTCATCGCTGGGTGGATCTTAGGTCGCCAGCGGGCACCGGGCGAACCAAACACATCCCCGGCGCCCGCGCAGCTCGCGTGACGCCTCGCGCCGCCTCGCATACGATATGGCACGGAGGACAAGACACTTTTGGCAGAACTGAAACGAACCGAGCTTTCCGTCAAGCAGGAGCGGGCTATCCTGGTGGGAGTGATCCCGCCGGATTCGACCGCCGATCCGCGCGATCCGCTGGGCGAGCTGGCGTCGCTGGTCAGAACCGCCGGCGCCAAGGTCGTCGCTCAGGTCATCCAGCGGCGATCGCGGGTGGACCCGGCGACGTACATCGGTCGGGGCAAGGCCATCGAGATCGCCGAGCTGGCCCGCGCCAACAAGGCCGACGTCATCGTCTTTGACAACGACCTGTCCCCCAGCCAGATCGGGCAGCTTGAGAAGCTGATCAATGAATACCTTCAGATGCCCCGGCTGGAGGGGATCAAGGTGCTGGACCGCTCGGAGCTGATTCTGGACATCTTCGCCACCCGCGCCCGCACTGCCGAGGCAAAGCTTCAGGTCGAGCTGGCGCAGCTCGAGTACACCTATCCGCGGCTCACGCGGATGTGGGGCCACCTGGAGCGAATCGCCGGCGGCGCGCCGGCGGGGATCGGCACGCGCGGCCCGGGCGAACAGCAGCTTGAGATCGACCGCCGGCTGGTCCGCCGACGCATCAAACGCCTCAAGGATCAGATCGAGCGTGTGCAGGCCCGAAAGAGCCGCCTGGTTGCCGAACGTACGCGACAGCACTTTACCGTCTGCATCGTCGGCTACACCAACGCCGGAAAGAGTACGCTGTTCAACACCCTGACCGCCGCCGGAACCTACGCCGACGACAAGCTCTTCGCGACGCTGGATACCAAGACACGCGCCTGGAAGCTGGATCGCGGCACCGAAGTGCTGCTCAGCGATACCGTCGGGTTCGTCCGCGACCTGCCACACAACCTGGTCGCCAGCTTCAAGGCCACGCTGGAGGAAGCCGTCCACGCTGACCTGCTGCTGCATGTGCTGGATGTGGGTCATCCCCAGGCCGATCAGCAGTACGTCACGGTGCACGAGGTGCTGGCGGAGATCGGCGCCAAGGGCAAGCCCGAGATCCTGCTGCTGAACAAGATCGACACGCCCGAAGGCGAGCATAACGCCCATACCTGGCGGACGCTGCACCCCGACGCCATCCCCATCAGCGCCAAGACTGGCCAGGGGATCGACAGGCTCCACGAGGCCGTCTATCAGCATGTCCGCGGGCAGCAGGTTGAGGTTACCCTGGAAGCCGACGTCACAAACGGCCGGCTCATCGCCTTTATCGAGCAGCACAGCCAGGTCCGCGACCGCCATTTCCACGACGGCCGAGTCATCCTCAAGGCGACCATGCCCAGGAAGGTGCTGGAAGAACTTTCGAACAACGCTCAGGTCGAGGTGAAAAGCGTCGAGTCGCCGCAATGATTTCGCCATGACCCGTAGCCGCAGCCCGTGCCTGGCGATGCGGTTCAAGCTGGCGGAATCGGCCCAGAATCACTGGCGGAAACTGAACGGCAGCCCCGTGCTGCCCGAGGTCATCGCCGCAGTGATGTTCCAAGATGGAGTCAAATTCGCCGCTTGAGGTTGAGGTCGATGCGAGTCCGGCTTTCGTTGATTTTGCCGGTAACGCAGTCTTCCGAGGCTTTCTAAATAAACGCGCGCCCATGTGAGCCATGCGGTAAAAGTGGTGTTCCACTCCAGTTGCGTCTGGAGGAGAAAGGAACACCACAATGAAACGGATTTCGATTGTGCTCAGCCGGCCGCAGCGTAGGCGGTTGTTGCGGGCGGCGAGCAGGACACGCGATGCAGCCCTTCGAACGCGACACATGATCGTGATTCACACCGCGGCGGGCAAGACCCAGAAGCAGATCGCCGCGGAACTGGGCACCAGCGTCGCGACGGTCAAACGCACGCGGGCGCGATGGCGCGACTTTGGCCAGTCCGGTCCGGTGGACCGCCGCGAGCACAACGGCGTGGCCAAGGTGGACGAATCGTACGCGGCGGATCTGCTGGCGGTGCTTGAGGGCACGCCACTGGATCACGGGCATCGCCCGCCGACTTGGGCGCAGGAACAGATGATCCGGGTCATGTGCGAACGCGGGCACGAGACGATCAGCCGCACAACGATGGGCCGGCTGCTGAAAAAGCTGCGTGTTCGCCTGGGCATGCCCAAGCCGGAGGGAATTCTCAGGGGTCGGGAGCATTCTCCGGACCCTGAAAAATGCTCCCGACCCGCCCTGTAAATTCGGGACCAATCGCCCGGTCCGCATCCGCTGCTACTGCTGGCTCTGTTCTTCTTCGGGAACCGCGATCGTTGGCGGAGGCGGGTGGAATTGATCGTCCGGCACGCCGAACATGACCTCGTAGAGGAATTCCCAGCCCGTGTGTTCCAGGCCGAAGAAGCGGCGGGCGTCGTCGTCGAAGAAACGGGCGTTGAGCACGGCGCCCAGGTCCAGGGCGGCGGCGGTCAGATCCATGCGGTGGGCGACGATACCGGCCTCCAGGTGCGCCAGCCGATACACATCCGGCCCTGCGTGTACGAGCAGGTGATTGAGGTTGACCATCAGAAAACAGATGGCGGCGGCGTTCATGGCAGCGGGGTGGTCGGCCGACAGATACGCCGCATCCAGACGGAATCTTCCCCGTGACAGTTGCGTCCACCGATCGGTAACGGGATCGTAATACCAGATGCCCGGGTCCATGCCGGTGACCTGATGGATGATCCAGAAGGGGCGGACCAAACCGGCGTGGCGGCCGTCGGGCCGAAGCGGGTAATACGTGCCGCCCCGCAGCGACAGCCGGCTGATCGCCAGCACCGCGTCGCGCGGGATTGGCTGTTGGTGGAACGCCCTGGCGCGGGGACGTCGGGTCAGCAGTGTCAGCAGCGGCAGCCCGCCCTGCGGCTCCTGGACCATGGGGCGTTCGTAGGCAGGCATATTCGCCGGCAGAGGCGTCAGCTCCGTCAGCGGCGGAAGGATCTCGATGATCATCGAATCGCTGCCGGCGACACAATCTTCCTGTGTCTGCCAGACCGAGGGCATCGGCTCGACCGGGGAAGTTGGCGTGGGGCGGGCCAGCAGCGGCATCGGCTCGGGCGGTGGCGGCAGGCCGGGGGCAAGCGGCGTGTGCATCCGCTGGCCCCAGGCGAGCATCGCATGGACCGCTTCGGCATGCTCGAATGGCGGATCTGAACCGAGGCCGATGAGCCGTCGCATCGTGCCGGCCGGCAGGTTCAGCGTGACGGAAAGCTCCATGCCCAGGGCGGTGCCCGTCTGCACGAGATTCTCAATCAGGTGTCCGGCATCGAGCAGCGCTGCGCGGTAACCGCGCTGCCGCCAGTAGCGGGTGGATCGGCTGAACACGCTCGAGACCAACACGGCGGCGGGGCAATGCAGCAGGAAGTCGAACTCGCGGCGTAGCTGGCTGCCGCGTCCGCCCAGCCGCAGTTGTGCCAGCGTCGATTCGCCGTCGCGCAGCTTGCGAAGTGCAAAATCCCGCGGGCTGTAGTGGTAGAATCCGGGTTCGATTGCTCCCACGTCCAGGGCCAACACGTAGATCTCGCAGGGATAGCGCTGCGCGTTGCTGGGGACGGTTCGATGCCAGCTCACGCCACCGCCGCGCTGCGCTTGCCGCACCAGTCCGTCGGCCAGGTAGAGCCATGTCGCCAGCGTGCGGATGTCGTGAACCGGGTCGATCTGGTTGTGGATCAGCGCATCCCGGGCGTCGTTGAGCAACGAGAGCGTCTGGACATCCACGGCAACCAGGCTGGTGGGCAGCTCGAGCTTTGGCAGGGAATCAAATGGCCCGCTGGCCGGCGGTTCCGGTGGCGGCTCGGGCAGCGGAAGCTGCTGATGGATGGTGGCTTCGCTGAGCTTGGTCGATTGATGAAATTCGTAAATGCGGCGGATGCGATCGGCGACCTGGGCGGGCCAGGAAGTCGCCGCGCCGCCTGGAACAGGATGCTCATGCGAGCGGGTCATCGCAGCGCTGAATATTCAGCACTGTGGCGGGTGCTGTCCAGTGCCGGCGGCGGGGCGGACGGGTACGCTGGCGGGGGCGGACCTGGCCAAAACAAAAACCCACGACCGAAATCGTGGGTTCCAAGGCGAAGGCAGCGGCGGCTTCGCGCGGTGCTCACCACGCGAAGTGGGCGAAGGCCTTGTTGGCTTCGGCCATACGGTGCGTGTTTTCCCGTGTGGCGATGGCCTTGCCTTCCTTTTTGTAGGCGGCGATGAGCTCATCGGCCAGGCGATCGGCCATGGGCCTGCCGCCCGATTCCCGGCACGCCTGGATGATCCAGCGGAAGGCCAGGCTCTGCTGGCGTCGCTTGTTGACTTGCATGGGGACCTGGTAGTTGGCGCCGCCGACGCGCCGGGACCGTACCTCCACATAGGGCTTGACGTTGTTGACGGCGGTCTCAAAGACCTCCAGCGGGGGCACGTCCTTCATCTTCTTGGCGACCTGGTCCATGGCGCTGTAGAAGACCTTCTGGGCGACGGTCTTCTTGCCGTCCCACATCAGGGCGTTGATGAATTTGCTCACAAGCTTGCTGTTGAAGCGTGGGTCGGGCCTGAGAGTCTTTTCGCTCGCGGTGAATTTCTTGTACGCCATAGGTTATTTGCCAGTTGCCGGTTGCCAGTTGCTGGTCATGCCGATCGTTTCAACCACCAGATCGCCAGGAAGATCAGGGCGATGAAAAACAGCCCCATGAAGATCAACCCGGTGTAGCCCTGCTTGATCTCCTCTTTGGACGTTTCCACGAATTGCTGGGCCAGAAGGCACATGGGAAGCGTGAAAGCTGAACGGCGGCCGCGTGCCGGGCACGGGATGCCGCGCGGTTACTTGCCACGTTTGGTGCCGTACTTGCTCCGCCCGCGTTTGCGTCCCTCCACGCCCAGCGCATCCAGGGCGCCGCGGATGATGTGGTACCGCACGCCCGGCAGGTCGCGCACGCGCCCGCCTCGGACCAGCACGATCGAGTGTTCCTGAAGGTTGTGTTCCTCGCCAGGAATGTACGCAGTGACCTCGCGGCCGTTGCTCAGTCGTACGCGGGCAATCTTCCGCAGGGCCGAGTTCGGCTTCTTGGGGGTCATCGTCTTGACCTGGAGACATACGCCCCTCTTCTGGGGGCAGGCCTCCAGGTCCTTGACCTTGTTGATCCTCGGCAGTGGCCGCCGGGGCTTTTTGATTAACTGGTTGATCGTTGGCATAAGCCGCGGAAGTATATGAAGCGATCGACCCCGAGGCAAGAGAGCGTGCCGGGGCAGATGCCCACGATCCGAAAAGAAAACGCGGTGGGAGTTCCCGGCTTGGCCTCCGACAAGCATGTCCTGATCCCCCGATCCCGGGTTCAGCGGCGGTGTTGCAATCGCAGCGCTTGGACTGCGATCCTCCGACCGCCGGTAATCGGAACCGTCGGTAATCGGAAATTGCCATGCTCCTGCTGTCGTCTATAGGGGCCGTCCCTGACCGATTCGGCGCTCTGGCGTGAACAATTGCGTGGCTTGTCGGTCTGGACGGCTGATGCTAGATTTTCTGTTCTATGCCCTTGCGCATGGGAAAGCAGGGACTGCCGGGAAGACCTGGGGCGAGCCGGGACGGCTGCCAACGGGAAGGAGCTCATGAAACTCGTTGTGACGATCCCTGCCCTGAATGAGGAGAAGACGATTGGCCAGGTGGTCAGCGGCGTGCCGCGGGACATACCCGGCATTTCGGAAACGGAAGTGATCGTCGTCAACGACGGCTCGACCGACCGCACCGCCGAGGTGGCTGCCCGCGCCGGGGCGATTGTGATCAACCTGCATGGTCGGCCGGGACTGGGCGCCGTCTTTCGCGCCGGCTTCGAGCGGGCCATGCGCCGCGGCGCGGATATCATCGTCAACATAGACGGCGACGGGCAATTCAACCCCGCCGACATCGCCAAGCTCGTCGAGCCGTTGCTTCGGGACGAGGCCGATTTCGTCACCTGCACCCGGTTTGCCGATCCGCAGTACTACCCGGACATGCCCCGGATCAAGTTCTATGGCAACCGGATCGTGACCAGGATCATCAACTGGGTGTGCGGCGGAACGAACTTTACCGACGTAAGCTGCGGGTTCCGCGCCTTCAACCGCGAGGCGGCATACCGGCTGACGCTGTTTGGTCGCTTCACCTATACCCAGGAATGCTTTATCGACCTGTTCAGCAAAGGGCTGCGAATCGCCGAAGTGCCCCTGAAGGTGCGAGGCGTGCGCGAGCACGGCAGCAGCCGCGTGGCCTCGAGCATTACCCGGTATGCCATCAGCTCTCTGCCGATCATCCTGCGCGCCATGCGCGACATTCAGCCGTTGAAGTTCTTCGGCATGATCGCACTGGGGTTCTTTATCCCGGGGTTGATGTTCGGGCTGTTCGTCACCGGCTGGT
Source organism: Fontivita pretiosa (assembly GCF_050410795.1). Lineage (GTDB taxonomy): Bacteria > Planctomycetota > Phycisphaerae > Tepidisphaerales > Tepidisphaeraceae > Fontivita > Fontivita pretiosa. The sequence goes on along the minus strand of NZ_CP191258.1, from coordinate 205,123 downwards.
ATCTATATCGCACCAAGACCACGCCATTTACGTCGTTCATCACGATCTCCGGCGCGTTGATCACCCTGAGTTTCGTGATCGGCACGCTGGCGCTGCTGGCGGATATGCTCGGTCGCAACCGCCGGATCAATGAAGAGCTGCTGTACCTGGCGCGCAAGCGGATCTATTCCAAGCAGCGTACGGTGCGGCTGGCGCTGCCTCCGGAGCACAAGAGCACGCCCGCATCCAAGCTCAGCGCGGCGCTGCACGATTCCTGGACCGGGCTGCCGGTGGTTCGCTCGATCTCCGGCATCGCGACCGCCGCCACCGAAGACGTGGGCAACGGCCAGCCCGTGCTCGAGGAACAAGTCCTGACTGGCCGCATTCCTGTCACCACCGCCGACAAAGATCAGGCCGAACCTGTCACCGAGCCAAAAACCGGTTGATGGTTGAGCCGCTCATCCTCGTGCGGCGGCGCGCAGCCGGAAGCTTGACACACCGTGGATGACATACCGGCGCAGTGCCGGGCCTATCGTGGTACGATGGCGGGCGTGTGGTCGCAGACTGATACCGCAGCCGGAACTTCGCCCGTCGGTCAAGTAGCCGACCAACGCTGGTTTCGCGCCCCCAGCCGCAAAGAGCATCTGCTGGGAGCCGGGCTGTTCCTCGGTTTTTGCCTGTTCTTTGTGATGTTGTTTGTGGTGCAGCGCGGATGGTGGTTCCGGTGGGTGATGCTGAGCCTGGGTGCGATTTCGCTTGTCCGCGGAATGCGGCACGTGCGGCAGGCGTTGCGAACGCGATCGCCGGAGTCGTCTGTATGAAGTCCAAGCCGGATTCGCAACACGAATCGTCCCTCCTCGAGTATGCCTCGTCGCGCGACAAAGACACCGAGGCGTCGCGCAACGGCCAGCAGTACCTGGAGATCCGCATCGGCAGTGGCCGCAAGTGGGCAGGATTGGTGGGGTTCGCCCTGGTTTTTCTGGCGGTGTGCGGCGTGCTGGTGATCCTGTTCGTCCGCTTCACTTCGTCGCTGCGCCTGGCCGTGGGGCTGGTCGTGTTCCTGGTCAGCTATATGCTTCTGATGGGATGGTGGGCCAGCCGCAACGTCGAGGATCGCTACAAATGAGCGTCTCATGGGACACGTTCGAGCGATACAGGCAAAAGGGCCTGGACGCACGCCGCGCCGGGCAGTGGGACTCGGCCAGGATCTATCTGCTGGAGGCGGCCCGCGCGATGCTGGAGCTGAGCAAGCACGCCCGCGGTGAGGAACTGAAACAGGCGCGGCGACAGATGGCCCAACGCCTGCTCGATCTGGCACGCGACTGTGAACAGGCCAGGCGCACCAATCGCAAACCGACCATCCCGGCCCGCGCATCATCGCCGCAGTCTTCATCTGAATCCGAAGGTGCTTCCAATGCCCATGACTGGATCGTGAAGGAAAAGCCTTCGCTGCGTTTCGATGACGTCGCGGGGCTGGATGACGTCAAGGAGGATATTCGGCTGAGGATGCTGTATCCGTTTGAGCATCCGGAACTGGCCGAGCGGTTCGGAATCAAACCCGGTGGGGGCGTGCTGCTGTATGGCCCGCCGGGCACCGGCAAGACCATGCTCGCGCGGGCAACGGCCGGCGAAATTGACGCGACATTCTTCCGGATCTCTCCGGCGGACATCCTGAGCAAGTGGGTTGGCGAGGCCGAGCAGAACATCAAGAAGCTGTTCGACGCCGCCGCCGCCGAACAGCGCGCCATCATCTTCATCGATGAGATCGAGGCGCTGGTGCCCGCGCGTCGTGATGAAGGCTCCAGCGTGATGCAGCGACTGGTGCCGCAGATCCTCCAGGGCATGGAAGGATTCGACAAGCACGCCCGCAACCCGATCCTGTTCATGGGCGCGACCAATGTCCCCTGGCAGCTCGACCCGGCGGTGCTTCGCCCCGGCAGATTTGACGAGAAGGTCTACATCCCACTGCCCGATCAGGCAGCGCGACGGAAAATGCTGGACATGTATCTGGGCAAGCGGCCACTGGACGACACGGTGGACCTGGACGCGCTGGCGCAGCGGCTGGAAGGTTACAGCGGGGCCGACATCAAGTACATCTGCGATCGCGCGGCGACCATCCCGTTTCTGCAAAGCATCGCCAGCGGCCAGGAGGGGCCGATTACCCAGCAGATTCTTCATGAGGTCATCGACCAAACCCCGCCCTCGGTCACGCCACAGATGCTCGAGCGTTTCAGGCAATGGAGCTTTTCGGCGGCGCGGAGCTGACGACAGAGCTGCGGTGGTTTTGACAAAACGAAGGATTTTTGTACGGTTTTGCAGTGGATCGGATCGATAGTGCCAGATGACACGCAGGGCACGTGAGGCAGAATCGGATCCGGACCCGTCAACCGCCGCGCGCCGCGTTCTGGAGAAGGGTTTCCCCGGATCGCCGGGGATCCCGAGCGTTCCCGCCTGGTCGGGAAGGAGTAGAGCAATGAGGAATCGGAAGGTTTTGCGGGCCGCGGTTGCGGCCTGGGCGACGATGGCTTGCGCGCATACCGCCAGCGCGTCAGATGCCCATGTGCAGCCGGGCTCGGCACCGGTGCTTCAACCGATAGCCGGCGATGAGTTGACGCTGGCCCCATCGGTGGTACCGGCCCGGTCACGAGTGATCTATGCAGCCGAGGAGGCGACTCGCGCGCCCGCGATGGCGGCACTGGAGCGCGCGGGGGTGGCGGATACTCTGGACGAGTATGGTCTGAACATCGGCGGCCACATCGAGGCGGGCTGGTCCTATAACTTCGACAAGCCCAGCACCCACCTCAACGCCGGACGCGTCTTCGATCTGGAGGAACAGGATCCGACCCTGCACCAGATCGATGTCTTTGTCGAGCGCAACATCGCCGCCAACGGCGAGAAGTTTGACGTCGGCGGCAAGATGGAATGGCTGTGGGGCGGAGATGCACGGCTGATCCATGCCAATGGATTGTTCGACCACTATGGTTTCACCGACGGGCCGGAGGAGCAATTTGATCTGGTCCAGCTCTACGGGACATTCAACGTTCCGGTGGGCAACGGGCTGCTGCTGACCGCCGGCAAGTTCGTCACACTGCTTGGCTACGAAACCATCAATCCCACCACCAATCCGCTGTACAGCCACACGTACCTGTTTGGCTTCGGGATCCCCTTCACGCACACTGGCGTGCTGGCGCGGTATCAGTTCAGCGAATACTGCTGGGGAACCGCCGGCATCGTCCGGGGCTGGGACCAGGCGCTGGAAGATGCCAACGACGCGGTCAGCTTCATCGGCCAGGCCGGTTACTCCAAGGACAACATCGACTTTTACCTGAACGTGATCACTGGTCCGGAACAGCCGGATAACGAGAGCAACTACCGGACGGTGTTCAATCCGATTCTGGTCTATCGCGACAGCGAACAGCTCACGTTCGCGATCGATGGGATCTACGGGTGGGAGCCGGAAGCGGCGGCCGACGGCGGTGACGGGCAGTGGTGGGGCGCGGCCGGGTATGTCAGCTACAAGATCAACCCGATGTTCACTGCGCAGGGTCGGGCCGAGTACTTCAGCGACCAGGACGGGGCGCGAGGGCTGGGCACGCAGTTGACCGAGGTGACGGTCGGCCTGAACATCCGCCCGCTGCCCGACGACCAATGGGGCCGGGGGCTGGTGATCCGTCCGGAGATACGCTTCGACTACGCCGAGGATCCCGGCTTTGACGGGGAAGACACGCAATGGACGTTCGGGATCGACGCGATCTACGCGTTCTGATCGGCCGGAGTCAACGACGTACGACCAACCGCCGAATCATGCGACAGGCCCGCGGATGAGCGTCCGCGGGCCTGTCGTATATTGCGGTAGTGCTGGATCAGGGCATCGGCGACGTGGTCCCAGGTGAAGTTGGCCGCGGCGCGCTGGAAGCCGGCGCGTCCAAGCTGGCGGCGGCGGGGCGGATCGTCCAGCAGGCGCAGGATTGCCTCGGCCAGAGCCTGGGCGTCGGCGGGCGGCACGAGCAGCCCGGTCTGTTCGTCCTGCACGATTTCGGGGAACGCGCCGCGGCGGGTGGCGATCACCGGCAGCCCAGCCGCCATCGCCTCCACCAGCGGCATCCCGAACGGCTCCTGCCAGATCGACGGAGCCACGAACACGTCCGCGGCGTGATAGCGCTGCACCAGGTCCGTGTGATCCATGCCCTGGTTGCGAAACGTGACGCTTCCGTCCGGCAGGGCGGCCAGCTTCTGCCTCAGCAGTTGCCCGTACGCGCCCGGGCGATAGTACTCCGCCAGCGACAACAACAACGGATCGTCGCTGAAGGGAATGATCATTTCATAGGGCACGACGCTTTCCGGGCCGATCAGTTCCAGGTGGCAGTCGCGGTGGTGACGCACGACGATCGCGAATGCATCGAGCAGGACATGAATCCCTTTCTCAGGAGACAGCCGCCCGACGTAGAGGATGCGCCCTGAAGACTGGTTGCGGGGCCGATCGGTGTTGGCTGTCGCGAAACGTTCGATTGCCACGCCGTTGTACACGTGCCGACATCTGTGGGCCAGGCTCGGAAACCGCCGGCGAATCTTTTCCGCCAGAAAGTCGCTTACTCCCAGCACCAGATCCGCCTGCTCCAGACGCTGCTGAATCATCGTCGCGTCAAGCTGATTGAGCCATTCGCAGTGCATCTGGAGGACGATGCAGGCATCGGGCAGCACGCGACGAATCAGCGGCACAAACTGCGAAAAGTTGTGGATGTGCACCACATCAAGCGGCTGTTGCCGTGCCTGGCGGCTCAGGTCCCTGAGCACCTGGCCGATGAATTGCCGGTAGCACCAGGCCGAGCTGAAAAATGGGCGCGTCGGATCGCGCCACCCGCGACGGTCCAGCTCCTGCATGATCAGCTTGATCCAGCGATCGATCGAGACCGAGGCGCGGCGATACTCCACCGCCTGAAAATGGCTGAGGCGCTTCTGCCCGCGTCCCAGCCGGCTGTAGGTGATCGTGCGATGTCCCCGCGCCGCCAGCCGCCGGGCGATCTCGTCGGTCAGCAACGCCACGGAGTCAGCACCATTAACCGGAGGTTCGATCACACTCCAGGGCTGATGGATCAGCGCCAGATTCATCGGGCCGTCGGTAATGCGGTTCATCGTTGAGCTGCCAGTTTCTCGTCGAGCGGCTGGGCCAGATCGTAGACCCGGATCGAGCTGCCGATGCGTTTGATCACGCGGTAGCGGTCCAGCCAACTGTAATCGGGCGCGTCAATGCGCGTGCCGTCCTTGCGTAGCTCAAAACCGAAGAGCCGTCGGCCGATGTTGGTGCTGATCGCGAAAAGCCCTGCGGGCGGGGGCGGGGCATCGACGGCGGCCGGGTCCAGTCCCAACTCCCGTGGAAGCTTGTCCTTGGGATACATGAACAGATGCAGCGCATAAGGCCGGCCGCGCATTTCCGGGGAATGCAGCCACTTGGCCAGGCGATCGATGTCCTGGCCCCAGTCGATGTTGCTGTCGGCCAGGAAGCGGTCGCCGCGCTGCGTTCCGCCGGCGCCGAGATTGAAAAACGAAAGGTAATCCGGATGGGCGATGGCGGTTTCCGCCGCCGCCAGCGTCAGGCATCCCGCCAGCGCGCCCAGCAGCCGTCCGCGCACCAACGGCCAGCATGCCAGCAGGTACAGCATGACAATCAGCGGCAGGACATGTCGGATGCCAATGTTGACTCTGGCGGTGAGGCTGCCGGCCAGAAGGATCGCCGCAGCCAGCAGAACGGGCGCCGCCCTGCGGGCTGGAAGCCGCGCGCGACGACGCGCTGCGACTGCCGCAAGCGCGAACCCCATCGCCACCAGCAGTCCCAGCGGACTTTTCAATGCGATCGCCTCGGGGAAGTAATACCACCATCCCTTCTGCTGCAACTGGCCGTTGAGGTACGCGGGATGACCGTTACGAGCATGCTGCGCAAACCACAGGCCGCCGATCGCCAGGCTGGGCATGGGAACCGGCATCTGTTTGACCCAGGAGGGTATCAGCCGCCATTCGCTGTCGGGTGGAAAGCGATTCTGATCGCCAATGGGTCCCACATCGAAAAGGTAGGTGGCCCAGAGCGTGATCACGCCCAGCACCGAGGCGATCAGGATCTGGCCGAGGCGGATCGGCATTGCCGACCTGCGCGTGCCGAGCCGTTGCCACAATGCCAGCCCCACCAGCACGGGGATGACCTGCGCGCTGGTGAACTTGCAGGCCAGTGCCGCGGCGATGGCGATGCCTGCGACGGCGGCCCGGGCGGCGCCGCCGAGCATGATCCAGCGGGCCCCGAAGTACAGTGCCGCGACGAAGCCCGTGGCCGCCGCCACGTCCGTGCACACCAGCGCCCCATGTCCCAGCAGGGTTGGGTCCAGGCTGAGGAACGCGACGCTGGCCGCCGCCACCATCGCTCCGGCCAGCCAGCGCGCCAGCAGGTACACGCACAGCAGCAGCATCGCCGGAAAGATCAGCATGGCATATCGGGCGCGATGTAGCGTCTGGCGGTAGGGCAGTTGTCCATTGTCAAACAGGACCGCCGCCCCGGCCTCGCAGCTTTGCGGCTCATTGGCGATCGTGCGCGTCCGCCACCGCTGGGGCAGATGCACGCCTGAAAGGTACAGGGGCAGGCCGGCGACGAGTCTGGGCAGCGGCGGATGCTCCACGCCGTAGACGTGTTTGCGCATGTCGTACAGGGCCACCGCGGCGCCGATGTGGAACGGCTCATCCACAATATTGTTGAACACGGGAATGGTCATCGCCATGCGAACGATGGCGATCGTGCCGCAGACCAGCGCGATCCATGGTGCGGCTCGTGTCAGCGATGCGATGATGGCGAATCGCCATGCGGAGGGGGAACCCGCCAGCCGCCGGGGTACATCAACTGGCGGACGCTGGGTGCCTGAGGCGTTGGCACTGTCGCTGTAGGGGTCGCTTCTGGCCTCCGGATCGCAAGCAATGCGCCCGATGCCCATGGCCATCCAACTCCGTGCGAGAGCATCCGGTCAACGGCTGCTGTGGCGTGGCATCCATGGCGTCGGCGCGTCGGCCGATATCCGCGGTCGTGCGGTCTCAGCCTCGCAGAGGGCGAGCCGAGACTTCGCGGACCGACGCCGGTTCGCCGCGCGACGCGGCGCTGGCAACGCCAACGCCAGCCGACGCCTCGGTTCCCGCGGCGACTCCCGCTGCCGCTGCTGCCGCCGGCGCCGCGGCCGTTGCCGCCGCAGGCATGCTCACCGCTGATCCATTTTCCGCCTCCTCCTGCTCCGCATGCGTCAATGCCGTTTCAATCGCAAAAGCCACATCCCGCACCAGCTTGGGCCAGTAGCGCCCCAGCCACAGCAGCAATGCTGCGCGACAGGCGAGGCGCTGTGGCCAGCCCAGCGGCGCCACCGACACCGACCGCCAGTACTGCCGAACCAGGTTCCAGTCCGGGAAGACCACGCGATGACGCAGGGCCGGGTTCCACCATTCCGGCGGGGGCAGCGGTCCAGGACCCAGCCAGCGCGTCACCCAGCTTCGTCCTCCGCTGGCGCGTGAAGGAAGTGTTTGCATCGACTGCGACACGTGGCGCCTGGCCAAAAACAGCGGGCGGGGAATCTGTCGCAGGCGTCCCAGCAGACACAGCCGGGCGATCAGCACGCGATCGCCGTGTGCATATGGCTCGTGTCCGGGCGTGCGCAGCAGCGCCTCGCGGCGCATCAGGCCGAAAACCTCGAAGTTTCGATGCTGGCGATGCGGCGCGAGCATGAATCGGCGGAACCGCGTCACCGGGCTGGGCTCGTCCAGATTCAGCACATACTGATACTGCTCGACAGGCTCGCCGCGTTCATCGATGATCGTCGTTTGCGGGTAGACGACCACGACCTGGCGGTTGTGATCGCGGTCCAGCACATCAACGCACTCGGCCAGGTGTTCGGGGGCCACCAGATCATCATGGGCGTGCCAGCGGAAGTATTCGCCGCGCGCCAGGTGCAGGCCGAAATTGAAATTCGCCGCCGGGCCCAGGTTCGTCTGGTGTCGGTGGTAGCGTATTCGCGAATCGCGCGAGGCATATTGCCGGCAGATGCTTTCGGTGGCGTCGGTGGAGGCGTTATCGCAGACAATCAGCTCGAAATCGGTGTAAGTCTGTGCCAGCAATGAGTCCAGGCAGGCGCGCAGGTACTTCTGACCGTTGCGGACAGGTACACACAGGCTGACTCGTGGTACAGGCTCGCCCATAAGTGAGAATCCTACTGGCGTCGCCAGCACCTTAGCGGAAAAGCGGCAAATGCCCAAGTCATAAATTTCCGATGGTATTTTAACAGGTTGTCGGGTTTGGGGAATGGATGTAGGGTACGCTGCTGCACAGGGCAGAACCTGTCGTGGCCGGCAGGTCTGCTGCCGCTGATGCCTGGTCGCTCTCTTGCGGTCTCCGCAGGGAGCTTGCCGTTGTAAAGGACTTGCCTACGATCCGTACGCCACGACGAGGCCATCAGGCCACCAGCTTTTTACGATGTCCAGCGCCAGTTCTGCTGATCCGACTGCCAACGCGGCGCCCGCCACGCCGATCGCCCTCGCGCCGTTTCACCTGGCGCGAAACCTCATGCGAACGCGCGCCACGTGGGTCTTGATCGACCAGGGAATCGTCAGCGCTGGAAATTTCCTGGCGGCCCGGCAGCTTGCCTCCTACCTCCCGCAAGAATCCTTCGGAGCCTACAACGTTCTGCTGGAGACGATGCTGTACCTGAACAGTCTCCAGGCCGCCCTGGTGATCAATCCCCTGACCATCAAGGGCGCAACGCTGGGACGGGATGAGCTGGGACGGCTGGCCACCGGAGCGTTCCTGCTGACGCTGGGGCTGCTGCCGATTCTGGGCGGGGCGACGATTTTTTCCGTCGGGGCGCTGAGCACGGGCCAGGTTGCCGTGGCGGCGGTGATCGCGCTGCTGCTCTGGCAGCTCCAGGAGACCCTCCGCCGCGCACTCATCGCTGATTTACGATACATCGATTGCATCTGGGGCGACAGCATCCGCTACGTTGGACAGGTCGTCGGCATCACCCTGCTGGGTCTTGCCGGGAAGCTGACGCTGGACCATGCGTTTCTGGTGATGGCATTAACTGCGGCGCTGGCGATTGTGGTGCAGGCCGCCCAGGTCGGCATGCGACCGATCCGGTTCTGGCAGCTTCGGCTGATCGCGCGTGACTTCTGGCGGATGGGACGGTGGTTCGTGCTGGGCAACGCTGGCGGACTGGTCGGCAGCGTCGGCTACTGGTGGACACTGACCTGGGCGCATGGAAAGGAAGCCGCCGCCGTTTACGGCGCCATCATCCTGCCCTTCAAGCTGGCCAATCCGATCATGAACAGCATCTGCGGACTGGTCATGCCCGCGGTGGCGCGCACCACCGCCGCCGAGGGAAAGCGCGCCAGCACCCGTCAGGCCATCCGCTACATCGCGTTTGGCGCTGCGCTTCTGCTGCCATATTTCCTGGCCTTGGCGGTGTTGCCGACGTTCATGCTCAAGGTCTTCCTGCCGGACGACTCTCCCTATATCGCCTATGGGAAATACCTGCAGCTCTTCGTGGCGAATTACGTGGTGGCGTACCTGTCGAACACGATTGGTGCGTGGCTGGCGGGTCTGGGGCGGGCGCGGTGGAACTTTTACAGCACGGCCATCGCCGTCGTCGCCGCCGCCGTGGTTGGTCTGCCCGCCACCGTGATCTGGGGCGTGCCGGGACTAATCCTGGGCGGGCTGTTCAGTTCACTGGTGGCGCTGGTGAGCGGAATCTGGTTTGTCGATAAGGCCTCGGCATTGCCCGCCACCGAGCCGCCCGCGCCCATCGCTCCCGACGAGTACACCTCCGCCACTCGATAGCCGATTACGGCAGCCGCCCGTGCTCAGCTCTGCGGCGGCTCCTTGGCTTTGAGCCAGGGCATCAGTTTTCGCAGCCGTCGGCCAACCACCTCGACGGGGTGATTCAAATCCGCCTCGTACAAACGCTTGAAGTTCTTCATGCCGCTTTCGTACTCGGCGCGCCACTCTCTGGCGAATTGCCCGGACTGGATCTCAGACAGGATCTCTCGCATCTCCGCCTTGGTCGCGTCGTTGATGATCCGCGGGCCACGCGTCAGGTCGCCATACTCGGCGGTGTTGCTGATCGAGTAGCGCATATACGCCAGGCCGCCCTGGTAAATCAGATCCACGATCAGCTTGACCTCGTGGACGCACTCGAAGTAGGCCATTTCCGGGGGATATCCGGCCTCGACGAGGGTTTCGAACCCGGCCTTGATCAGGGCGCTCAGCCCGCCGCACAAAACCGCCTGTTCCCCGAACAGGTCGGTTTCGCATTCGTCCTTGAAGGTGGTCTCGATCACGCCGCTGCGCGCGCCGCCGATGCCGCGTGCCCAGGCCAGCGCCGTGGCGCGTGCCTTGCCGCTGGCGTCCTGATGCACCGCCAGCAGGCACGGCACGCCGCCTCCTTTTTCAAACTCGCTGCGAACCAGATGTCCGGGACCCTTGGGCGCTACAAGAATGACATCCACATCCTTCGGTGGCACGATCGTCTTGAAATGGATGTTGAACCCGTGGGTTGCGCCCAGCGTCTTGCCAGCCTTCAAATGCGGCGCGATGCTCCGCTGGTACACTTCCGGCTGCACTTCGTCCGGAAGGGTCAGAATGATCAGATCCCCAGCCTGCACCGCTTCCTCGATGCTCACCGGATCAAACCCGTGTTCAATCGCCAGCCGGCCATTGGCACTGTCCCGGCGGTTGGCGACGATCACCCTGACCCCGCTGTCACGCAGGTTCAGCGAGTGGGCATGTCCCTGCGAGCCGAAGCCCAACACGGCCACGGTCTTGCCCTTCAGTGCATCCAGCGGAGCATCCTTTTCGTAAATCATCTTCAACGGTTCGCCAGCAGCCATGGGTGTGAAACCTCCATCAGTCCGGGGTTGAATCGAGTCGGGCAAATCTAGTCCACGCCCGCCGCCCTGTCAAAAGCTGCTTCGGGCGCTTCGGGTCGAACATGCTCATTATCTGGCCGCGGCACTTGGTCTCACAGGCGTCGCGCCTGACGTTGATACACATTTCCGGGAACCCTCGTTTTTCAGGCAGCAGAGCGGACCGGCGTCTGGCCCGCGCGAAGCGGCATGAAGTGATGAACAGCCCGGATGTCGGACTTTCGAACTCCAGTGCACCCTGCATGGCCGGGACGGCCATGCCACAATTGGGTCGGACGTGTCACGGGCGTCCTCGCCCGTGCCATGGGCGGGACGCACCGGCGGAGACGCCTTCCGACAGCAGCGTGCGTGATACTGCCCAAGACCAGATTGATCGGTTTCACCGTCCCGATTCGCTGCCGGAAATGTGGACATGCCCTTCTGATTCGACTCCGCAAATGCTATCGTTCTGACGATGCAATGGGTCTGGTGGGGGTTGGCATGGCTGGCGATCTTTCTGATCGGCGTCACCAAGAGCGGCTTCGGCAGCGGGGTGGGGCTGATGATCGTGCCGATGATGGCCATTGCGATGGGACACATCCCGTCGCGAGGCTCGGAGGCGGCGCTGGGACTGATGCTGCCGCTGCTGATCGCCGGTGATCTGATCGCCGTCTGGCAGTACCGTCGCCTGTTCAGCTTGAGCATCATCAAGCGTCTGTTGCCGGGGACGGCGGCGGGGGTCGTGATCGGGGGACTGATGCTCTGGTGGTTCCATCAGTTCAGCACGATCGTCGGAGCGCTGATCCGCATCGAGATCGGTATCGAATCGATTCTGCTGGTGGTGCTGCACTGGTGGCGGCAGTGGCGCGGCGTGCAGGAGCATCTGCTGCCCGAGCCGTGGCGGAGCCACGGAACCGGCGCCTTCGCCGCCGTCAGCAGCACGCTCGCCCACGCCGCCGGTCCGATCATCGCCATGTATCTGCTGCCGCTGCGTCTGGACCGCGCGCTGTACGTTGGCACGTGCGCGATCTATTTTTTCATCCTCAACACCGCCAAGCTGCCCGCGTACGTGCTCTGCGGGCAATTCACGCATGCCTCGCCGCTGTTCGCGGTGCAGTTCCTGCCGCTGGTGCTGATCGGCGCTGTGGCGGGCGTGTGGCTCAATCGCCGACTCAGCGATAAGCTGTTCACCCGTGTCGTGTACGTCATGACCTTCATGCTTGGATGGTACGTGCTGATCGACGGCGTATGGCGACTGGCCAGAGGCTGACCGCGAGCGTGAAGCGTCAAAGGCGCCAGCAGGCGTCAGGTGGCGAAGCCGGGAACCCGACACGATGGCTGCGACAGTTCTTTGGCACACCTGGCGCGGCGGCGGCTTGAACCGAGGCAGTTATGCAAAGCATGCAAAGCAATGGACAGAGGGTTGCGATCGTGACCGGTGGCTCGCGCGGCATCGGCAGGGGGATTGCGCTGGCGCTGGCGAAGGTCAATCATCACGTGGTCGTGAACTACGCGCACAATGCATCGGCGGCGCAGCAGGTCAAAACCGAAATCGAATCCACGGGCACTGGCGCGCGGGCGCATCTGGTGCAGGCGGACGTCTCCGTTGCAGCCGACCGCGCAAGGCTGGTCGATGAGACGATCGCGACCTTTGGCCGGATCGACCTGCTGGTCAACAACGCCGGCGTCGCCCCGGACGTGCGCGCTGACATCCTCGAGGCCTCGGAACAGAGCTTCGATCGCCTCATCAACATCAACCTCAAGGGGCCATACTTTCTCACACAGCTTGTGGCCAGAAAGATGATCGAGCAGGTCCGCGATCCTGATTCCGCCGTCTGCAATCCCAAGATCGTGACCATCAGCTCCATCAGCGCGTACACCGCCAGCGTCAACCGCGGAGACTACTGCATCGCCAAGGCGGGGCTGGGGATGATGACGGCGCTGTACGCGGCACGGCTGGCGGAGTATGGAATCAACGTCTACGAGATCCGCCCCGGAGTGATTCAGACGGACATGACCGGCCCGGTGAAGGAAAAGTACGACAAGCTCATCTTCGAGCAGGACCTCACGCCCATTCGCCGATGGGGCCAGCCCGACGATGTGGCCCGCGCTGTTGTCGCCATCGCCACCGACCTGTTGCCGTTCAGCACTGGCGAGGTGATCAACGTGGATGGGGGATTTCATCTGCGACGGCTTTGAATCCGACCTGCGATCTCATGATCGGCCGACCCACTGACCACCGCAACCTCGATTTGACCCAACTGCATCTGGATGTCTGCTTCGGACGAGCCGGCGGCAAGATCATCTGGCAGCCGCGGATTCTGTCCTGGTATGACGACAAGCTGGAGCTTGGCCAGCCGCTGCCGCCGCCCTATACCGGCATGACCCGTCCGCAGCTCTATCGCGCTCTGGGCTGCTCGCATCGCATCTATGAGTTCAACGCCTGCATCGTGCCCCACGAGGATCCCCGTGTCCGCGTGACGCGACAGCAGCTCAATGAAACCGATTTTCAGATCCTCTACGAGACGCCCGTGGGCAGCCAGCTTGCCGTCTATCGCAGGCAGCGCGGCATCCGCTGGAACGAGCCGCTGAAGTGGCCAATCACCAGCCCGCAGGAGATGAAAGTCGCGGCGTGGCGCGCGCTCCACCGCACGTGGAGCTTCGATCGCGCCAAGTACGATGAACTGTGCGCCACCTGGCAGGGCATCGGCGCGCCGACCGTCTACATCCTGCGAACCACGGTGCAGCAGCTTTTCGTGGCCGACATGGGCGTCGAGGCCGCGACCTATGCCCTGCTGGATTATCCCGAAGTCTGCGAGGAGTACTTCGAGGCTCTGAACGTTACGCAGCAGCGGCAGATCGAGGTGATCAACCACAGTCCGATTCAGATCGTGAACTTTGGCGACAACATTCACGCCAGCACGCTGCCGCCCCAATGGTTCGAGAAATACATCCTGCCGGTGTACCAGCGTCGCTGCGAACTTCTGCACAAGGCGGGCAAGTTCGTCCACGCGCACTGGGATGGCAACTGCAAGCCGCTGCTGCGATACGCGCGGCAGACGGGGCTGGACGGGATCGAGGCGATCACACCACTGCCACAGGGGGACGTGACGCTGGAAGAAGTCAGGCAGGCGCTGGGGGACATGTTCCTGCTCGACGGGATTCCGGCGGTGTATTTCGAGACGACCTTCAGCGAGCAGACGCTGATCGACTGCGCCAAACGCTGCATCGAGCTGTTTGCGCCGCGACTGATCCTGGGCATCAGCGACGAGATGGCCGCCGACGGGGAGATCGAGCGCATTCGCCTGGTCGGGCAGGTGGTCGACGACTACAACGCGTCGTTGTGAGCGGTGCGGCGGAAAAAGACTCCCGACCCCTTAGAAAAGGGGTCGGGAGTCTTTTTCAGGGGCTGGTGGGATCCTGGGGCAGCTCGATCCAGAATCGGCTGCCGACGCCGGGCGTCGAATCCACGCCCACGCGCCCGCCCATGCGTTCCACGCCGCGCCGCACGATCGCCAGTCCGATTCCGCTGCCCGGAGACTGCCGCAGTTCCTGAGGTTGCTCGAAGAGATGAAAGATGTCCGCAAGGCGGTAGGGTTCAATGCCTACCCCGTTGTCCTGGATGGTCAGCCGGGTCATGGCGGCAGGCATGGCCGATGCATAGATCGTGATCGTCGGCCTCACGTCAGGCGCCACAAACTTGACGGCGTTTTGAAGCAGGTTCTGCACAACCAGCGCCAGGGTTGGGCGATGCGCCAGCACCCAAGGCATGGGCTCGCGCACAGTGATCTGCGGATCGCGCCGGGCGAACTCCGGCTCCCGGCGAAGCTGCCCGATCACGTCGTTGAGCAACAGCACCAGACTGACGCGCTGGGGACGGATCTCGGCGCGGGCGAGCTGGTAATACTCGAACAGGTCGCCGATCAACCGATCCAGCCGGGCCGTGCCCGCCAGCACGCTGCGGGCGTACTCGGCGGCGGCTTCATCGGACTGTACGGCATGGATCGTCGCCAGCGATTCGGCGGCGCGGGCGATGTTCCGCAGCGGCATCCGCAGGTCGTGGCAGACCGTATACAAGAACGTACGCAGGTCGTCGTTGGCGGTCTGAAGCTCGGCGGTGCGCTGCTCGACCCGCTTTTCCAGCGTCTCGGTGAGCTGCTTGATCTGCTCCTCGGCCAGCTTGCGGGCGCTGATGTCGCGCACGATCACCTGCGATCCGGGCTGGCCTTCGACATCGAACGGATGCGCCGCCACCTCCACCCACAGATACGTGCCGTCCGCGCGGCGAAGACGCTGTTCGATCAGCGGCACGGCGGCGCGCTGTTCGCTCACGATCCGCATTCGCTCCCGCACGATCGCGTGATACTCCGGATGCACCAGATCGAAGTTGCTCCGGCCCAGCAGGTCCTCGGCACGTTCGTATCGGAGCATCCGCAGCAGCGAACGGTTCACATAGATGATCCTGCCGTGGACGTGAACGAAGATCCCGTCGGGCGAGAACTCGACCAGCCGCCGGAACCGGTCTTCGCTGCGCTCCAGCGCCTCCTGCGATTCGTGAATGCGCAAAACGTCGCGACGGATCAGGTAGTACAGCAGCGACGCGGTGACCAGTATGAAACCGGTCCCCTTGAGCATCTGAAACTGCGTCAGCTCCTCGATCGTGCTCTGCGACAGCAGCGCCTTCAGCAGCAGATCCGAGCCGAAAATGTAGCTGATCGCGAAAGCGGCGTAGATGCCCGCGATCCGCCCGGCGGTGCGACCGCTGCGGCGGCGGGAAGTCTGGCTCGTGCTGGCTGGTGGCGACATGCGCGTCCAATGCCCGGCGGCATTGTACCAACGCCCCGTGTAAATGCGACGCCCGCGGCGGGTCTGCATTTGCAGACTGCCTGCAATGTCGCCCTGATTCTCCGGGGGCGCCGCCGCGCTGTGCCACGTGCCCGGCGCTTATGACGCCGCCCAGCCGCCGTCCACACTGAGGATCGCGCCGGTGACGTATCGCGACGCATCCGACGCCAGAAAGATCGCTGCCCCGGCCAGCTCCTCGGGCTGACCGCTGCGACCCATGGGGATCTTTTTGGCCAGCATCTCGACGATCTCGGGCTTGCTCAGTGCCGCGGCATTCATCGGCGTGTACATGGATCCGGGACAAATGCAGTTGACGGTGATGTTGTACTTCGCCCACTCCAGCGCCAGCGAGCGCGTCAACTGAAGCACCGCGCCTTTTGTGGTGGCATAGGCCGCCTTGCCGTCCGATCCCTTCAGCGAGTACAGCGAGCCCATGTTGATGATCTTGCCGTAACGTCGCTGGGCCATGTGCCGGCCCACGGCGCGACAGAAATACATCGGCGCCGTCACGTTGACAGCCATCACGTAGTTCCAGTACTCGTCGTCGGCCTCGAGCATGGGGTCTTTTCTGGCATAGCCGGCGTTGTTGACCAGGATGTCGATCTTTCCGAACTCATCCAGGGTGCGTTTGACCATCGCCTCGACCTGATCGCGCCGGGTGACGTCGCATTCGACGGGCAAGACGCGTCGGCCAGTCTGTTTGACAATCGAGTCGGCGGTCTGCCGCAGTTCGGGCAGGTGCCGGCTGCATGTGGCGATGTCCGCTCCGGCGCTGGCCAGCGCCCGCGCGATCGCCTCGCCCAGGCCCTTGCTCCCGCCGGTGACCAACGCAGTCTTGCCTTCAAGGCTGAAAATCTCCAGTCCCATCAGTCTGCTCCTGTGTTGATGCTGTGCAAATGTGTGGTTCCGATCGTCGCGATTTGCCCACTGTGCCCCTGTCATGTCCTTGCGCCCGCGGGCGGCGTGCGCAGAGCTTCGATCGCATCGATGTCCGCCTGGCTGAGCGGCAGCGTCACCGCACGGCCCTGGATCATCGACAGATAGCCGCCCAGGATCATCTCCACGGCGCGCAGCCCGTGCTCACCGCTCACCGGCGAGGCGGAGTCCTTCTCGATGGTCTCCAAGAACGCTTCGTGGAGTCGGCGGTGCTGGGCGTACATGTCGGCCGGCTCCTCGTCAGTGTGCGACTCGACGAAGTTGGGCTGGCGCGACCATCCGCCGGGAGGAATGTTCGTGCGGAACAACCCGCGTGCCCGCGCGTAGAAGATCGAGCCATTGGTGCCGCAGATTTCGGTGCGTTCTTCGGCCTCGGCCGAGAGGGTGTCGGGATGAACGGCGAACTGCGAGCCGCCGATCTCGACGATCCCCATCCCGCCTCGCCTGAAGCGGAAAATGCCAATGGCATCAGTATCCGACAGTCGCGGGCCGCCTTCGCCGTATTGAGCGATTTCACACACGACCTTCACCGGCTCGTCATTCATCAGATAGCAGATCAGGTCCACGTAGTGTGCCGCCCAGTGCAGCCATCGCCCGTGGCTGTAGAGATATCGCCAGTCCCACCAGCGGTGCGAAGGCCACATGTTCGGCGAGTTGGGCAGATTGTGGCTCATGAGGATCTTGAAGATTTCGCCGATCTGTCCGGCGCGGATGATCTCGATGGCCTTGCGGTCGGCGGCGCAGAAGCGGCGCTGGTGCCCGACACACAGCTTGACCCCCGCCTGGCGCGCCGCGGCGATGATGCGCCGGCCTTCGGTGATGGTGCAGGCGATGGGCTTCTCGCAGTAGATGTGCTTGCCGGCCGCCGCTGCCGCTTCGCAGACCTCGACGTTCAGATCCGGCAGGGTGCAGATCAGCACCGCATCGACGTCCGAGTTGACCACGTCGCGCCAGTTGGTGGTTGTTCTGGTCACGCCTGTTTCCTGCGATACCCTGGCCAGGATCTCCCTGTTGATGTCGCAGAGCATCGCGAACTGGATGCGTGGATGACCTCGCAGCGAAGGCCAGTGACGTTTCTGGAAGACCTTTCCACAACCGATGACGCCATAGCGCATAGGCAATTCCTTTCCGCGGCGGAGTGGGGCATTCCGGCCCGGCCGCCGATCAAACGACTAATCCGGCGTTTGATCGCCTCAGCCTACCGAAGTCGGGCGATAAATCAAAGAATAAAACGATATTCTATCAGGATTATCGTTAATGAGTGGAAGCAACAAAAAACGGCGCGCGGCCCGTTGCCGAGCCGCGCGCCGCGAGCATCGTTGACCGTCTACCTCACGCCCTTCAGACCAGCACAGTACTGAACGTGCTCTTGGTCGTCGGGCCGCTGTACGGATTGGTCGTAGGCGAAGGTGGCGAAATGTACGGTGTGCCCGATGGGCTTGTGCCCGTGCCCGTGGGCGATGGGCTGTTCAGCCCGCGCGTCGTCACGGTGGCGATGTTGGAGTAGGGCGTTTCCCCGAACGGGCCGTACGCCTTGATGCGGTAGTAGACCTTGATGTTCGGCGGCAGGCCGCGATCGAAATGCCGCGTGCGGTTGGGTCCGGGCTGGTGAAGCAGGAACCAGGTCTGTCCGTCGAATGACCTTTCCAGCCGGAAACCAACCTCGCCGGCCGTCGTGTCCGTCCAGGTCAGCTCCACCTCTGAGAGGGCGGTGGCGACGGCATTCAGCAGTGGCGCCTGCAACGTGGGTTGTGGCTCGGGCTGCGGGTCCGGTCGCGTCGGCGGAATCTCCGAACCGCCGAAGCGGCGGTTGGGCCCGGGCCGGCCACGGTTGATGTCCCAGGATAGCTGCACATCCGGTCCGTTCTGGCCCTCGAATCGCACCCCTCGCCCGCTGGGGCCGATCAGGTACCCGCTCCACTTGTTGTTGCGGACGATCGTGGAGGTGGTGCCGTGGAAATCGTTGCCCGCAAGCACGTGGTTCCCGCCGATCACGTAGTTCTCTTCCACCAGGCAATTGTCGCCGCCGACCTCGAAGATCACCCGCACCCCCGTCCCGTCGGGACGCTCCGGGGCAATCGCGGTGTTGCGACGGATGATGGTGTTGTGGCTGCGGTCGGCGATGATCGAGTAGGCGAAGGTGCTGTCGTTCTGCGAGAAGACGCTGGTCATCACCGGATTCTCGTAGAAGTTGTCCTGGATGATGGTGTCCCAGCCGCCGCCCTGGTACTCGATCCCCATTCGCCGCAAGCCGGAAAAATAGTTCTGCTCGATGAGCAGATCGCGGGAGCGATCGGAATGGTCGATCACGTGGATGCCTTCGTTGCCGTTCATGAAGGCGTTGTTGGCGATGACCAGGTTATCCCAGTAATAGCCGTAGACCCCGTTGTCGCCGCTGATCGGATCGAAGTAGTTGTTGGTGATCCGGCTGTTTTTCAGCCCGGTGGTGAACATGACGGCATTGGGGTTGGTGCCGCGGGCGTACAGCTCGAAGGTGTTGTTGTCGATGACGATGTTTTCGTTCATCTGCCCGCGCGGGTTGTCCAGGAACACGCCGCGGCCGATGAACTTGAAGCCCGTGATCGTCACGTCGTTTCCGATGATGTGGAAGACGAACTGGCTGCCGGTCTGCCGCAGCGTGGTTTTGGCCGCGCCCTGCCCCATGTACTTTCGCCCGCCACCCAGGGGGGTCAGCTCACGACTGATGCGGTACTCACCGGCGTTGAAGACGATGATGTCACCGGCCGCAGACGAGTTGATCGCCCGCTGGATCTGGTATGAATCGTCGCCGGCATCGTTGGGGATGGCGCCGAAATCGGCGACGTTGATCATGGCCAACAGGCGACGGCACTCCAGCGGATCGATGCGGCAGGGACGTGACGCCGGTGGTTTCCGGTGTTGGCGGCTGAGGCGAGGTGAATCAGTGGGAATCGGCGACGGCGTTGCCGTGGGTCGGACCGGCATGGGTGAAACTCCCGGGTGCAAGACTTCCATGGTCGCCCCGACGCGTGGTGGAAGGTCGGTGGCGGTGGGCTGAGATACACAGAGGCTGGCGTGCGATGTCTAGCCCGTCCATCGCGGCCTCCAAGCTCAGATTGTCCGTGTCATACGCGGGAATGCGTCGTGGCGAGGCAATTGGGCGGGCCTCACCTCCGACAACGACCAGCGGGCGAGATCGCGTCGCCAGTCATCCAGCATCTATCGCCGCCGACCGCCCAGCGGTCAAAAAGCGCCGCGACTGGCGACAGCCCCCATCGCCGCTTCGCAGCGGCCAATGTTGGATACGCCCAACTCCGCCGGGCGGTTCAGAGCAATTCACCCTGCCGAGGCGGCAGCCGAAGCCGGTGCCGCGCCTGGACAGGCCCGCGCAGGTGCGCGGCGCGGGCTTACAGATATCTCCAGTGCTGGCTCACAGTCAAATGAAAAACACCATCTCTTGTTGTTTTTTTCACTGCCGCAAATTGTCGTCACAACCGGCTGCGTTCCGCCGATGCGCGAGTTGGCGGCGCAGCCGCACGAAGGCGGACACCGCAGCACCTGCATTGCGGACGACGTTTGATCGCCGGGCCAGCTCAGACTAGGATTGGCGATCATGAGCATGCCGTTCCCCGCCATTGCGATTCGGTGCGTCTGTATGAGCGGCCTCGCGTGAAGCGGGCCGCCCAATCTCCAGCGGTTGTTCGCCGCAAGTTGCTTTTCCGCTCGTTATCCGTTCTGGTTTATTGGATGAGTTCGTCTGGAAACCGCCAACCGCCACGGTGCCGGCTGCATCTAACAGCCGCGCCAGGCTGATGGCTCGAAAGACACAGATCCACGGCCATCGTGGAGGTGTTCGAATGATGACCCGTAATGAACTGAACGATCGCCTGCCCTCCGTCGTCGAAACGCTGGTCCGCAGCGTCCACGCACATCCCAAGCTTCATCATCTCAGCCGCGTCTACCTGCCCAACCGCGACAAGATCATCAAGGCGATCGAGCTGCTGAGGCAGTTGCTGTTCCCGGGCTACTTCGGCGAGCAGGGGCTGACCAGCGCCAATTTGCCGTTTCGAATCGGCGAGATCGTGATCGAACTGACGGATATCCTGTACGAGCAGGTGCGGTGCTGCCTGAGGTATCGCGAGCAGATCCCCGGATCCAACGGCTCGGGCGATCAGCGCTGCGAGCAGTGCGACGCCGAAGCGGCGCACATCGTGGCGGCGTTCTTTGATCGCATTCCGCATGTGCGCGAGATGCTCGCCGACGACGTGCAGGCGGCGTTCGACGGGGATCCGGCGGCCAAGAGCACCGACGAGACGATCTTCTGCTATCCGGGAGTGTTCGCCATCTCGGTGCAGCGACTGGCGCACGAATTCCACAAGCTCAATGTGCCGTTGCTGCCGCGAATCATGACCGAGTACGCGCACTCGCTGACCGGCATCGACATCCATCCGGGCGCCAAGCTCGGACGGAGCTTTTTCATCGATCACGGCACCGGGGTAGTTATTGGCGAGACCACCGAAATCGGCGACCGGGTGAAGATCTATCAGGGCGTGACGCTGGGCGCGCTGGCGCCGGCCTACGGACAGGCGCTGCGCGGGCAGAAACGTCATCCGACCATCGAGGACGACGTGACGATCTACGCCGGCGCCACGATTCTGGGCGGGGATACGGTGATTGGCCGCGGGGCGGTGATTGGCGGCAACGTGTTCATCACCTCCAGCGTTCCGCCGATGAACCAGGTCAGCGCCGAGCCGCCAAAGCTCAAGTACCGCGATCGTAGACTCAAGGGTCAGCGGGAAGCCGTCCTGGACTTTCAGATTTGAGCGGCCTGGTTGGTCTCGCGCTGCCGCAGCGGACACCGCGATTGTCGATTCCGGGCAACATGTGACGTTGATCGGGCACGACATCCGCTATGATCGGACTCACCGCCCGCCAGCTCATTCGAGATCGCGGGTGCGGCACGGGATTTGACCGTGAGTCGATCCTATGCGATGGGGAGACGGCATTGCTTCGGGCGTTGTGCTGAGCTTGCTGCTGGCCGGCGGATGCGCTGCGGCGTCGAGGACGAAATGTCCCGGGCCACCGGCGACGGAGAAGCCGGTTGCCGCGCCCGCCGCCGCGACTGGTTCTACCCGGTCCATGAATGGTCCACCTGGCGCAAGGCATGCGGTGGTCGCCTCGGCGTTGGTGTTCGATCCCCCGGTGGTGGCTGACCAGGCCCGGCTGGACCTGTCCCGATCCGGCCGCTGGCCGGAAGCGTTCTGGGGATACGACTTTGGAACGACAACGCACTTTTACCTTCGGGTGGATGATCGCATTGACAGTGGTCTGGAGAGGCGATTCGGCGAACGTTATCAGCGTCGGGCGGTGACGCAGCGATTCGGACTGAGCTATCGGTAGCGGCTGGTTCAGGCAAAATCTCGACATCGCCTTGTGACGGGGAGGTCTACCGGCCGCAATTCCTCGCCGTGTCGTCGGCAACATCGCCCCCGATCACATGTAACGGAAAATGCACTTGAATTTCCCCGCCCACTGAGCGATGATCTTTTAAGTCTGTTTCCTGTCGGGTCTTAAAAACTCGCATCGGGGTTTGCCATGGCCACGATAACCAAGAAAGAGCTGATTGATCGAATTGCCGACGCTACCGGTGACAAGCGCGTCCAGGTCAAGCGCGTGGTGCAGCAGTTCCTCGACGAGATCGTCAACGAGCTGGGCAAGGGCAATCGCCTGGAGTTTCGGGACTTCGGCGTGTTCGAGACCAAGCTTCGCAAGGCTCGAAGGGCACAGAATCCCAGAACCCTGGAGCCGGTGGAAGTCCCGCAAAAGCGAACGGTTAAGTTCAAAGTCGGGCGGCTGATGAAACAGCGGCTCAGCGAGCTTTCCGGGGCGACGATCGACGATGAAGCGCACGACGTGGCCGATATGCCCGAAGGCGGGCCGGACGAGGAATCCGAGGAAAAGTCCCAGCCGGTCCAGCAGCAGGAGCAGTCGCATCCTCAGCAGCAACAGCAGACAAGCTGAATCCACGAGTCAGCCACTGGACCTTCTGATTGAACACAAAACACCGGTCGCCAGCGGGACAATGCTCGTGCTGGCGACCGGTGTTCTTCCATGGGCCGGTTGCTCTGCGTTGAAAAGTTCAGCGCATGCCGCCGGCGGGGATTATCGCATCAGGCATGGGGCGGGCCGTGTCCAATGATCGGATGCGGCCCGGGCTGCTCTGCCGCAGTGCCGGGGATCGCGGCGGTGCGGGCGCGAATCCGGTCCAGCGTCCGCTGCACCAGGTCGCTGGGAGGATCCGCAGCGGGCATCTCTGCCAACAGCCGCAGAACCGTCTCCACCGCGCCCACCCGCTTGATCACCTCGTCATCAGTCGGCGATGCGAAAACCTCTGCTGTGCTAATCGGATTCATGCCATTGCCATTTCCAGCCGGCGGATGCGCAGCGCCCGAGCTGCTGTTGCCATCGGTGGCCGATGCGGTGCGATCCAGTAACAAATCCACGGCCTTGGCGTCGTTTTCCCCGAGTCGCTTCTTGAAGCTCATCGAAAACACCCCAAGCAGGTCGGGGGGCAGCACCATCGCTACCAGCCCGAGCAACACTTGCGCCCCTCTTGCCTCGCTACACTTGTCGCCACCTCATGTGACACACGCACTCACGCACGCACTGACAGCGATACCGCCCGAAGGGACCTGGCCAAGCCTTCGATTTGGCGAGTTGACGTGTCGCTGACCATCTTTCGACGATCCGCCCTTCACCCATTGCCTACGACGCGGATCGCTTTTGGTTCATCGCTTTCCAGCGATCGGCGAAATGAGCTACCGCGGCATGAAGCCGCGATTTTACCGTGCCTAAGGGAATATCCAGAATGTCGCTGATCTGCTTGTAGGGAAACTGGTGAAAATAGGATAACAGTAGAATTTCCCGCAGATGCTCGGGCATCCCCATAACCGTCTTTTGCACCGCCTCCTGCAACTCGCGGCGTTCCATCGACTCCTCGGGGAACGCGCTGACGGATTGCATTAGATCAATAAATTCTCCGCTCTCTTCATCGGTCGGGTCGATCGTCGCCTGAAGTGGGTTGACCGGGCGCCTGGCCTGTGACCGAATCAGGTCACGCGCCTTGTTGGCAGCGATCGTGAACAGCCACGGGCGGAAACGCCGCTGCGGATCAAACTGCTCGGCCGACTGATGCACCTGAAGAAACGTCTCCTGAAACACGTCCTCTGCCGCCGCACGATCGCCCAGAAATCGAACCAGGAAATGGTACAGCTCTCGCTGGTATCGCTCCACCAGTCGCGCAAAGGCGCTGCGGTCCCCGGCGCGGTAGTCGGCCATCAACTGCTCATCGCTGCGATTATCATGCGCTGGCGACGGGTTGGAGACGGCCGTCGGGGTTGGATTGTCGGTTGATGGCATGGAGCTGGCGAGGATCTGCGGCGGCCGAGCCGATGGATCGGCGTGCTGCGCGCGCCGCACACCGCCATGCGCATGCCGGGCACCACTACTTCCATCGTACCGCAAACCGTTCATTGCACGCCACCAGCAGAACAGGTACCGTCCAACCGGTCAAGTGACAAACTCGTATCAATCCTATGCCCAACGAACCGACTCGTCCCGACAAGTTGCACTTTTTTGATCAGCCACCCGAAGCGCTGGACCAGTTGCTGGCGAGCTGGGGCTGGCCACGATTCCGTGCGGCCCAGGTTCGTGACTGGGTCTACCGCAAGCTCGTGGCCGACCCGGCACAAATGACCAATCTGGCGCTGCGGGATCGTGACACCCTGTCCGAACGCATCGACTGGTTCACAGCGCGAATCGCCGCGCATCAGTCCAGCACCGACGGAACGCGCAAGCTGCTGCTGAGCTGGGGCGAGCCGGCGGGCAGCGTCAATGCCGAGACCGTGATGATCCCCGACGCCGACCGCCGCACCGCCTGCCTCAGCTCGCAGGTCGGTTGTCCCGTGGGATGCAAGTTCTGCGCCAGTGGATTGAACGGAATGAAGTCGAATCTGACGGCCGGACAGATCGTCGAGCAGGTCTTCGCCCTGGATCGACTTCTTGATGGCCCGGGGCTCGAAGTTGGCGATTCATCGGCGCGCAAGCCGTTGCGTCCGCCAGCTCACACATCCAACCCGCATCGCATCAACCACGTCGTGTTCATGGGCATGGGCGAGCCGCTGGCCAACTACGCCAATGTCATCCGCGCCGTGAGGATCCTGCACCATCCGCAGTGCTTTAACATCGGCGCGCGCAAGATCACGATCTCGACGGTTGGTCTGCCGCAGAGAATCCGGCAGCTCGCCGAAGAAGATCTGCCGCTGAACCTGGCAATTTCGCTGCACGCGCCCAATGAGCCGCTTCGCCGGGAGCTGATCCCCTGGGCCGAGCATTTCGGCCTGGAGGAGATCCTTGATGCGGCGCGCTACTACTTCGATCGCACCGGCCGCGAGGTGACGCTGGAGTACGTCCTGCTCAGCGGCGTGAACGATCGCCCGCAGCACGCCCGCCAGCTCGTGCAGCTCATCCGTTCGCGCGCGTTGCGAGCCAACGTGAATCTCATACGATACAACGAGGTCGAATCGCTGCCGTACAAGCGTCCAAAGGCCGAAGATGTTGTGGAGTTTCAGACGATTCTGCGTCGTGCCGGGATCAACACCCATGTTCGCAAAAGCCGCGGTCGCGACATCGACGCCGCCTGCGGCCAGCTCCGCCGCAAAGAGCAGGCGCGCCAGCAACTCGTTGAGCTTTAACCGTCCGGCTCACAGCCGCGTCGGCGGCTTCACGCTGATGGAGACGCTGGTAGTCATTGGCATCTTCATCGTGCTCGTGAGCATCTTCGTACCGTACCTGTTGTCGGTCCGCGAAAAGAATCGCCGCGTCTGGTGCGCCGACAATCTTCGTCAGATCCGCAGCGCGCTTCAGAACTACGCCCGCGACAACAACTGGGAATTTCCCCGCGTCCGCTACGATGCTCAGAACAATCCCAACGGCTACGTTGCATTCAGCGGCCCGGATGCCGATGACCCGTTCGCACCTGACTCTCCCGTGCAACCCAACGATGTCACTGCATCACTGTGGCTGCTGGTTCGGATCGGTTATGTCGCCGACACCCGCGCGTTCGTGTGTCCCAGCAGTGGCGACAGCCGCGACTGGATTACCAGCGCCCATGGACAACCCGTGCCGCCGAATCGACGCGGCAATTTCCGCAGACCCAGCAATCTCTCATACTCGTATGCCTCGCCATTCAGCAGCGCGCCGGGATATCGCCTGAAGCCGGACTGGCTGCGCGCGGAGTTTGCGCTGCTTGCGGACAAGAATCCCGGCTCGCCCGCGGCGCAGGTGCCGTATAACGCACCGCCCGCGGAGCTGGCGCGCGCCAATTCGCCCAACCACGGGCACGCCGGACAGAATGTGGTCTACGGCGACGGCAGCATCTTCTTCCAGAGGACACCGTACTGCGGCGTGGGCTACGACCAGCCCCCGGGCGATAACATCTACACCGCTCGCGCCCAGACCCCCAGCACGCAGCCAACGACGATTCCCTTCCGTGTTACCGGATTTGTCGGACCCGGCTACGCCCCCGTGGCGCTTGACGACAGCTACCTGGTGCCCACCGTCCAGGATGCTCCGCCGCCACCGGTCGCCCAGCCGCCTGCAACCACACAGCCACCCGCGACGCAACCGGCCACGCAATGACGGTCGTGGCCCTATGGTGGAAACGGCGGCAGGCTCCGCCAGAAGCGCTTCGACCGGACAAGCCGATAACTCCTGACGGGCCGTGACCTGATGGGAGCCTTGCCCGATCAGCTCCTGGCCCGTTAGTCCCGGAACCGACCAGGGCATTGCTGTTGGCGACTTGAGTCAACGGAGAACGGATGAAACTACTGATACAATACCTGGCCATCGGATGCGCAGGATTCCTCGGAGCGATCGCCCGCTACTTCGTTTCCACGACCTGTGGACGGTTGTTCGGCACCGCCTTCCCGATCGGAACGTTTGTGATCAATGTCTCCGGAAGTCTGCTGCTCGGCTGGTTTGTGACCTTCGTGGGAAACCGGATGGTGGTGTCGGACACGACGCGGCTGGCGATCGGCGTGGGGTTCGTCGGGGCGTACACCACCTTCTCGACGTTCATGTACGAATCCGATGGGCTGCTCCAGCGCGGCGCCGGCCTGGAAGCGATGTTCAATCTGCTGGGTAGCCTGATGGCGGGGCTGGTCGCGGTCCGCGTTGGAATCTGGCTCGGCAGCGATTGAGTGCAGGAGAAGCGTTATGAGCTTGCTTGGCGAACAGGTGCTGCTGCGGGCGTACCTACAGAGTGCCGATCGCACGCCCCATACTCCGACCTACGAGCGGCTGGTTAAAGCGGCCCGTCATGAAGGACTGGCCGGAGCCACCGTCCTGGAGGGCATCATGGGTTTCGGAGCACATGGCCTGATCCAGCACTCGGTCTGGTCGATCGTACAGCACGTGCCCGTGATCGTGGAGATCGTTGACAGCGCCGAGCGCATCGGCAGGTTCATCCATGGGCCGCTCGATCAGATCATGATCCACGGCATGCTCACGCTGGAGCGCGCCAACGTGATGATGTATCGCCAGCGGCAGCACGACCAACCCAACAACCTGCACCTGGGGTCGCTGCTCAAGCCGCTGTCAACCATCCCCAGAATCGAAGCGAGACCACACATGACCATCAACGAAAACGGCGTGCTGCTGCGGGTGTTCATCGGCGAGGGCGACCGAGTGGACGGCAAGCACCTTTACGAGGCGGTGCTGCTGAAGGCGCGGGAACTGGGCCTGGCCGGCGGCACCGTGCTCCGCGGCATCGAGGGCTTCGGCGCCAACAGCGTCGTTCACAAGGCCCGGCTTCTGGAGATGTCCAGCGATCTGCCCGTGGTGATCGAGATTGTCGATACCGAGCAGAAGATCAAGCTGCTGCTGCCGTATCTGGAACAGGTGGTTCACGAGGGGATGATCACGATGGAGTATGTGGCCATCGTGTTCTACCGTCACAACCCCGCCGACGCGGCCGCGGCAGGTTGAAGACGCTTCAGCGCCTCCAGATCGCGCTGAATTGCTCCGGTTTCCGAGCTACCTTGTGTTCGTGGCGCTCGAACGGCGGAGACCAACTCTGCCTGTTCCTCAAATCGGCGGCGCATCTGCCTCAGGATGTCGCCTCGCCAGCGTTCCAGGCTTTGGGCATAGGTGCGTAACGCGTTGAGGAGGCAGGGACCGGCTTGCCGTTGCAGTTTGCGGCCCGCCGCATGGATGGCCCACGAGCGACGGAAGCGAGCGAGCATCCGGCCGGTGCTGATCGAAATGGTGATTCCAGCGGACTCAGACGGAACGGGCATCCCCGAGATCGCAGGCAGCTCCGGGCCTATCGGGCTGTTGTGCCCCAGCAGCGATGCTGCGCGACTCAGGCTCTGGGCCAGGCGCTCGCGCTGCTGCTGCAATTCGCTGCTGACGATGCTGGCTATCTGCCGGCAGCAGCGGACGTACGCCTGGTCGATCAGGCGCGCCACTTGCTCGCCAGGCACCGGCGCCCGACCATCCGCCATCACAAGATCACGTGCGACTTCATGCACGGCACGCGCTGCCAACTCGGGCAGGGATTCGAGCACCGCGGGCCTGGCACGTAACGCGCAGTCAATCTGCAAGATGGCGTCGCTCAGAGTCGATGTGACTTCTTTGATCTGGTCATCAGGCACCGACAAATCAGCAGAGACCCGGCGGCTTAAAGAGGCGATGACCCGGTCTCGAAGACCATGGATCTTGCGGGCGAGGGACTGCTCCGCGTGTAACGTGTGCTCTTTGAGGGCCGGGCGCAGCGCGGCATTAAACCATCTGTCGAACAACTCGATCGACTGCGGTTTGACGCTGACGGGGTATGCCGTGATTTGCTCGTGCAGCTCCCGTTCAAATTGTTGCCGCACGTAATCGACCAGTCGCTGCCGATCTTCGTCGCTGAGCAGATCGGCCTTGCTGAGCAGCACCGACACTGCGGCGCCGGATCGGCGAAGCAGTCCGCTCAGAACCATGTCCTCGTGGGTCGGGCCGCAAGCCGCGTCGATAAGAACAATGCCCAGATCGCATCGCGGCAGATACGCGACGGACTCGGCGGTGCCGGTGCTGGCCAGCGAGCCGACACCGGGCGTATCGACAAACGTGATGCCGTCTCGAAGAAGGGGGCAGGGCAGCTCGACCTGCACGCGACTGACGTGCCTGGCGTTTCCCGGATTCCGTTGTTCGGTCACAAATTCCGCCAGTCGCTCGACTTCGATCGAGACAGGATTGGCTTCAGCAAACCAGACGATTGCCCGCTGCTGCGGGCCGTAAGTTACCCGCGTGGGTATGGAGGTGACCGGCGTCACTCCCACGGGCAGGGCATTTGTGCCCAGAATGTGATTCAGCAGCGATGACTTGCCGCAGCTCACCCGCCCAAACAGCGCGATTTCAAACGCCGGCGACTCCAGGCGTTCAACGATGGCTTCGAGCGCGGGACGGTATTCGACCAGCCCGTGCGCCGTGATGATGCGCTCCAGCTCGCGCAGCATCTGCACATGATTCGACTGCGATTCGATCTGCCGTAATCGATGGCCCAAATCCCGCCGACTGCCGTCGGCCAGATACTCCTCCATGCGATCCAGGGTCTGATCCAGTTGCGCCAATTGCGTGCGCAGCCTTTCAGCCGTTTCCGGAGGCACCTGCCCGTAGCCGACGAGATATTGAGGCTGCAATTCCTCCACCGCTACACGGACCAGGGACAATGATGTGCGCGCGGCCCAGACAGCGCTGATGCTCGGCGGGGACATCTGGATGCCATGTTCGTCCATCATCCGCGCCATCTGTTCGCGAAATCGGCTCACGTAGTCGGTTATGACACGATACTGCACGGGCGTTGCATCCGGCACATGTTCGGCAAATGGCGACGGAGATTGTGCCGGAGCAAGCAGGTGAAGCATCTGGCTCAACTGCTCATCGATCGACTGAAACGTCGTTCGCAACCGCCGCCTGTGATTCTCATTCAAGCCGTCCATCGGTTACACCTCCGGCTCCGGCTCCCATGGCAGACACAGGCTTTTGTGCCCCGCGACCAGCCGCAGCGCCCGCACCCATGCATCGGCCTCTTCCGACGACTGGAGGTATCGGCGCGTGGCATCCTGCTTCATCGCGAAGCTGTGCATGTCCTCGGCCAGCGTGGCGCAGTGGCGCGCCACTTCGCTGATGACGAATCGTCGGCCTTCCTGTGTGGGCATCGCCGCCACGAGTGCGGGCAGATGACGCAGGCACACGCCAAAGGATTGCTCCCAGGCTTGCCTTCCATCGAGTGTCTGGAGCCGTGTGGCCAGACGCCTGATGCACTCATCCTGTGCATCGCGCAGCAGGCGGCAGATCCGACACGTGCGCGTCGTTGCCACGCCCGGGCACGTTCGCCCGTCGTCCGATCCGGCAGCTTGCTCAGCCAGTCGTTCGAGCAGCTTCGGATATCCGACGCTCAGGCCCTTCGGCGAGGAGATCGCCGCCAGTTGCCACGTGTGGACGGAACAGAACCCTCCCTCAGCAGCATGCAGCGCCTGGGTCCGATCGTCCGTCGCCAGCGCGTGCTGCCAGCCGGCAAGAAAGTCGAACAGCACGCGGCTGAGGTGATCGCAGACCGCACAGCCCCTTTTCGACAGGCTCAGCTCAGGTGTTTCGCGAATCAGCTCGCGGCTGTCGATGGTCCGCTCAGGCTCGTCAACTTCCTGGTCGTTGCCGGGGATTCCGGCGATCCGGTCCCGCAGGCGTAGCAGCCGCTTCTCAATGGCCGCGGCCATCTCGGCATATTGCTCGAACGTCATGCGTGCAGCGGCTTGAAGATCCTCCGACGACTTTGATCGCGACAACGCTTCGAGCATGCGCTGCCGCTCCCGCTCGATTGCCTCGAGCATCGACGAGCGGAGCTGATCAACTGCGGCCTTCAGCGCGGATTCAACGAGCTTCGCGGCAGCATCTCGGCAGGCAGCGGAGTAGTCCTCGGCCTTGGAGCGCAGGCATCTACCCACGCGGCGTGTGACCAGGTCGACAGGCAGATACCGGATCACCCACGGAAGGACAGGCCTCCATGGACGCAATTGAACGCGAAGCTCGGGCAACTCCGGTGCATGCCAACCACGCGAATCGTCGTCTTCGACTCGCGAATACGGCAGGCCGAACGATGTCCAGAGATCCGAACGTACTGAGGCGAGTTGCTGCCTGAGGAACTGCGACTCACGGGTGGCCGTCTCGTCCAGTATCAGCCGGGCGGCATATCGGCGACCCGCCAGCCAGTCGTTCAGGCTTACGCGCAGGGCTTCCGCCGCGGCCGCGGCAACGACCCGCGAGTAGGGACCGGCCGATTCCCATTGGCCGGGGGTGACTTGCCTGACCAGACCCTGGACCAGCGGCGCAATCGTCAACCTTGCCAGTTCGCCGGCGCCGGGTTCGATCACGCCACCGGCAAGCCCTCGCCGCACATCGGCAACTCGTTTATCCACTGCGCCAACCAGAACCTTGAACCGCTCGTGAATTCTGGCAATGCCGGCATCTCTCGCGGCCCGGGCCATCTGGCTGGCCTTGCGACTGAGCTCTGCCTCCTGGCGATCCGACTTTAACATTCGCAGGCACCGTGCCAGCGTCCCAGACAGCAGTGACGAGGTCCGCTGCGTCGTGAGAAATGTCTCTAGCGACTGTTTCAGCGCAGCGATACCGCTGTCAATCGCCTCAGCTCCGGCTTCCCGTGCCTTCGGCAGCCCAAACCATGACGAGACAGGATAGATCCGCACATCGCTGGCCTGAAGGGTTGACTGAATCTGGTCAGCGATGAAACGAATGACATCGGCCCGTTCATCATCGCGCACCAGATCGATCTTGTTCAACACGAAGAAGACCTTGTGGACTTCGTCGCGAATGCGCTTGAGAAACTCAATCTCGGCTGCGCTGAATGGCGCATCAACGCTGGTCACAAAGAGCACGGCATCGCACCTGGGCACAAAGCCATAGGTGGTGGACGTGTTCGCCTCGATTGGCGAGCCGATACCCGGCGTGTCCACGAATTCCAGTCCGCGACGCAAAAATGGCGAGGGAACTTCGACATAGACCGTCTCGACACGCCGGCAGTTGCCGGGGTTGCCCTCCTCGGTCACGTATTCGCGCAGGCTTGAAACCGGCGCTTCTTGGGTAAAATCGGAGCCTTGCCAGGTGATGAGCAGCCTTTCGACCGGACCGTAGCGCAGCGCCGTGATCGCCGAGGTCAGGGGCAGCACGCCCGTCGGCAGAAGCTCTCGTCCGACAATCGCGTTCATCAGCGAGCTCTTGCCACGCTTGAATTGCCCCACCACGGCCAGTGTGAAGCGGTCCTCCGCCAGCTTCACCATCATCTCGTGGCACCTGCCGGCGCGCTGCTCGTTTCCGGCGCGGCGAAACAGCTCCTCCAGCGATCGCAGGCAACTTGCCACCTTGTGCTTGTGATGCACGAAGCGTCGAAGCTGCTCGGGGTCGTCTGCGATGACCTGAGATGGTGCGGTCGCCGTTGTCATACGCCCTCCTGATGTGCCTCCGCATGGTGGCGTGACTCCTCCTCGATGTAGCGGTGGAGGCGGAAATACCATTTCACCTCGTTGGCCACGATCGGGTCATTGATCACCTCGTCAAGCGAGTGATGGGTGAACTCAAGCACGCGGCGCAGCGCCTGGGCGGGCGTGAACAGATACATGCCAGGACGGTCCTGCCGCAAGGGATCGTGTAGTCCTGCCATGCCAGGAAGTGCGAGTCTGCTCATGATCTGCCTCCTGCTGTTGCCAAAGAAAAACCTCGCCTGGCGGCGAGGTCCGCTGATCGGCCGACTCCCGCCGCAACACAGAAACCACGGCAGGAGTCATCAGCCATTGAGGCAGTTAGAGCCTCCAAACGCCTTGGCGCTTGGAGCACTCATCGGGGGACTCCATCCCCGTCATCTCAATCATAGTCACGTTGCGCTCGGCTGCCCATCGTCGCCCGCAAAGACCCGCTCATACAGGTCTTCGCCGAAGCTCGTTTCCAGTGGCGGACCTTCGACGAGCCTGAACGTTCGCGAGCCATCAGGCAGTCGCTCGGCACGCAGAAACATCGCGTCGGGCCTTGCTCGCGCGGCAAGGCTCTGCGCGAAATCGTAAAGGTGCGTCACGAACAGCACCTTGACTCGCCTCTCGACCAGCGCCGTGATGACCTGCCGGGCAATCTCGGATCCTTCGCGCTCATTGGTTGAGGCGAACGACTCGTTGCACAGCAGCATCGCATCGGGCTGGATCGCGCCGACGATGTTGCTCATCCGGCTCAATTCCTCATCGAGCTTGCCGCTGGTCATCGTCGCATCCTCTTCGCGCCTGTAGTGCGTGAACAGGTTCGGACACAGCTCGGCGGCGAACGATTCGGCGGCAACAAACATTCCGCACTGCATCATCAACTGCGCAAGTCCCACGCCGCGCATGAAGCTGGACTTGCCGCCCTGATTGGCGCCAGTGATGACCAGCAGGCTCTTGGCGTCGGCCATCAGGTCGTTGGCGACGACCGGACCTGGCATCGCAAGCACGAGACAGACATCGCGCAATGCCTTGAAGCTGAGCCTTCGCGTGCCGGCGGGGTATGGCTGCGGCAGCGTCGTCGGCACACCCCTGCTTGCCAGTGCGTCGCGCAGGTTCAGACACCCGATGTAGAACGCCAGTTCCGTCCGCAGCATCGTGAAGAAGCTGAGGATGTGGTCGGCAGACTGGCCGACGGCGTTGGCTACGAGATTGATCCCCCGATCGCGCATCGCCGAGAGGATTCGCGCGCCGGTCTCGTCACGGTCGGCCAGCCGGAACGTATACCCTGGCGGGCCCATGCCGGGCAGCTTCTCCAGCAGCCGCCGCAGCCAGTTGGGCGACGGCCCCTTCGGGCGGCGCAGTACGAAGTTGGCGCCCTCATTGCCTCTGCCCAACTCCGCACTGATCAGCACGCCGCGGCGAAACCTCAGCTCCTTCAGATGAGCCTGGATACTCGCCAGGTACTCGTCGCTGAACTGGCTGCGGAGCATCGCGAACAGATTGCTCAGCCCGTGAGACTCGAACTGACCACAGTGCTGATCCGCGATCGCCCGCAGCTTCTGGAGCCTGTCCGCAAAGTACTCAATTGCCCGAATCCCGTCGTACAGCGTCCCGGATGGATAATTGCTGATGACGCTGATGAAGTAATTACGCTTGTCCTCAATGGTCTGGACGGCCAGGGCGTAAAGCTGCCTGATCACCTGCGGATGTTCCAGGCAATCCTTCAGAATGTCCTGTCGGTACAGGATAGTCTCCACGTCGTTACTCAGGCCGGTCAGCAGCACCCTTTGAGCTACATCGAACAGGAACGGGTCCTGGCCCGACATGGCGCGCAGCAGCGTGTGCAGCTCCAGATCCTGGCTCAGAGCCTGTGCATGCGCCGGCAGCGGCCGTGTCAAGTCCAGATCGCGATCGGGATGCATCAACAGCGCTTTCATGACCTGATCCGCTGCCTGATCTGCTCGTAGGTCACCCGGTGCTTCTCGGCCACGGCGAGGGCGTAGGCCAGGCCCTCGGCGGGTCTGCGTTCAAGCTTGAACGTGCGAATCGATGGATCGCGGGGGTCCACGGTGCTGACCATGCTGACGGTCTTCTGATTGAACGTGGCCAGCTCCGTCAGGAAGCTCACCCACACGCCCAGCACGTCCAGCCTGGTCAGTCGGGTCATGATCCTGCGGCTGAGGTAGACGGCGTCCTTCAGTGTCGTTGATGAAAACACTTCATTCAT
Source organism: Fontivita pretiosa (assembly GCF_050410795.1). GTDB lineage: Bacteria > Planctomycetota > Phycisphaerae > Tepidisphaerales > Tepidisphaeraceae > Fontivita > Fontivita pretiosa. Next base: position 170,659 of record NZ_CP191258.1, on the reverse strand, counting down.
GATGACGATGCTGTTGGGAGTGGCGCTGTCGAGTATCTGGCGTATGCGCAGCAGGTCATCGTGCAGCTTGCCGCGAAGGTTACTCGCCTTCTCTTCGCGCTCAAAGTGCGTGAACAGCCGATCGAAAAGGAAAAGCTTCGCCTCGGTTCCGGGGACCGGACAGCCCAGGCTTGCCAGGTAATGCAACTGTCCGAACGTGCGGGCGAAAGTCGTCTTGCCGCCCTGGTTCGGGCCGGAAACGACGAAGATGCGCTCGGCGCCGCGAAGGAAGAAGCTGTTGGTGACAACACGCGCCTTCTCCCTGATGCGCCTGTCCGCCAACGCCAGATCAAACGTGTCGCGGGCGCTGATTTCCTTCGACGTTCGCTGAACCGTGGGGTAGCAGAAGCTCAGGCCAGCGGCTCGGAACTTGCGGATGTAGTCGAGGTACGCGACATAGAACTGTACCTCGCGATCAAATCGCGCGATCGTCGGATCCAGAAATGCGGAATGCTGGACATAGTAAGATTGCAGCGCACGGAAGACCTCGGGGTACAGTTGGGCCACCCCCTGCACCACCTGCGCCTGAATGTGGTTCATGCCGGTGCGATCAGGCAGATCTGCCAGATAGCTCTTCACGGCGCCACGCCGGAACCTTGCGAACGTCTGCTCGACTGCGGCGCTGTAGTCGATCTCGCCGTGGTAGTGGCGGACCGTCACCTTGCCCTCGTTGATCAGCAGGCAATAGCGGATTGAAGCCAGCTCGTCCGCCAGCTTGCGCGTGTCGCGCACAAGTTTGCAGAAGGAATCCGATTCAACATACTTCACCAAATACGCCCGCAGCGCCCGCAGTCCGCGCGATTTCACCTGAAGCCGGTCCAGTTCGCGCCGCAGCCGCTGGACGGCTTCGCAGTAGATCCTCACGGCATCGAGGAACCACCGCTCGCGCTCGTAGGGGTATCGCGATCTGTCCACGCAGTGCAGGTGTTCGCGCATGGCGCGCATCCACTCGGCCAGCGACCGCACGGCATGCATCACTTCGGCGTCTTCGAGATCAGCAAAGACCTCCTGCCGATAGGCGATGGCGTCCGGATCCGTCAGCGGCGCATAAAAGAACGGCGCGAGGTTGTACGCGCCCCAGCCCGCGGTGATACCCTGCACGATCTGGTCAAGGTTGAGATTACCGAAGAAGTCTGGCGCCTCGGGCACCTGCGGTGCATCGCCCGACCCGGGGAGAAGGATGCTGTGAAATGCCGGCAGCGGCGCATCCGGCGGATCAAGCCGCGGCTCGACCCGGGGAGGCGATTCGATGGCTTGAATGGTCTGCGACATGTTCACTCCTGCCATCTGCTCGTTTGCCGCTCATCGAACGATCAGCACCGAACACGGTGCGTAGCTGAGAACTCGCTTGGAAACCGAACCCAGCAGCCAGCGTTGCAGCAGGCTCTTGCCGCGGTGTCCCATGACGATCAGGTCGGCGTGGATCTCGGAGGCGACATGGACGATCTGCTCGGCCGCATGGCCCACCGCCAGGCGAGTCTCCAGTGGCACGTTGTGCGATTCGGCGATGCGGCGCAGTCGCGCGAAATCCTTCTGGAAATGCTCGGTGGCGGCTTCCAGTATGGCGGAGGTTTCAACCATGGTTGCCGGTTCGGGAGGTTGTGCGACGGCCAACACCACGACTTCCGCCCGGAACGCCGCCGCCAGCTCCATCGCCTTGTCGAATGCGCGACCGGCGGGTTCAGATCCGTCATAAGCCAGCAGAATCTTTTTGACCATGTTAAGCTCCTTTGGCTATTGACCGGCCACGGTTGACGGGAGCGGGCGTGGTCGCACGGCGGCCGGCGCGCCGGGCTGTGCCTCCATCGCCGGTTTTCGCTTGGGCAACAGGTAATGCGGCAGAAAGAATGCATTGGCGATCAGCGTTGGCACGACGGCGCTGGCGATTACCCCGGCGACCAGATGCGAGTACTGCGTCTGATTGATGATCTTGTGAGACAGCCCGAACAGGGCCGAGATCGTTCCGAACGTCAGCCCGGTGGACATCAGCAGCGTGGTGTAGACGCCTTCGCGGTTGGCGTAGCGCAGGAGCTTGGTCGTCGGATACACGCCGATGCACTTGGTCGCCATCTTCGCGGCCAGCAGCACCAGGAACGTGATCGGCGCCGCGATCAGCGCGGGCACGGACACATAGGAGCCGGCGCGGATGAAGTAGAAGGGCGTAAGCAGCCCAAAGGTGAGTGTCCGCAGGCGACGGATCAGTGCATGATCCTTTCCGACCGTTCCCGCCAGCACCATCCCGACCAGATAGGCCGGCAGGACCGCTTCGCTGTCCGCCCAGGCCGCCAGCGCGCCAAGCCCGAACAGCAGCAGCAACAGGTATTTCGCCTCCAGCTCCGATGGACGGTTCCCGTAGACGCGGAAGAATCGGGGCGTGAGCCAGGGCAGCACCGCGAAGACCACGATCGAGACACAGATGAAAACGAGCGACCTGGACGAGAACGGCGCGAAGATCAATCCCAGCGCGATCACTGTTCCCAGGTCGTTGATGAAGCAGGCTGCCAGCACGGTCTTGCCGAACTCGGTCATGTTCAAACCGAGTTCGAGCATCACTGCGTAAACGACTGCGACGGAAGTGGTTGAGAGTGCAATTCCCGCCAGCCAGCTTGCCCGCACATCCCAGTGCAATGCGTAGTACGCGATCGCCGTGCAACCCAGAAATGGCGCGAAGAACGCGACCAGTCCAAGCCAGCTTGCTTCTCTCCATTTGAGCCTGAAGACGCCCGGGTCCAGTTCCGCCCCGGCCAGAAAGGTCAGCACGATTGCGCCGGTGCCTGAGAGGAACCTGACCCAGGATTCGTCCGAGCCCAGCCCCGCAATCCCCGGGATAAGCCCTGAGGCGAACACGGCGCCGATTACGAGCTGCGCCACCGTGCCGACGATGATTTCCGACAGCGCCGTCGCCACGCGAAACCATATCGACAGCAGCGTCGCAATCAGCGCCAGCCCGAGCCACAACGATGCCTGAAACCACACGTGGGTCATACGCGAAGACCTCCTGCCGATCGCATGGTGCCGCGTCGCGCCCGGCCGCATGCTCGCGCCGCACCCCGACCGGCAAACAAAAAAACCTCGCCTTGGATGGCGAGGTCTGGTCTTCATCTATCCAGCTCCCGCCGTCCAAGATTGGTCCGGCAGGAGTCATCAGCCAAGCTGACTGGCGGTTCTCGGGGGACTCCATCCCCTGGAGTTCTTGTTGCTGCTGTCATTTTAGCCGACTGCTTGGCACAAGCAAAGGGCGAGCAGACAGCCCGGACGATTTTGCACATTCCGGGTTGATCAACCTTGGGCGGCATCATAGGATTCGCGTGGCGATGGAGTTCGCCGCAACCGTCCCGATCCAGCGGGACTGATGACTCCTACCAGCGCAAGCTGTGGGAGTCGCTGCCTTCCAGCACGGAACACCTCCCAAAGCGTTTGCCTGTAACACTGGTTGATGGGAATCGCGCATGCAACGCACGACCAGGACGCAGCGCCTCAAGTGGCTGAACTCGACGGTGCTGGGCATTGGGCTGGCCAGTCTCTGTTCGGATGTCGGCCACGAGATGGCGACGGCAGCGATGCCGGCGCTGCTGGCGACAATGGGAGCAAGTTCGGCGGCTCTTGGATTGATTGAAGGACTGGCCGATGGGCTGTCCAGCTTCGCCAAGCTGCTGTCGGGCGCGTACAGCGACCGGCTGCAGCGGCGCAAGCCGCTGGCGGTGCTTGGGTACTTCGTCACGGCGTCGGGCATGGCAAGTTTTGCCCTGGCGACGCAATGGTGGCACGTGCTGATGGGACGCGTGGTGGGCTGGATCGGTCGCGGAGCGCGCTCGCCGGTGCGCAATGTGTTGTTGACCGAGGCCACCACCCCTCAGAGCTATGGCCGCGCCTTCGGGCTGGAACGGGCCATGGACAGCGCCGGCGCCGTCATCGGGCCGCTCGTGTCGCTCGTCCTGCTCACCACCCTGGGGATGCGATGGACCTTCGCGATCACGCTGATCCCCGGCGCGATCGCGGCGATTCTCATCGCGCTTCTGGTGCGCGAACGCCCACACGTGCCGCATCCGCATCCCAGGCTGTTCGGCGGCATGGCCATGCTGCCGCGGCCGTTCCGGCGATACCTCGTGGGTGTGGGTATCGCGGGCATCGGCGACTTCTCGAACACACTGCTGATCCTCTGGACCACCCAAGCCTGGACACCACGCATGGGGACGGCTCGCGCCGCTTCACTGGCGATGGCGTTCTATGTCGCCTTCAACGTGATCTACACGCTTTGCTGCTATGGCGCAGGGGCATTCGCCGATCGCTTTCCCAAGAATCGCGTGCTGGCATTTGGCTACGTGGTGGCGACGATCCCCGCGGCGGCACTGATGCTCCCGGGCGATTCGTATCTCAAGTTCGCGCTCGTGTTCGGTTTCTCCGGGCTGTATATGGGTATCTGGGAAACGCTTGAACACAGTATGGCCGCCGAATTGCTGCCGGCGCATGTTCGCGGCAGCGGGTTCGGCATGCTTGCGACCGTCAATGGTCTGGGGGATTTCATGTCCAGCATCCTGGTTGGATCGCTGTGGGTTTTCAATCCATCGCTGGCGATGAGCTTTGTGGTGGTCGTTTCGCTCGTTGGTGCGTGGATTGTCTTCAGGACGCCGCACGTCGTCCATACCGCAACGGATGCGGGCAGTGCGTGAACCGCGAACACCGATCTGGAGTGCAATCTCGAAAATGAATAACGCACCAGCAGACATGAAGCCGGGTACCGTCGGCGTTTCGATCAGCAAAGCGAGGATTATGCACGGGTCGTCCCGGCAGCTCTGGCTGATCAGCCTGTGGATGACAGGTTTGGTCGCGATCGCTGCCACCATTGATCTGCCAGTAGCGCGCTGGACCCATGAGGCTATTCCCGTCAGCGCCCCGAAGTGGGCACTGAAACTGATGAAATCCCCCGGGCACTTTGGATTCACGCTGATTGTCGCGGCGATGCTGATCCTCTGGCACCCGCTGCGATGGCGCGCGGCAGGACTTGTCTGCGCCAGCGGAATCATCAGCGGCGCACTGTGCGCGCTGATGAAATGGTGCGTCGGTCGCACTCGGCCGTTGCATGGTGTCGCCCCCTTCACGCTACATCCATTCATCGATGGCTTGCGGGGCCTGTTCGAAGCCCGGAACCTGTCGTTCCCATCCGGGCACGCGACCCTTGCTTTCGCAACCGCAGCGGCTCTGGCAACATTGCTTCCCAATTGGCGTTTAGCATTCTGGCTGGGCGCCGCACTCGTCGCTCTGGAACGAATTCTCCAGGGTTCGCATTATCCATCCGATGTTGTGGCGGCGGCCGCATTGGGCGTCGTGTCAGTACACATCACGTTGCTGGCAGATGATCTGCTGCACCGGCCATGACTATTTCGTGCCTGTCCGACCGGTTCTCTGCGTCGCCGTGCACCGCCTCACGGCAGTGGCGGATAGCACAGCTCCGGCCAGTCGTCATTACATCCGTGCTCGATCACGATGTGTTGGAGAATCGGCACCAGCGCCTTGAGCATTTCCAGCGAACTCCTGACCGCTCGACGGTTCAATTGGCTGCCACCCGTGGCGGCCCCATGCACGATCTGGCCACGCAACAGGGCGATGCGATCAAGTACTTGAAACAGCAGGCGACCGCAGTCCGGGCTCTTCAGGTTTCGGTCCAGGTGGTACAGGTCCTTGGTGGCGAGCGTCCGCGCGTCGGGATGTGATGGATTTCGCCAAAAGGCGGGCGAAAGGCACGGTTCGCCCAGAAGCTGCTTGAGCAGCGGCTTGTGCCGGCGAAGAACCGCGCCGATCAGCGGCGAGTCCATGCGGCAAACCTTCCTTATAAACTCACCCCTGGAATCACGATCGGAGTCGGGTTGGTTATCGCGATTGTTCCATTTGGAGTACAGGCTGTTCAGGGCGATCCACAGAAACAGCAACTGAGCCTCGGGGTGATCGTCGCTGAGCTGCCCAGCCCACTTCGCCCATGAGATCGAGCGGTGCACACGGATGGCCCAGTTCTGGTAAACATTGTTGACCGCCTCGCGCCGCGCCTTGAACCTCGCCTTCAGGGAATCAGGATCAAGTGACGGCAGTTGCTGTTGACTCACAGTTTCCATTGGCTGCTCCCAGAAATCTTGCTCAGGTGCTGATGCGCCGTCGCCGGCCCTTGGCCAGTTGCCCATTGTGCCCTCGGCAGCGTGATCGCCTGACAGGTTGCTTCCATCTTATCGTCCCTTGGCCCGGGATTGGCGCATCTTTGGCTCCCGGCACAGGTGGTCATGGAGGGGTACTCTGTCGCGATAGATGAAAGCTGGGGGCCAAAACCGGCGGTGTGGATCAGTGCGGTCGGCTGTACAATTCATGTATGCGAAGCAACGCAAAGACCAGAGGCATCGTGCTTGTTGTTGTGGCGGTTGTCGTTGCGGGCTGGCTCTCGATCTTCTCCGGGCCGCTGCGCGGTGAACAGGCAGACGATACCGCAACAGCGCTGCGCAAGCTGAGCGAGAGGGTCGATGTGTTGGAGCGAACCGTACTGAGCGACCCGACCCGGCCTGATCGCACCGTCCTGGCGCGACTGGAGAAGGTTGAACTGGCGCTGGCGAAATTCGGGATCGACGAGCCGGGCCGATACGTCGGTCGGCGCACGTTCGAGGACATCCGGACGGCGGCCGAGCAGGCGCTGCAAAAGGCGCAAGAGCTGGATCGTCGCCTCAAGGCGATTGAAGCCGAGCGGCGCGGCGGCGGCAGTGACGACGCGCTGCTGCGGGAGCTGCGCGACCTGCGACGCGAGATGGAGCGGCTGGCGCGGACAGTGGAAGACTTGAAGCAGCAGGTTCACCGGCTTGAGACGCGGCGGTAAGCGTCTGCCAACAGCGCCAGGCATGAACGACAGATGAGCACATCCGCACGACTTCGTTTCGGCGGTGTCCGGCAGCCGATGCCGCCTTAGAATCGTTTGAGTGCCATGGAGTCAGCCCCGTGGCGGAACGGCAGACGCTGAGGACTTCGAATGCTCCGTGTCCTTCCGGGAGCTACGACCAAAAGTTGTGGATGACGACCCGGCAATAAAAGCGGCGTACCTTGGGTGAGTTGATTCGAACTCAGTCACCCGTTGGGCCCACGAGGCCCGGAAGGATACGCCACACGTCATCATCACAGTTTCCGTTGCACCTGGCAACTGAGCCGGTCGTTTGTGTCACCCTCGAACAGATCGCCCGCGAGGGAGCGCGTCGGGCCTTGCAGAAGGCGATCGAGCAGGAAGTGGCCGAGTATGTCGAGGATCATCGGGATCACGTCGACGACGCCGGTCATCGGCTGGTGGTTCGCAACGGGCACAAGCCGCCGCGGACGATCCTGTCCGGAGTCGGTCCGATCGAGGTGAGGAAAGCCGCGCGTGGACGACCGCCGCGTCGATGAGAACGGCGTGAGGTTCCGGTTTACCTCAAAGATTCTGCCGCCTTATCTTCGCAAGACCAAGGCGATCGAAGACCTGGTGCCGTGGCTCTATCTCAAGGGGATCAGCACCGGCCAGATGCCCGATGCGCTGGTGCACCTGGGGTTCGATGGCTCGGGATTGTCCGCCACCACCGTGACGCGGATGCTGGCGGCCTGGCAGGGAGAATATGAAGACTGGAGCCGCCGCGATCTGTCGGGCAAACACTACGTGTACGTCTGGGCCGATGGCCTGTACTTCGGCTGCCGATGGAGCGATGATCGCCCGTGTTTGCTGGTGCTGATGGGCGCAACCGCCGACGGGAAAAAGGAACTGATCGCGATGATCGACGGGCAGCGTGAGAGCGAAACGAGTTGGACATCACTGCTCTTGGACTGCACATCACGCGGCCTGACGATCGCGCCGACGCTGGCCACAGGAGATGGATCATTGGGCTTCTGGATCGCCTTGAGCAAGATCTTCCCATCGACAAGGCATCAGCGTTGCTGGGTGCACAAGACGCTCAACGTGCTGGAGAAGCTGCCCAAAAGTGAGCAGCCGGCGGCCAAGTCGATGCTGCACGAGATCTGGATGGCGGGCACACGCGCCGACGCCATCAAAGCGTTCGACCGTTTCATCGAAGTGTACGGCGCCAAGTGGCCGCGGGCGACGGATTGTCTTGCCAAAGACCGTGCCGAGCTGCTGGCGTTCTACGACTTTCCCGCCGAGCACTGGCAGCACCTGCGGACCAGCAACCCGATCGAAAGTGCCTTCGCCACGGTGCGTCTGCGAACCTGTCGCACCAAAGGCCCCGGCTTACGCCAGGCCGGCCTGGCGATGGCCTTCAAACTGACCCGCAAGGCCGAATCGCGCTGGCGAAAACTGAACGGGAGTGAGAAGCTGCAGGAGCTGATCGACGGCATCGTGTTCGTCGACGGTGAACGAAAAGCCGCTTAAAGTTGTCGCGGCCATCCACAGCTTTTGGCCATAGCTCCCTGAATTGTGGCATACAACGCTCACACCCTTGCCTTCGATGCCGCCCGCCGCTCTTGTTCAACAGCGATTGCAGCCTGGATGTCGCCGAGAACCGCCGTTGAAAGTTTGCTGATGTCTGTTGCCTGAATCCTACTCGGCAAATCGGGGTTCGATTCCTCGTGGCTCCAATCCGATCCACCCTGCCGTGCCGCCTCCCGTCGCAACCAATCGCAGTCATTCGGAACTTGTTTCGCTGGGGCGCCAGCGGTTCATCCGCGGAACGGGGAGCGTTTAGAGGCATCCGCGTTGCCTGTCGCCGAGGGGGGCAGTGGCCGGGTAGGGGGGATAACCGCTGGGCGCGGACGCGAGGGGCCGGGCATCACCGTCGCCGCCACTTTGATGGGTCTGGCGGGTTCGGCCGGCATCTGCCGGGCCTCCTCGTACAGTGCCAGCATCTTCGGCAAGACCGCTTCCAGGCTGTACTGCTCGACGATCATCTTCTCGGCGGCGCGACCCAGCGGGCGGAACTCGTCGGGATTGCGCAGCACCTGCACCGCCTTTTCGGCGAACTGCTCGGGTTTGAAGAAGTCGGCCAGCAGTCCGTTCTCGCCGTCGCGGATCATTTCCTTCACCGGCGAGGTGGCGCTGCCGAGCACCACCGCGCCGCAGCTCATCGCATCCATCATGCTCCAGCTCAGCACGAATGGAACCGTCAGGTAGATGTGCAGGTCAGTGCTGGCCAGGATCCTGGCCAGATCCAGCGGGTTGACGCGTCCGACGAAACGGATCTTCTCCAAATCGTAGTTATCCTGGGCCAGGACCCAATCCTTGAAGCTCTTGCCTCCAGTGTAGCTTTCGTCGCCGCCGTAGGCGATTCGATCCGTGCCGATCACCAGGAAGACCACGTCAGGGAACTGCTGGTAGATGAGCTTGGCGGCGCGCATGAAGATGTCGAAGCCTCGCATCGACTCGAAGCCGCGGCTGACATAAGTGACCACGCGTGTGTTGGGGGGGATATCCACGCCCGCGAGTCTGCGAGGCTGGCGATGTGCCAGCGGGGGACGCAGCGATTCATCGTGCCCGTGATACACCTTGCGATCGACGCCGTCGAAGATCGTGCGAAGCTTGGGTTGATACTCTTTGGGGAACTTGGATCGCTGGAAGTTGGTGGGGGTATAGCCGACCTGGCAGTTCTGAAGATCCAGCAGGATCATCGCGTTGCGACACCGTGAGCGAAGGTACTTGATCTCCGGGATCTCCCAGCCCAGGTCGCGGCGGAAATCCATGTCGCTGTCCGGGTCGTGCGGGATGTAGTAGTACTCGAAGAAGTTGATCACCGGCACATCGGGATACAACTCGCGGAGGAACAGCGTGCTGCCGAAGCCGCTGTGTCCGACGATCAGGTCCGGCCTGATCTCGGGTCGATTCCGCAGGGCGCGGTAGACGCCGTCGCAGTGCCAGACCGTGTTTTCAAAGGTCCGGGAGCAGAAGTGGTTGCTGCGGGTGGCCCCGCCGGCCAGCGTGTACTGAATTCGCTCGATGCCGTCGCTGTTTCCCGCCGGCGCCTGGCTGACGAAGGTGCAGCGCCACTTGAGCGTCCTGGCCAGATGAGCGGCGATGTGCCCGAACTGCGCCGGAAAGTTCTGATGTACGTACATCACGTGCATAGCGGGTCGGATGATACCGATTGTACTGGATTTTTCGATTGGGCGTGGCCGATAATGGAACATTGAATGGAGTTTGCAGACCAGCCCACGGAAGGCGTTCCGTGGGCGTTTTTGTCTGGTTGATCCCCGGTCGCCCGGGCAGATTCCGATAACCCTTACCCTGCCAGCGTTTGGACCGGGGCAATCAATCGTAATCGGCAGATATTGCGCTTCCGGACTAAAGCGTTCACGCGATAAGTCGATATATCCACTGTCAACGGCTTTCGCGGTCCCTGCCGCTTTCGCCGGCCGTTGCTGGGAGAGATGCAATGAACGCCACAAAGGTCAAAGACGTTCTTACCACCGGCGAAGTCGCGAAGATCTGCAACGTCGCGCCGCGAACCGTTTCCAAATGGTTTGACTCCGGCGCGCTGCACGGCTACCGAATCCCGGGCTCCAAGGACCGACGCATCCCGCTCAATCAGCTCATCCGGTTCATGAAGCAGCATGGGATGCCGCTGAACGGCCTGATGACCGGCTGTACGCGCGTGCTCATTGTGGACGACGAGCAGGACATCGTCGAAGTGCTGGAGAAGATTCTCGAGGACGAGGCCAAGTATGAGGTGGAGGTCGCCCGCAACGGCTTTACCGCGGGCGTCATTGCCGAGAAGTTCCGCCCGCACGTGCTGCTGCTGGACATGCACCTGCGCGACGTGGACGGCAAGGAAGTGGCCAAGCAGGTGAAGAATAATCCGGACCTTCAGCTCACCAAGGTGATCGCCATGAGCGGCAAGATGAGCGAGGAGGAGTTGAAGGGTCTGCTGGCCGCGGGGTTCGACGGATATCTCAAGAAGCCGTTCCACGTGCGGCAGGTGATCGAGGTGATCGAAGACGCCGTCGCCGTCGTGTACTGAGCGCGATCGATCCGATAGATTGCGGTGAATCTGCCCCGGCGGGGCCGCTCCGGAGGGACGGCCCCGTCTCTTTTTGTCAGCCCAGGACTGTTGTTCGTTGCGATCGGGTCAGTGACGATTCACGGCAGATCGTTTCGCAGATAGTGCGTCTGGAGGACCGGAGGCGCGGTGCTGTAGCCGCGGCGATAGTGCGATTCCAGGTATTGCATGAACGCCGGACCGTAACTCAGCCGGCCGATGATCACCTGCTCGGGGCGGTACTGCTGCAGCACCTCCAGCAGCATGCGGTCATCCAGTTCTCCGGCCCGCTGGCGTTTAGTGGACACCACCGCCAGCGCCGGCGGTACCGACAGACCCGCCCGAAACGGCGCCATCACCCGGTCGGCGTAGACCCAGCGTGTCATCGGTGCGTGCGATTGAAGGATATTGACCATCGCGTAGCCGGAGTCGGCCTGCCTGTCGAACAGCCGAACCGCGCCGCGAATGGCGGCATAGACCAGCCAGCAGCTCAGTGCGATTCCCGCGGCGACAAGCCAGCGGCGACGTGTCGGGTCGGCCGGAGCGGGATATGCGTCTGATTTCGGCCAGGCTGCATCTCGCAACCACAGCAGCCCCCTGGCCGCCGCCCACGAGGCCGGAATCGTCAACAACAGCCCGTGGTGCTTCCAGACCGGGCGATGAATCTGCAATGCGACGGCCGCAACTGCGAACCAGACCATCGGCAACCACACCCGCCAGCGCGAGCGTGCCCCTGGTCCTGTCCGAGCATGGCCGCTGGCGGTGCCGACAGACAGCCCGATGAGCATCAGGACGACCAGATGCCAGTCGCGGCGCAGCAGCGTCCAGGCGCGTGGCACCAGCGACAGGCCCTGATCGCCCTGCGAGATGTCGGCAGTGGAGGCTTCCACGTGGGATCGCGTCAGTTGTTGCAGGTCAATCCGCGTCACGCAGGCGATGAGTGCGAAGCTGAGGGCTGCGGAGGCGGCCGTTACCGCCAGGGCAACGTACCGCCGCCGCCGTGAGAGCTTTGGCATCTGATCGCCCAGCGGCGCCACGCAGACGGCGGCCAGCAGCGGCATCGCCGCCGCCGTAAACAGCTTGGTCTGCATCGACATGGCCGCCGCCGACCCTGCCAGCGCAGGCAGCAGGATCGCGGGCAAGCGGCTATGCCCGCGTCGGCGAAACTCCGCCATCAGCCAGATCGACACCATGGCCAGCGACAACGCGGGCAATCCGATCATCACCGAAAAGCTGAACAGCGCATACCAGGTGGAGCCGGCCAACAGCAGCGTGGCCCACAGCGCATAGCGCTGATCCTCCAGAATCGAGAGGGTCTGGTACAGCGACCAGAGCAGCAGTGCCGAGAACGCCAGCACCAGCATCCGCCCGACCATCACGCCGGGTCCGGTCCATTTGAACAGCCAGGCCAGCAGGTACGTGAACAGCGGCGGCTGATCAGACCAGATCTCGCTGTAAAGCCGATGCCCTCGGAGCATCAGCAGCGACTTCATCAGGTTCAATCCTTCGTCGGTGTCGTACTCGAAGGAGCGGGCCAGCCACCCCAGGCTCAGCACGATCGCGCAGAACGACATCGGGATGATCAGGGACTTGGCCGGACGCAGGCGCATCGGATTGATCATCGCGGGCGTGGCGGCATTATGGGGCACCGGCAGGCAGAAGCAAGCGAGCGATCCGGCGGCGCGCGGCGGCCAAGTTGACCCTGGGCGCAGAAGTCGCGGCGGGGAGTCTTCCGCTGCTACAGGTGTGCCAGCAGCACCGCCAGCAGGCCTTTCTGGAAGTGCAGCCGGTTTTCCGCCTGTGGAAACACCAGCGAACGGGGGCCTTCGATGACCGCGTCACTGATCTCCAGTCCGCGATACGCCGGGAGGCAATGCAGCACCACCGCGTGTTTGGGGGCGTGCGACATCAGCTTCTCGTCAATCTGATAGCCCTGGAAATCCCGCAGGCGTTTGGCCTTTTCGGCCTCCTGGCCCATGCTGACCCAGGTGTCGGTGTAGACGGCGTCGGCTTCCTTGACGGCCTCCACAGGGTCGTGCGTGATTTGAAAATCCATCTGCGGAACCTGCGACATGATGCGATCGACGTCTTCGCGCGACAGCTCATAACTGGGCGGAGAAGCCAGGATGAACCGAAGCCCGAACTTTCCGCACGCCACCGCCAGCGACCGCGCCACGTTGTTGCCGTCGCCGACGTACGCAAGCGTGCGGCCTTGCAGGTTTCGGCCGAAGTGCTCCTGGAGGGTCATGATGTCCGCCATCGCCTGACAGGGATGGCTGAAATCGGTCAGGCCATTGATGACCGGAACGGTGGCATATTTGGCGAGCATCGTGACCTTCTCATGCTCGAAGGTGCGGGCCATGATCCCGTCGCACATTCCGCTCAGCACGCGGGCGATGTCCTGCACCGGCTCGCGTCGCCCCAGGCCGATCTCCTCGTCGCGCAGCAGCAGCCCGCTTCCTCCGAGCTGCGTCATCGCCACCGCGAAGCTCACGCGCGTCCGCAGCGAGGGCTTCTCGAAAATCATCGCCAGCGTCCGGTTCGCCAGGATCGGGTCGTTGCGCCCGGTCGTCTTGAACTGCGCCTTCAGTTCATGCGCCACATCCAGCACGTGTCGCAGCTCTTGAACAGGGGTTTCGGCGATGGAAATGAAATGCTTCATGAATGCAAGGATGGAGGCCGAAGGATCAGGGGTGAATGAACAGGCATTTCATCCCTGATTCTTCATCGCTCATCCTTCTCCTTACAGGACGATTTCTGTTCCAATCCCCGCCTCGGTGTAAATCTCCAGCAGCAGGGCGTGGGGGATGCGGCCGTCGATGATGTGCGCCTTGTTCACGCCGCCGCGAAGCGCCGTGACGCACGCCTCGACCTTGGGCAGCATCCCGCTGGTGATCACGCCCGTTTTGACCAGCTCGTCGATCTGCGCCACGGTCAGGTGACTGATGCGGCTCTCGGGGTCGTTGACATCGCGGCGGATGCCGTGGGTGTCGGAGACCACCACGAGCTTCTCGGCTTTCATGGCGGCGGCGACGGCGCCGGCGGCGGTGTCGGCGTTGACGTTCAGCTTTCCGCCGGCCTGGTCGCGCGCGATCGTCGCGATGCACGGGATCGAATCTGCCTGCACCAGCAACTGGAGCAGCCGCGCGTTGACGCTGGTCACCTCTCCGACATAGCCCAGGTCCACGCGCCGACCGTCCGGCTGCTGCACGTACGTCTTTTCCGCGAACAGCACCACGCTGCTGAGGCTGTGCAGGCCCATCGCCTCGCATCCCTGGCTCTGGATGAAGTTCACGATGAAGCGGTTGATCTGATTGCACAGCACGTGCTCGGCGATGGCCAGCGTGCGCTCGTCGGTATATCGGCGTCCCAGCACCATCTGCGGCTTGAGGCCTGCCGCCTCCATCGCCTGGTTGATCGCCTTGCCTCCGCCATGCACCAGGATCGGCTGCATGCCGACATAGTTCATGAAGACGATGTCGGTAAGAATGGTGGACAGGACCTGCTCGTCGTCCATGATCGAGCCACCGATCTTCACCACCACCACTTTGTTGTGAAATCGCTGGATATAGGACAGCGCCTCGACCAGCGCCGAGGCCTTGTTGATCGCCGTGTTGATCATCAGGACATCGTACTCCCGGTGGCCAAAGCGCGGCAGTTTATGAGCCCCGCCGGAGCATGTCAAAAGCACAGGGCTGGGCAGCATTCGGCCGGCGGCCAGCGTCCGCCGGGCGCAGCGGCGAAGGCCGCCAGGCCGGCGGGCTTGTCGGAAATTGGCGTGGCGGCATCGCGTTGTCCGATCAGGAAGCTAAACTGAGCCCACACGATGAGCACACGTCCTCGAATCATCTTCCACGTCGGCGGGCCGGAGTACCATCCCAGCAGCCACCAGGCCAGTGTGATCATCGAATGGCTGGGCGAGGAATTCGCCTGCCATAAGGCGGAGGGTCTGGCGGCGTTCGAGCACCTGAATGAGTGCGATCTGCTGGTGCTGATGGGGATGCACTGGAGTGGGTGGGGGCGGGAATACCGCTCGCCGACAGAGACGCATCGCCGCGCTTTTGAGAGATACGTCGCCAGCGGCAGGCCGATCCTCGCGGCCCACGCGGCGATCGCCAGCTACGACGACTGGCCCCGCTTTGGCGAGTTGGTGGGCTTCACGTGGATCGAAGGCATCAGCACGCAGCTTCCGCCGGCCGAGTTTCGCGTGCGCATCCTCCCGACGCGTCATCCGGTCATCAGCAATGTCAGCGACTACACGATCATGGACGAAATGTACCAGGATCTGGTCTTCACTCCGGGGCTGGACATAAACGTCCATGCCATCGCCGAGCACGACGGCCGGCAGCACCCGATGGTCATCACTGCCGAGGGCGGCCGAATCATCGGCGCGGGCAAGACCGCCTACCTGGCCAACGGACACGACATGCGAGCCTTTGAGTGTCCGGCCATGCGACAATTGTGGCTCAACACGGTCGCCTGGTGCCTGGCAAAGGGTTGAAGGCGTCTGCGCTCGGCTCGCATCCCTCTGCCCGCTTACGGAATCATCACCAGCTTGCCCAGGGCCGTGCCTTCGATGATCTCGTGGTGTGCCCGCGGCGCCTCGGCCAGGGGGATTCTCTTACCCACGACCGGACGAAGGATGCCGGCCCGCAATCCGGCGGCGACTGCGGCATGCGCCTCGGTGTACTCCTCGGTCTTGCCACCCAGCAGGCCCACGATTCGCCCGTTGCTTCGCATCAGATCGCGAGGATTGATCTGCACCGGCCCTCGGCTGCCGATCACCACCACGGCTCCGCCGCCGGCCAGTACCGGCAGGTCCTTGCCGAGGTTCACGTTGGCCAGCATCTCCAGGATCACGTCCACGCCTCGTCCCCCGGTCCATTGCATGAGTTGATCGAGGTACCCATCGGAGCGATGGTCCAGGACATGTGCTGCGCCCTGTTCGAGCACAAGCCTGCGTCCCTGCTCGGTGCCGCCGGTGCCGATTACGGTCATCCCGGCCGCAACGCAGAACTGCACACAGGCGATTCCCACGCCGCCGGTTGCGCCGTGAACCAGGACGGTCTGTCCCGGCCTGGCCGCGGCACGCTGGTAAATCGCGCGGTAGGCGGTCGTGTACGGCACGTTCACCGCCGCTCCCTGCTCGAAGCTGAGTGTCTCAGGCAGCGGATGGCATTGATCGGCGCGGCAGAGGGCTTTTTCGGCGTAGGCGCCGCTGAGCGTGCCGGTGGTGTAGACGCGGTCTCCGGGCTTAAGGTTCGTAACTCCCTGGCCCACAGCTTCGACCACGCCCGCCGCGTCGCTGCCCGGTGTGTACGGAAGTGCCGGTTTGGCGGCGTACGTCCCGGATCGGATGTACGTCTCGACAGGATTCACGCCGATCGCGTGCACCCTGAGCACCACCTGCCCGGCCTGCGGCTGCGGGTCGGGCACCTCTTCCAGCCTCATCACTTCCGGCGGACCAAACTCGTGCACCCGAATGGCCTTCATGCTGATCATGCCTCCCTGGCAATCCCCGTGATGGTCGCTGGGCAGTTTTCGTCGTCAGGACGATGAACGCTGTTCAGCGATCCGCTCAGATCAAAACGTAATGCCCTTCGGTTATCAAGCGCCTCTGGCCAACGCGCAGATGATGGTCAAGGTCCGGCAATTCGTTTATCCTGACCGTCGCAAGTGAGCTGACGCCGGAACCACATGAAATACGCCATCATCATCCCCGACGGGGCGGCCGATGAGCCGCTGAAGGAACTGAACGGCCGCACGCCGCTGGAGGCGGCCAACACGCCCAACATGGATCGCATTGCGTCCATGGGGCGGCAGGGACTGGCGCGCACCGTTCCGCCCGGATTCGAGAGCGGCTCGGACGTGGCGATCATGACCCTGCTGGGATACGACCCGGCCAGGTATCACACCGGCCGCGCCCCGCTCGAAGCCGCCGCCCAGCGCATCCCGCTCGCGCCCAGCGACTGGGTGTTCCGCTGCAATCTGGTCACCGTGATTGACGGGGTCATGAAGGATCACTCTGCCGGCGGGATCACCGACGCCGAAGCACGCCGGCTGCTGGACGATCTCAAGGCCCGCATCAGGATTCCGGGCTTCGAGTTTTATCCCGGCGTGAGCTACCGGAACCTGCTGGTCTATCGCGGGCAGCAGGAATTCGAGGTCACGACCAAGCCGCCGCACGAGATCCCCGGCGAGCCGATCGAAAAGTATCTGCCGACGGGAATGGGCGCGATGTTCCTGCGACAGATCATGGATGAATCGCGGGAGTTGTTCCAGACGCACGAGGTGAATCACCTTCGTCGCGAGATGAAGAAAAACCCCGCGACACAGGTCTGGCTCTGGGGCCAGGGACACGCCCCGAACCTGGAAAAGTTCGTCGATCGCTTTGGCGTGGCGTCGGGTTGCATGATCACCGGTGTGGACCTGCTGCGCGGGCTGGCGGTGCTGCTGGGCTGGGACGTGCGCGAAGTCGCCGGCATGACCAGCTTCCACGACACCAACTATGCCGCCCAGGGACAGGCCACCTGCCAGATGCTCGATCAGTACGACCTGGTTCTCTCGCACATCGAGGCCCCCGACGAGGCGTCCCACCAGGCTGACTGGAAAACCAAAGTCGAATCGATCGAGCACATCGACAAATACATCGTCGGGCCGGTGCTGGAGAAGCTGATGAGCTTTGCCGAGTGGCGGATCCTGGTGATGCCCGACCACCCGACGAATATCAGCACGCGAAAGCACGGCTACGCTCCGGTGCCGTTCTGCCTGGCCGGGACAAAGGTCCAGCCCGACGGCCAGCAGGTCTACGGCGAGTCCGCCGCCGCCACCAGCAAGCTGATGATCGACCCGGGGCATGAGCTGATGGCGTACTTCCTGCGTGGCGGCAGTGCATGAGCGGCGGGGCGGGGTTGGCGGCAATTCGCGGCACGTGGTCGCGCGGCGCCGCCCATCTTGGGGTATCGCGTCAGGGCAATTGGCTGACATCTGCCGGATCGGTTCCTCCCCGGCGGCATTGAGGATTGCCTGCTCCTTACTATAATTCGACCCCAATCTATGGGTCTCATCGTACAGAAATTCGGCGGCACGAGCGTGGCGGATGCGGAGAAGATTCACCGCGCGGCTCGGCGGGCGATCGCGGCCAAGGAAAAGGGCAACGAGGTCGTCGTCGTCGTCAGCGCCATGGGCGACACCACCGACGAGCTGATCGCTCTGGCCAAACAGGTCTGTTCCTACGGCGGCAAGGAGGTCAGCCCGCCCAAACGCGAAATGGACCAGCTTCTGGCCACGGGCGAGCAGGTGACCATCGCCCTGATGGCGATGGCCATCCACGCGCAGGGACACCAGGCGATCAGCTTCACCGGCGGACAGATCGGGCTGGTGACCGACAGCGCCTTCACCAAGGCGCGCATCCAGTCGATCAACAAACAGCGGATTTTCGATCAGCTCCGCGCCGGCAAGATCGTGATTGTGGCCGGATTCCAGGGCATCACCCCTGAAGGGGATTTCACGACGCTTGGCCGCGGCGGCAGCAACGCGACGCTGGTGGCGCTGGGGGCGGTGCTTAATGCCGATGTCTGCGAGAACTATACCGACGTGGACGGCATCTACACTGCCGACCCGCGCATCGTCAAAGGCGCGCGCAAGATCGACCGGATCAGCTATGACGAGATGCTGGAGCTGAGCGGGCTGGGGGCATCGGTGCTCCAGACGCGGGCGGTGGAGTTTGCCAAGAAGTACAACGTGAAGCTGCACGTGCGCAACAGCCAGAACGACAACGAAGGCACGTGGATCGTGGCGGAGACACCGAACATGGAACACATCGTTGTATCGGGCGCGGCATTGAAGAAAGACCTGGTGCGGGTGACGATCAAGTCGGTGCCGGACCGGCCCGGCGTGGCCGCCAGGATCTTCGGTGACATCGCCGCCGCCAATATCGTCGTGGACGACATCATTCAGAACGTCATGGACGACGGGACGGCCAACATCAGCTTCACGGTGGAACACGGCGACCTGCACGATATCAAGCCGGTGGTCGATCGCCTGGTCAGGGAGCTGGGGGGCACGACGCAGCCGATCTACAACGACAAGCTGGCCAAGGTGAGCGTTGTGGGCGTGGGAATGCGAACGCACACGGGGGTAGCGCAGCGGATGTTCAAGGCGCTGGCGGACGCGAAGATCAACATCGAGAACATCACCACCAGCGAGATCAAGATCTCGTGCATCATCCGCAAGGAAGACGGCCCGCGGGCGCTTCAGATCGTGCACGATGCCTTCGAGCTGGAAAAGGCGAGGTAGCAGCAGTGGTGAATGACCGGGGGCAGTGACGTGTGCTGGATGAGCACATGTCACCGACCACCGACGGCCTGCGTCCGATGAAGCGGCGAAGGATCAAGTTGGGCGGCCCGCTGCGTCGGCGGCGAGTGGCGGGGGCCGCGGGGGTGCTGCTGGCGATCCTGCTGGCGCTGGCGGCGGCGATCGAACGGCTGGCCGACCGCGGCAGCGACTGGAACCGCTACGATCACCAGACTTTTCCCGTCGCCCATGTCGTCGATGGCGACACCATCCGCATCCGCGATGCCGCCAGCGAAGTTCCCGTCCGGCTGATCGGCATTGACGCGCCGGAGCTTCCCGACTCTCACTGGGCCGCAGAAGCGCGCGATTACGTGCGGGCCCGGACCCTTGGCCGGGCGGTGACGCTGCGGCTGGAATCCACCCAGACCCGCGACCGCTACGGACGACTGCTGGCTTACGTCTACCTCAGCGACAGCGACTGTTTGAATCTGGATCTGATACGCGACGGCCAGGCGTATGCCGATCGCCGCTTCCGCCACTCGTACCGCCCGCAGTATGAGATGACGGAGAATGAAGCTCGCAAAAAGGGGCGGGGATTGTGGAAGGATGTCACCGAAGCGCAGATGCCGCAGTGGAGAAGGCAGTGGCTGAGGCAGCGACAGCGCTGAACACAAAAGAAGCCGCCACGTGCGGCGGCGCGGCACCGATGTGTCGATGACCGCGAATCCGCAGGTGGCGGCCCGTTCCTCTCCCGGGAATGCGATGGACGCTCAAACCGCCTTCTGATACCGGGGCAGATCCCTTCCTGTGGCGGCCGGATGCGGAATCGTTCCCTCGTTGGCGCGTGGATGCGCGGCGTCGTAAGCCTGCTTGATCCGGCTGGTCGTCAGGTGCGTGTAGATCTGCGTGGTGCTGAGGGACTGATGCCCGAGCAGCTCCTGCACGGATCGCAGATCGGCGCCGTTGTTCAGCAGGTGCGTGGCGAAACTGTGGCGCAGCGTGTGCGGGCTGATGCCAGGATCCAGCCCGGCCTGCACCAGGTATTTGTCCAGCTTTCGCCTGACGCTTCGGGTGCTCAACGGCTCGCCATGCTTGTTCAGGAACACTCGAGAAGCGTGGGTGCTCTGCTGGCAGCGGCTGTCGAGCTGGCGCAGCTCGAAGTAGCGCTGAAGCGCCTTGATGGCCTGGCTGCCGATGGGGGTGAGCCGGTCCTTGCGACCCTTGCCGCGGACGCGGAGCACGCCTTCCTGAAGGTCGATGTCCTGCATCTCCAGCTCGACCAGCTCGCTGACACGGATGCCGGAGCTGTAGAGCACCTCGAGCATGGCCTTGTCGCGCGCGCTGAGCAGGTCGGCGTCGCCGGGGGCGTCCAGCAGCTTCTGCACCTGCTCCAGATCGAGCGTTTTGGGCAGGCGTTTTTCCTGCTTGGGGGTGCGGATGGTGCTGAGCGGGTTGACGCTGAGCAGGCCGCGACGGATGAGGAACTTGTAAAAGCTGCGCAGCGTGGCCAGCTTCCGCGCGGTGGTGCTCTTGGTGTAGTTCTGGCCGTAGAGATAGGCCAGGAACTCGCGGATGGTCAGCGGCTCGCACTTGAGCAGACGTTCATCCAGGGGCATGCCCTGGGCGAAGGCCTGCTGGGTTTGCGTCGCGGAGCCGGCGCCGATTTCACCATTGAGGAACTGCCCGAACTGAATCAGGTCGGCGCCGTAGCTCTTGATGGTGTAGTCGCTGAAGTGCCGCTCGAGTTTGAGATAATCCAGGAACTGTCGGACCAGCGGAGAGAAGTTCTTCGGCTGGGGCACGGCGCCGATGGCGTTGGAGCTTTGCGGCGCCGACGACGGTTTGTTGATTTCCACGGCCGGGGAACCGGTCGCGGCAGGAGCGCTTGCGCTGTTCATAGAGTCCGCACAATGGCGCAGATGGACATTCCGGTGACGCATGCCACGCGCGCCTCGGGCGGCGACACAACAGACCCCGCGCGTTGGCCCATTGCCGCAGGCCACTCCGCGGCCGGCGGCGAGACAAACTGCTGCTCGGTTGTCTCAGTCGGCGAAGACTGTGGGAGGTGAGATGGACCCTGCTGATCGCGGATTGCCGATTGCCGATCTGCCTTCAGATCCGAATCCGCAAATCCCTGATCGCAAATCCGATAACTCTCACGCAGCTTTCTTCGGCAAAAAGCCCTTCAATTCTTTGGCCAAATGCTGCCCGAGCTGATGCGAGAGGACGGCGGCGTCGAACCAGTCGAAGGCGACGTCGCGACGGTTGACCAGCTCGATCAGCGCGTCCAGGACTTTGGCCTCCTGTCCGACTTCATATCGGAAACAGAAGTGGTGCTTGCCCTTCACCAGCGACAGCGTGCGGCATTCGACCTGTCCCGCGGGCGTCGATGCCGGCGGCTGTGGCTGCGATTGATGCGTATCCCGTTGCCCCATATCCCAGTCCTCGGTTAATCCGTCTCGTTGCCCCGCGCACGGGCGAAGCTATCGGCCGGCGGCGGCCCGGTCGATCAGCTCCGCGATCAACCGGTGATAAACAAACCCGCAATAGCGATCCATGTTCACGAAGTATTCCTTGCTTCCGAGCGGGCCCTGCGGGTCGTTGCGTCCCTCGGCATACAGAAGCAATTGTTGCCTCACCGAGCCGTTGGCGGCATCGAACATTCCCACGACCTGCACAACGTCTGACGGCGATTGCCCCGGCGGGGGCAGCGACTGTTGCGGCGGCGGGGAGGCTCGCCTCGCCAGCTCGCGAACATCAATTGCCGCCGGACGGGCGAACGAACCCGGTGCCGCCAGCAACTGCAACGCGGCGCCCAGCTTCGGCGGGTCGTACGGGTCGTACGCCGTCACCGTCGTCACCACCAGCCCGTCGCAGCCCAGCAGATCGCACACCAGAGCCGCCTGCTCCGGCGACTGAACCTTCTCGATCCGCAGGCTGGCGTACACCTCGGCCACCCGGTTCACCGGAATCGCCGTGATCCCGCGAACCTGCTGGAGCTGCTGATACACCAGATCGCCCTGGAGCAGCGGATCCACCTGATCCTGCCCGCTCAGATTGATCGCGGGCGCCACGGCCCAGACCTGGGTTCTCGTGCCTGGCCAGGCCAGCGGACGCTCCGTGCCGTAGGGCTTGGGCTTCTGAGCGCAGCCCACCGCAACCATTGCGATGCAGGCGCACAGCCTTAAAACGATCCATCCATGGTTCTGGTTCATCGCCTCATCCATGAAGCGCCGGCGGGGCACGTGCGATCCTACGGCTCCACCTGCTGTGTATCGGTTTTGACGGTGGCGGTGCTGAGCGTCTGATCAGCCCGGGCCGACCAGATGCACTCCGTCCCGCCGCGGTCGCTGACAAAATAGATCCGGTTGTCGCTGCCCCAGAACGGCGTGGCGTAGAGGCCCGCGCCGTCGGTGATCCGCCGGCGGTTGGTTCCATCCGCATTGACCGTCCAGATGTCCTGCTGCTGTGTGCGTGGCCGGTTGTCGCTATAGCGTCCCGGCTCGACGATGGTCACGAAGCTGAGCTTCGTGCCGTCCGGACTCCAGCTCGGCGAGACGATCGCGGCGTTGGAGCTGACGGCAACCTCCGTCACCCGCCGCGCCTCGCCGTCAACCAGATCCAGAGTCCACAGGCTGAACCACCGCGATCCCCGCGCCCGTGCTTTCTGAAACGCGATCTGGTCCTTCTGCCGATTCGGCGACCAGACCGGAAACAGCCCATAGCCGATCATCCGCCTCTGGCCGTCGCTCAGGTTGACCGTCCACAGCTCCCACTGCCCGCTGCGGTTGCTCATGGCGCAGTAGACCAGCCGCTGTCCGTCCGGGCTGAAGCTGGGATGGATTTCGTGCATCGGGCCGCTGGTGATCTGCACCGGATTCTTTCCGTCGGCGTCCATCAGGTAGATGTCCCAGTTTCCGCCGCGGGTGGAGCAGAAGGCGATCCTGCTGCCGTCGGGACTGAACACGGGAAACGCATCGTCGGCCTCGTCGCTGGTAAGTTGCGTCACCGACAGCCCGTCCACTTTCTGCATGTAGATGTCGGAATGCTCCGAGTGCCGAGTGCTGGAAAAGACCAGCCACTTTCCGGTCGGGTCCAGCGCCACGTCCATGTCGTAGCCGTCGTCGAGGTAGGTGTGCTGCTGGAAGCCGGCCTCGGCGAAGCGCGTCGTGGCGGAGCGCTGCACGCCGTCGAACTCGCCAAAGACATTGACCTTCGGCGACGGTGGAACACCCATCAATGGATCAAACGAAGGCGACGTCATCGCCTGGATTTGCGCCGGCGCGATCGAGCCGTCCGTCTTCGACGAGTCCGCTCGTGACGGGGACGCGGGCGCATGTTTCCCGGAGCATCCGGCGGCGGTGGCGAGGACGGTCACAAACGCAGCTCCGATCAGTGCCCAGTTCAGCCTCCGGCGCGCGCGGCCGGGGCGGCGCGTCTTCCTGGCGGTGGTCATGGTCAGCCTCGTCAGCGTCATGCGATTCTGCGGCACGGGACACAACGTCCCCTTCCGCGTATCGGCTTGATGCCAACGGGCGCTGAGCTATCGGTCCGACCAACGCTGTCACGGAAATTATCGGACGCCTCGGCAGATGCCCTTGAAATTCCCCGGATCGCATTGGCAGTCCCCCAGAGACGGCGTGGATGTGCTTCTCGGCTGGCGGTCGTTATTGCCCGCCGGGCGGGGGCGGACCTTGCGGCTGCGCCGAGCGCTGCTGCATTTGCTGCGGCGTCAGGAAGATCGACTGGAAATACCCTTCGATGTCTTCGAACACCCATTGCCCCTGGCTGGTCTTGCTGAACAGCGCCGCGCGACGATCATCTTCCTGTGACTTTTCAAGGTCCACCAGAATCATCCCCCGCCCGTAGTACACGCCGGTTTGCGGATCGCGCTCCACATCCACGATCCCCGTGGATCGTACACCCAGCACCTTGCCGTAGTAGGGGCTGCTGGTCATGCGGCTCAACAGGTTCAGGAAATCTTCCTTGCGCACGCGCTGGTGAAATCGCGGGCTGAACTGCTCCCAGACTGCCTCAAAGTCGCCGCGACTGAGGTTCTGTCCGAACTGTTCGATCAGGGCGATGATCTTTCCGCGTTCCTGACGGACCTCTCGCAGGTGCAACAGCTTGCCCCCTCCCACGGCGCCCAGAAAACCCAGTCCCAGCAGAATCCCGATCAGCGCGATTCCCCGTCCCGTTTGTGTGCCGGCGCTGTTTCGGATCTGGCGAATGGCGATGATGCCACTGACCACCGCCGCCAGCGGCAGCACCAGCAGCACTTCGCTCAGGACCGCGCCGAAGCTGAGCAAGCCGAGGATGATGGCGGCGACAGCGGTGGCGTTGATCGCAACGTACTCGGCGCTGCCAAGCCCGGCGGTGCGAGACATCTTGTGCAGCTTGGCCAACGGATCGTCGCCCGGCTGCCCGTTGCCCCCGGGCGCCGCGCCGCTCGCCGCCAGCGCGCCGGCTTGCCCCTGCGGCCGATCTGTTGTGCCTTCGCTCATTGCTTCGACCGTTCCACTACATCTGGTCTTGGCCACTGGCCTCAAGTTGGCTCGGACGTCTGACCGATTCACCTAGTCGGCAGAATTCACGGCATCGGCCAACCGGCCCGGCACCGTCGCGAAAGTAAACACCCCATGACCAAACGTCAACTGATTGAGCAGATTCGGCAGATCAACACCTCGGCCCAGCCGCAGTTCCTGGCTCAGTTCGACGACGCGGCCCTGAAGCAATACCTGGAGCATCTCCAGGCCGCCCAGAAGCGGGTGCTGCGAATCAGCGGCTGGGTGCGCGATCCGCGGCACCGCAAGCTTAGGCTGGTTTCATAGCCCGCGGCTTTCGCACCCGCGGCGAAGCGCCCGACAGTTTTGGACGCTGGCGCGCCGCACGTGGGGGCGTACAATGCCGGGCATGGAAAAGCGACCGCTGGGACGAACAGGATTCTCGGTTTCGGTGGTGGGTTTCGGCGCCGCGCCGGCGGCGTTTCTCAAGGCCGACGCGCAACGCATCGCCCAAATGCTCAACCAACTGCTCGACGCTGGCGTCAATGTCATCGATACCGCCGCCAGCTATCCGGGCTCCGAGCAGTTCATCGGCGAATACCTCAGCCCACGCCGCAAGGACTTCGTGCTCATCTCCAAGTGTGGCCAGCAGGTGGACGGGCTGACCGCCCCCGCCTGGTCGCGGCAGATCGTGCTCCAGAGCGTCGATCGCGCGTTGCGGCTGCTGCGCACCGACGTCATCGACGTGATGCTGCTGCACAGTTGCGACCTTCAAACGCTGAAGAGCGGCGATGCTTTGGACGGGCTGCTTGAAGCCAGACGTGCCGGCAAGATCCGCTTCGCCGGCTACAGCGGCGACAACGACGCCGCCGCCTACGCCGCGACACTGCCCGATGTCCATGTCGTGGAAATGTCCATCAACATCTGTGATCAGGCCAATATTGACGTGGCTTTGCCGGTGGCCCGGAAGAACAACGTCGGAGTGATCGCCAAGCGCCCCATCGCCAACGCCGCGTGGAAGGGCCTGGACCAGCAGCCGGGCATGTACCGCGACTATGCCAAGCCCTATGTGGAGCGGCTGGGGAAGATGGGGCTTACCCCGAAGGATTTGGGCTTTGAGGGCGATCCGGCGCAGGTCTGGCCGGAGATCGCGCTGCGTTTCACGCTCAGCCAGCCGGGCGTCAGTACCGCCATCATTGGCACGACCAACCTGCAGAATGCGATGGCGAATCTGGCATATGCCCGCAAAGGCCCACTGCCGCCGCAGGTGATCCAGAAGATCCGCGACGCCTTCCGCGCTGCGGCTCCCGCCGAGGGCTGGCCGGGGCTGACCTGAGCTGGCCTGTCCCGGCCTGCCCGCCCGGCAAGCTCTCTCCGCACAGAGCGCCCTGGAGGTGGATTTCCTCCAGCGCCGGCTTGCCTTTTGCGATCTCATTGCTTAGCTTTGCGTATAATTCAAAGCGTACGGAGAGATGGCCGAGAGGCTGAAGGCGACGGTTTGCTAAACCGTTATACGGGGTCAAACCCGTATCCGGGGTTCGAATCCCCGTCTCTCCGCTTGCCCGCCATGGCACCCTGGATGGTCGGCCGGTGCCGGCACCTGTCGGCCCCCGTTTGCCCGGGCCGATTTCGCGACGCCTGTGTTCCCAATGAAAATCGCGGGTAGACTTGCTGCGGATGACCGAACGCGGCGGCGCACGAACTCTGCTTGTCGGACTTTTGCTCCTGGGAGCGTGCGTCTTTTCTGCCGGCATCAACTGGGGATTGCCTTCACGCCAGATCGACCCCATCCTGTTCTCTGATCGTCCTGTCTGGACCGGCCAGCAGATCGCACAACTGGCGGGGGAGCGAGAACCGGGCCAGCGGATCGGGGCGGATGTGGACCCCAACCCCATCGCCCGCCGCGACGTGCCGGTCGTCCTCAACGATACCGACGCCGCCCGCGCTGAAATCATCCGTCGTTTCCGCCTGTACACTTCTCAGCCCGACGAGATGATCACCATGATGGCGCTGGCGTCGATGCGCCCCAGCCAGGGCGATTTCGACCCGAAGCTGTATCAGTACGGCGGATTGTGGGTCTATCCCGTCGCAGCGCTGATCAAGCTGACGCTCAACCCCTCGGCAAGCCAGAGCTGGTACCTGGATCACCCCGAGCAGTTCGCCCGTTTCTACATCGTGGCCAGACTCTATACCGTTGGCTGGGCGCTGATTGGGCTGGCGGCGGTGTTCGGCATCGCGCGGACGGCGGGCGGGGGACTGCTCGCCGCCGCCGTCGCCGGCCTGCTCTACATCTTCATGCCGGTGGTCGTGAACCTCTCGCACGAAGCCAAGCCGCACCTGCCCGGGGCGGTGCTGATGCTGCTTGCCGCAATGGCGGCGGGCCGATTCGTCAACAGCGGCGCCACGCGATGGTGGATGGTCGCCGCCGTCCTGTGCGGCGCGGCGATGGGGATGGTCCTCTCCGGGCTGCTGGCCTTGCTGATCCCGCCGATCATGGTGCTGCTGCGCCCGATGACCTGGGCCAGACGCGCCCGCATCGTGCTGGCCTCGGGAGCAATCGCCGTCGCCGTCTACTTCGCCACCAATCCTTACGTGCTGGTGCATCTGCTGGGCGATCGCGCCGTGCTGGAGTCGAACCTGCGAAACACCCGGGCGATGTATGAAGTCGGCCGCGTGCTGGAAGGCGCCGTCAATGCCGCAAAGCTCATGATCGAAGGCGCATCGCCACTGGTCATGCTGGTGGGGCTGCTGGGGGCGGTGCTGATCTGGCGCAGCAGCGCCGCACCCCACGCGGCTGTGCTGCGCATTCTTTCTGCCGTGTCGGCGGTGATTGTCGTGCAATTCATGCTTCTGGCCGCGGGAAAGCCTGGCGAGTACGGGCGGTTCGCGGTGCTGCCGGACATCGTGCTGGGGATTTGCGCCGCGGTGCTGGCGGGGCGGGCGCGGATTCGCACGTTTGAAAGAGTTCAGGTCGTCGTGATCCTCGTGGCCTTGACGGTGTTGCCCGGCATCATCTACCTGCGCGGCTTCGTCCGCGACGCCACCGGCGCCGCCCGACGCATCGAAGATGCCATGCTGCTGGAAGGACTGAAACAACTGGGCGCGCGGCGGCTGGGGATTTGGGCCGAGCCGGCGCCGTATTCGCTTCCTCCGCTGGATCTGTTCCACTGGCAGATCGTGCTTCTGCCACGCGGTTCTGATCCCCTGGCCGCACAGGCCGACGCGCAATACGACGTGCTGCTCCGCCCGGTCGATGTGCTGCGAACACAGCCCGCGACGGCGGGACATCGCTACCGCCTGATCTCGCAGCGCACCTTCGATGACCTGTTCCCAGCGCGGATCAGTTGGGCCGCCAAACCCTTTGAAATCTGGGTCCGGGCCGATCTGCTTCAGGTGTCCACCGGCCTAACCACAGCTTCGTCCCCATGATCCCGGCCAGAACCATGCGGGCCATCCGGCGGTGTGGCATGGAATCGATCGCGCTCCTGGCCGGGGCGGGCTTTACTTGCCGCGGCGGCGAAGGGAAGATGGCCAGGGCCGCAGCTTAACCATCAACAGGGAGGACCGTCATGCGCCGTCTGCCCATCACCGTGCTCACTGTGCTCAGCCTTGTCGTTCCGGTCCTTGGACAACCGCTGGCCGATCAAGTGCCCGAGGACGCGATGCTATACCTGGCCTGGTGCGGCGCCGACTCGCTGCCTCCGGAGTACGCGCAATCGCATCTGAAGGCGCTGCTCGATGCCTCGAGAATCCGCGAGCTGTTCACGCAGTTCCTTCCGCAGGCGGGGCAGAAACTCATCGAACAGGAGCCGGGTTCGCGGCAGGCGGTCCAGATGATTCAGGCGCTTTCCAAGCCGCTGTGGAAATATCCCACCGCGATCTATTTCGCGGGGATGGACACGCGCAACTTCCGTCGGCCAACGCCCAGGCTCGCGGTGATCTGCCGGGCCGGCAATGACGCGGAATCGGTGCAGCAGCAGTTGGCGAAGCTGCTGGCACAGGCGGGCGATGCCGACGATGCGGTGCGTGCGTTCCGGCGAGAGGGTCTGGTCGGGCTGCTCGTCGGCTACGCCGACGAGGCGGAGGCGCTTGCCGGCGACGCTCGCCGCGACCTGCTGCACTCGCCCGCGTTCGTGGCGGCGATGAAGCGGCAGCCGCACAAGCAGCCGGTCAGCGTCGTCTATGTCGATTTTGAACGCGTCATCGCGATGATCGAACAGCTCGCGCAGCAGCAGGACGATGTTCAGGCTCAGCAGACCGTGCCGAAGGTGATCGACGCACTGGGTCTGCGCGGGCTGAAACGGCTGATTCGCACATCGGGCTTTGATGGCCCGGACTGGCTGACGCAGACCTTCATCGAGGCTCCGGCGCCGCGCAAGGGGCTTTTGGAAGGCCTGTCGGACGAAGCGATTTCGCCGGAGCTGCTCAAGGCCATTCCCGCCGACGCCACCTTCGCTGCGGTGGGGCAGTTCGATGCCGCCAGGCTCATCACGCGGCTGCGTGAAATCGCCGGGCAGATCGACCCGCAGGCGCAGCGAGTGTTCGATCAGGTTCTGGGCGGGGTGCAGCTTGCCATTGCCAAAAACCCAGTCACAGATGTGCTGGAGCCGCTGGGGCGACAGTGGGCGGCGTACTGCTCGCCTTCGGTGGCGGGCAACGGGTTGCTCGGGGTCGTCATCGTCAATCGGCTTGACGATCCGGCCAAAGCCGCTTCGGCACTGCCCACCGCCATGGTCAACCTGAGCAACTGGGGCGCTGTGGCGTTGAACAGCATTCAGGCGGGCGTGCAGATCCGCCTGCGCAACACGAAGATCGACGGGATGACCGTGTACTATGTGGGTCTGCCGATCATCGCACCGGCGTGGGTCATTCGAGACGGATACCTGTACATGGGTCTGTATCCGCAGTCGGCGGCGGCGGGGGCGCGGTGGCTGTCGCGCGGGCAGCCGTCGATCGAAAGCAACCAGGACTTCGTGGCGCTGCGCAAGCGTCTGGGCGTGGCCGAGCCGGTGGCGTTCAGCTTCTATGACCTGCCGGAAACGGCGCTGCGGGGCACGATGTATCAGCAGTTCATGTTGCTGGGCCGTTACGGGGGCTTTGCCGACCTGTTCGGCATCCCACTGCCCGAGCCGCTGCTGCCGCCGCTGGATGTGCTCGCCCAGCACATCGCGCCCGCCGGTTCCGTCTCCTGGGTTGACGACGCCGGTTATTACACGCGGGCCATCAGTCCCTTCCCGGGCAGCACGCTGCTTTCCGAGCCGGGGATGCTCACCAACGGCGCCCCGGCGGCCGGCGCGATGATGGTCAGCATCCTCCTGCCGTCGCTGAACCGCGCCCGCGAGACGGCCAACCGGGTCAAGTGTGCCGCGAACATGCGTCAGATCGGCCAGGCGATGCTCCTGCACTGCAACGAACACGGCGGGCAGTATCCGCAGGCGCTGGGTGAACTGCTGACGCAGGAGTTGTCACCGCAGGTCTTCATCTGCCCATCGAGCCGCACGCAGCTCCCGCCGCAAATCGCCGCCGCTGATCTTCAGTCGCAGATTGCCTGGGTGAACGCCAACTCCGACTATGTTTACCTTGGCGCCGGCAAGCGAGTCGCCGCGCTGGGAGAACGAGACATCCTGCTGTACGAGAAGCCCGACAATCACAACCACGACGGCATGAACATCACCTACGCCGACGGACACGTGGAGTTCGAGCCGATGGCGGCGGCGATGCAGGAGCTTGAGCATATCGGGGCGACGCCGCCGCAGCCGTAGCTCGCCGCGGAAGCTGCATCAGTACCTGCGGCTGTGGATGACCGCGGCGGCCTGGGACTGGTCGTAGACTCCTTCTTCCACGGCGATGCGTTTGGGCAGCGGCTCGCCGCGCATCAGCTTCTCGACGGCATCGAAGAGCTGCGGGCCGATCAGCGGGTTGCACTCGACGGTGCAGTTGAGCTTGCCCGCGACCATCGCTTCAAATGCGCCTTTCACACCGTCGATCGAAACGATGATGATGTCCTGCCCGGGCTTTCGGCCGACTTCCTCGATCGCCTGGATCGCGCCCAGCGCCATGTCGTCGTTGTGCGCGAACAGCGCATTGATCTGCGGTCCTTCCGGGCTCTTGAGGAAGGCTTCCATCACTTCCTTGCCGCCGCTGCGTGTGAAGTCGCCGGTCTGGCTCTTGATGATCCTCATCTGGGGATATCGCTCGAGAACCTCGCGGAAGCCCTTGGCCCGATCGTTGGCCGGGGCGCTGCCGGTGGTGCCCTGAAGCTCGGCGATGTTCGCCTGGCCGTTCATCTTTTTGGCCAGCCATTCGGCGGCGCGGCGACCTTCCTCGACGAAATCCGAGCCGATGAACGTGACGTACATCGACTCATCCACATCGGGTCTGCGGTCGGCGACGATCACCGGAATGCCCGCAGCGCGGATCTCCTGCATGACCGGACCCCACCCGGTCTCGATCACCGGAGAAAACATGATCACATCCACCTTTTGGGCGATGAATGACCGCAGCGCCTTGATCTGGTTTTCCTGCTTCTGCTGGGCGTCGGAAAATCGCAGGTCAATACCGCGTCGCTCGGCCTCTTCGCGGATCGATCGGGTGTTGGCGGTTCGCCAGGCGCTTTCAGCGCCGATCTGGGAGAATCCCACGACCAGTTTTTTGCCGCCGGAGGCCGACGGTTGCGTTGCCGACGCGCCCGACCGCTCGCCGGCGCGATCGCACGCCGCCAGCGCCATCGAGATCCACAGCCCCATCGCCAGCAGTACCGCACGCTTCATGCACCTGTTCATTTGGAAGCTCCTCTGATTCGCACGACATTCACGGAGTTGGCCGGGAAATCGCAAGTGAACCGGTCGGCGACGCCGTCGATCCGTTTCTGCATCGGCGCGACCCTGGTCGGCTGCTCGAACGAGTTTTCGTCGGTGGGATTTTCGCCGGTCAGCACCGTGATGGATCCGACCGGATCGACGCTGGTCAGTCCCTGGAGGCTGATCGCGGCGGGCTGCGGCTGATTGGCCGCGTTGACGACCTTGAGGATGATTTGCCCGTCGTCGTCGCGCGCGGCGGTGGCGAACAGCGTCCGGGGCGACGTGTAGTTCGCCTCGTGGATCAGAGCTCCATCCAGATAGCAGCGAACCGCCGGGCCTTTGACTTCCACTCGCACGTCATACCAGCGACCGGTTTCGATCGAGCCGTTCACCGACTCTCCGACACGGCCGTTGTTGGCGCCGTCGGCAAAATGCTCGATGCCGTGGCGTGTGTTGCCCCATCCGCCGATGTTCCACCAGGTGTAGTTGCGTGCGTCGCCGACGTGGAAGAGGATCAGGAATCCTTCCGCGCCGCCGAGCTTGCGAGCCTTGAGGCTGAGGGTGTAATCGGACCATCCCGGATCGCCGGCAAAGGCGATTGCCCCGCGCGGGTTGCCGGTCTGACGCAGCAGCCCGTCCCTGGCTTCCCACTGGCCGCGGTCGGTCGTCCAGCCCTCGATGCCTCGGGTGAAATCGGATTCGAACAGTGTCTGTCCTTCGCGCTGGACTTTGATGTCCCTGAATTCGGCCTGCGTCAGCCACGCGCCCACACCGATGGCGCCTTTGGGCTGCGGCGGGGTCAGTGTCTGCTGGACATCGGTCGGCAGCAGCACCCGCCCACGATTCTCGGCGAACAGCTTCTGCACGTAATAGCTGGGCGTGCCGTAGACACGGGATGCATCGAAATAGATCAGATCCGGGTTCCAGGCTTTGTAGGCGACGTGCGCCAGCAGCGGGGCATAGCTGGCCATGATGACGATGTCGCTGTTGCGTTCGATGCCGGTCATGAAGGCGGCCTCGGCGACGGCGGCGCGGAGATTGCCCGTGCCGGCGCCCTGCGTGACCGCAAACTCGCCGACGTAGATCTTCGGTCCGGCGCGGTCGTAGGAGTCGTATCGGTCCGCATTGCGCAGGAAAAACGCCGCCGAGCTGTAATAGTGCTCATCGAGGATCTCGACCGGCCGGTTCGTCGGGCGCCCGCCAGCCCAGAAGTTGGCGATGATCTTCATCTGCGGATACTTGGCCTTGATCGCGTCGTAGAACAGGGCGTAACGCTCGTAGTAAAGCGGCCCGCCGTTTTCGTTGCCGATCTGGATGTACTTGAGGTTGAACGGCTGGGGATGCCCGGCCCGGGCGCGCAGCGAGCCCCATTGGCTGTCTGGCGGTCCGTTGGCGTACTCGATCGCATCCAGCGCATCCTGCACGTAGGGCAGCATCTGCTCCATGGGCACGTGGTCGCGATGCGCCATGCCGCAGTTGATCACGAACAGCGGCTCGGCGCCCAGGTCTTCGCACAGTTGCAGGTACTCATGGAATCCCAGCCCATGGGTCGAGCAGTAGCCCCAGATATTGCGGTGATTCCGCCGCTGCGACAGCTCGCCGATCGTCTGTTTCCAGCGGTAGGCCAGCTCCATCCGCTCGCCTTCGACCCAGCACCCGCCGGGGAATCGCACGAACGCCGGCCGCAGCTCGAGCAGGAACTGTGCCAGGTCGGCGCGCAGTCCGTTGGGGCGATTCTTGAAAGTGCCGGTCGGAAAGAGGCTGACCATGTCGAGCCAGACCGTGCCGCGCGCGGCGGTGGGGGAGATGACCAGCCTGGCGTCGTGCGAAGTCTGGCTGGGGGTGAGCATCACCTGTGACTGCTCCCAGCGCGAGCTCAGGGTGCGCGTGACGCCGCTGGCCAGCACCTGGCTGCCGTCGCGGGTTTCAATACTGACGGCAAGCGGTCCCTGATAGTCGTCATCCGCACATGCCTGAAGTGTGAGGATGTACGCTTCGCCGCCGCGCACCGCCATGCCCTTAAAGCCATGGTTTGCCACGCCAAGCCGTCCATCGCCTTTGCTGCGAACCGTCAGTTTCAGCGCGCGTCCGTTGCGCTCATTCAATGGACGAGTGGTATCGATGGCGATCTCGCCATCGGCATCGCCGGACCTGATCAGCTCCCAGCCCTCGGGCTTGTCGGAATCCTCGAAGGATCGGTTCAGGATCATCTCGGCGTAGAGTCCTCCATCGCCGGCCCGGTTGATCTCCTCAAAGAAGATGCCCCACAGCGACTGGGGAATCTGCTGGGCCGGACGATCAGCGTGGACGGTGATGGCGGCGGGCTGGGCGGCCTGAAGCGCCGCGGCCAGCCACATCACCACGATCGGCACAAGCGACAATTTCCGAAACCCATTCATCTTCACCTCGGCATTAGGTTGACGCGGACTGTTTGAATCGCGGTTCGTGGGCATCTGAACCGGCGATGGTCGCCATGATGCGCTGTTCGTTGATCTGCTCGCCTGTCAGCTCGGCGATCTTGCGCCGGTCGCGCAGCACCGCCACACGCTGACTGCTGCGGACGATTTCTTCCAGCTCGGCGGAGACGAAAATGATCGCCATGCCCTCGCGGCGCAACTGTTCGATGAGTCTGGCGATCTCGAACTTGGCGCCGACGTCGATGCCTCGGGTCGGCTCATCCAGCAGCAGCAGCTTCGGGCGGCTCAGGAGCCATCGGGCCAGGATCGCCTTCTGCTGATTTCCGCCGCTGAGGAACTTGACAGGCTGTTCGGCGTGCGGGGTGGCGATGTTCAGCGCCCGGATGAACTGCTCGGCCAGTTGCTGCTGTCGCCAGCGTCGCAGCGGCCGAATCCAGCCTCGCTGCCCCTGGAGCACCAGAATGATGTTCTCCCGCAGCGACAGATCGGGAATGATGCCGGAGGTCTTGCGGTCCTCGGGACACAGACCCAGCCCAAGCCGGATGGCGTTGCGAGGCGTGTGTCGGCGGCGATTGACGGTGCTGCCGGCGATACGCAGCGTGCCGCAATCAGCGCGGTCGATCCCGAACAGCAGGCGCACCATCTGGCTTCGCCCCGAACCCAGCAGCCCCGCCAGGCCCAGCACTTCGCCGCCGCTAAGCTCCAGGTCGAACGGCTCGATCGAGCCGCTGCGTCCCAGGCCCCGAGCCTGGAGAAGTGGCGGTTGCCGGGTGTCATCGGCCGGCGCGGCGCGCTCCTGCTGCATGGCCTGCACTTCCGAGGCCTGCCTGCCCATCATGCGCGCGATCAGCTCGATCCGCGGCAGTGCGGCCGTTTCATACGTGCCCACCAGCCGACCGTTGCGCAGCACCGTGATCCGCCCGCTGACCTGATAAACCTGTTCCAGGAAGTGCGTGACGAAGATGATGCCCAATCCCTGCCCGGCCAGACGACGCATCACGGAAAAGAGCTGCCGCGTCTCGGCGGCGTCCAGACTGGCTGTAGGCTCGTCCAGGATCAGCACGCTGGCGCGGATGTCCAGGGCGCGGGCGATGGCCACCATCTGCTGGATCGCGATCGGATAGTCATCCAGCGGGCGCGTCACGTCGATGTCGATATCCAGCCGCCGCATCGCTTCGGAGGCGCGCAGGTTCATTGCTCGCCAGGCGATCTGCCCGAAGCGTCGGGGCTGGCGGCCAAGGTAGATATTTTCCGCCACCGACAGTCCCGGGATCAGGTTGACCTCCTGATACACGGTGCTGATGCCAAGGCTCTGGGCATGATGAGGAGAGCGCGGTTCGATCGGCGTGCCGTTGAGTCGAATGACTCCAGCGTCGCGACGGTACACGCCGGTGAGCACCTTGATCAGCGTGGATTTTCCGGCCCCGTTTTCTCCCATCAGTGCGTGGATCTCGCCGGCCTTCAGCACAAAATCCACCCCGTCCAGCGCGCGCACGCCCGGAAATGACTTGCTGA
Source organism: Fontivita pretiosa (assembly GCF_050410795.1). GTDB lineage: Bacteria > Planctomycetota > Phycisphaerae > Tepidisphaerales > Tepidisphaeraceae > Fontivita > Fontivita pretiosa. Next base: position 135,113 of record NZ_CP191258.1, on the reverse strand, counting down.
TTCCCTCGGCCACCAACAGCGCTGGCTGTTCCATCATCGGCCTGTTCCCCGGTCCGCTGCCGGCCGCAGTGTAATGGATTGTCCCGGATCGTTTCCAGATCATCCGATCTGGCGCCAGTCCGGCGACTGCTGGACCAGCCACTCCACAGATTGAAGCACGCGCGGCGCTGTGTTCAAATCCGCAGATTCGGAGATTGCTTATGAGCTGGATTCCCCTGTTGATCTCGGCGGCGGCGATTGGCGTGTTGACAGCGGCTTTTGCGAACGGGCAAGACGCCGGACTGCGCCCGCCGGTTGTGCCGCTTGCAGCCCGGCCGTTTGATCTGGCCGACGTTCGACTGCTCGACGGGCCATTCAAGGTGGCGCAGGACCTGGATGAGCAGTGGCTGCTGAAGATCGATGCGGACCGGCTGCTGTCCGGCTACCGTTCCGAAGCGGGACTGGAGCCCAAAGCGCCTAAGTATGGCGGGTGGGAAAGCAGATCGATCGGCGGGCATTCGCTGGGACACTACCTGTCGGCGTTGTCGCTGATGTACGCGGCGACAGGCAAACAACCGTTGCTTCAGCGCGTCTCCTACATCGTCGATGAGCTGGCCGAGTGCCAGCGGGCCCACGGCGACGGCTATTTAAGCGGCATTCCCAACGGCAAGCCGGTCTTCGCCGAGGTCGCCCAGGGCCAGATTCGTTCCAAAGGCTTCGATCTCAACGGGCTGTGGGTTCCGTGGTACACGCAGCACAAGCTCATGGCCGGGCTGCGCGATGCATACCTGTACTGCGGCAACGCCACGGCGCGGGAAGTGCTCGTGAAACTGGCCGACTGGACGCTGGGCATCACTGACCGTCTCACCGAAGAGCAGCTTCAGCAGATGCTGGCCTGCGAGCATGGCGGGATGAACGAAGTGGCGGCGGACGTGTACGCGATCACCGCAGATCCAAAGTACCTGACGCTGGCGAGGCGCTTTCATCACAAGGCGATTCTGGATCCACTGGCCGAGGGTCGCGACATCCTCCCCGGCAAGCACGCCAACACGCAGATTCCCAAGCTGATCGGGCTGGCCCGGCAGTATGAGCTGACCGGCCGGGAGAGCGACCGCGCCGCCGCCGAGTTCTTCTGGCGGACCGTTGTCGAGCATCACACCTACGTCAACGGGGGCAACAGCCTCAATGAGCACTTTGGCCCCCCGGACGTGCTGGCCGGGAGACTCAACGGCAACACCGCCGAGACATGCAATGTCTACAACATGCTCAAGCTTACCGGCCACGTGTTCGCGTGGACTGCCGACCCCACATGCATCGAGTATTACGAGCGGGCGATGTTGAACCATATCCTGGCGTCGCAGCACCGCAAGACCGGGCAGGTGCTGTATTACCTCCCGCTGAAGACCGGATCGAAAAAGAAGTTCCAAAGTCTTTTCGACGATTGGACCTGCTGCGTCGGAACCGGCATGGAGAATCACGCCCGCTATGGCGAAAGCGTCTATTTCCGCGGTTCGGACGACTCGACGCTGTACATCAACCTGTTCATTGCCTCGGAACTGAACTGGCGCGCTAAGGGAATAGTCATCCGGCAACAGACGCAGTTTCCCGAATCCGACAGCGTGAAGCTGGTCGTCAGCCAGGCATCGCAATCGACACCGCTGGCGATCAAGCTCAGGCACCCGCGCTGGGCGCCCAGCATCGAGATCCGAATCAATGGACAGCAGCAATCGGTCGACTCATCGCCCGGAAGTTTCCTGACGATCCGGCGAACGTGGAACGCCGGGGACACGATCGAGCTGAAGCTGCCGATGGCGCTGCGCAGCGAATCGCCCGCGGATGATGCCAACAAGATATCGGTTTTTCGCGGGCCGGTGCTGCTGGCTGGAGAAATCGGCCAGGATGTCGATCCGGCGCTGGTTCCGGCGCTGCTCGTGCACGCCAGGCCGCCGCAGCAATGGCTTGTGGCAACGGATCAGAGCGGACTGAGCTGGAGGAGCGTCGGCGTGGGCCGCCCGACGGACCTGAGCTTTCGCCCGCTGTACCAGATCACTGACTCGCGCTATGGCGTGTACTGGGACGTGTTCACGCCCGAGCAGTGGGCGGCGCGCGAGGCGGAGTATCGCGCCGAGCTGGCGCGGCAAGCGGAGATCGAACGCCGCACCATCGACTTCTTCCAGCCCGGCGAAATGCAGCCGGAGCGGGATCACAACTTCACCGGCGAAAAGACCCGTACCGGGGAACACGCCGGACGCAAATGGCGCGACTGTACCGATGGCGGATTCTTCAGCTTCGACATGAAGGTAGATCCGCAGCAGCCGGTCGAGCTGGTCTGCACCTACTGGGGAAGCGACGGCGGCGATCATCCCAGGGAGTTTGACATTTTCGTCGATGGCCAGAAGCTGGCGACGCAGAAACTTTCCCGCGACCACCCGGACCGATTCTTCGATGTGGTCTACCCAATTCCCCGGGAGCTTACCGCCGGAAAACAGAAAGTTTCCGTGCGATTTTGCCCGCTTTCCGGTAAGATCGCCGGTGGCTTGTACGGGTGTCGTACCCTCCGCCCGCTCCGCCCGGAACAGGGCATGCCAGGTGGGTGATCAGGCGGTCGCTGGCTCGTGGACATGGTGTACAGTGTGTTGGACCAGGTGCTCGGTCCCGTGCACCCGGAGTCTTACCCCGCTGGAGGAAATGCAATGCAGCGCAGCAGCAGGATTCGCAACAGGGAGAAGCTGTCACTTCGCATCGCCGCCGGCAGAGCCTGTGCCGGCCTGGGGGCCTTGATCGTTGCCGTCGCGGTCCCGGCTGGCGCCCGCGGCGACATCACCACCGGATTGACACATTATTACACCTTCGACGAAAGCTCCGGGACCACGGCGTTCGATACCGGGTCGTCGCCCAGCAATGGCACGCTCAATGGCGGGGTCGCGATCGCCATTCCGGGCGTTGTCGGCAACGCCTACTACTTCGACGGGATCAACGACTACGTCAACACCAACAGCGCCGCGTGGATTCCCGCCAGCGGGGAGTTCAGCCTCTTCATGTTCGTTCAGACCAGCGCCTCGCTGATCAACGGGGCAGAACGCTACCTGGCGTCGAACAACAACGCGCAGGGCGGGCAGGCGAACCTGGGCGTGATTGACAGCAGCGGCATCGCCGGCACCGATACCTCGCCATTCTGGTCTCACGACGGCGCAGGCACGACGGCGCTGCACAGCAACATCGACATCGCCGACGGGCGCGTTCATCTTCTGGGCGTGACCCGCACCGCCGCCGGTACTGTAACGCTTTACGTCGATAACGTGCCTATCGCGGCGACAACGCTGGACACCGGCTCGATCTCGACGGGGGTGAACTGGCTGATCGGCGCCCGCGCCACCGCGGCGCCGTCGGCGTTTTTCAACGGCGTGATCGATGACGTGCGCGTCTATAATCGCGCGCTGCCGGGGGGCGATGTGGGTGAACTGCTGAGCCTGGCGGCGCCGGCGACGGGCACCGCGTGGGACGGCGGCGGCGTCAATGCCAACTGGAGCACCGCCGCCAACTGGGCCGGCGACGTGATCCCGGACTTTCTCGGCCCGGCGGGCGCACCGATCCGCTTCACCGCCGGCGCAGCTCAGACCGTCTCCAACAACGACATCGTCAACGCGAAAGTGGCGGGGCTGACGTTCGAAGATACGACCTCGCCGTCGTTCACGATCACGGGCAATGGCTTCACGCTCAATGCTCTGACGTCGATCGCCAACTACACCGACGTTCCGCAGACGGTCAACACCACCGGCGCCATCGTGATGCAGCTCGCCACCATCGACGCCGCCGTCGCGCCGCTGATCATCGGCAGCCCGCTGAACGTCGGCACGCTCGGCACCGCCACGCTCCGCGGAATCGCGACCCTCACGATCAACGGCCAGATCAGCGGCTCGGCCAACATCGACAAGCGAGATGAGGGGGACCTGCATCTGAACAACGCCAGCAACAACTTCACCGGGACGCTGACGGCGTGGGACGGCGTGGTCTTCGCCAGCAGCGCCGGCGCGCTGGGACCGGCATCGGGCACGATCGCGACCGGCGGCGGGATGCACGCCGGACAGTTCAATCTCAGCGGCGTGAGCACCGCCAAGCGCGTCAATCTTGGCGCGCGCGTCGGCGAGCCTCAGACCGTCGTGCCCTCGATCGTCAGCAGCGGCAACGTCACCCTCAGCGGTCCGCTGAGCATCATCGGCGGCGGAACGCTGGTCGGACTCCAGGCCAACGCGCCGCTGACCATCAGCGGCAACGTCACCAACAACACCGCCAGCGGCGATTCCATCACCCTGGTTCTTGATGGCGTCGGGGATGGCACGATCTCCGGGGCCATCTCCAACGGCACGGGCACGGGGCAATTCGGCGTGACCAAGATCGGCACGGGCACCTGGACCCTGGCCAGCTTCGCCAACACCTTCACCGGGCCGACCAACATCCTGGCTGGCACGCTGAAAGTGCGCAACGCGCCGCTTCCCAGCAGCCCCATCAGCCGCTCGACGATCACCATCAACCCCGGCGCCACGCTGGATGTCAGCGCGATCCCCGGCTACGAGCTTCAGTCGGGTCAGACGCTTCGCGGCGGCGGCAGGGTGCTCGGATCGCTCACCGCCTATGACGATTCGGCGATCGTCGTCGGCGATGACGCGCTGGGCAATCACGTCGGCACGCTCAGCGTCCAGGGCAATCTGACCATCTGGAATGCCTTTGCGCCGGCCACCGCGGGCAACAACCTCAACTTCGACCTGTCGGCCACGCCGAATGTCGTCGGCGCGGGTGTCAATGACCTGCTTGAGGTCAGCGGTACGCTGACGCTGGATTCGCTGGCCGGGCCGATCCTGTTCAACATCAACCCCATCGATGGCGCGCTGGGCACGGGAACCTACACGCTGATTACGCACGCGGGCGGTACGCTTGCGGCGACGATGAGCGTGCAACTGGCCGGCGGCAACACGAAGTACCGCGGGCTGCCCGTGGTCAAGGCCGATGTGCCCGGCGTGGTCTACCTCGATACCAGCTCCGTCACCGCGCCGCTGAGCCTGACCTGGACCGGCGGAGCGCCGGGCGCCGCCACCCGCTGGGACACCAACGGCGCCGCCAACTTCAACGGCGGGACGCAGAAGTTCTTCTGGGGCGACAGCGTGACGTTCGATGACACGGCCACGACCGGCACGGTGGAGCTGCTTGGCGAGCTGCGGCCGGCGGCGATCAACGTCAACAACGGTACGCTGAACTATGCGTTCAACAGCAGCGCCGGCAGCATTTCCGGCAGCGCCGTGCTGACCAAGAGCGGCGCTGGAAACCTTCTCATCAATGATGCGAATAACTGGAACTGGACCGGGGCGATGGTGATCAATGGCGGGGCGGTTCAGGTCAACCACATCAAGGCGCTGCCGCTGCCGACGGATCCGGCCGGACTTGCCGGCGCCGTGACGCTCAATGGCGGCACGCTGCGCTACAACAGCGGCAGCAGCGCCGTCGCCAGCCAGTCGATCACGCTGGGTCCGGGCGGCGGGACGATCGAAGTCAACGGCACCGGAACGCTTGCGCTGGCCAGCACCGGGGCTGGGATCGCGTTTACCGGGACGGGCGCGCGGGTGTTGACGCTTGGCGGCGCAACCGCGGGAACGAACGTGCTGGGCGCGGCGATCACCGATGATGCCTCCGGCTCCACGGCGCTGGTGAAAAACGGTTCCACGGGCTGGACGATCAGCGGCGATGTGGCACACACCGGCGGAACGACGGTCAACGCCGGCACGCTCACGGCTCCGCGGCTCGGGTACTACGGCGGCAACGGCTTCGGGCCGATCGCGATCAACGGCGGGACAGCGCGGGTGACCGCCAAGCCGGCGGCCAACGACTTCAGCGGCACGACGGTCGCCTCGGTTCTGACCATCGCCGGCGGCGCTACGCCCACCGCCCGGCTGGACCTGAACAACAACAGCATGATCATCGTCAGCGGGGATCTGGGCACAACCACAGCTCAGATCAAAACCGCTCTGGAGAATGGCGGCAACTTCGACTGGCAGGGGCCGGGCATCGGCTCGACGCAGGCCAACGTCCAGAACTCCACCGCCGGAAGCTTTCTGTATGGTCTGGGCGTGTTGCTGAACGACCTGACGCAAGTCGGCGGAAGTGGGCCGATCTACACCGACTTTGCCGGTGTGAGCGGCCTGGGCGGCGGAGAAGTCCTGATCAAGTTCACGTATTTCGGCGACGCCGACCTCAGTGGCTCGATCGACGCCACCGACTACTCGCTGATCGACAACGGGTACGTCAACACGTTGAGCGGCTGGATCAACGGTGACTTTGACTACAGCGGTGTCATTGACGCCACCGACTATGCCCTGATTGACAATGCATACGTGAATCAGGCCGGTCCGCTTGCGGAGGCTCTGATCGCCGAGCACACCAAGCTGTTCGGCGGCGAGTACGTGGCGGCATTGCGAGCGGTGCAGGCGGGGGTGATTCCGGAGCCGGCGTCGCTGGGACTGTTGCTCGGTGCAGCCTGGTCGCTTCAGCGCCCGCGCAGAGCGCAGAATCGCAGATCAGCCGACAGCCATTGAGGCGAGGCGTTTTTAGCGGTTTCAGTTCTGCTGAAAGATGCCTCTGGCCGATGACGTCACGGTCACGATGTGATATCAACGGGCCGTGCGCGAAGCGAGGAACCACGACCGGTCCAGGCGGCTGCGCGTGGCGTGTGTGAGCTATCTGAACTCCCGGCCGCTGATCTGGGGGCTGGAGCAGGATCCGGGCATCGAGCTGCTTCTGGATGTGCCGGCCAGGCTCATCGAGCATCTGCGCGACGGCACGGCCGAGGTGGCGCTGCTGCCGTCGATCGATTACCAGCGACTGGCGGGGCTGCGGATCGTGCCCAGCGGCGGCATCGGCTGTGACGGGCACACGCTGACGGTGCGCATCTTCTGTCGCCGACCAATCGAGCAGGTGCGGACGCTGGCCTGCGACCCGGACAGCCACACCTCCGTGGCGCTGGCGCGGATCATTCTGGCCGAGCGATACGGCCTGCGGCCGGAGTTTGTCGATCTGGCACGTGCCTGTGGCCGGGATGACGAGGCGCGATTGCTGATCGGCGACAAGGTGGTGTGCGAGGAGCCGGCGGGGTTCGAGCATCAGTACGATCTGGGAGATGAATGGAAGCAGCTCACGGGGCTGCCGTTTGTCTTCGCGGTGTGGATGGCGCGAGCGGGGGTGGAGCTGGGCGATTTGCCGACGCGCCTTGAGCAGGCCAGGCGCGCGGGGCGCGAGCACGTCGAGCAGATCATCCATCGCGACGCGGTGCCGCGGGGATGGCCGCCGCATTTGGCGCGGCAGTATCTCACGGAGTATCTCAAATACGACATTGGCCCGTTGCAGCTTCGCGCGATTGCGCGGTTTCACGAGCTGGCGGCCAAACATGGGGTGATCGACGTTCCGTCGCCGCTGCGGGTGTACGCTGCGAAGTGAGGGGTCAAACTGCGCGGCCGCCGACGCCCCTGGCAGGGCGAATTATCCGGCACTCTCGGGCAGGAGTTTGCGGGGATTTTCGCAGGTCAGGCGATCGATGAGCTGCGGGCCGGCCAGCGCGATCGCGTTGTTCAGCCCCTGAAGCCGTGTGTGCAGCCCTTGGACGTTGTGCGTGTCGCTGCCGAGCAGGAAATAGCGGCCTTCGAGCAGGTACTGTTCGGCGATACGTCGGGTGTCGGCGTCGGGATGATCGGCAAAGCACTGAAGATTGCCCTGAAGCAGCAGGCCCATGTCCGCGAATCGCCGGGCCAGGGTTGGATCGAGCTGCACTGCCCGCATCCGCTCGGGATGCGCCAGGATCACCGTCAGCCCCATGTTCTGGAGCCACTTGACCGCCGGAGCGAAAAATTCCGGCAACCGGTCGGCCCACATGTCCACCAGGATGTACCGATCGGCCAGGGCCATGCTGATGATCCGCTGTGGCGGTGTGTGCGTGACGGCGGGATGAAGGTTGAGTTCTGCTCCGGGCAGAAGCGCCAGGGGGATGCCCATCGCCGCAAGCTGATCCTGGAGCTGAGCGGTCCACTGCACCAGCGACTGGCGTGTCTGCCGCTGATCGGTGGGCCAGACGTGTGGCGTGCAGAAGCAGTGGGAGTATCCGGCGGCCACGAGCATGCGGGCACACTGGATCGACTCTTCCAGGGTGGGACAACCATCATCGACGCCGGGGATCAGGTGGCAGTGAACGTCTATGCGTTTGGCCGTCATGTTGGAATCGAATCATAAGGCCAGTCGCGGCACTTTCGCCAAGCTCGCCGGCGAAGCATAATGGGAAAAGTCTATGCAGTGGCTGGACGAGCTTGGCAATTCGGTAAGGCGTGAATTCGGTGATTCGCCAAAGCTGATGGTGCTGGCGACGGTGGATCGCAGCGGGGCGCCACACGCGCGGATGGTGGTTTGCCGGCGCATCGACGAAGAGGGGCGTTTGTACGTGGCCACCGACGCGCGGACGGAAAAGGCTGCGCAGCTTCGTGGCGAAAGGCGTGTGGAGGCGGTGTTCTGGTTGCCCTCGCAGCAGACACAGTTTCGCATCAGTGGCGAAGCAAAGATTGTCGCCTTTGCCGAAGACGAGACACTTCGACGCCAGCTCTGGCGAGAGTTGAACGATCAGGCGCGGGCGATGTTCTTCTGGCCGACACCGGGAATCGCCCGCTCGACGGATGACGTGTTTGCCCAGGCGGTGTCGGCGGATGTTCCGCCGCCGCAGGCGTTCGAGGTGCTGATCATCGAGCCTCGCCAGGTGGACCGGCTGTCGCTGGACAGCCATCCGCATCGCCGGCGCGTCTGGCGTGCCGACGCCAAGTGGGCGCCGGTGGATGTCAACCCGTAGGCCGGGCTGTGAAAGGTTCAGGTCGAACCATCGCCGAGGGTGGAGAAATCGGGCGGGGTGGTTGGTTGCTGAGAGATGGACCGCCGAATCTCCGCGGACAATTGTACAGCACGCAGCCAGAAGTAGACGGCCGCGCACCCGGCCAGTATGGCCAGCAGAGCGTACGCCGCCGCTCGCGTCCCCCAGCCGGCGGCAAGCAGTTGTCGCACGGCCGTCACGGCAAGCTGCACGCCCGCAACCGCGCAGCCGCCGGCGGCAATCAGCGCGTAGGATCGGCTGCGATAGGTGGCGCGGCGCATCGCGGCCAGCCGCTGGATACGCAAGGCATCAAGCTCGCCGCCGAGCGTGATCGGAGCCGGTTCCAGCTCCTGGGGCGTTTCCGTCTGTGTCGATGATGGCTGCTGCGGATCGGGAAGCAACAGGTCGGCCCGGCAGTGCGGACAGGTAATGAACCCCGCCGAAACGGCGGATGACGATGCGCTTCCGACATCGATCACGCTCCCGCAGGCCGGACATTGCAGCCACTGCGGCGATGGCGGGCATTGCGGATCGGACATGAGCTTTACCGTAGCAGCAACGCAGCGCTTCGGCTACAAAACCACGCAATGGACCAGAGCAAAACGGATGAACAGGCGATTGGCAAGGCGCTGGGCCGGGTGCCCAGCGGCGTTTTCGTGCTGACGGCCAAACACGGCCCGGCGGTGGGGGCGATGCTGGCGTCGTGGGTTCAGCAGGCCAGCTTCAAGCCGCCGGCAGTGTCAGTGGCGATCGCCAGGGGTCGACCGATTGCCCAGCTCATTCGCGACAGCGGACGACTGGCCCTGTCGATCCTGCCCGACGAAGACCGGTCGCTGATGAAGCATTACGCCAGGTTGAAGCCGGGCGAGGACCCGTTCGCGGGCATCAGCACCCGCCCCGCGCCCAGCGGCGTGCCGATCCTGGCCGATGCACTGGCGTTTCTCGACTGCGTGCTGCTGAGCACGCACGAGTTCGGCGGGGACCACGAGCTTTTCATCGCCCGCGTAACCGCAGGACAGATGCTTCGCCAGGGGATGGCCTTTACTCACCAGCGGGGCAGCGGCTTGCATTACTGATCCGAGAGCCGATCGGCTGAAGCTCGGGAACAACGAGCAAATCCAAGAGGTACAGACGGGTTCGGCGGCCCGGCTTGCGGGGCGAGTTGACGCGCATGCAATGAGTTTGTCCGCCCGCGACATGGCCGGCGCCGCGGAGGACAACCACTCCGCTGGCATCCGGGGCATCATGTCGGTACATGGCGGACGATTCGGCGCACGCGAGCAGGTTGCCTCGCCCCGCAAGCCGAGCCGCTGACTGCCTGATCCTACGCCCGTCCGAAGATGTAGTCGTTCAGGAAGGTGATCGTCGCCTCCTGATTCGAAGCGTAATATGCGTTGACGTCGCCGATCGAAACCATGCCGTGGAGTTGCCCGTCCCGATCGCAGACGGGCAGGTGGCGAATTCGCCGCTGTTTCATGATGGCGCTGACTTCGTCCAGGTCGGTATCCGGCGGACAGCAGATAACCTCGCGGGTCATGACCTCGGCGATGCGCGTGGTTGCCGGATCCCGCCCGGCGCCTACGACGCGGGTCAGCACGTCGCGTTCGGTGAAGATGCCCACGACCTGGGCATCCTCCATGACCACCAGCGCTCCGAGCTTGTGCTGGTTCATCTTCTGTACAGCCTGGAGTACCGTTGCCTGAGGACTGGTCGAGTGAACGGTGGTGCTACCCTTGGCGGCAAGGACGTCCTGAACGGTCGGCATGAGACAGCTCCTGTGGGCGAAAGTCCTTGTGTTATGTGCTCGACCCCCCAAATCATTACTTGATTTGTCCACCTGCACGACTGAGAGAATTGTGCCAAACAACCCGTGACAATTGCAACATTGTGAATTTAATCTCAGACCGAACATCATAAACTTGGTTTGCCATGCCCAACCGAATGCCCACCATCGCGATCGTCGGCCGGCCAAACGTCGGCAAGTCCAGCCTGTTGAACGCGCTGGCGGGGCGGCGGATCAGCATCGTGCAGGATGTGCCCGGCGTGACGCGGGACCGCGTCAGCGCACCGATCCAGATCGCAGGCAAATGGGTCGAGCTGGTGGACACCGGGGGGTACGGGTTCGTCGATCCGGATGCGCTTACCGAGCACATCCAGCAGCAGATCGAGATCGCCATGTCCCGCGCTGACCTGGTCCTGTTCGTCGTCGATGCCGCCGACGGGCTCACCGCCGCCGATGAGGAAATCGCCCGGCTGCTGCGCAAAAGGGGGGTCAAGACGCTGCTGGTGGCCAACAAGGCCGACAGCCCGCGCGCCGACGTGTCGCTGGCGGAGTTCGCCCGACTGGGCTTCGGCACGCCGATCGGCGTTTCGGCGTTGAATGCCCGGAACATCGACCAGCTTGTGCAGGCCATCGCCGCCAACATCGACCTGGACAAGGCGCCTGCGCAGCTTCCCGAGCCGCAGCTTCTGGTCGCGATCGTCGGCAAGCGCAACGCCGGCAAGAGCACGCTGGTCAACGCCATCGCCAGGCTCTATGAGGACGATCCACAACGCGTGATCGTATCGGAGGTGCCCGGAACCACCCGCGACAGCATCGATGTGCGCTTTGAGAAGGACGGCAAGACGCTGGTCGTGATCGACACCGCAGGCGTGCGCAAGAAGCGGCAGATGGTCACGCACGACCTGGAGTTCTACAGCTTCCACCGCGCCCAGCGCTCCATCCGCCGGGCCGATGTGGTCATGATGCTCATCGACGGCACCGAACCGCTCAGCGAGCCGGACCGCAAGCTCAGCCAGTACATCGCCGAGCAGTACAAGCCGGTGCTGCTGGTGGTGAACAAGTGGGACCTGTCGCTCGCCAAGGCGCGGCAGATCCGCGCCGGCACGCCCGAGGAGAACATCAGCGATGAGAAACTGATGCAGGAGTTCGAGCAGTACCTGCACACGGAGATGCCGCACCTGAGCTTCGCGCCGGTGGCGTTTGTCACCGCCACCGAAGGCAAGAACGTGCAGGCGGCGCTGGACATGGCGCAGCATCTGTTCAAGCAGGCCAATCAGCGGATCGGCACCGGGCGGCTGAACGCGGTCATCAAACAGATCTTCGAGCAGCGGATGCCCAGCACGCCGCGCGGGCAGAGGCCCAAGATCCTGTATGCGACGCAGGTGGACGTGGCCCCGCCCACCATCGTGCTGTTTGTGAACAATCCCGAGCTGTTCGATGCCAACTATCAGCGCTTCATCGTGAACCGGTTTCGAGAGCTGTTGCCCTTCGGGCAGGTTCCGATCCGGCTGCTGATCCGGGGCAGGGACGAACGTCAGATCGAGTCGCAGCGGGGCAGCGGCGGGCAGGAGTCGCAACCGCCCGCCTACGGCGGACAGCGTCCCGCAGAATCGTTCCCCCAGCCACAGCGCCCATCACCCATCGATCAGAACCCGCAGCAATAGCTCCGTTGCGGTACAATCTCCGCAAACGCATTCGTCACCGGCAACTCGCACTGTGTTGGAGGGCATACCGGTCGTGAGTCAGGACACGGATGAAATCGCACAGAAGCTGGAGCAGACGCGCCGGCGGCTGCTGGATCTGACCCGGGCCAACCGGCTGCTGAATCACCGCCCGCGCGGGCAACGAACGCTGCGCATCGTCGAAGAGCGGCCGGCTCAGGTCTTCGATGTCCTGGTCAATCAGCAGAAGACCATGCAGTTTCTGGCGCGCGAGGAAGCGCCGCCGGAACTGGCTGGTCGGCTTCCGCCGGAGGACGATCCGGATCGCCAGATCCCGGCGCGTCTGCATACTCAGCAGTCAGCACCGAGTCTGGATCAGGAAGACGAGCTTTCGCTGCCGCCGATCGCAAGGGGCCACGCCCGCGGGGGTCCGCAGGCAGACCGCTGCCTTCAGACGCTGTTGCCCGGCCCCAAGCTTCAAACACGTCTGCTGAAGCTGGCGCGCGAGGCAAACAGCAGCCTTCAGGAGCAGGGGGCCAACATCCTGTACCTGACGCTGGGCGTGGTGAAGTGGCGCGAATCGGATGCATCGCCGCAGGACACCTGTGCTGCACCGCTTCTGTTCATTCCCGTCTCGCTGTCGCGCCCCAACGTGCAGACTCGCCACAGCCTGGCGCTGTTTGACGATGACATCCTGGTCAATCCGTGCCTGCTGGAACTGTGTCGCAGGCAATTCAAGTTCGAACTGCCGGCGTTCGACCCCGAGGCCGAGGATGCGGATCTGGAGCAATACCAGCAGCAGATCTGCCAGAGCCTCACGCAAATGCCCGGCTGGAGCTACGAGCCGCAGATCAACCTGGGGCTGTTCAGCTTCTCGAAGCTGCTGATGTACCGGGACCTGGATCCGAAGAACTGGCCGGCGGAGAAGCAGCTTGCGCATCACCCGCTGATCCGACTGTTCAGCGGCGAATCGATTGACACGGCCGAGCTTGGCGAGCCGATCCCCGATCCGGCGTGTCTGGACGAGACAGTGCGTCCCAACGACTGCTATCAGGTGGTGGATGCGGATTCGAGCCAGCAGGCGGCGATCCTGGCGGCCAAACGCGGCGGCAGCATCGTCATCCATGGCCCGCCCGGCACTGGCAAGAGCCAGACAATCACCAACATCATCGCCGAGTGCCTCTCCGAAGGCCGAAGCGTTCTGTTCGTCGCGGAAAAGTCCGCGGCCCTGGAGGTCGTGAAGCGCCGGTTGGAGAACGTCGGTCTGGGCGATTTCGTGCTCGAGCTGCACAGCCGCAAGGCCAGCAAGAAAGCCGTGCTGGAAGAGCTGCGGCGCGTGCTGGACCGGCGCGACAGGCCGCGAGTCAGGGACGTCGATGCGGCCGAGCTGGAGCGCGTCCGCCGGCAGCTCAACGAATATCGCCGGCAATTGCATACGCCCATCAGCAGGCTGAGCCTCAGCCCGTTTCAGGTGATCGGCCGGGCGACCGCGCTGGCGGGCGAACCCGAAGCCCAGGCGCAGCTCGCGGACGTGTTCAACTGGACAGCTCAGGATCTGAGCGACGCCCGCGAGAAGCTCGCGCGGCTCGACGACCGACTGACGCGGACGGGAGATCCAAGCCATCATCCCTGGCGCGGCGTTCGCCTGGACAACGTGGATCTGCACACCCGCCAGCAGGTTCTCGCGGCGGCCAGGGCGCTTGCGGCTTCGCCGTTGAAGCTGCTGGAATCGGCGCGCGCGCTCGCGTTGTGCCTGGGCGCGAGCGAACCGAAGACCGTGGCGCAAGTCCAGACACTTCTGAACGACGCAGTCCTTCTGGTCGATGCGCCAGTGATCGCGCCCGGGCTGGTTGGCGACGAACGCTGGGATCGCCCGACTGCGGAGCTGAAACAGTGGCTTGCCGACGGTATCGAGCGAGCCAGCCACAAAGCGCGCTGGGCAGAAGCATTTCAGCCCGACGCCGAAGTGATGGACTGGACACAAGTCCTTCAGCGCCGACGCCTGCATGGTGGTTCTATCCTGCGGATTCTGCGGCCCTCCTGGCGGCGGGATACTGCACTGATCCGCAATAAGCTTCTGGATCCGAGCAGACTTCCGCCGCTGCAGGAGCAGATCGCCTTGCTGGAGGCGCTGGTGAGCAGCGCAAGGCTGCGGCATCGCATCGAATCGCTTCAGGCGCAGTATGCGCCGCAGTTCGGTGACGCCTGGCGCGGCATCGATGGCGATTTTCAACACCTGGGGCGGCTTGCCGAGACCCTGCCGGCGGTGCGGCAGGCCATCCTCGCGTCTCGAATCCAGCTCGATGTCGCGCAACGAATTCTGGGCAGCGATCGCCGCGATGACCTCCGCCAGGCCGTCGTGCAGGTCCGGCAGGATCTACAGCGGCTTGGCGATGACATGAAGCATTGGCTGAGCGTCGTGCGCAGCGACGAGCAGACGTGGCTGAGGCAGCCCCTCGCCCAGGCGGATCTGACAGAATTGCACAAACGCATCGAATCATTGCCGGGGCAGATCGATCTGCTTCAGGACTGGGTCGATCTTCGCCTGAGCTGCGCCGAATGCAGCGATCCGAAGTTCAAGCCGTTCACGCAGTGGGCATTGGGAAGCGATCGCGCAGTGACAGCGGGACATCTGGCCGCCTGTTTTGAACGACACTTCTATCGCACGTGGCTGGATGCGGCCTTTGCACAGCTTCCGGCGCTGCGAAGTTTTCGCGGCCAGGATCACGAGCGGCTTGTCGAGCGATTCCGCAGGCTGGATATCGAGTGGCTCCAGGCCAGCCGCGCGCGGCTGAGCGCCCTGGTGGCCGAAAAACGACCCGACTTTGACCACGCCGCGCACCGGCAATCGATGCTCGGCATCGTCCAGGCCGAAATCCGCAAAAAGGCCCGGCACATGCCGCTGCGCAAGCTGTTGTCGGTGGCGGGCGACGTGATCAAGGCCATCAAACCGTGCTTCATGATGAGTCCGCTGTCGGTGGCACAGTACCTTGCGCCCGGCGGGATCGAGTTCGACGTGGTCATCTTCGACGAGGCCAGCCAGGTCGAACCCGCCGACGCCTATGGCGCCATCGCGCGCGGCAGACAACTGATCCTCGTCGGCGATGAGCGGCAGCTTCCTCCCACGGCGTTTTTCACCAAACTGGACCTGGACGACTCCGCCGACGACGAGGAGGAATCCGCCCCGGCCCAGGCGGGGGACCTGGAAAGCATCCTCTCGCTGGGCGTGGTGCGCCTGCCGACCTGCAACCACTCGATGTTGCGATGGCATTACCGATCCCAGCACGCCAGTCTCATCAGCTTCTCCAATCACAAGTTCTACGACGACCAGTTGCGGGTCTTCCCAAGCCCGCACACGGACTGCTCGGAACTGGGGCTGGCGTTTCGTTTTGTTCCGGACGGCGTGTATTACCGCGGAACCGGGCGGCACAACCCCCGCGAGGCGCAGCTCGTCGCCCGCGCCGTAATCCAGCATGCGATTGAACATCCCGAGCTGTCGCTGGGCGTCGGAACCTTGAACCTGCCCCAGCAGCGCGCCATCGAGGATGAGATCGAACGTCTCCGCCGACACGAGCCGGACGATCGCGTTGAGCAGTTTTTCGCTGCCCATGAGCAGGAGCCGTTTTTCGTCAAGAACCTGGAGAACATCCAGGGCGACGAGCGGGACGTGATCTTCATCAGCATTGGATATGGCAAGGACCTCAATGGCCATATGACCGCGAATTTCGGAGCGCTGAATGCCGACGGGGGCTGGCGACGGCTGAACGTGCTGGTGACGCGAGCGCGGCGGCGATGCGTGGTGTTCAGCTCCATCCGCAGCGATGACATCGATCTGAGCAAGACCCAGGCACCCGGAGTGGTGGCGTTGAAAGAGTACCTTTATGCCGCCGAGCATGGATGCTTGATCGATCTTGCCCCGCCAGGAGCGGATCATGACTCGCCGTTCGAGGCCGAGGTGTGCCGGGCGCTGCGTGACCGCGGCTGGACGGTGCATGCGCAGGTTGGGTGCGCCGGTTTTGCGATCGATCTGGCGGTGGTGGATCCGAACCAACCCGGGCGATACCTGCTGGGGATCGAGTGCGACGGTGCCACGTATCACAGTTCGCCGACGGCGCGCGACCGCGACCGCCTGCGGCAGGAAGTGCTGGAGCGGCTGGGATGGAAGATTCAGCGGATCTGGTCCGCCGACTGGTTCCGCCGTCGTGATCAGATCATCCAAGATCTGCACGATCAGTTGACCAGGCTTCGCGACCAGCCGCCGGCCGCGCCTGCGGTGCGGAATGATCGATCTGCCCCGACAGCGGCGGCGATTGTGGCGGCCGATGCAGGCGACCGCCCGGAAGATGCGGACGGCGACGAGCGGGCTTTGGCTGGCTCATCGCCGCGGCGACGGCACCAGCGCCGGTTCGATCCCGATTCGATCGGACCCCAGGACATCCGGCAGGCGATCCTGACCGTGCTGGAGAAGGAATTCGGCATGTCGGCCGAGGCGCTCGTGCAGCGCACGGCCAGATTTCTGGGCTTCGGTCGTACCGGCAGGCGGATCGCGGAGGACATCGAAGAACAGATCGAGGCGCTGTTGCGCCAGCAGCGGATCTGCCGTGACGGCAACGGCGCGCTGAAGCTCTCTCAGTCGAACACGTGACGCAGGATCACGTCGCGCACATCGGTGGCGACGAGGGAATTGGTCGCGAGCAGCAAAGGCTCGGAGCTGATGAGCATCGGCCCGACACTTGGATCTGCCGGCGGCCGGCCGTGCGAGCCGCGAACCAGCGTCGCGTCCAGCGGGATTACCTCCAGCAGCGAGCGAAAACCGAGCTTGCGCTTCAGCAGCGTCCAGGCGATCTTCAGCTTCGGCGCCGGCAGCTTTGGATCGATGAACAGCTCGACAGGGTCGTATCCCGGCTTGCGATGGATGTCCACCGTCCGCGCGAAATCCGGCGCACGATCATCCTCCAGCCAGTAGTAGTAGGTGAACCAGGCCCCCGGTTCGGCCACGACAACGAACTCGCCACTGCGCGGGTGATCCAGCCCGACGCCGCGCTGCGCATCGCGGTCGAGCACCTCCGCGACGCCCGGCGTGGCACACAGAACCTGTCGCACCTCCTGCAATCTCGCGTGATCGTTCACGTAAACGTGGGCCACCTGATGGTCGGCCACGGCGAACGCGGCGCTGGCGCCGGCGTCGAGCAGCTCGCGCTGCAATTCGCTTCGCACCGTCAGCAGCTTGTGCTGCCGCAAGACGCGGTTGAGGTGGACCGGGCGGCTTACCGGCGCGATGCCGTATTCGCTCAGAATGATGACGCGGGCGCGCGCGGTCTTCTGGAAATGATCGATCAGCTCGCAGATCACCACGTCGAGCTCATTGGCCTGGCTGTCAATGCGGGGATCGTCGGGACCGAATCTCTGTAGCCCGTAATCGAGATGCGGCAGATAGATCAGGCTGAGCGTCGGGTTGAACTGGACATCCACTTCGATGGCAGCGTCCGCGATCCAGCGCGTCGATTCGATCGACGCAGCCGGGCCCCAGAACCGGAAAAGCGGAAACTGCGGCAGGATGTGCTGCTGCCAGGATCGCACCCAGGCCGGATGAGTCCACAGATCCGGGATCTTTCGTCCATCGGCGGGATACATGGGTCGCGGCGTGATCGTCACGTCGCAGGTGGAGTACATCGCATACCACCAGAAGAGGTTGGCGCAGGTAAAGGATGGATCTCGCTGCCGCGCGATGTCCCAGATGCGCGGTCGCTGCACGAGCTTGTCGCTCTGGTGCCAGAAACGCACCTCGCAGGTATCGCGAAAGTACCAGCCGTTGCCGACGATCCCATGCTCGCGTGGCAGCGTGCCGGTCAGATATGTCGTCTGCACGCTGCACGTGACGGCGGGCAGAACGTGCCCGATCGTCGCGACGCGAGTCGCGGCGGCGAAACGGCGCAGATTCGCCATCCGCTCCAACAGCTTCGGCGTGAGACCCACCGCGTTAATGACGACAGTCTTGTGCATCGCCTGTATCACGGACCAGGATCGTACCACGCGCGCCAGAGGCGTGATACATTGCCAGGATGATCCGAGTCGACGTTGTGCCGTTGCCGACAGAGCTGCAACCGCAACACATCGCTGAGCGCGCGGTGGTCGTGTTTGATGTGCTGCGGGCGACAACGACGATCGTCTCGGCGCTGGCCGCGGGGGCGCGGGAGGTGCGGGTGTTCGACTCGCTCGAGGCGGCCCGAAATGCCGCCCGTTGCTTCGACGGGCCAAAGCTGCTGTGCGGCGAGCAGCGGTGCCTGCCGCCTGACGGGTTCGATCTGGGCAACAGTCCTGGACAATTTACGGCGGATCGGGTTGGCGGTCGGACGATTTTCCTGAGCACGACCAACGGAACGCGTGCGATCGTCGCGGCGCGCGGCGCGGCGAGGTTGTTCGTCGCCGGCCTGGTCAACGCCACCGCGACGGCGCGGGCGCTTGTGCGCGAGTCTCCAGACGTGACGCTGCTTTGTGCCGGGACGAACGGGCAGCCGGCGGTTGAAGATCTGATCGGCGCCGGCGCCGTGGCGAGCGCGCTGGAGCAGTTTGGAATTGTTGAACATTCATCAAACACGGCGAGGCAGGCGATTCGACTGTTCCGTGACAGCCGCGACCGCCTCGCCGAGGTGCTCCGAAACACGTTGGGCGGGCAGAACATACGCAGCGTCGGGCTCGATGCGGACATCGACTTCGCGGCGCGCATCGATGCATTCGATCTGGTGGCGCAAGTGATCGGCGATCCGCCTCTCGTGCGAGCGATCACGAAAAATCCATCGGATTGACGGCGTCTTTTTGCAGTGCCTAGCATCCAACCCATGCGTCACGCAAAGCTGTGCCTCTCGGCCATCCTCGCGATCGTGTTCTCATCCGCGGCGGCGGGGCAGATGGGGCCGCAACAGGTCCTGGTCGCGCCCGTCGAGAAGCGCAGCATCGAGCTGACGCAGCCGCTGGTGGCGTCGGTCGAGCCGGTGATGCGCAGCACCGTCGCCGCCGAGCAGGAGGGTCTGGTTGCTGAAAGAACCTTCGATGACGGACAGCGCGTTCAGAAGGATCAGCGTCTGGCGCGCGTCAACACCGACCTTCTGGAGATCGAGCGACAGGCGGCCGAGGCGCAGGCTCATTCGCTGGAAGCCGAGCTGGCCTGGGCGAAGGCGGATTTGGCCAACGCGCAGCGCGAGGCGGCGCGGGTGACGCAGCTCTATCAGACGCAGGTGGCGCCGGAAAAGGAATACCGCGACACGCTGGCGCGAAGCGAGATGGCCGCCGCGCTGGTCAACTCGCGTGCCGCCAGCCTGGCCGCCAGGCGCGCCGAGCTTCAGCGCCTGGAACTGATGGTCCGCAAGGGCACGACCCGCGCGCCGTTCGACGCCGTCGTCGCCAGACGATACGTCGAAGTCGGCCAGTGGATCGAAAAAGGCGATGCCGTGGCCGATCTGGTGCGACTGGACCCGCTGTTTGTTCAGGTGAATGTTCCGGAATATCTGGTGGCGCGGCTGACGGAGGGCGATGAGGCCAGCGTCACGATCGACGCGCTCAATGGCCAGTCGTTCAGCGGCAAGGTCGAGCAGATTCTGCCCGAGGCCGACCCGGCCAGCCGCACATTTCGCGTGAAGATCCTTCTGCCCAATCCGCAGTATCTGATTCGTCCCGGCTTTTTCGCGCGGGCGGTGATCGTCACCAGATCAGACAAGCCGGTGTTTCTGGTGCCACGGGACGCGGTGATTTCCCAGGGCCCCCGATCGCACGTGGTCGTGGCGCGCGACAACAAGGCCACGATCGTGCCGGTGATCCTGGGATCGGGCCTGGGCGAGAAGATCGCCGTCTCAGCAGAGCTTCTGGACAATGATGTTGTCGTGATCCGGGGGAACGAAGGCCTGATGCCCGGCGCGCCATTGATGGTGATGAACCAGCAATAGGATTTGCCATTTTTGATTTGCGATTTGTGATTTGAGTGTCGGCATCGTGATCCGGCCGGGACAGATCAAAAGTCGAAAATCAAGAATCGAAAATCGATTATGTCGTTCGTCGAACGCTGCATCCGTCAACCCGTCGCCGTCGCGGTGGTGGTTCTGCTCGTGGTCATCTTCGGGATGATCGGGCTGTTGCGCGTGCCGGTGCAGCTTACTCCCAACGTCGATCAGCCGGTGATTTCGGTCACCACGCGCTGGTTCGGCGCCAGCCCGCAGGAAATTGAGCAGGAAATCCTCCAGGAACAGGAGGAGGTGCTTAAGACGCTCAGCGGACTGCGGCAGATGACCAGCGAGGCGTTCGAGGGCGAAGGATCGGTGCGGCTGGAGTTCTTCGTCGGCGTCGATAAGCAGGCGGCGCTGAACGAGGTGCGCGACAAGCTCAGCCAGGTGCCGGAGTATCCGCCGCAGGTCGATCGCCCGAATATCGAATCGGTGGACAGCAGCTCGCGCGACTGGATCGCCTGGATGCTGGTCCGTCCGCTGAACAATGACCCGGCCAACGTGAAGCCCGGGCCGGGGTTCAACGGGGATGTGACGGAGCTTCAGACATTTCTGGAGGATTTCGTCAAGCCGGAGCTGGAGCGTGGCGAGGGAGTGGAGTCGGTGCAGGTGCTGGGCGGGCGCGAGCGCGAGATGCAGGTGCGGGTGGACATGCAGAAGCTGGCGGCGCGCGGGATCAGCGTCGATCAGTTCGTCGAGGCGCTGCGACAGGAGAATCTCAACGTCAGCGCCGGCGCGATCCCGCTGGGCAAGCGCGACATCTCCATCCGCGCCATGGGCCAGTACGACGACCCCGAGCAGATCCGCAACACGGTCGTCGGCTGGACCGCCGCCGGGGCGCCGGTCTATGTGCGTGACGTCGCCGACGTGGGCATCGGCTTCAAGCGACAGGTGTCGTTCGTGCGCTCCGAGGGCCAGGACGTGATGGCCCTGAACGCCAAGCGCGAGACCGGCACGAACGTGCTGACGGTCATGCAGAACCTCAAGCGGCAGATCGAGAAGGTCAACCGCGAAATTCTCGGTCCAAAGGGGTGGTGCCTGGAGCTGAATCAGGTTTACGATCAGACGGTGTACGTCGATCGGGCGGTGACGCAGGCGGCCGACGACCTGCTGCTGGGTGCGGCGCTGGCGGCGGTGGTGCTGTTTTTGACGCTGCGCAGCGTCGGGGCGACGCTGGTCGTGTGCATCTCGATCCCCATCAGTGTGATCGGCACGTTCCTGGGCATGGCGCTGACCGGGCGAAACCTGAACGTGATCAGCATGGCGGGGCTGAGCTTCGCGATCGGCATGGGCGTGGACAATACGATTGTGGTGCTGGAGAACATCTTCCGCCACCGGGAGATGGGCAAGGACCGCCTTCGCGCCGCCATCGATGGCGCCCAGGAAGTCTGGGGCGCGATCGTCGCTGCCACGCTGGCCAACATCGCCGTCTTCCTGCCCGTCGTGTTCATCCGCGAAGAAGCCGGACAGCTCTTCAAGGACATCTCCATCGCGATCAGCATCTCGCTGCTGCTGTACATGGCGGTCAGTCCCACGGTGATTCCCGTGCTGGCGACACTGTTCCTCCGCAAGATGCCCGGCGGGTTCGTCGAAAAGGGAGAGCAGGTGTCCGAAGAGCCGACGCAGACGCTGCTGGGACGGCTCACCCGGCCGATCTCCCGCGCCGGCGCACGGCTTTCACACGCGTTCTACGCGCTGGTGCTGTGGCTGACACACGGCCTGGTGCGGCGGGTGGTGCTGGTGGTGGCGATGATCGGCGCCGCCGTCGTTGCCAGTGCGCTGCTCATTCCGCCGCGAACCTATCTGCCCTCGGGCAATCAGAATCTCATCTTCGCGTTTGTGCTGACACCGCCAGGGTACGCCGTCGAGGAATACCGGCAGATGGCGTATCACGTCGAGCGCGCGCTTCGCCCGTGGTGGGAAGCAAAGCCGGGGTCGGACCAGCTCAAGCAACTTCAGGACGCCTGGAAGCAGGCGCGGGACCAGGTGATGGTCCCCATGATGCAGCAGCAGCTTGCGGGGATGGAGCAAATGCTGGCCGCGCAGAACAAGCCCCCGCAGGAGATCGCCGCCGCCACGGCGCAGACCAGAAAGGAGCTGGAACGCCTGCGCAATTCTCCGCCGCCCGCGGGCATCGACAACTTCTTCTTTGTCGTCTTCCAGGGGATGGTGTTCATGGGCGCCACGAGCAATGACCCGGAGAACGTGGGATCGCTGGCGTACCTTTTCCAGCAGGCGACGCAGGGCATCCCCGGGACTTTCGGGGTGGCGCAGCAGGCGACGATCTTCGACCTGGGTGACAGCTTTGGCACGACGGTGGACGTGAACCTCTCCGGCGAGCAGATCGAGACCGTCCGCAGCGCCGCGGCGATCGTGCAGGGTATGATCATGGGCAATCTCGGCACCTTCCCGGTGCCCAACCCGCAGAACTTCGCGCTGGGGCGGCAGGAGACCCGCGTGCTGCCCGATCGGATCCGCGCCGCATCGGCGGGGATCACCACCTCCACCATCCGCCGGGCCACACAGATCGCCGTCGATGGTGAAGTCATCGGCGACTATCGTGAAGGCGCCAAGTCGATCGATCTGACCATCATGGCGCAGCGGCCGGCGGATCGCGGCGTGGAAGCGCTGCGCGATCTGCCGCTGGCGGGGCGCAGCGGGTGGGTCATGCCGCTTTCGCAGGTGGCGGATTTCGTCCAGACCGACGCCCCGCAACGCATCCGACGCATCGAAGAGCTTCCCGCAGTTACGCTTTCGGTCCCCGTCCAGCAGAATCAGACCGTCCAGCAGGTCGAGGATTCCATCTGGCAGGGAGTGATCGAGCCGGCCCGACAGCAGGGACTGATCCCGCCGGAGATCAACATCCGCACCTCCGGCTCGGCCGCCAAGCTCAGCCAGTTCATGCGCGCGTTCATCCCCGGTTTTGTGCTGGCGGCGGTGATTACGTACCTGCTGCTGGCGGCGCTGTTCGAGAGCTGGCTGCACCCGTTCGTCATCATCATGAGCGTGCCGTTCGCGCTGGTGGGCGGGTTCCTGGGGCTGCGACTCATGCACGAGTATCAGCCCGACATTCAGCTTGACGTGCTGACGATGCTCGGCTTCGTCATCCTCATCGGCACGATTGTGAACAACCCCATCCTGATCGTGCACCAGGCGCTGAACTACCTGCGCGAAGGTCTGGACCGCCAGCACGCCATCGCCCTGAGCACACAGACGCGTGTTCGCCCGATCTTCATGAGCGTGATCACGTCGGTGGCCGGGATGGCGCCGCTGGTGTTGCTGGGTGGGGCCGGCTCGGAACTGTATCGCGGGCTTGGCGCAGTGGTGATCGGCGGGCTGCTGCTGAGCACGGTGTTCACGCTGTTCCTCACGCCGACGTTGATGAGCCTGGCCCTGGATGCCCAGGCGGGCATTCGGCATCTGCTGCACCGCCAAGGCAGCGCTCACGCTCGGCGAGGCGGGGCTGGCGTGCAGGATCTGCGCGAGGCCCCGGCTTCGGCTCACAAGGCCGCCCCCACCGAACCGGTCCTGTCGCGCTCACCGTCGGTGGAGCAGGGGTAGAGCCGCCCGCCCAAGTGCCGTGCCCCCGACATACAGGCGAGCTTGTGTCACCCCCCACAGCCCGCAGTGCTGCCGTCTGCGGAGTGCAGGGCGAAGGCGCAGGTGTGTGCGCAGTCGATCGAGCACCAATCCAGCGGATGCAAAGCGAAACGAGAAGTGGCAGAGCACAAGGTGACGGAGTGCAGATTGTGAATCTAATATTCGCTTGAGTGCACAGCGATCCAATTCCTTTCAGCGCTATCCACTCAGGCCGCCGCGGCCGCGGGCGGGTGGTCATCACCGGCATCGGGGCGGTCAGTCCCAATGGCATGGGAGCTGAAGCGTTCGCGTCGGCGTGCGCCCAGGGACGCAGCGGGTTGCGGTGGATTGCGGGAATCGATACCTCGCGAATCAAATCGTCCGTCGCGGCCCAGGTCATCGATTTCGATCCGCTCACGGTGATGGATGCGGTGGATGTCCGTCGCGCGCCGCGAGTGGTTCACCTGGCGATGGCGGCGTCGCGCCAGGCCATCCAGTCCGCCCGACTCAACATCGATCCTGATGACATTCAGCAGCAGCGGGAAATTGGCGTGGCCCTGGGCACCGGCGGCGGGGGACTGGCATTCGTCGAGGAGCAATATCGAACCTACTTCACCGAGGGAACCGGATCGCTGTTCTCGATCACCGCCGGCACGCACGGCAACCTCTCCAGCGACCTTTCCATCGCCCTGCGCCTTCGCGGGCCTTCCCACGTGATCTCCACCGGCTGCGCCAGCAGCACCGACGCGATCGGCTATGCGACGATGCTCATTCGCGCCGGCGTGGTGCCGATGATGCTCTGCGGCGGAGCCGATGCGCCTGTCTCGGCGGGAATCTTCACCGCGTTCGAGAAGATGAAGGTCGTCTCGACCCGGCGATGGGACGATCCCACAAAGGCGTCGCGACCGTTCTCCAAA
This sequence comes from Fontivita pretiosa, assembly GCF_050410795.1. Lineage (GTDB taxonomy): Bacteria > Planctomycetota > Phycisphaerae > Tepidisphaerales > Tepidisphaeraceae > Fontivita > Fontivita pretiosa. The sequence goes on along the minus strand of NZ_CP191258.1, from coordinate 110,310 downwards.
GACCGCGACGGCTTTGTCCTGGGCGAAGGCGCGTGGATGTTCCTGCTGGAGGATTGCGAGCATGCCATGAATCGCGGAGCCGACGTGCTTGCAGAGGTGGCCGGGTATGGATCGACGTGCGATGCGTATCATCGCGTGCAGATCGCCCCGCAGCTCGATGAGCCGGTGCGAGCCATTGAGCTGGCGCTGGCTGATGCGGGGCTGGCCAAGGATGAAGTGGGCTACGTGAACCTTCACGGCACCAGCACGGAGCTGAACGACCGCATGGAAACGGCGGCGATGCACAAGTGCTTCGGCCGCCGCGCAGAACGGATTCCGATGAGCTCGACCAAGTCGATGATCGGGCATCCGCAGGGCGCCTGCGGGGCCGCGGGGCTGGCGGCGACGGTGCTGAACATGAGGCACGGGCTGCTGCACCCGACGATCAATCTGGATGATCCGGATCCGAGCTGCGACCTGGACTACATCCCGAACGTGGCGCGAGCCCAAGAGGTGGACGTGGCCGTGTGCAACTGCATCGCCTTCGGGAGCAAGAACAGCGTGCTGGTGATCCGACGCGGCGGCGTGTCCCTCCCACCCGCTGCCGAATCACAAGCCGCACCGCCCAAGCCCTGAGATCCGCCGCCAATGCCCCGGCGGCCAGATTGGACCCTTGGCCGAACGCCGGTACCGCGTGGTGTGATTGCTCAGGCTCCAGAAGCTATCAGGCTCCAGGAGCTATCAGCTTATTGAATCTCACGAACTCATCGGGATCAGTGAACGCCGTGAAGAACAGCGGCTTGCCGGAGAACGCCAGCGGCGAACGGGACCTACCGCCATGAATGGGAACTCTTGCAGGTCGCGGTGCGGAAAGCTCTGCGGATCGCGCGGTGTTTCGTGGAGTTCGAGGGACCGCCTGTCAATCGTCCCTCAAATGTAGAACTTGAAGTTCGGCCGACGATCCGTGACTGTGGGGTTGGAAATCAGGATCTCGCCCACGGCGTCCGAGAACCCGACCGTCACTGGCTGACTGTCGCCAAGCTTGCAGGCGTTGTAGTTGAGCTTGGTCAGCCCCAGAATGTCGCATGCGACCAGTTCGATGGGCGCTTCTCCGTGCTGGATGTCGATGCGAAGCGGAACCGGTGTTTCCCATCCGTCATACGTTGCGATCCTCGGTTTGAAGCCGGCGGCATAGAGAAGTCCGGAGCGTTCACTCGTCTTGAGGAAGGTGCCCCGAATCACCGGCATCTTGCTGTCGCGGAAGAGACGAGGGCCGTACCCATCACTCCGCACACGAATGCCGACGATTTTGCAGCCCGTGGGGCAAGCCTCCTGATAGCCGGCGAATTCGTCCTTGCTGATCGAGGAGCGGCAGTGAAGGAATACTTCTTTCAGAGGACGTCCATCCAGGTCCGAATAGGTTTTCAGCACGCCCTCCAGCAGTTGCTTCGCCGCCGAGTGGCTCAGGTGGAACTGGTTGTTGTCCGGCGAGTACCAGGGGCCGTACTCTCCGAGGAACACGATACCGTCACCTGAGTCGAGGAACATCTGGGCGGCGCAGCAAGCCGTCTTCGGGCTGTCGCTGGCTCTCCGGAAAGCGATGCCGACGTAACAGACGCCCTCCCGCGCCGTATTGAGCTTCCACGGCTTGCCGCCGCTCTTGTAGTAAAGCGCCGTGCCGAGGTTCCACATCCTATCGGAAAGCCGCGTGAGACGCCGTTCGCCGAATTCGGCGGTGTCCGAGAGGCGGAGTGTCGATTCCTGAATGATCTGGAGGGGGATGTCATACCGCATGGTGCGTGCCTTGAGTTGCCGGCGAAAGTCTGGGGAGAGCTTGTACTGTTCAGGATCAAATGTCTCGAACAGTTCCATTTGTCCCCGCTTGCGTGACTTCTTCTGCTCGCGGGAAATGCCGACATCGGTCGCGTCGGAGACGCGGGATTCGGTGCGGCAATTCGTTCTTACCTCGTCCGGCACCACACAGATCGCCACGGCAATCTTTACGTCCTGCTTCCGCGCCTTCTCGAACGCCTCCATGAACTGCTCGACGACTGCAAAGCATCGGTCGTGGCTGTCGCGCTTGCGGGAGGCTTCGAGAAGCTTGGTCTGGTCGAGTTCGTAGTAGGCCGCTGGTTCTGGGGACCATCGGCTGCCGAACGCCACCTCAAATCCCGGATAGGGCGGCCAGAGCCGATGCTTCCGTACTTCTGGGACGGCAAAGGACTGGTTCATCGCCTCCGACCAGCCTCGCATGGCGCGAACGCCTTGCGGCGCTCCGATGACCATGTAGGCCGGTGTCTGTGGATGCGAAGGCTGCCCCTGAGAAAACGGGCCGAACATGGCGAGTCCGTCATGGGGATCGAAGGCGTGCTGCGCTGACGCGAACTGCAAGCCGGGTTCGTCGAGGTAGAGCACTTGCTCGATTCCGTGCGCGACGTCAGTCATTGTCATCTTCGTCTTCCTCCTCGTCCCGGAGGTGCGCTTCCTCCTCTTGTCTGATGGCGATGGCATCGGCCAGCGCCTCCTCATTGAGTCGGACGGGGATTTGCCATGTTCTGGATTGCGAATCGACAACAATCTTCTCGCTGTTCACATTCCCGATGACGATGCGGTCGCCGCCGTTGGCCAGGAACTGCATCACGCCCATCGTCCGGGCGAGCCACTCCTCGTTCCACCAACTCTTGCAAATCTTCTTTCGGCGGGCGTTGGCAGTCCGGCCAGAAAAGAGCTTGCCCTCCGTATCGGTCAGTCTGAGCCGGATGCGGACGATGATCTCGTAGCCACCCGCTGCCGATTCCTTCGGGACAAACACTGGCGCAATGTGGTATCGGAACTTGTGGGCGCGTTCCCCCTTGCCGTGAGTGCGCTCACCGGCAACGCGAAAATGGGTAGCCTGGCCGTCCAGCCTCCGGAAGGAAAGATTGTCGTTCTTGAGCAGACCGAAGGGGAAGTAAACGAGGTCGCGGTCTTCGCAATACAGCAGGCCCCGCCGTCGGCATTCGGCGTAGAGCGCCTTCTTGAGAAGCTCCTTTATCAGATGGTCAATCCGAACTCCGTCCAGTTCCGACACCGTATTCCAGACGGCACCGCCTTTGGGAACGATGTCAAGATTACGCGCCAATTCGATGGGCGGATGATGGAAACTGAGAACATGAGTCGGACTGATTTCCCGGTATGCCCATCGAGAGAGATCCGGTGACGCTTCGTCAGCAATGGGTTTGTTGGAGTAGAAACGCAGAATTGCTTGCGGAAACTCGATCACGCGGAAAAGGTTTGACGCAAGAACTTCTGGCTCCGCAAGCACGATGTCGGGCGGGAAATACGAGCGGATTGCCAGATCCCGCGCGCCGTCGGGCTTTCGAGGGCAATTCGCGGCTGCCAAAACCTCTTCGATCTCCTTCAACCCGGCGGCCCAGCCCTGAGTGAAGTGGGCTGCCGTAAGACGCCGCGTCTCCTGGTCCAGGGAGCTGCTATCAATCGCTTTCGCGAGCGCGGGCAGCACAAGTCCCTCCCCGCGCTGCGAACCGACCGCCTGGGCGATACTGCGGCGGGCAGTGAAGTCCGGGTCCGCGAGTGACTCGAGGCTGAGGATGCAGATATACCGAAAGGCCCGGTTAGTAAGCAGGCCACGAACCGTTTCGGTGACGGAGCTACCTGCAAGCGGTGCAAGCCCGCGACACCAGACGTGATAACCGGCAAGGGTGAGCCGGCGGGCCAGCCAATGGGCCAGCGCGGCGTCGGCATCGACATGATCGATGACGAGATGGTCAGGGGAGTAGGCAAGAGAAAGTCCGCCGGCGACCGGGAAAAACGGCGGACAGAAGATCTGCGGATGCCGCGCGACCAGTTGCCGATGCGTCGTCGTGAGCATGGTGCGCAGACGCTCCAAGCCGTACAGCTCGAGCGTCCAGCCGTATGTCTTCCGGATGTGATCTACGGCCGCGTCACGTTCTGAGGCCGTGAATGCGGCGGTGCACAAGAACACCAGCCGCTGGCAGGTGTGACCGTTTTTGCAAATCTTTTCGCTGTCTTCGCCGAGCTTGTCTCGCCAGTCTTCGCGAACACTGTAGGCGAAGATGGCGACCGTGCCGTTTGATGCATCGACGTGGATGGCATCGCGGCCCTTGTCCTTGCTTCCCCCCAGCGGTTCTATGTTACGATACCCGTCCAGCGCCATCAGGTCATGGCACAGGCGCTCGAATTGCCCATAGTCGGTGAGCTGTTCGAGGCACTAAATCAGGATACCTCAATAGAACGACGAACGGCTCCCGGTGAATTCCGTGGTTCATTAAATTGCGTGACAGGCCGACCTGCGACAGAATCCGACGGACGACTTCACGGCGGTTGCGAAACCCACTGCCCCAGGACCCCTGCTTGGCCGTCTTGTCGCAACACTTCTCGGCAAAATCGCGAAGCTGTGAAGACGCGCCGTTGGTGAAACTGAAACTCGCCCCAACCGCTCGTATAGCCGACGGACAGCATCAGCAACCGGTCATGGTGTTGCAGGTAATCCTCGATCAAGGACCGTCCGTAGGCGGATTATAGTCGGAGCCAAGTGCTCGTCGGCGGGGACACCGGCGATCAGAGACTTGGCTGGCCCTTCCACTGAAACGCCCAAATCATCTTACGCAATCGCGTCCCGGACTGCCACGCGATGCCGGGCTGCTTGCCGGAATACCTTCGGCCAACTGTGCAGTTGGCGACGGGCGCTTGTTTCGCCGAATGACGCGATTCGTCACCCTGTTCAAGTCAACCCATCCCGATCGCCGTGCGGGGGTTGAGGCAGGTGAGTTGGCGGATGGTGTGTTCGTCCAGGCCGAGCTGGTCGCGCAGGATGCGGTGCTGGTCGCGCATGGTGCTGGCCGAGCCGAGGAAATGGCTGCCGTCGGGAGAGCGCGCGACCATGTCCGGGCCGACGGTGACACGCCATCGTCCCAGGCTGTAGGTTCCCGGCCCCAGGCCCGAAGGCGCGGTGCCGTCGGTGACAACGATTGATCGCTCGATGCCCGCGAGACTAAGGTAGTTGGCCAGCGCGAAGGGGGGGATATGCACGCCGTCGGCGATGAAGCAGCACCAGAGCCTGGTACGGCGGGCCAGGTAAAGCGCCCGCTGGATGATGTTGTCGTGGCGATGCAGCACGGGCGGACAACCGTTGCCCAGGTGAGTGAACATTGTCAGTCCCGCATCAATGGCGGCGCGAAGCTGATCGAGCGTGGGGTCGCAATGCCCGGCCGAGACGACCACGCCGCGCTCGGCCAGAAACCGAATGACGCGGCATGAGGCATCGTGCTCGGGGGCCAGCGTGAGCACGCGGAGCAATCCGTTGCAGGCATCGAGCAGGGCGCGTGCGGCGTCCGGATCCGCGGGTCGAATGGCATCGACGGGATGCGCTCCGGGGTAGCCGCTTTTGGGAGTGAGGAACGGCCCTTCGATGTGCAGGCCGGCGATGATCCGCCTGGCCAGCTCATCGCGCTCTCGCAGCGAGACGATGGCGCGGATTCTGGCGCACATCACGGAGAGTTGTTCGGTGATGATGGTGGCCAGGCATCCGCTCACGCCGTCTCGTTGCAGTGCCTCGCAGGCCAGATGGAGCTGCTCAGCGGTGAGGTTGTCGGTGTTGAAATCGACGCCAGCGTAACCGTTGAGTTGAAGGTCGAAGTAGCCGGGTTGGTCAGTCATCGGGGTGAGGATCTCAGGTTGTATCGGTGGCGGCGCTGGTTGCGGTGGTCAGCGAGTAGGGGCGCACAACTTCGAGCAACTTGGGCCAGGCGACGGTGAGCTCGGTGACATCGCCGCCGTAGTACAGCAGGTCTGCGCCTGCCTCGATGGCGGCGTCGAGCAGCCGGCCGGGCGTGACGAGGATGCCCGCATGTTTTCCGGCGGCGCGTGCCTGGCGCACGCAGTCGCGGACGACCTGGATCATGGCCTGGCCGTCGAGGTGTCCGAGCATGCCCAGACTCGCGGACAAGTCTCCGGGGCCGATGAAGATGCCGGTCAGTCCCCGGGTCTGACAGATCTGGGGGAGATTCTCGACGGCCTGGCGGGTTTCGATCTGTGCGAACAGATGGGTTCTTGCGTCGGCATCGGCGAAGAGCTTTTGTCGGTCGGGATGCAGGCCGTAACCCACGCCGCGACTGCGGACGTTGTATCCGCGGCATCCCAGTGGCGGGAACTTGCCGAACTCCACAAGCTGTCTGGCCTGCTCGGGGGTGTTGATCATGGGGACGATGACGATGCGTGCGCCGACCTCCAAGGCGCGCAGGACATGATGTCGCTGCCCGTCGGGCACTCGCACCGCGGGGATTGCACCGCCGGCCTCGATCGCCACGCACAGCGTTTCGACGACGCCGTAGTCTGCCGGCCCGTGTTCCATTTCGATCCAGACGGTTTCGAAGCCGATGCGGGCGGCCAGTTCAGCCAGGCGTGGCGATCCGCTGTAGACGCACACGCCGCGAAGGATGCGTGGCCTGCCACCCGGGTCGGTGAAGATGTCGGCCTGAGCAGATTGCGGCTGGGCGGATGGCGCAGGGTGATCGGGCTGCGCCGCGTGCTCGGGGTGAATCGAACGATAGACTGGCTGTCGCAGGGGCGGAGCGGACGGCCCAGACGCAGTTGCCTCGGGAGTTGGCTGTAATGTGCCGGAAGGTGGTGGTGAGGTGGAGCCGGTGTTGGATGAAGACATGGCGGATTCCCCGTGCGCCCGTCCGAGTTACCCACGCCCATATGACAATCAGACGAGTTGGAGCGTGCGGGTGCGGCGACGTGCGCGCGCTGCGACGAGTTACACCACCCACTTCGGCTCGAACTCGCTGTTTTCGTAGCGTTTTTCGACGGCGATACGTGCGGCGGCGACGTGCTGGCGAACGAGGCGCTCTGCGTCGTCGGCGCGTCCGTCCTGAATGGCCCGCAGGATGGCCAGGTGCTCATCGCGCACCACGCCGGGATCACGATCCGCCCGGACGAACTTGCCCAACACCCGATAGTTATCCGCCAGCCGGATCAGCATGCTGTTGCCGGACAGATGGATCAGTTGCGAGTGAAGCTGGCGGTCAAGCGAGCCCATCTCGTCGAGCTTGCCCGCCACGCCCAGCTCGTAGATTCGCTCGGCCATGTCCATCAGCTCGCGGATCTGCACGCGGGTCACGCGTTCGCAGCAGCGTCGCACGGCCAGGGCCTCGTGCATCTCGCGGACTTCGAAGCTCTCCAGGACTTTTTCCTTGTCGAGCTTGCTGACATACACGCCTCGGCGATCGATGGTCTCGACCAGGCCATACGCGCGCAGTTCCAGCAAAGCTTCGCGGACGACGCCCTGGGCGACGCGGAACTGCTCGGCCAATTCCTGCTGGCGGAGCTTGGAGCCCGGCTTTCGCTCGCCGGTGAGGATCATCCGCTGAAGGGTTTCGCGGATGTGGTGGCGAGTGAGGCGAGGCTGCTTGCTGGAGGACTCGCCATCCCCGGAAGTCAAACTGACATCAGGCTTTTCGATGACGGCCGCTGAAGCTGAACCTTTTCGGGTTCTCATATAACAATCTTATATCTCCGTTCAATCGCGCAGTCAAAGAGATAATAGATAAAAGGGGGCTGTCCGTGAGGTGGAAGGGGATCAATAGATAATGGTGTCCGCTGTCTGTGATTGGATCGACTGAGGCGGTGCGTGCACCGCGGCTTGCGGCACGCGAAATCGTGATTTTCAATAAATTTAACATTTTAACGATTATTTTCTTGCACCCCCGCCAGCCCTTCGGGTACACCACATCCCCGGGCGGCATATCCCGTCCCTTCTGTCTATGTCCACACCACTTCGCGCACAGTACGATCGATCGGCATTTGGATTTGCGGCTGGGGCCGGGCTGGCGGGGCGGCGGTGCATCTGGCTTCTGCTGCTTGGTTTGGGGTTGACAGCGTCGCTGGATGCACAGGCACCGGCGGCTGCGGGGCCAGGCAGCGCGGGTAAGGTCGGCCCGCAGACCGAAGCCGTGGATTTGTCCCGGTATGCCAGGGTTATTTACGTCTCGCAGACGACTGGCTCAGACGCCGCCGACGGCAGCGGCGAAAAACCGCTGGCCAGCATCGAAGCGGCGATGTCACAGGCTCGCGACGCATCAGCCGATAAACGCTGCGCGATCCTGGTGTCGGCCGGGGTCTACGGCGGTGCGACCGTCGAGCTTAAGCCTTACGTGGATCTTTACGGGGGCTTTGATCCGGACAACTGGTCGCGGGACATTTTCGCGCATGCGAGCGTGATCGATGGCGAAAACACTCGTCGGCCGGTCGTCGGCGCCGACCACGCCCGCATCGACGGGTTTGTGATCCGCAACGGCCGGGCTGACGGCCACGGCGGGGGGATCCTCTGCCGCCGCAGCTCGCCGGTCATCTCCAACAACATCATCATCGAGAACCTCGCGGTGGAGCCGGCGGACTACGTCTGGGGGCTGTTCCACCAGGTGGGACACGACGGCGGAGGCATCGCCTGCATCGACGGGGCCAACCCGCTGATCACCAACAACATCATTGCGCGCAACAGGACAAACGTCGGCAACGGCGGGGGCATCGCCGCGCGGAACCTGAGCCTGCCGATCATTGAGAACAACGTCATCGTCGAGAACCGCACCGGGCTGAAGGACAACGACCCGGACAAAAAGAAGCGTGCCCGCAGCAGCAACGGCGGAGGGATCTCGTTAAGCCATGCTTCGGCGCTGACATCGCGCGCCCGGGTGGCCGGCAATGTGATTCTGGGCAACCGTGTTGGCGGCAACAGCGATGCCGGGGGCATCTACTGCGAATACGACTCGTCGGCGGAGATCGTGGGCAACTGGATCGTGAACAACACGGCCGAGGACGACGGCGGGGGGATGTACGTCATGAAAAGCTCCGAGCCGCTGCTGGCGCAGAACGTGTTCGCCGGCAACGTCGGCGGCGCGCTGCGGCTGAGCAAGGAGGGAAGGGCACGGATTCACGACAATCTGTTTGTGGCCAGCGCGGGAGTGATCACGTGCGTGGACTCATGGATGCTGCTGGCGAACAACACGATCGCCGACAGTCCGGGGGGGGCGATTTCGTACAGCAATGCTCGCTACTCGCACATCCGGCCGTCGGTGGTGATGAACAACATCTTCGCCGGCAGCGATCCGCCTGCCGCGACTGCCGCCGACGGCTCCGAACTGCTGGTGATGAAGTCCAACTTCGCGGGCGATCCGCTGTTCGTGAATGACGGCGTGCAGGGACAGTTCAAGTCGATCAGCTACGATGCGGCAAGAGTGCAAAGCCGGGTGGAGCTGGCATCGTCGATTTCGCGGCCGGGCAGACTGGTCGGACGGATCATCCGCATCGCCCAGCGGTGGGGCGTGATTGCCGACGCCAGTGGCAATGAGTTGACGGTTTGGGGCGACGTGCGCGGCGAGACTGGCGGGGCGGGGCAGTTCCAGATCCTGCCATCGTATCGCTTGTCGGAGCAGTCGCCGTGCCTCGGCAAGGCGGCGGCGCTTCCGGCGGCGCCGGCGGACACCCCGCCGACACAGCTCAAGGTGGATCTGTCGCCGCGAAACCTGGGTGCAAATCTGATGCGCGAGTAATGCAGACTCGGAGACTACTGGGCATGTTCGAATTGAATCAGTCTGGCCGGGTGAGCGAAATGAGCCGGCGGAACTTCGTGCGGATGGCAGCGGCGACGGTGGCGATGGCGGGGTCGGGGATTTCGTTCGGCCCGGCGCAGGCGCAGCAGGCGCCGGCCGAACCTTCCGCGCTACCCGGCTCGCCGCACAAGCTTGGCGGCCACAAACACCTGTTTATCGACGACTGGCTGACCGCCGAAAGGCACAACGTCGTGCTGACCGTCAATCCCCCCGAGCGAAAGGGCCTGGCGCTTATCGCCGACCAAGCCTGGGAACGCGGCGGGCTGACCAGCTACGCGAACGTCCTGTGGGATCACCTGGCCAAAGAGTACCGGATGTACTACGTGCCGATCGTGGTACAGGGCGGACAGCGCTGGTGTCTGGCACTGGCCACGTCGCGTGACGGAATCCACTGGGAAAAGCCGGACCTGGGGGTGATCGAGCGTGACGGGTCGAAGAAAAACAACATCGTGATCGAGATGCAGCGCGAGGGAACGGTCATCATCGATCCCAACGCGCCACGGGAGCGGCAGTACGCCTTCCTTTCCAGCGACAGGGATGGCATGGTGCTGTTCACCTCGCCGGATGGCATTCGCTTCACGCAACATCCGCAGCGCCTCAGCCCGCATCACTCCGACAGCCAGCTTTCGACGTTCTGGGACGACCAGCGGCGCAAGTACGTGCATTACTTCAAGGTCTCGCACGGCGGCGGCGAGGACTGGTACAAGTCGCCACAGATCCGGATCAACCCGAACATCCCGTTTCCACAGTCCGAACCACTGGGACGTTCGGTGGCGCGATTCGAGACATCGTCAATGGATGAACCCTGGCAGGGGCCGTTTACGGTGGTGATGGCGCGCGACAACGACGATCCGCCGGGCACGGACCTGTACACCAACTCGTGCGTGAAGTACGCGCCGACGCCCGATGTGTATGTGGGCTTTCCGACTCCCTACTACCACTACAACCATCCGAATCGCAAATACCTGAACGAGCCTGCGCTGAAGCTGGGCGGCAAGACCAACGACGGCTCGCTGGACACGCAGCTTGCGGTCAGCCGCGACGGGATCCTCTGGACGCGCTACCGCACGCCATACGTGCCCGTGCATCACGAGGAAGGGTTGTGTTTCTGGGTGAACATGATCTTCCCCGGGCTGCTGTATCACAAGGATCGGATCGATCAGTTCTACGCCGGTTATACATTCACGCACGGCGACACGGGCGCGCGGACCCGGCTTCAGGGACGCGAGCTTGGGGGATACCTTCGCGTCTCGCAGCGGATCGACGGGTTCGTCTCAGCGGATTTTGCCTACACCGGCGGCAGGCTGGTGACCAGGCCGTTCATCTTTGACGGCTCGCGATTGTTCCTCAACGTCAACACGTCGGCCAGCGGAGAAGGTCGCGTCGCGATCCTCGACGAATCCGGCCAGGCCATCCCGGGCTTCACCATTGACGACTGCCAGTTCATCAATGGCGACTACATGGCCAGGATGGTGACGTGGAAGGACGGGGCAGCCGACACCAGCGCGCTGGCGGGCAGGCCGGTGCGGCTGGCGTTCGAGATGCGCGGAACCAAGCTCTACTCGTTCTGGTTCGGTTCGGCGGAGCAGGCATGACACGCTGGATTGCATTGGTCTCGGCATCAGTGCTGTTGGTCTGCGCGGGGCTTGCTCAGGAGCCTGCAACGACCGCCAGGAAGACGCAGACGCGCACGCAGAGCTTCGATTCCGATCCGAAATGGGATGCTCGCAACAACCGCATCCGCCCGCTCAATCCGCCGCTGATCAATCAGAACTTCGGCTACGACCCGGCGCGCAAAGCGATCGGCGGGGAGTTCTGGTCGAGCATTCGGCCGGCGTGGTACGGCAAGCCGCTGGGCAGCAAGTCGATGGACGATGCACTCAGCGCCTCCGGTTCGATTCAGGTGATCGAATCCGCTTCCGGCACCGGCTGGCAGAACAGCTCCAACGTATTCGTAGGCTGGTTCGAGGCTGACGAGAAGAGCCTGATCTGGCGGCCCAGAAACTTCATCGGGTTTCGGCTGCAATCGACGCACGATCCGGACGGTGCTTTTGTGGAGATCAGCTACGGCACGAGCCAGTGGCAGGCGGGCGGGACGTTCGTCAACAAGCTCGGCGGGGATCAGGAAAAGCTCGTACGCGAGCTGAAAGATGAAGATCTGCTTCGTATCCCGCCGGATGGATCCAGGCACGAGTGGTCGCTGAGGTACGATCCGAGCGGCGGGGACGGCGCGGGCGAGATCATCTTCACGTTCGACGGCAAAGAGTCGCGCCTCCGCATCGCCAGGCACCTGCGCAAGATCGGGGCCAAGTTCACGCACTTTGGCGTGTTTCCGCCGCGAATTCCCGGCCGGCGAATCATCGCCTATTTCGACGACCTGATCATCGATGGCCAGCATTTCGACTTTGCCACGGACCCCAAGTGGGAAGGATCGGGCAACCGCCGGCGATATCGCGACCCGGATCAGTACGCCTACAACCAGTTCGGCTACAGCGCCAACACCAGCTTCGCGGGGGGAAGACCGGGCGAGCTTGGCGGGCGATTCATGAGCTGCGATCCGGGTGAAGAGCAGTTCAAGGCTTATTACGGCGACCGGATCGGGTCCCTGAGCTTGAACGATCGGCTGGTCGCCAGCGGCAAGTTCGCGTCGAAGGAACACTGCATCGACGCCACGATGGCAATCGGATGGTTCAACTCCGCCGAGCAGGGCTGGCCGATCAGGAACTTCGTCGGCGTGTATTTCGACAGCCTCTCGGATGTCGGCAGGATCGTTCAGCCGTTATACGGCACATCGCAGGGGACCAGGGACCGCCCGGGCGATTACATCACGTTCGAGCCGGGCGGCAGAGTGTACGAGTGGACGCTGGAGTACGACCCCGCCGCCGCCGACGGCCGCGGAGCCATCACCTTCACGCTGGGGGATCAGAAGATCACCACGCCGCTTGCCGCCGGCGCCAAGGCCGCGGGCGCCGTCTTCAACCGCTTCGGCGTGTTCAACATGCAGTGGGCCAACAGCAAGTGGTGCGACGTCTACTTTGATGATCTGACGTACACAGTCGGCGCGGCAAGCGAAAGGGAATGAAAGAACCGCCTGACATCGAAGGCGGTCGCTCGTATCACGGCCGTCCCGGCCGTGCAGGATGCGATGGGAACTGAAGAAGACTCTCATACGCAGCTCTTCTCTTGATCGAGCGCGTGCCCGGAATGGGCGGGACGCCCGTGACACTGTTTAAGGAAGCGAGCAGCCATGAAGCACGAACCCCAACGGTGGAAGGCCGATTACGAGCGGGATGGATATGTGGTCGTGCCCGACTGCGTGGATGCCGAGTTGCTCGGGCGGCTGCGCGCGGCGGCGGACAGGATCACCAGCAACTACAACCGCCTTCCGCCCAGCCTGCGCGTGCATATTCAGCTCGAGCAGGACTTTCTCAAGTTCCAGCCCCAGACCAACGACCTGCCGCCGGAAAGGATCGGCGACGCCATCAAGCTCATCATGGAGCTGCCGATGTTCGATCCGATCTTCGCGGATTTGATCTGCCACGAGCCGCTGCTGGACGTGCTGGAGACGCTGTTTGGCACCAGCGAGTTCGCGTTTCACAACTACAAGGCGATCATCAAGGCGCCGCGCGTCAGCAGCGCGTTCGTCTGGCACCGCGACCTGCCTTACCTCCAGCACACCTCGCCCAACCTGCTCACAGCGATGATCTGTCTGGACGAGATGAGCCAGGCCAACGGCGCAACCGTGGTCTACCCGGGCACGCATCGCATCCCGCACGAGTCGGTGCCGCCGTCGGACATGCACATCCCCGAGGCGAAGCTGCCCAGGGACATCGAGCCGGTGACGGTGAAGTGCCCTGCGGGGTCGGCGGTGCTGTTTCACGTGAACATCATCCACGGCGGCGGGCCGAACCGCTCGGAGATCCCGCGGCGGAACATCATCAGCATCTGGACCGGACCCCATACGTATTCCGGCATCGCCCATCGCTTTGCCTACCAGGGCGTGATGCCCCGCAGCAAGGATCCCGAGCGGCGAAAGCAACTGCGGATGGCGTTCCCGCGGCTGTTCAAGGACGAGCAGGGCCAACCGCTGCCACGCGCCGTCAACAGCCGCGAAGAAGCGGGCGTCCCCGCGCCGGGCCGCACATGAGCCGGGGATCGGTTGCCCGCCGCTTCACACGCGGGTGCTGGCGCGCTACGCGGCGGCATTGGCGGCGGGCAGGGCGTGAGCGGCGATGAAGGCTGCGGCGTCGGCGGCGGGCAGCGGACGGGCAAACAGAAACCCCTGCGCCAGCTCGCATCCCAACGCCTGGAGCAATGCCGACTGCTCGCGCGTCTCCACCCCCTCGGCGACCACCGTCATCCCCAGGTTTCGCGCCAAATCGATGATCGAATTGATCACCGCAGCGTAGTCCCGGCGAAGTGAGGCGTGGGAAATGAACGAGCGATCGATCTTCAATCCCTCCAGCGGATAGCTGTGCAGATTGCCCAGCGATGACGAGCCGGTGCCGAAGTCGTCGATCACCAGGCCCACGCCCATCGCCTTGAGCTGCGCCATCACCCGCGCGGTTGCCACTGGATCGTGTGCAATCAGGCTCTCGGTGATCTCGATCTTCAGTGCCGACGGCGGCAGCGCTGTCCGTTGAAGCACCGAGGCGATCTGCTCGACGAGTCCCGCCGACTCGAACTGCCGCCGCGACACGTTGATGTTCATCGTCAGCGATTCGGCATGCCGGGGCATCTGCTGTTTCCACTGTGCCAGCATCTGGCAGGCCTGTTCCAGGACCCACAGTCCCAGGGGCACGATCAGCCCGGTTTCCTCGGCCAAGGGGATGAACAGTTCCGGGGAGACGCGCCCGCGGACCGGGTGGTTCCACCTCGCCAGCGCTTCGAACCCGCGCAGGCGGCGGTCGGTCAGAGAGATGATCGGCTGAAACTCCAGGCTGAGCTGGCCACGCGCAATCGCCTGGCGCAGGTCGTTTTCGGCCGTAAGCCGTTCGAGCACCCGAGCGTGCATGGCAGGATGGAAGATGGCGTGCCGGCCGCGACCCTGCGCCTTGGCGTGGTACATCGCGGTGTCGGCGTCGCGGAGCATCTGCTCGCCGGAATCGTATCGAGGATCGCTCAGGGCGATGCCGATGCTCACGCCCGGATGGATCGCCTGTCCGTTGAGCATAAAAGGCTCGGACAGCGCCCGCAGGATGCGCGAAGCAACGATCTGGACATCCTCGTTGCCAGAGATGGAATCGAGCAGGACGACGAACTCATCGCCGCCCAGACGCGCCGCGAACGAGCAGGCCGAATCATACCCGAGTTGCAGTTCGGCGCGGGCGATGGTGTCGCCGTCGCGAAGGACGGCGCGCAGGCGGTCTGCGACAGCTCGCAGCAGCAGATCGCCCGCGGCGTGCCCCAGGCCGTCGTTGATCAGCTTGAAACGGTCCAGATCCAGGAACATCAGGGCGAACTTGTATTCGGGGTGCCTTTGCGCCCGCAGCACCGCCTGGCTCAGCCGATCGTGCAGCAGGGCCCGGTTGGGCAGATCGGTCAATCGATCATGAAGGGCAAGCTGGCGGAAGTTGGCTTCGCTCTGGCGAAGCGCCTCTTCGACGGCGGTGCGTCGGATCAACTCCTGGCGCACTACGGTCAGATTCACGGAGGATCCGAGGATTACCGCGATCAGCAGCCCGGCAAAACCCAGAATGGTCGCGCGTGCGCGCAGAACGGCGGCGTTCCAATCATGGGCGTGGTAGTCCACACCGAGGACGGCGCTGACCTGCCCGTTGGCATCGCGGATGGGGAAATACGAGCACACCCAGGTTCCCCAGCGATCGGTGAACGGTTCGCAGTCGAAGGTCGGCTTTCCGCCGAAGGCGGCGGCGAGCTTTTCGTCGGCGTCGTCGAAGCTTTCGCCGATCGGGGTGCGCGCCTCGCGCTGGCCCTGGTATTGGCCGTCGCCATCGTAATCGGTTTCCGAATCGACCAAAAATGCGTACCCGCCGTCGGCGCGCCTGGCCACGGTATAGATGTCCGCCACGCGCGGGTTGTTCCGCAGCCAGCGCTTTTGCATTTCGATCAACTGAAGGTAAAGCGGATCGTCAGGCGGGGTGTCGAACGAGAGCCTGTCATGTCCGGCGCGGGCCAGTTCCTCGGCGTACGTTGGCGCCAGCCCCTCGATCATGCCGCGCAGGCGATCGTGCTCGATCTTGCTGGCCAGCTCGCTGGCTGCATAGCTTGCCGCCAGCAGAACCATGGACACGATCCAGGTCCAGACGGGCAGCCGCGCAGACTCGTACCGGCGGCGGATCCACCAGTGCGACAGCGCCATCGCCGCCAGCGTGATCGCGGCGAAGCCGGCAAAATCCAGTCGCGCAGCCAGGATCAGGTCCGTGACCATTGTAAAGCACCGCAACAGTGTGGCGGCCTCTGCTGCTCATCGTGCGAATTGGCAATCAGATTTAGAAGCGCATGCCGGATCGGCAGCTTGGATATGTTCAGCGGTTCCCCATTTTGCGGGCAGGGGCGATAAGATGTTCAACCATGCGTCATTTGACACCCAGACAGATCGTTTGTGAGCTGGATAAGTACATCGTTGGCCAGGACCAGGCCAAGCGCGCCGTGGCCATCGCGATTCGCAACCGCTGGCGTCGGCAGCAACTTCCGGAAAACCTCCGGCAGGATATCTGGCCCAAGAACATCCTGATGATCGGCCCGACGGGCGTGGGCAAGACCGAGATCGCCCGTCGTCTGGCGGGGCTGACCGGCGCGCCGTTCATCAAGATCGAGGCGACCAAGTTCACCGAGGTCGGCTACCACGGACGCGATGTGGATTCGATGATCCGCGACCTGCTGGATTACGCCATCAACATGGTCCGCGCGGAGATGACCGAAACGGTCAAGCCCGAGGCCGAAAAGCAGGTCGAGGAACGCCTGCTGGACCTGCTGCTGCCGATGCCCGGGGGCTTGCCCGCTTCAGCGGGCGTGTCGGATGTGGAGGATGACGCGGAACAGAAAAAGCACTCCCGCACGCGGGAAAAACTGCGCGAGCAGCTTCGCGCCGGCGTGCTGGAGGATCGGACCGTCGAGCTGACCATCGAGGAGCGCGGCACGGTTGTCGGCGTGCTCGGACAGGCCGGGCTGGAGATGGACATCGAGTTTCAGAACATGTTCGAGAAGATGCTGCCGACCAAACGCGAGACCAAGCGGATGAGCGTGCGCGATGCGCGCAAGGTCCTGTTCTCGCAGGAGGCCGAGAAGCTGATCGACAAGTCGAAGATTACCGCCGAAGCGATCGATCGGGTCGAGCAGTCGGGGATCATTTTCCTGGATGAGATCGACAAGATCGCGGGAACCGACAAGGCCTACGGCCCGGACGTCAGCCGCCAGGGCGTGCAGCGCGACCTGTTGCCGATCGTCGAGGGCAGCACGGTGATGACGCGTTACGGTCCGGTGAGGACGGATCACATTCTGTTCATCGCCGCCGGCGCGTTTCATCAGAGCAAGCCCAGTGATCTGATGCCCGAGCTTCAGGGCCGGTTTCCGATCCGCGTGGAGCTTCAGGACCTGACCAGGGAGGACTTCGTGCGGATTCTGCGCGAGCCGAAGAATTCGCTGACGCGACAGCAGGCGGCGCTGCTGAGCACCGAGGGGCTGACGGTGGAGTTCAGCGATGACGCGATCGACGCGATGGCCCAGATCGCCTATGACGTCAATCGCCGCACCCAGAACATCGGCGCGCGAAGGCTCTATACGATCATGGAGCGGGTTTTTGAGATCATCAGCTTCGACGCACCGGACATGAAGGAAAAGCACGTGACGATCACCGGCCAGTACGTTCGCGAACGGCTGGCGGATATCGTCAAAGACGAGGACCTGAGCCGGTTCATCCTGTGAGCCGTGGGCGCGGTCGCTAATGGCGCCGCGGCAGCCGGCACGGGCTGTGCGCATGCGGGTAAGTCACCATGCCGCTGTGCCGCAGGGATCAGAGAGGAGCAGTCCATGAACGTGCTGATCATTCGTCATGGAGAAGCCGAGGACCAGGAGATATTCGCCCGCAGCGGCGAGCCGGACCAGAAGCGGCCGCTGACCGAGGAAGGACGCAAGGCAGTCCGTCGCACCGCCAGGGCATTGGCGGAAATGGTCGAGCGGATCGACCTGTTGGCCAGCAGTCCATTCGTGCGGGCCATGGAAACGGCCCGGATCGTGTCGCGGCAGTACCAGGACCTGGACATCCAGGAGGTGCAGTGCCTGGCGCCGGGTCAGGATCCGGTCCGGATCATCGACTGGCTCAATTCCCAGCCGGCGGCGATGCGCTCGATCGCGCTGGTCGGGCACGAGCCGATCCTGAGCCAACTGGTGGGTCTGGCGATCGCGGAACGGAACTTTTCGCCCGTGAAGCTGGGCAAGGCCGGCGCCTGCCTGCTCGAGTTCGCCGGTGAAGTCAGGCCGGGGCGGGCAGTGCTGCACTGGCTGCTGACCGCCGCCCAACTCGAACTGATTGCGCGCGGCGTGCGCTGAGCCGCATCGAGGTTCATCGCCGGCCACGAGCTGAACGCGGCGCCACGATCGCCACTCCGCGCGGCGGCAGGACCAGGTGCCCGCCGCTCACGCGCCGGCCTGTGAGCAACTCCATTGCTCCATCGGCCAGACCCGCGACGCGCTGGCTGCTGCGGTCGTGGTTCAGCAGGAAGATCGCGGTTCCGCTGGACATCTGCCGGGCGACGGCCTCGACCTGCTCGGAAGCATCGATCGTCGCAGACACTGACAGATCATCGATCATGGCGCGCACGAAGGCGTTGATGGCGTGGGTCGGCAGATATCCGCCGATGTAGATCACTGCGCCCCTGCCGATGCGATGAAGCGTGATGGCGGCGCTGCCCGGCGGCAGCAGATCGTCGTCCGTGACCCATGTCGCCAGAACCTTCGTCGAGCGGCTGAGGGGCCTCAGACGCTCGACAAAACTGATCATCTCGATCGATGCCCCGCCGTCGGCCATGCGCGCGGTGCGCGTCTGGTTCTGCGGCAGCGTGGTCCAGTCGTCGATCTGGACATTGGCCAGCGTGCACAGCAGGCCGGGCAGAGGCCTTTGCACAAGATGGCCGTTGCGATCCTTGGATCCGCTCTGCGCGCCCAGGATCAGCGTCCCGCCGCCGCGGACGAAAGCGTACATCCGCTTCACGATCGCCGCGTCAAGGATCTTCAGATGCGGCGCCACCAGCACGCGATAGCCGCTCAGATCCGACGTGGGCCAGACGATGTCCACCGGGATGTGCATTTTCGCCAGCGCCGCATGCCATCGCCCAAGTTCCCATGCGCCGTCCTGGATATAGGTGTTGATGCGCCGCTCATTGATGTCGTTGTCGAAGTCGCGAAGCAGTGCAACGGATCGCACGACCGGAGCGTCCAGAAGATCCGGTGGCAACCGGCGCAGCTCGCGTCCGACGGTGGTGGCCTCCTGCAATCGTCGGTTGTCGCGGTTGTCCGGATCGAGCAGTCCGTGCCAATGCTGCTCCTGAGCATACGGGCAGGTCCGCCAGCGGAAATAGCTCAGCAGTCGCGCGCCGTGGGCGATGCTCTGCCAGGCCCAGAGTCTGATTTCGCCGGGGCGGGGCGTGCGGTGCAGGTAGTGCATCTGCCCGCCGGGGCCCGACTGCTGCTCCAGGATTGCCCAGGGAAACGACAGGCTGCGGGCCTGCACCAGGTCCAGCGCGTACTGCGGCCAGTCGTTGTAGAACAGCGGGTACTGATCGTGGGAGAAGAAGTCGAGCTTAGCCGCCAGCGCCGGGCCATCGATGTTTCCGAACAAGCCATTGTGGGTGATGAGCCATCGCCTGTTGAAGCGGCGCAGTATGGCGGCCTGTCGCTGGGCAAATGACACGACGGTGTCGCTGATGAACCTCGATTCATCGAGCAACTGCGTGGGGTTCAGCACCGTCGCCGTCGGATGTGGCAGGTCGATTTCGTCCCAGTCGCTGTAGGTCTGCGACCAGAACTTCGTGCCCCACGCCCGGTTCAGCCGCTCGATCGTGCGGTATTTGCTTTTCAGCCAGGCGCGGAACGCCAGCGTATCGCTGGGGGCGTAGCTGACGTCCATATGGCAGTTGAACTCGTTGTCGAGCTGCCAGCCGATCACCGCGTCGTTGTCTTTATAGTGTTCAGCCAGCGCGGTGCAGATTCGGTCGGACAACTCCAGGAACTTTGGCGAGGTGTAGTTGTAGAAACGCCGGCTGCCATGCTTCATCGGGATGCGCTCAAAGTTCCATCGCAGTACTTCGGGGTACTTGTTGGCGATCCAGGCCGGGCCGGCGTAGGTGGGAGTGCCCAGAATCACACGAATTCCGTGCCGGCGGCACAGCTCGATGACACGGTCGAAAAGCTCGAACTGGTATCTGCCTTCCTGTGGCTCCCAGTAGCTCCAGGCGCCTTCGCCCATGCGGACAAGGTTGAATCCGGCCCGCGCGATGCGCTGGATATCCGACTCATGCCTGCGCGGGTCCCACGCCTCGGGGTAGTAGCAGACGCCGTAATAGAATCGATCAAACACGTGTCGGCTCCGTCTTTTCCTGTGTGGAAAGCATTGTACGTGATGGCCGGGCGTGACAGTGCAACTTGACAGCGCGGCGGCCGCAACTAGAATTCACGTCGTCCGAACAAGTAAATACGGATCTCTTATCGAGAGTGGCAGAGGGCCGGGCCCGATGAAGCCACAGCAACCGGCGAAGGGTGTTTTGCCTTGTTGGCTTGATTGAGAAGACCCTGACGCAGTGGTGCTAATTCCCGCCTGTCGGATGATGGTCATCCGGTGGGGAAGATAAGAAGAAGCTGCATCAGACGTTCACGAAGCCTCTTCTTATCGCAGGAAGAGGTTTTTCTGTTTTGGAGAGCAGGCAGCACGCAGCCGACGGCAGGCAGTGAAGACGTGTGCTTTACTGTCCGCTGCTTCGTGCATGCTGCCTGCTGACGAATCATGAGCTACGTTCTTGGCCTGCGGTGCAAGGAATGCGGACATCGCGTGCCGGTGGCGCCGGTGCACGTGTGCGAGTCATGTTTCGGACCTTACGAAGTCGAATACGACTACGCGAAGATGAAGGGAAAGGTGACGCGGGAGTCGATCGCCCGCGGGCCCAAGAGCCTGTGGCGGTACAAGGACCTGCTTCCGGTGGACAAGCCGGTAAGCGGATTTCACTCCGGCTTCACGCCGCTGAAGCGTGCCGATCGCCTGGCCAGCGAGCTTGGCTGCAAGCAGCTCTGGATCAAGGACGATTCCTGCAACTACCCGACGTACTCGTACAAGGAGCGGGTGGTCGCGGTGGCAATTTCCAAGGCCGTGGAGTTCGGCTTCGACACGGTCGGGTGTGCTTCGACGGGAAACCTGGCCAACAGCACCGCGGCGCATGCGGCGCAGGCGGGCATCCGCTGCTTCGTGATGATCCCGCATGATCTGGAGCAGGGAAAGGTGCTGGGTTCGCTGATCTTCGGGCCGACGATGGTGCGGATTCGCGGCAACTACGACGACGTGAACCGCCTGTGCACCGAAATCGCCGACAAGTATGGCTGGGCGATCGTGAACGTGAACCTGCGGCCTTACTACACGGAGGGCGCCAAGACCTACGGCTTTGAGATCGCCGAACAACTGGGCTGGGAACTGCCGCAGCACACGATCATCCCGACGGCCGGGGGAACCATCCTGCCTAAGGTCTACAAGGCGTATCGGGAACTGATCGAGCTGGGGCTGGTGGCGGACAATAAGCCGAAGATCTATTCAGCGCAGGCGGCGGGGTGCAACCCGGTGGTCACGGCGATTCACAAAGGCAGCGACATCATCGAACCGCAGAAACCCAACACCATCGCCAAGAGCATCGCCATCGGCAACCCGGCTGACGGGTATTACGCCTACAAGGTGGTGCAGGAATCGCGTGGCTGGGGCGAGAGCGCCACGGATCGTGAAATTGTCGATGCGATCAAGCTCCTGGCGCGCACCGAAGGGATCTGGACCGAACCGGCCGGCGGTACGACACTGGCCGCGACGATCAAGCTGCTGGAGCAGGGTCGCATTCCCCGCGACGAGTCGATTGTGGTCAGCATTACCGGCAACGGGCTGAAGACGCAGGAAGTGGTGGCCGATGAGCTGCCATATCCGGTCGTGATTGATCCGAAGATCACGGAGTTCGATGCGTTGTTGAAGCAGCAGAACGGCGGGGTGTTGCCGCCGGCCTCGCGTCCCGCCGGCCGCAAGGTCGCAACAACGGCCTGATTGCACTATAATCGTCCCGGAGGCGCGGCCAACGGTGGCGCGTCCGAGGCAACGGATTTTGAGCTGGACTGGAGTGCTGAGCTGATGAGCGTGAAGGTACGAATCCCCTCGCCCCTGCGGAACTACACCAATGGCGCCGATGTGATTGAGACCAGCGGCGCCAGCGTCGGCGAAGTGCTGAATAATCTCAAGAACGCCGCCGCCGGAATCGAAACTCGCCTGTTCAAAGGCCCCAATCAACTCAACCGCTTCGTCAACGTCTATCTGAATGACGAGGACATCCGTTTCCTGAAGAATCTGGACACGCCCGTGAAAGAAGGCGACGAGATCAGCATTGTTCCGGCGATCGCGGGTGGGGCGCATGACAAGGTGACAAGGTGAGAAATACCGCACGCAACTTCTGTTCATCTGCTCACCCCCTCACCTTCTCAGGTTGTCATGTCAGATGAAGTGAAGGACATGTCAGAACAGTATTCCCGCCGCTGCTGGTTCACCTTCCCGACCCGTGCTCAGGTCGAGCAGCCGATCATCTGGCAGATGAGCCGCAAGTTCCCCGACGTGGTCTTCGACATCCGCCAGGCCAGCGTGCAGAACGAGATCGGCATCATGGCGGTGCTGCTGAGCGGCAAGAAGGAGGAGGTGCTGGCGGCGATGGAGTTCCTGCGCAGCAAGGGCGTCACCGTCGAGCCGATCGAAAAGAGCGTGGTGGAAGGCTGAGCACCGCGCACTGCCACCGTCCTGTTTCACGTTCCCCCGTTTTCTGCCAATCACCAACACGCCCGATTGCGGGTAAACTGAGATTTCATGTCCAGACAAGACCACGAACACGAGCAACTTCAGCAGCGGATCATCGAGCATCTGCGCAGCGAGCAGTATCGCCCGCTGCGACCGCGCAGGCTGGCCCGGCAGCTCAATGTCGCCGGTGAGGAACATTACCCGGCGTTTCGCGAAGCGCTCCGTGAGCTGATGCGTCAGGGGCGGGTGGTGCTGGGGGCCGGCGGGAACGTCGTGCTGCCGACGCAGCGCACCGGCCGCGATGAGTTCACCGGCACCTACCGTCACAATCGTCGCGGCTTCGGCTTCGTGGTTCCGCTGGATCCCGAATCGCACGAGGATCTGTACATCCCCCCCGGCGAAAACAACGGCGCGCTGACTGGCGACATCGTGCGCGCCCGGATCACCAGTCGCGGGCAGCGCGACGGACGCACGATCTACACCGGGCGCGTCATCGAAATCGTCGAGCGGACCAATAAACGTTTCGCCGGAACGCTGGTACGTATCGCCGGGCAGTGGGCCGTCAATCCCGACGGCAATACCCTTACCGAGCCGATTCTCACGCCCGATGCCGCCTCCAGGCACATCAGGCCCGGAACCAAGGTGGTTGTCGAGATCACCAGCTATCCGCAGGAGCCCGGGCAGTGGCCCCAGGGCGTGATTACCGAAGTGCTTGGACGTGCAGGCGACAAGGACGTCGATCTGAAAAGCGTCATCGTTCAGTTCAACCTGCCGGAAAAGTTTCCCGATCGCGCGCTGGCCGAGGCGAGGCATGCGGTCGATTCGTTCGACGTCGAGCGTGAGCGCCGTCGCCGGCTCGATCTTACCGATCAGGTGATCTGCACCATCGACCCGGACGACGCCAAGGACTTCGACGACGCCATCAGCCTGCGGCAGGTGGAGCACGGGCACTGGGAACTTGGCGTGCACATCGCCGACGTGTCGTTTTTCGTCAGGCAGGGCGCGGCGCTGGATCAGGAAGCCAGGCAGCGAGGCAACAGCACGTACTTTCCCGGCTTCGTGATTCCAATGTTGCCGGAGATCCTCAGCAATGGCGTGTGTTCGTTGCAGGAGGGGGTGCCGCGGCTGTGCAAGAGCGTGTTCATCACCTTCGACGATGATGCGCGCCCCATACGCACACGCTTTGCCAACTCGATCATCAAAAGCAGCAAGCGACTGCGATACCGTGAGGCCCAGGCCATTATCGACGGCGCCGGGGTCATTCCACATCCGGAAGGCGACCGCGTCATCGGCGATTATCCGCCTCAGGTCGTCAAACTGCTGGGACAGATGAACACACTGGCGCGGCGGATTCAGAAGCGCCGGCTGGCCCAGGGACAGCTTGTGCTGGACCTGCCCGAGGTGGAGCTTGTCCTGGATGAGAACGGGCGGGTTGTCGATGCCGTTCCGGAGGACACCAGCTTCACTCACACGCTGATCGAGATGTTCATGGTGGAGGCCAACGAGGCGGTGGCCCGTCTGCTGGATTCGCTTAATGTCCCTTTCCTGAGGCGAATCCACCCCGAACCGGATCTGGAAGACATGACCCGGCTGCGTCACTTTACCGAGGTCGCCGGGTATCGCCTGCCCAAGGTCATCGACCGATACGCGCTTCAGCGATTGCTGGAGTCGGTCAAGGGCAAGCCTGAAGCGTTCGCGATCAATTTGGCGGTACTCAAGAGCCTGACGCGGGCCGAGTATTCGCCATTGCCCATCGGTCACTACGCACTGGCCAGCGAGCATTACTGCCACTTCACCAGCCCCATTCGCCGATACGCCGACCTGACGATCCACCGACTGCTCGACGCCTACTTTCACGCCATCGATGCGCGCTTCAGCGATGGTCCGGTGGGCCGAGTCAAGGGCGGCCGCAAGGGCAAGGTGATTCTGGAAGATGTTCCAGACGAGAAGGAGTTGCTCGAGTTGGGGCGACACCTGAGCTTCACCGAGCGGCGGTCTGAAGATGCCGAGCAGGAGCTTCGCCGCGTCAAGCTGCTGGAACTGCTCAGCAAACACATCGGCGATGAGTTCACAGGCGTGGTGACCGGGATCACCAACTTCGGCATCTTCGTGCAGCTTACCAACTGGCTGATCGACGGATTGATCCGATACGAGGACCTGCTGGATGACTGGTGGGAGGTGGACGAGCAAGCCGGGCGAATCCGAGGGCAACGGACCGGGCAACGGATCGGGATCGGGGATGTCGCCAGGGTGATCGTGGTCAAGGTGGATCTGCCGCGTCGCGAGCTGGACCTGTCGGTTCGCCAGATTCTGCCGCGCCATGGCGCCGCGCCGCACAAGCCAGCCCCACCCCATCCGCACGTGAAAGCCAAGCACAAGGCCAAACACGGGCCACGTGCCCGCGGACACGCGGGGGTGCGAGGCGGCGGCTCGCGCCGCCGTCGACCCCCACGGCGGCGGAGGTAGCCGGGCGACCTTGATCTGAGCCCCGGGGCGTTTTGCCGTTCCCAACTCCGCTGGCCACAGCAGATACTACCGTCAGTCTCCGCGTCGCCGGCGCCTTTGGTTGCATGGTGCGGCGTGTCGGGGCGTGGTTGTGCGCCGACAACCTGGCGCCAACGCGCAACTTGTGGCCGGAACTGTGGTAAGTGTCGTCACAGACGCAGCTTATTGACAGTTTCTGACGCTTGCCCGTACAATCGCCGAATCTGGCAAGAATAAACGATTGCACTGCGTTTGCATGGCTTCATCAGAGTCAGCACCATGAACACATCCGTGATCTGCCCGCCGGTCGGCTGCGGCGGCAAACTCGCGGTGGACCCAGAGCGGGGTGGATGCGTCTGATACGATGGCGAATATCAGGCGGGATGAAATAGCCCCAGGCGGTGCCCGCATATACCAGGGGCAGGGCACCGCTGCCACGGATTGGCCCCTCATGGGTAGATCATACAGGGAAACCGAAGCATACCTCGCGCATGATCGCGAGGGCTAAATCGAAATGATTCATCTATGTGGGAGCACCTACTACACAACGCTGGGATTGTCAGCTACGTGGCCATCCTGCTGGCTGTGGCAATTTATGGCTTCCACCGCTATATGCTGGTGTACCTGTACCTCAAGCATCGCAACAAGGTCTACACGCCCAAGGGACGTTTCGAGCAGCTTCCGCGGGTCACGGTCCAGTTGCCCATGTACAACGAGGACCTGGTCGCCGAGCGGATCATCAAGGCCTCCTGCCAGATCGACTACCCGCGTGAACTGCTGGAAATACAGGTTCTTGACGACAGCACCGACCACTCCGCCGAGATCGCCCGCAAGGCTTGCCAGGAGATGGCCGCCAAAGGGCACCCCATCAAGTACATTCATCGCACCAACCGCGAAGGCTACAAGGCCGGCGCGCTGGCCGAGGGCCTCAAACAGGCCAGCGGCGAGTTCATCGCCATCTTCGACGCCGATTTCCTGCCCCCACGCGACATCCTGCTCAACGTCGTCCACTACTTCACCGACGAAAAAATCGGCATGGTTCAGGTCCGCTGGGATCACCTCAATCGCGATGCATCACTGCTGACCAAGAGCCAGGCCATCTTCCTCGACGGGCACTTCGTCATCGAGCACACCGCCCGCAATCGCTCCGGACGGTTCATGCACTTCAACGGCACGGCCGGCGTGTGGCGACGCGCCACCATCGAGGATGCCGGCGGCTGGCAGCATGACACCCTCACCGAAGACCTGGACCTCAGCTACCGCGCCCAGCTCAAGGGCTGGCAGTTCGTCTACCTGCCTCAGTTCTGCGCCCCGGCCGAACTGCCCCCGGAAATGATCAGCTTCAAGCAGCAGGCGCATCGATGGACCAAAGGCTCGATGCAGACGGCGATAAAGCTGCTGCCGCGAATCCTCCGCAGCAAGCACCTGAGCTACGGCATCAAGACCGAGGCGTTCTTCCACCTTACCAACACGCTGGTCTACCCGCTGATGGTGATCCTCACGCTGCTGATGTATCCCACGTTCTTCAATTACTTCGCCCCGTTCAAGGCCCACACCTGGGGACATTACGTCTTTTCCATCAGCCTGTTCATCCTCGCGACCTGCTCGGCCAGCACGTTCTTCGTTTTCGGGCAGCGTGAGCTGTTCGGACGCCGCGTCGGATGGAAGTCGCTGCTGTACCTGCCGTTCCTCATGGCGCTGGGCGTGGGGATCAGCCTGAACAACACCAAAGCCGTCTTCGAGGCCATCTGGAGCGCGATCAAGCGGAAGCCCAGCGAGTTTGTCCGCACGCCAAAGTACGGGCATACCGGCGCCGCGAACAACACCACCTATCGACCCGCCAGGGTTTTCACCTTCCATCGCCTGGCCCTGCCAATCATCGAAATCGCCTTCGGCTGCTACATGGCGGTGTGCATCTGGATCAGCCTGTGGTATCGATTCGGGCAGGGCACCATTCCGTTCCTGTGCATCTTCGCCGGCGGGTACTTTTACGTGGGCTTCAGCTCGGTCTACGTGCTGTGGCGGATGCAACAGGAGGCAGACGCGGAACAGGCGCTGCTCGCATCCGGAGAATCCGATCCGACAGAATCCGCCGGCATCATGGGGACATGAGCCGTCCGGCGTTCAGGTGTCCGGCCGGCATGGTTCACGCGCTCACATCAACGTCGGCTGCGGCGCGCTCGGCCCTTGGCTCGGTGATCCGCCTGTCGTCGTCTGCGATCGTCCCACGACATCTCCCGGCTCCGCGGGTGTGATCTGACAATCGATGCTACGCACCCCGCGCACCCGGTACGCCGTGGTCGCAACGGCCTTGATCTGATCCCGCGGCAACGAGCCACGCAGCGTGACGTGACCGTGGCTGGCCGAAACCTGCACCTGGCTCGACGACACCCCGGCCCGCCCGATCGCAGACCGCACCCGCTCGGCAAGTTGTTCGTCGTCAACCTGCTCATGGCCGAACCAGCCCCGTCCTTCGGCGACGCTGCCCTGAATTCGATTCGACAGGTGCCGTCCGCTTCGGCGCACAAACTCGCTGGTGTCGTTGGCGAACGAGATGAGCTTGTCGCGAAGGTATGCCCTTCGCGCCCGACCCTGCTGCGGATCGAACAGATACGCCATCCCTGCCCCAAGCGCGATCAATCCGATCGCGCCGCCGATCCCCGAGGCCGCCCGATACCTTCCCGACCCGCTCTGGTCATGCGTCCATCGCCTCTCCCGCCCACGCCAACTGCTCAAGGCCGGCAGACTCTGGCGAATCGTCTCCTGCATCAGGCGACGCAGCTCGCGCATGCTCGGCAGCTTGCGGTATTGCTCGCTGGCCGCCTGGGTGGTGCCTCGCACCCACCGCGAGGCTGCGGCGGTTGGCTCGCTCATCGCCGCCGCCGACCAGCGCCGCATCCGGCGGGCGATGCCGCGGTCGCTGTCGGACACTCCGCTGAACCCGCCGGAGATTCTCGAGAGCACCTGTTGTGTGCCCCGCGACAGTGAGTGGGAAGTGTCGCTGAGCAGCTCGCTGGCGCGGCGCCCGATCCGGCGTCTTCGCCGAGCACCGCTTTGCGGATCCAGCAGATACATCGCCGCCATACCCAGCCCGGCTCCAAGCAGCAGCGCAACGCCGTCTTCGAAGGCTCGTTTCATATGTATCTCCTATGCGGCTACAGGTCAGCGCGTCCCTGTTCGCCGACGCCCGGACCGCGCAGCGCGGCCACAACGTCACGACCGCGCGCTGGCCCATCCATTTGATCCCTGAGCATACCCCCGCCGCGCAATCGCTGACCAGATCGAAAATGCGCAACAGCACCTCCGCGAGTCGGGCCGACTGCCGACCGTCTTCAGGTTGGCTCAGTGCCTGAGCGTGACAAATCGCCAGTTGTGGATGCATGAGCTGCGATCCTCTCAAGGGCATCGCCCAGTGCCTTATGGCTGGCTGAAGGGGCCTTCCGTAGGCACGGGGCTGACCGGACGATGGTGCATCTCATAGCCGCCGTGACGACACAGGATCTGTGCTGCCTCGGCGGCGCGCTTGCCGGGCTTGACGGCCACGATCGCCTTGCCCGAATGAAACATCTGCTCGTAGTACGCTGCCTCCTGTTCTGAGACTCCCAGCCCCACCAGCGCGCCCAGGATTCCGCCGACGGCAGTGCCGGCGACCGCGCCGCCGAAGAAGCTGGCCAGGATTCCACCCGCCACCACCGGCCCGACCCCCGGCAGCAGCACGGACGCCGCCGCCGCCAGAACCCCACCGACGACCGCTCCCGTCGCCGCTCCCGCCACCGCGCCGCGCGCATCCTTGGTTCCCGTCGCGTCAGTGATCATTCCGCCTCGGGTAACGTCCGAGCCGCGCAGGGCAAAGCCGATAGTGCCTTCGTCGAATCCCGCCGCCTCGAGGTCGCGCACCGCGCGTTCCGCGGCAAGCCGATCGTCAAACACCGCCACCAGCGCACGCTGAGTCGCTGCCATTGTGACCTCCGTGCATGAGTTCACGTCAAAACGGCTTGCCCGGCGGTCTCATCTGTCGCATCGGACATTGCCGGGCATGTGCGCTTCGACGCATGCAAGGGGTGCAAATCAGGTGCCGGATGCCGAAATACGCGCGCAAGGGTGGGAGTGGTGTGTCATTGCAGGATCTGAGTACAGAACAACCGCGAAACCGTGATGATCACGAAGCTGGCGTGGTCACCGCAACAGCTCTTTCCCGAAGACTTCGCGCTGCTTCGCGACCTTGGCGGCTGGGCTTGCTTCGACGTGTCCGGCCCTCAAATGTGAATCGCCCGTTTCTCCACCGCCAGCGCCGCTTCCTTCAACGCCTCGGGCAGCGTCGGATGGGCGTGGAAGCTGCGCGCCAAGTCCTCGCTGCTGCCGCCGAACTCCATCGCCACCACGGCTTCGGCGATCATGTCGCTGGCGTGGGCGGCCAGGATGTGCACGCCCAGCAGCCGGTCGGTCTTCGCATCCGCGATCACTTTCACGAAGCCGTCGGTTTCGTCCATCCCTCTGGCCCGACCATTGGCGATGAACGGGAATTTGCCCACCCTGATTCCATTGCGTCCGGCGGCGCGGGTCGCTTCCTCTTCGGTGTATCCAACCTGCGCCAGCTCCGGATGGGTGTACACCACCGCCGGGCAGCAGTGATAGTTCACGTGGCCCGGCTTGCCGGCCATCATCTCCACCGCGGCGATGCCTTCCTCTTCCGCCTTGTGTGCCAGCATGATCCCGCCTATCACGTCGCCGATCGCGAACACGCCGGGCACGTTCGTCTCAAACCGCTCGTTGACGACGATATACCCCTTCGCATCCTTCTTCACGTTCAACTGCTCCAGCCCCAGGTTGTCGCTGACCGGTCTGCGCCCGACGCACACGAGAACCTTGTCCACCTCTTCAACCCCTGATTCATCGCCGCTCTTCCACGTCAGCTTCACCTTCCCATTCTCAACCGTCGCGCTCTGGGCGATCGTCCTGAACCGGAACTTCAGTCCCTGTTTCTCCAACAGTTTCTGAAGCGCCAGCGCCATCTCGGCGTCGCTGGGCGGCAGGCAGCGATCCAGAAACTCCAGCACCAGCACGTCGCTGCCCAGCCGGCTCCACACCGACGCCATCTCCAGCCCGATGTATCCCGCCCCGACGACGATCATGCGACTGGGCACTTCGTTCAGGTTGAGCACTTCCGTGCTGGAGAGGATGTGCTGGCCGTCGAACTTCAAGGCGGGAAGCTCGATGGGAGCTGAGCCTGCCGCGATCAGGATTCTCCTGGTCTTGAGCAACCGCGGGCTTCCGCCGGCGGCGGTGACTTCAACGGTATCGGGCGCGGTGATCTTCCCATGACCGACAACATGCTCGATCCTGTTCTTGCGGAACAGCATCCCCACGCCGCCGGTCAGCGCTTTTACCACCTGTTCCTTCCGCGCGATCATTCGGGGCAAATCGAGCTTCACATCGCCGACGTCGATCCCGTGCCGCGCAAGCCGGGTTTTCGCCGCGTAGTACTTTTCGGACGAATCCAGCAGCGCCTTGCTGGGAATGCATCCGACGTTCAGGCAGGTTCCTCCCAGATACTGACGTTCGACGCACGCCACCTTCATCCCAAGCTGCGCCGCGCGGATCGCCGCCACGTATCCTCCGGGCCCGGCACCGATCACGACAAGATCGAACTGCGTTTCTTCTGGCATAGGAGCGGGGATTGTAAGCACGATCGCGCCAGGCGGCGAGTGCCGCAACCGGTGAGGTTCAATCCTGTTGCCTTCCTACAACCGACCGCACGATCTGCACGGCCCTGTCGATGTCGGCTCGCGATACGTCCAGGTGCGTGACCGCGCGCAGGCGTGTGCCGCTGCCGCTGAACCGCACGCCAGCCGACTCGCACCTGGCTTGAAACTCGGCGACGGACAGGCCGGTCTGGAGGATGTCGAAGAACACAATGTTCGTCTCGGGCTGAGGATTCTCCACGCGGATGCCGCGGATCGATGCCAGGCCTTCCGCCAGCAGCCTGGCGTTCTCATGATCCTCGCGCAGTCTTTGAATGTGATATTCCAGGGCATAGATCCCCGCGGCGGCGAGGATGCCGCTCTGACGCATCGCCCCGCCGAACAGGTGCTTGAACCGCCAGGCGCGTTCGATGAAATCCCTCGTCCCCGCGAGCACCGCGCCGATCGGACACCCCAGGCCCTTGCTCAAATCGATCCAGACGGAATCGACACAGGCGGCGTAGTCGCGCGCGGCAATGCCGCCGGCGACGCAGGCGTTGAACAGCCGCGCGCCGTCCATGTGCGTCAGCAGATTCCGTCGATGCGCAAGATCGCACACTGCCCGGAGCTGATCGATCGGCCAGATCGACCCGCCGCCGAAGTTGTGGGTCTGCTCGACGCAGACCAGCTTCGGCACAGGACCATACGAATGAAACCGCGCAAGCGCCTGTTCGAGCTGCTGCGGGCTGAACAAGCCGCGCTGCCCGTCGATGGGTTCGGTCGTGACGCCGCTGAGCATCGCAGCGCCGCCGAACTCGCTGCGATTCACGTGCGACGATCGCTCGCACAGGATCGCGTCGCTCGGCTGGGTGTGGACCTTGACGGCGATGGCGTTGCACATCGTCCCGCTGGGCAGGAAGACCGCCGCCTCCTTGCCGAGCATCGCCGCCACCATCTCCTGGAGCCGGTTGGTGGTGGGGTCTTCGCGTTTCTGCTCATCGCCCACCGGCGCCTCCGCCATCGCTCGCCGCATGCCGGGAGTGGGTTTGGTGAGAGTGTCGGAATAGAGGTCGATCATGGCGGGCATTGTAGCGGCAGGACCGCTTCTGGCCCCGCCGTGCGCCTGCTAGATCTCCAGCAGCAGCCTGGCCGGGTCTTCCAGCAGTTCCTTGATCCGCACAAGAAATGTGACGCTCTCGCGTCCGTCGATCAGCCGATGATCGTAGCTCAACGCCACGTACATCATCGGGCGGATTTCGATCTTGTCGTTCACGACGACCGGACGTTTCTGGATCGCATGCATGCCGAGAATGCCGCTCTGCGGGGGATTGAGAATCGGCGTCGACAGCAACGAGCCAAACACCCCGCCGTTGGTGATCGTGAACGTCCCGCCGCTCAGCTCCTCCAGGCTGAGCTTGCCTTCGCGTGTGGCGGCGGCCAGCCGCTTGATCTCGCTTTCGAGCTTGGCGAACGACATCGTGTGGGCGTTTCGCAGCACCGGCACCGCCAGACCGCGATCCGTGCTCACCGCGATGCCCAGATGCACATAATCGTGATACACGATGTCATTGCCGTCGATCATCGCGTTGACCTTCGGAAACTCCTTCAACGCCAGCACGCATGCGCGGGCGAAGAAGCTCATCAGCCCAAGCCCGACTCCGTAGGTCTTCTCGAACTTCTCCCGGTAGCGCGCGCGGATTTCCAGCACGTTGTGCAGATCGATCTCGTTGAAAGTGGTGAGGATGGCGGCGGTGTGCTGCGCCTGCACCAGCCGCTCGGCGATTCTGCGGCGGATCTTGCTCATCGGCTCGCGGCGAATGCCTTCACTTGGCGTCGCCGATGGCTCGGGCACGACGAGCGGCGCTGCCGCCGCGGCGTCGGTGTCATCGCTTCGCTGCGGCTGGCGCAGCTCGTCCAAATGCCGGATCACGTCTTCCTTGAGGATTCGCCCCCCAGGGCCGGTGCCGGTGATCTGACGCGGATCGAGCTGATGTTCCTGAATCATCCGACGCACGGCCGGAGAAAGGTCCTGCTCGACAGCGCCGGGCTCCGCTTTGGCGGCTGGCTGGAGTGTGCGCTGCTCGGCCGGTTGCGAGGGCGCGGCCGCCGCCGCTGCCGTGCTCTGCGCCGCCGGGGCCCCGGCGGCGGGCCTGGCGGATTCGTCGATGGTGGCGATCGTCTGCCCGATGCGAACCGTCGTGCCTTCGGAGACGCGGTGGCTGATCACGCCCGACGCCGGCGCAGGAACATCCACGTTGGCCTTGTCGGTCTCGAGTTCGGCGATTGGCTCATCGGCGGCGACCGGCTCTCCGTCGCGCTTGTGCCACTTGATCAGAACAGCTTCGCTGACGCTCTCGCCCAGGGCGGGCACGACAACATTGGTCGGCATAGCGGTGGAATCGTAGAGCAGGTCCGCGCAGATTCAAGACATCGCCGCCGGCGAATCGCCGGTCATCGATTCTCCATCGCGCTCATCCCGCCACCGGCGTGGGGCTGCTGGCGGTTGCCGGTGTCGAGGCGGCGGCAGGGGCGCTGGCGGGGGGGCGGGTCGGCC
Source organism: Fontivita pretiosa (assembly GCF_050410795.1). GTDB lineage: Bacteria > Planctomycetota > Phycisphaerae > Tepidisphaerales > Tepidisphaeraceae > Fontivita > Fontivita pretiosa. Next base: position 76,998 of record NZ_CP191258.1, on the reverse strand, counting down.
TGAGCTCCACCGCCGCGGCAAGCAGCTCCTGCTCCTCGATGATGTGCATCTTGAACGATCCGGTCGCCGGGCTGGCGCTCTCTTCGCGCCCGACGTACTGCACGATCGTGTCCGGCAGCAGCTCCTGCAATCGCGGACACATGAAACTCCAGGCGCCGCGGTTCTTCGGTTCCTCCTGAACCCAGACGAACTCCTGCGCCCAGCGGTAGCGGCCAAGCACCTCGGCAAGCTCCTTCCGCGGGAACGGGTAAAGCTGCTCGACCCGCACGATCGCGATGTCGTGCGCTTTGGCCTTCTCTCGCGCCTGCACCAGGCTGTAGTAAACCTTACCCGAGCACAGCAGCAGTCGGCGGACTTCGCGCGGCACGTGAATCTGTGGATCGTCGATGACGAGCTGAAACGCGCTGTCGGTGAACTCCTCGATCCGCGAAAAGCTGGGCTCGAATCGCAGCAGGCTCTTGGGCGTCATGTTCACCAGCGGCTTGCGGAACTTGCGGTGAATCTGCCGCCGAAGCAGATGAAAGTACTGCGCCGGCGTGGTCGGCACCGCCACCTGCATGTTCTCCTCGGCGCACAGCGAGAGAAATCGCTCCAGGTACGCGTTGGAGTGCTCGGGTCCCTGGCCCTCGTAGCCGTGCGGGAGGTTCATCACCAGGCCGTTCATGTATCGCCACTTGGATTCCGCGGCGGCCAGAATCTGGTCGATGATCGGTTGGGCGCCGTTGACAAAGTCGCCGAACTGCGCTTCCCAGATCACCAGGTTTCTCGGATCGGCCGAGGCAAAGCCCCATTCAAACCCCAGCACCGCCAGCTCCGAAAGCATCGTGTTGTGAATGGCGAACCACCCCTGTTTAGGATCCAGATGCTGAAGCGGGACATAGATTTCGCCGGTGTTGTAATCGTGAAGAACGGCGTGGCGGTGACTGAAAGTTCCGCGTTCGACATCCTGCCCGTCGAGCCGCACGGGCGTGCCCTCCAGCAGCAGGCTGCCAATGGCCAGCATTTCCCCGCAGCCCCAGTCGATCCCCCGCCCCTGGTAGACCGCGTCGATGCGCGACTGAAGCACCTTGACCAGTTTGGGATGAACCGTGAATCCGTTGGGAAGGTTCTTCAGGCAATCGACGACCCTGCGAAGCGTATCGCGCGAGACATTGGTCTTGGCGCTCCAGTCGGAGCCGGCCCGCCCGAAGCCGCGCCACACGCCCCCGAAGCTGGGAACCTTGATCCTGGGTTTGACCTCCCGTGCCAGCTTGCGCGCGCTCTCCAGCCGCTCGATGATCGAGTCGCGCATCTGCTTGAGCTGCTCCTGGTTGATCACCCCCGCCTCGATCAGCTTCTGCGAGTAGATCCGGGTCACGGTGGGATGCCGCTCGATCTGCTTGTACATCAGCGGCTGGGTGAAGCTGGGCTCGTCGGTCTCGTTGTGTCCGTGGCGGCGATAGCACCACAGGTCGATCATCACGTCCTGCTTGAACTGCTGGCGGAAGGCGATGGCGAGTCGGGCGGCGTGCACCACTGCCTCGGGATCGTCCCCGTTGACATGGAAGATCGGCGCCTGAATGGTCTTGGCCACATCCGTGGGATACGGCGTGAACCGTTCCTGCTGGGGCGGGGTGGTGAAGCCGATCTGGTTGTTGATGATGATGTGGATCGTGCCGCCGGTGCGGAAGCCGTGAAGCTCGGAAAGGTTGAGGGTTTCGGCGACGATTCCCTGCCCGGTGAACGCCGCATCGCCGTGCATGCAGATCGGCACGACCCGGCCGCGACCCTTGTCGCCGAAGATGAGCTGCTTGGCCCGGACGATCCCCTGCTGGATCGGGTTGATCAGCTCCAGATGCGAGGGGTTGGGCAGAAGCGAGACCTTGCACTTGAGTCCCTGGGGCAGCGAGCGTTCGTTGGCGTAGCCCAGGTGATACTTCACGTCCCCGTCGCCGCCGACCTCCTCGGGCACGACGCTGGTTCCCTCGAACTCGCCCAGCAGCACCTCGTAGGGCTTGTGCAGCACGTGCGCCAGCACATTCAGCCGCCCGCGATGCGCCATGGCCATGATGAACTGTTCGCCGCCCAGCGTGGCGCCGTAGTCGACGATCTCGTTCAGCAGCGGGATCAGCGCCTCGCCACCTTCGAGGCTGAATCGCTTCTGTCCGATGTAACGTGTGTGAAGGAACTGCTCGAAGGTTTCGGCTTCGAGCAACTGCCTGAGGATGGCCCTGGCGGCGGCGGGGGAGTAGCTGGGGTGGTTGTAGATCGGCTCCATCTGCTGCTGGAGCCAGTCGCGCTGCGCCTTATCCCCGATGTAGGTGAACTCTACGCCGATGTGCCCGCAATACGTCAGCCGCAGCTTCTCGATCAGGTCGCGCAGCGTGCCGTCGGTTGCGCCCAGGAAGCTGCCCTGGCCGACGATACGGTCCAGGTCGGCGACGGTCATGCCGAAATTTTCCAGGTGAAGCAGCGGATGATCGGGGCGATCATGCCCCAGGGGATCGAGCTTGGCGATGAAGTGTCCGACTTCGCGATAGGTGTGGACCAGATCGAACACACCCATGGTCAGCGGGAGCTGGGTAGGCCGATCCGCCGGCGCCGGCGGGGCGGCCTCGGAATCCGCCCTGGCAAGACCCAGATCAAATCCCGCAAAAAACGCCTGCCATTGTGGCGAGACCGATCGCGGGTCGCGGCGGTACTGTTCGTGCAAGCGGTCGATATACTCGGCGTTGGCGCGGTTAACGAAGTCGAAAGGCTCCATGAGGACAGTAAACTCCAGGCTATGACTGTTGTATGCGGACATCTTAGGCCGGACCCGAGCCGTTGCACAACTGCCCCCGGCGACGAGCCTGCCGCGGCGCACCGGCGGACATGGGGCCTTGATGTCATCGGTTCAATGCGGATGATCCTTGGGTTGACAGAATTGGAAAAACCACTTAAGTTAGCTTGTACAAACAATCGGGCAGGCTATGAACCATCGGCTCGTGCGTGGCTTGAGGCTGTTCAACCGGAACGTTTGCCTGGGCATCATGAGCGGCTGGCGGGTGGTGCCGCTGCTTGGTCTGGCGGGCATGCTCATCGCCGCCGGTGGATGCAACCTCAGGCAGCTTGCGTACAGGAGCATGGCCGACGCGCTGGCGGAAAGCGGGTCGGTGTTCGCCTCCGATGACGACCCGGAGCTGATCCGTGACGCCGCTCCGTTCAGCCTCAAGCTCATGGAATCGGTTCTTGCCCAGACACCGCAGCACCGCGGGTTGCTCACCGCCACCTGCGGCGGCTTCACCCAGTACGCTTACGCCTTCATCGTGCAGGATGCCGATGAGCTGGAGACCCGTGACATCGCCGCCGCCCAGCGCCTGCGCGACCGCGCACGCAAGCTGCTGTACCGGGCCAGGGACTACGGCCTGCGCGGACTGGATGCCGCGCATCCGGGATTCTCCGATCAACTGCGCGCCAATCCCAAGCTCGCCGTGCAACGAACCGGGCGAAAGGATGTCCCGCTGCTGTACTGGACGGCCGCGTCGTGGGGGGCGGCCATCGCGATCTCCAAACAGCATCCCGACCTGATCGCCGATCAGCCGCTTGTGGAAGTCCTGATCGATCGCGCGCTGCAACTGGATGAATCTTACGACCACGGGGCGATTCACGCGTTTCTGATCAGCTACGAGCCGGCCCGGCAGGGCGCGAGCGAAAACCTCGAACAGCGGGTCCGCAGACATTTCCAACGCGCCGTGGAGCTCAGCGAAGGCTTGCAGGCCGGGCCGTACGTGGCGCTGGCCGAGACGATCTGCATCCAGAAGCAGGATCGCGCCGAGTTCGAGTCGCTGCTGAACAAGGCGCTGGCGATCGATGTCAACGCCCGGCCCGAGTGGCGCCTGGCGAATGTGATCATGCAGCGTCGGGCCCGATGGCTGCTGTCGCGGATCGACGAGCTGTTCGCCTGAGGTCCATACGCAAGACGCAACGACCCAACAACACAAGGAATCCGAGGGATCAATGCTCTTTCACGTGCTGAGAACTGCCGGTTCGGCCATGCGTGGTGTCAAGTCGACTGGGGGGTTGGCGATCCGGGCGCTGGCCGTGGCGCAACCACCGGCTCGCCACGCGACGTTGCCAGCCGCCATCGCCGTTATCGCTGCTTTGGTGATCCTCCTTGTCACAGCGTCTGTGCACGCGGCTCAACCGCGCATCAAGCTCGCCACGCTTGCGCCAAAGGGAACCAGCTTCCATCAGGTGCTGTTGCAGATGGGAGAAAAGTGGCGAACCGCGCCCGGCGGCGGAGCGACTCTGATCGTCTACACCGACGGCGCGATGGGTGGCGAGGCCGACATGGTCCGACGCATGCGCATCGGGCAGATCCACGCCGCCATGCTTACCGTCACCGGACTGTGCGAGATCGACGACTCCGTCGCCGCACTTCAGAACATCCCCATGGTCTTCCGCTCGCTGGACGAGCTGAGCTATGTCCGCGAAAAGCTCATGCCTCGCTTCGAGCAGCGCTTCCGCGAGAAGGGCTTCATCATCCTCTGTTCCGGCGACGCGGGGTGGGTCTACTTCTTCTCCCGGCAGCCGGGACTGTATCCCGACGACTTCCGGAAGATGAAGATTTTCACCTGGGCGGGCGATCCGACGTCGGCGGACCTGTGGCGCGCGGCCGGTTTCCAGCCGGTCATGCTCGAAATCACCGACTCCCTGACCGCCTTGCAGACAGGATTGATCGACGCGGTGGCGGCGGCGCCGACCTACGCGCTGGCCGGACAGTTCTACGTCCCGGCGCCCAACATGCTTGACATGCCCTGGGCGCCGCTGGTGGGGGCAACCGTGATCACCGAGAAGAGCTGGCGGCAGTTCAGCCCCGAAACGCAACAGGCACTGATGGAATCCGCCCGCGAAGCCGGAGAGCTCATTCAGCAACGCAGCCGCGCCGAAAGCCTGGAAGCCATCGAAGCGATGAAGAAGCGCGGCCTGAAGGTCCACAAAGTCACACCTGAGATCGAAAAGGTCTGGCGAGATACCTGCGAGGCATTCTATCCCAGGATTCGTGGCAGCATTGTCCCGGCGGACATGTACGACGAAGTGCAGCGGCTGCTGGCGGAATACCGCAGCAGGCAGCCCGCCGCCGGCGGAAGCCCCGCGGCCCGCGATTGAATCGCCCCGGCTTGCGGCGTGGCGTCAATTCCGCTTCCAGATCGTTCGGCCGTAATGCACCACCTGCCGAACCTTTTTGTCCAGACGCGCCACCATGTCTTGAATGTCGCGCTGCAGCAGGTGCAGCTCCGGGCCGCTGTCCAACCCTGTCTCACGCAGCTTCCGGATCGCATCGCTGTACTGCGGCGTCGCCGACCACTGGTGCATCTCCAGAAGATGCGATCGAATGACCTCGTCTGCTGAAAGGGCATGCAGCTCCGGCGTCAGCGGGTCGATCTGAACGAAACTCATCGCCTTGCCGAGTTCGAATGATCCGAATTCCTGATCCAGCTCCAGGATCCGCGCCGCCGCAAGAGTCGTGCGGTACAGCGCTTCACCCGGGGTGGCGCGATGCGAGATCGCGTGATGGACCTTGAGGAACTGGGCCATCTCGCACAGCAGCGACGTGGTGGGTGATGCGCCTACATCCGTGCAGATCGCATAGTCCAGATTCTGTTCCATGACCCGCTCCAGCGGCATCACCCCCGATCCCAGAAGCGTGTTGGAAATCGGGCAATGCGCGATCGTCACGCCGCGATGCGTCGCCAGGCGTTCGAATTCCCCATCCGACATGCGCACGCAATGGGCGAGGATGGGCTGGCGGTCCAACAGCCCGTCACGTTCGTAGACCTGCGTGTACGATCCGGCATCGGGGTAGAGCGTCTGCTCGACGAATCGTTTTTCGGCAAGCTGTTCGTTGAGGTGCGTCTGCATTCGCAGCCCCAGCCGATCGGCGATCGAGACGGCCCGACGCCGCAGCCGCGAATCCACCGCCACGGCAAAGCGGTCCGTGACAATCACCCGCCGGCCAAAATCCCGGGCCAGCTCCTGGATGTCCCGCTCCAGCGTTGCCTCATTCGTGCGAAGCTGCGGCGGGCAGTTGATGTTCATCAGGACCAGACCGACGCTCCAGGTTGGCGCAAGCATCTCCAGTGCGACGCGTGCGGCGGCGGGGTGGATCGTCATGTACGCCGCCCCGCCGATCACTCCGTGCGCCAGCGTGTCTTGCAGGAACCCGCCAACGACCTCGCGTGCATAGTCCGGGTCTGCGCATCGCGCCTCGGCGGGAAAGACGTTGCGGTGCAGCCCCGCAATGAGCCGGCCTTCGGGTGGGTTGGGACCGATACCTTCCATGAACCGCCCGCGGATCGGGTGCTGCGGAATGTGGATATGACTGTCGAAGAAAGGCGGACAAATGATGCCGACGCTGCGATGAAAGTCGGTGGTGTCGATGTGCGATGCAGGACCGACGTAGGCAATTCGCCCGCGCGTATCGCCCACCAGCGCGCCGTCGGCGATGAACTGCACGCTGCCGTCCGGCTGGGGATTGAGGATGGGGCCGCGAATCCGCATAGCCGGCGTCATTGTAGCATGCGGACTATCGTGGTCCGGCGTTGCGAATCGCGCGGAAGGGGTTGGGATCGCGTGGCACGCCATAGCCCTCCAGATCCAGGTACTGCCGGATCAGCCGGGCCACCAGCGTGCTCTTCTTGTATCCGCGTTCGCGGCAGAAGCGATCGAGGCGCTCGTACTCGTCGTCTCTGAGAAGCACGCTGATCTTGTTGAGCGTGGGCTTGTTGTCGTCGGTTTTGCCGCTGTTGCTGGCTGCCATGTGCGTAACTCCGTTTCAGTCACGCTACAGGCCGCCGTACGCACCTGTCAGCGCTTGTTTTCACAAGTGAGCACAGTTGAGCAGTTGTGCAAACTGTTCCGCAAAACGCGATTTTGGCGGTGCGCGCTGCGAAGCGGTGCTGGTAGCGTCGCAGGGGTCGGGGCGAAGCGTTCTGGCTTGCGGTCAGGGAGGATGCCGACTTGAGCGCCTGGTTCGAAAGTGATCAAGATGTCCGCAGCGAGCCGCTCCATCCTCACCGGCGCAACGCCCGTCGCGGCGGCGCCATCGACCATGCCGCGTTCCCTGGCGCCGATGCTCGCGACGCCGGCCCGGTGCCTGCCCGGCGATTCGCATCGCTACAGCTTTGAGTTCAAATGGGACGGGGTGCGGGCGATGGTCTACTGGGATCGGCGCGACCTTCGCATCCAGAGCCGAAACCAACTTGACATCACCCGACGATACCCCGAGCTGCATGCTCTGGCAGAGGCACTGGGTTCACATGCGGCGATTCTGGATGGCGAGATCGTCGCCATGGATGAAAATGATCGCCCCAGTTTCGGTCTGCTCCAGCGCCGGATGCACGCCGAGAGCGCAGCAATCGCGCGGCTCGTGCCGCAGGTTCCGGTGTATCTGGTCCTGTTCGATCTGCTGTGGCTCGATGGACAGTCGCTGATGCGCCGGCCCCTGCTGGAGCGCCGCCGGATGCTTGCGGACCTGACGCTCGTAGGGCCGAGCTGGCGCGTTTCGCCAGCAGTGGTCGGCCAAGGCGAATCGATCCTCCAAACCGCCAGGCGCCACCGGCTTGAAGGGATCATCGCCAAGCGGATCGACAGCATCTACGAGCCGGGCCGGCGCTCGCCGAACTGGAAGAAGATCAAGCTGGTGTACCGGCAGGAGTTCGTGGTGGGGGGCTGGACCAGCGAGCATGGCTCGTCGCGCCGCCTCGGGGCGCTGCACGTCGGGTACTTCCAGGCGGGCAGGGCGGGCCGCTCGCGGGGGCGGTTGCGTTACGCCGGCGCCGTCGGCAGCGGGTATACAGACGCGCATCTCCGCAGCATCGTCGAACGGTTATGCCGCATCGAAACCCGTATGAACCCGTTTATCGATCCACTGCCTCGGCGCGATATCCGTTTCGTCGAGCCCAGGCTTGTGATTGAAGTGGAGTACCGCCGCTGGCCGGCGGGGGGACTGATCCAGCAGGCGTCATTCAAAGGCTTGCGCACGGACAAGCGCGCCAGCCAGGTTGTCAGGGAAGACCCCGCGTGCAGCCTGTGAATCTGTTTGGCCGCACGTTGCGTCCGAAAGGTGCTTCCCATGGCCCGTCGCGCGATATGGACCGGATCGATCTCTTTTGGTCTGGTGAACATCCCCGTCCGCATGTTCACCGCCACGCAGGATCGCAGCATTCGCTTCCATCTGCTTCACGATCAGGATCGGGCCAGGATCCAGCGCAGGCTGGTGTCGTCGGCGACGGGCAAGGAAGTCCACCCCGAACACATCGTCCGCGGATTCGAGATCGCCAGGGATCAGTACGTCGTCGTGGAAAAGGAGGAACTCGAAACCTGTGCGCCCGAAAAAACCAGGGCGATCGAGATCACCGACTTTGTCGAGTTGAAGGAAATCGACCCGGTGTTCTACGAGCGGCCATACTATCTGGCGCCGCAACCCGGTGCAGGCAAATCGTATCGCCTGCTGGTCGAGGCGATGGGTCGATCCAGGCGTGTGGCGATCGCGCGGTTCGTGATGCACGAGAAACAGCATCTGGTGGCGCTGCGCGTGCTGGGCAACGCGATCTGCCTGGAAGTGATGCGTTATGCGGATGAGATCGTGCCGCTGGAGCAGATTGACGGGATTCCGTCGGATGCGAAGATTGGCGAGCGCGAGCTGAAGGCGGCGCAGCAGCTCATTGATTCGCTGGGAAGCGAGTTTGACCCGAGCAGGTACACCGACGAGTACCGCGACTGCATCATGTCGATCGTCGAGCGCAAGGGTCGCGGCGAGCAGATCCACGTGCAGCCGGTGAGCGAACGCAAGCCAAGCCGAGCCGCCGATCTGATGGCCGCGCTGGAAGCCAGCCTCGCGGCCGCCACCAGAAAACGCAACGGGCAGGCTCATTCGCATGGTCACGGAAGGCGGCGGAAGCGCGCATGACGCCACGAAACGTTACACACCTGCGGATCGGCCAGCGGAAACTGGCGCTGTCGAACCTCGACAAGGTGCTGTATCCGCGGGCGGGATTCACCAAGGGCGACGTGATCGACTACTGCCGCCGCATCGCGCCCGTGCTGCTGAAGCATCTGAAGGGCCGGCCGGTGACACTCAAGCGCTATCCCGCCGGAGTGACGGGCAAGTTTTTCTATGAGAAAAACTGCCCCGCGCACAAACCACCGTGGGTTGCGACGCTGCGCGTCAGGGGCACCCAATCCGTCATCAACTACTGCCTGGTTGATCACCTTGCGACACTGCTGTGGGTGGCGAACCTGGCCTCGCTGGAACTGCACACATTGCTCTGGCGGCAGAACCACCTGGGCCGCCCGACGGCGATGGTGTTCGATCTCGATCCCGGCGCGCCTGCGGGGTTGATCGACTGCCTGCCCCTGGCGCTGCGGTTGCGCGACATGCTCGAGAACATGGGCCTGAAGTGTTTCGGCAAGACGTCCGGCGGCAAGGGATTTCACGTCTATGTGCCGCTGAACACGGCGGTGACGTTCGATCAGACCAAGCACTTTGCACATTCGTTGGCGCAGGTTCTGGAGCGCGCCGGGCCGAACAAAGTCACGTCAGTGATGCGAAAGGATCTGCGTAAGGAAAAGGTGCTGGTGGACTGGAGCCAGAACGACGAGCATAAGACCACTGTTTGCGTCTATTCGCTCCGCGCCAAGCAACGCCCAGCCGTCTCCACGCCGGTGACGTGGCTTGAGGTTGAAAACGCGCTGCGGCGGCGCGACATCGAGCGACTGACCTTCGAGCCGGAGGACGTGCTGCGGCGGGTCGAGGAGCATGGCGACCTGTTCGCCGGTGTCCTGAATCTTCGCCAGAAACTGCCGGCGGTGTAGCCAATTCCTGATGCGGCTGAATCTGGTCGAGGTATAATCGCAGCCAAACCGAGTGGCACTTCAACGGAGGCACGTCATGACTCGATCGCCTCTATCCCGCGCGGCGACGGTACGTTTGGAACTGCTTGAGCGGCGGGTGTTCCTTGATGCCGCAGGCACCGCCACCGTGCTTTCGTTCAGGCCGCCGATTCACAGTCTGGTGGGAACATCGAGCGTGTTGGGGTCGGCGGATTTCAATCGCGATCACATCCCCGATCTGGTCAGCGCCGCGCGCGGGCAGGACTATGGCCAGGTGTTGTACGGCACGGGCGACGGGCGTTTCAATCCTCCCATGATCGCGGTGGTGCTGCCGACCGGACCGGCGGTGACCGCGGTCGCCACCGGCGATTTCACCAGCGACGGCATCCCCGACGCCGTTTTCGCCAACAACCCGGCCAACCGAAACAGTACCGTGACCCTGCTCAATGGGCGTAACCTGTTTGCCGGCGCCCGCTCGTTCTGGGTTGGGGCTGCGCCGACGAGCCTGGCGGTGGCGGATTTCAACCACGACGCAAACCTCGATTTGCTGATCGCGCATGCCGCGCCCTGGACGCCACAGTTCTCGCTGGCCCCGCCACGCTACGGCGCCGGGCTGCTGCTGGGCAATGGCGACGGCACGTTCCGCCCTGAACAGCTCGTCCCGACGTTCGGCCCGCAGACGCACGTCGCCGTCGCGGATGTCACTGGTGATGGGCTGGTCGATGCCGTCTTCGGCGGCTCGCCACCCGATTACCTGGATATCCCCGATCAGCGGTTCCTGTTTACGGTGATGGGCAGCAAGGACGACGTCTATCGCGTGACGACCAGCCGCCTGTTCTATGGCGAGATGACCGGCCTGGCGTTGGGCGATATGAATCGCGATGGCCGGGCCGACGTGGCGGCCATCGAGACGCCGCTGTCGGGTTTGAGCTCGAGCGGGACCTGGCCCGGCGAATCCGGAGCGTGGGTGCTGCTCAGTAATGGCGACGGCTCGTACGTCGCCAGCGCCAACGTGCCCACGCTGATCGGCAATCCCGCCGGCGCGTCGCTGGCCGACTTTGATCGGGATGGTCGGCTTGATCTGGCTGTGGGGGGCGACCATGTGCTGCCGACGATGGATCCGCTGCCGCCGGGCGCGGTCTCAATCCTCCGCGGTGCCCGTGCCGGGCAACTGCATCCGCCGATCCTGTTCCGCACCATCTACGTGCCGCAGGTGCAGCTCACCATCGATGCCAACCTCGATGGACGCGCGGACATCATCACCGGCCATGCGCAGGGCGTCACGGCGCTTCTGAATGCCACGCCCGCCCGCCCGATTCGTGAATTGACCCTCACAAGCATTGCGACGATCGAACAGGACATCCTCACGATCGCTTTTGCCTGATACTCGACGTGACGGCCCGGTCACGTGACCAGTTGATCCCGCGCAGCCGCTCGTGCAGCCGGTCGATCACCAGTTGGGTCCGCCTGGCCGTGCCCTCGGCCAGCGTGTGGTATTCCATGTCATAAAACCACTTGTCGGCGTAGACGGTTTCCTGCGGCAAGGAGATCAGCTCTGCGTGCAGTTGCTTGACCAGGCGTTCGTGCAGCGTTTGAATCGCCTGTGTGTCGCGCTCAAACTCCGTCTGCGGATAGGGCGCATAGGTGAAGAACACCGTCGCGCCGCGGGCGCGGCACCCGTCGGCAAAGGCGTTCAACCGCTCGATCACCTGTCCCACGCGCATCGGGTCGAATCGCAGCGCCTTGCCGATCCTTCGCTGGGGCAACTGTTGCGGCGGCAGCTTCAGATGCGCCACCACGTCGCCCAGCTCGTTGAACGAGTCGTGGCGATAGGGCTGCTCCGGGCGGAAGGGCATCCGTCCCACCGCCGACAACGCCAGCGTGCGAACGCGCCGCCCGAGCAGTGCCAGCCCCTGGTCGCAGACTTTCTTGAAGACCTCCCAATCCATCCCGTCCAGGGTAGCCCGCGGCGAGGTCATCATCGCCTCGGCGATCGTGTCGCTTGTCGAGTCGTAGGCGAAGTGCAGGTACTCCACCGCCAGCACCACCACGTCGCCTTGCCGAACATTTCGCAGCGTCTGGTTCAGCAGCAGGGGCAACCCCAGCCCCTGGTGAAGCCCCATGTTCACCGGCTCCAGGCGCAGCTCGGAACGGATCCGCGTCGAGTCGAAGGAAAAGGCCAGGTTCGAGCTGCCCACCAGCAGCAGCCGCGGCGAGGGCGCGCTGATCAGGCGATCGTACTTGGTCTGAAGCGCGGCGATGTAGGTATCGGGCGCCTGCCGCGCAAACGGCGCCAGCACCGCCACCGCGATCGCGCACTGGATCAGCAGGAACAGTCCCACCCGCCACGCGAAGCGTCGCAGTCCTGTCGCCTCAGAACTGGAAGTAGATGAAGGCATTAGCACCGGACGCCTCCTGGAAAACGCATGTCCATACCAGCAGCGTGTAAAGCGACCAGCGGAGCGGCTGCGGCCCGGGCACGCGCGCCAGAGCGTGCCGCTCGGCGCGCTGCACCCACTCCAGCACCACGAACCCCGGCAGGATCAGCAGCGCCAGCTTCACCGTCACACCCAGCGTCGCCAGTTCCCTCAAGGCCGCATAGTGCCGGGGGCTCCACAGGTCGGTGCAGATCCGGCCAAGCACGTTCAGCGCATCCGACAACGTGGCGGCGCGGAAGAAGACCCAGCCGATGCACACGAGCAGGAACGTGCCGGCGATGCGGGCCAGAACCGCCGGGCGGGGGATCAGTCCCGTGCCGCCGGGCGCGTCGGCGGCACGCAGCGCCCCGGCCCGGGGTCGCATCACCGACGGCATTACCCCCAGGCCGTTGATCGCGCCCCAGATCACGAAATTCCATGACGCGCCGTGCCACAGTCCGCTGACGATGAATGTCACCATCACGTTCCACGCCTGCCTGGCCCGCGCCACGCGGCTGCCGCCCAGCGGAATGTAAACGTAGTCCCTGAACCAGCTCGAGAGCGTGATGTGCCACCGCCGCCAGAACTCCGCCAGATCCTGCGAAAAGTACGGAAATGCGAAGTTACGGGTCAGATTGAACCCAAACCAGCGGGCGCAGCCGATGGCGATATCGGTGTACCCGGAAAAATCGCAGTAAATCTGAAACGCGAAGCAGACCGTCGCCAGCGCCAGCGCCACGCCATTGGCCTGCAGGTTGCCGTAGAAGTGGTCCACCACCACTCCAAGGTTGTCCGCCAGCACCATTTTCTTGAAGAAGCCCAGCAGCATCTGCCGGCAGCCGTCGACCGCCTGCGCGTAGTTGAACCGCCGGGGCGACTGGAACTGCGGCAGCAGATCGACGGCCCGCTCGATCGGCCCGGCCACGAGCTGCGGGAAAAACGACACGTAGGCCAGGTAGTCGATGATGTTGCGTGTGGCCTGCATCTTCCCGCGGAAGATGTCGATGGTGTAGCTCATGGTCTGAAACGTATAGAAGCTGATTCCCACGGGAAGAACGACCTGAAGCGTGAAGCGGTCCATCCGCCAGCCGATCGACTCCATCGCCAACTGAAGATTCTCGATGAAGAAGTTGGAGTACTTGAAGAAGCCGAGCATGCCGAGGTTGGCCGCCAGGCTCGCCAGCAGGATTCCCCGCCGAGCTGCCGGACGTGTCGCGCGCATCAGCCCCAGCCCGGCGAAATAATCAAACAGGCTGTTGGCCAGGATCAGAAAGCAGAATCGCCAGTCCCACCACCCGTAGAAAAAGTAGCTGGACAGCAGGATCAAAAGGTTCTGCGCCGTGCGCCCGCGCAGCGTCCAGTACCCCGCGAACACCGCCAGCAGAAAGACGATGAAGCTGAGCGTCGTGAAGATCATGGCAACAGGAGCAGGGCCAACATCCGTATCCACCGGCACCCGCCGCCGATGGCTTGCCCGATAGCAGCGTGCTGTGCCGGCCGCCATGCAGCGGCACGACTCGCCGCCCACGACGCGGCAGGTCATTCAGCCGGTCGTTCGGGCGCGCAACTGCGTCCGTCGGTGTGCGAATCTGCTCATGGCGGGGAGATCCGCCGCGGACAGATCGTCCCGCGTCGTTGTCCCACTGGACCCCGTGATGTGTATCCGACGGGCCGGGGAATCGCCGACCACACCCACCGGTACGGTGCGGCAAGGCACTCGCGCGGACATGTCACTGCTGGCGGTTGCAAGGCCGTACTTCCTGCTCAGATTTGATATCGGACAATTCCCGGATGCAAGTGAATCAGCGCGCCTGTCTGCTCACCGCTGCAAGTACAAGCCATCGTGCTGCGGGTTTGCCGGCCGCCAGGTTCAGCCCCGTTTGTGTCTTCGTGGGATACCTTCAGGAGCAGGGGTCGTCAGCAGTATCGGCTATTGTGCCTCGCGCAGGGCGCGGATGGCGGCGCGGATGTCGGCCAGTCGATTCTCGCCCGCCTCGCGCTCGATGGCCAGCGGGCCGCGGTAGCCGATTTTGTCAAGCGCGTCCAGGAAGCGGGCGGGCCCGACCTGCCCGGTCCCGAAGGGGACTTCGGTGCCCCAGACCATGCGGGGCTGGCTGGAGGCGATCGCGTCCTTGACGTGAACATGTCGGATGTGGCGATTGAGGATTCCGATCGCCTCGATGGGATCTCCGGCGCCGTAGAGGATCATGTTGGCCGGATCGAAGTTGACGGCGACGTTGCGGCAGTTGAGGTCATTGAGGAACTGGAGCAGTTCAGAAGCGGACTCCTGGCCGGTTTCCATGAGCAGGCAGACGTTGATGGCGGCGACTTCGGTGGCCAGCTCGCGTGCGCGCTGGACCATGACGCGGTAGAGCGGGTCGTTGGAGGCCGGGATGAACCCCATGTGGAACGTAAGCAGCGAGGCGCCCAGTTCCGCCGAGAGCTGCGCGGCGCGGAGGGTGAGATCGCGCCGTTCGGGCCAGCGATCCTCGGGCACGAGCCCGCCGGTCTGCCGGATTGTGGCGATGGTGGTGTAATCCTCGCCGGGGAAGCTGATCATGGTGGCGGTGAGTTTCAGTCCGGATTCGCGAAGCTGCTGGATTTGAGCCTGCCGCGCGGGCTGGTCCATTTCCAGCAGCGGTCGCAGGCCAAGCTGCACGTGCTCGAGCCCGAGCTGCCTGACAGCATCAATCATCTCGGCCATGCCCGCGGGGCGAAGCGACCAGCTACAGACGGCGATGTCGTGTCCTCGAACCTGCATGATGTCCTTCCAGTCGAATGCGGTCAGTGCTCGTTTGGCAGTTGATGACTCTCGGTGGCCGGCTGCTGTTGCCCGGGGTAGTCGCGATCGGGCGTTACCTCCGTAGCCTGATAGCGCAGCCAGCGTTTCTTGAGCCAGCGTACACCAAACAAGTCATAGATTCCGACGAAAGCGCGATTGCCAAAGCCGTATTTTGCGGTTCCCGCGAAGCGTTGTGAATGCTTGACGGGCGTTTCGTAGACCTTGTAGCCGCGCATCTTCACCAGCGTGGGAAAATAGCGATGCGCGCCGCGAAACAGCTTCAATCCCTTGATGGCATGCGCGCGGTAAACCTTAAGGCTGCTGGCCGAGTCGTGCACCGTCTCTCCGGTGATCCAGTTGCGGATGCGGTTGGCCTGGCGGCTCTGCCAGCGGCGAAAGGGGCTGTCCTGGCGCTGCTTTCGCCAGCCGGTGATCATATCGACGTTATGCTCATCGAGCATGGGGATCAGGCGGGGGATTTCCTCCGGATCGTTTTGCAGGTCGGCGTCGATGGTGGCGATGATCTGCCCGCGAGCGGCCTGAAAGCCGGCCTCGAACGCGGCGCTTTGCCCGGCGTTTTCCTGCATCCGCAGCACACGCAGCCAGGGGTACTGTCGCATCGCCTGGCGAAGCAGTTTCGGCGTGTCGTCGGTGCTGCCGTCGTCGATAATGATCACTTCAAATGGCTTGTTGAGTGTGGCCAGGGCGTTGGCGACCCGCTGGAGCAGCGTCGGGATGTTTTCCTGCTCATTGTAAGCAGGAATCACCAGCGACAGGTAAGGTGCGTTGGCCTGTGGCGTTTGATCCATGATGATGCAGACCAATGTCGATGTTGGGCGCGCGGGCCGCGGCGATGAGCCCGGATTCATCCGGGGTTGCGTGTGATGCTGATGCCTGTGCGGAGCACCACCTGTCCCACCAGACTCTTCGCACGAGCCAGACGCTGGCCACGCCCAGTGCGGCGGCGACGACGACGTCGCTGAGCCAGTGGGCGTTTTCCGCGACGCGCTCGGCGGCGACGAGCACCGCCACCGCATAGAACCCGCCGCGCCAACGCGGCAACAGGATACTCATCGTGGCGGCGGTCGCAAACGCCCAGGCCACATGCCCGGATGGAAAGCACAGGTTGGTCTGATGGACAATGCCGGGGATTCCGCCGCGAAACGGATGCAGCTCGAACGGCGCCAGATAGGCATGGCCTTCAGGATCGAACAATTTGAATGGCCGCGTGCGTCCGACGATCCATTTGGAGATGCCATTGACCCCGCTGATCGTTGCCGCCAGCAGAAGCAGCGCTCCGCCGCGCCAGCGCAGGCGGTGCGCCAGGCAAACGGCGGCGGCGATGAGCAGCGTGAACCATGCCTCGCCGGGGGATTTGAGCACGTGTTCCAGCCATGGATGATGATGAAGCCATGCCTCGGCGCCGGATTGCCGCATGGCGTCGGCGACGATCCGATCCAGCGCCGCCGCCACGGCGATGGCGGTGCTCCAGAGCAGCACGATGCGCACAACGCGCCGGCGACTGTTCTCAGGCAGGTGCATGTCGATCAGAAGCTGCTGTGCCCACCCGGGCGCCCAAAGCCGCGGAATCCGTAACACCTCCAAGTCTTATATGTCTTGAGCCGCACTCCGTCTACCATGATCGGCAGCTCAGGCAGCTTTTGGACCGAGCTGAAGGCGACCAGCACCTCGGCGGGAAGCTGTCCGCCCTTGCCCACGTAGACGGCGTTGCGACCGATCAGTGGGGAAGCCTTGTCCAGGCGACGGTCCGGCCAGACGTCGTACTGTGACATGCGCTTGCCGAAATACGATCCGGCGCAATAGGTTCTGGGCTGGCCGCGGACGTAGAACGCCATTTCGGCGGTCTGCTGGTAATCGTCACAGAGGACGAACGCGCCGGGGCCGAGCGCGGCGAGCTGCTCCGACACATGTTGTCCCAGCTCCTCCCAGCCGCGCAGGCGTGCCAGGGGATCGAGGCTGCCGATGTCGCGGTTGGTCAGCCTCGCCATCGGTCGAAGCAGCGGATAGATGACCGACGTGTCGTGCGCGACGGGGATGAAGATCAGCCCGATGAGAGTCGAAGCGTAGAGCCAGCCGCGCCACGGCTTCCACGTACTGATGCTGCGCAGTCGCGTTGCGATGAAGTAGGCGGTGAGAATCAGGAGCGTGAAGTACGCCGGCGCCGGCCAGTTGACCTGGACCTTCGTGCGGAAGCTGGCCAGAAAGTTAAGCGCAAAAAATGTCAGCCCGATCCAGGAAAGCAGCAGGAGTCTTGCGCGGGTGGCGCCGTTGTGGTCATCGTTTCTGCTGCGAATGGAATGTACGATGGCTGCGATGACGAGCACCGCCAGTGTCGGGCCAAGCGCGGCGAGCTGTCCGGTGAGCATTTCCAGCGGCCGGATCAGCGAGAACGTGCCACGGGTCGCGCCGGTCTGGGTTGCGACGTGTCGAAGCGATACCCAGTCGTGCTGCATGTTCCAGACCAGCACCGGGATCGTAAACAGCGATGCGACCAGCAGGGCCAGCAGCGCAGCACCGAGCTTTCGCCTGGGGCCGTGCAGTGCCAGAAAGCCGAAGACCCCGACAAACCAGAGAAACGCAGCGTACTTTGCGAGGAAACCCGTGCCGATCGCGACGCCGACGAGCCACCAGGCCCAGGGCTTGTGGTCGAAGATCGCGATCGCCGCGAAATACGTCGCCAGCGCCCAGCAGAAGACCATCGGCGGATCGATGGTCATCAGCACGCTTCCGGCGATGAACATCGGGACGATGTGCAACAGCAGCACCGCGCCCAGCGCCAGCCGCTCGGATCCAAACAGCCGGCGAGTGAGCAAATACGTGACGATCGACGTCAGCACGCCCAGCAGCAGGGCCGGATACCGCACCGCCGGCATCGTTTCGCCGAAGAGGGCGCAGCTTGCGCGGATGATACAGGCGACCAGCGGCCCCTTGCTGTAGTAGCTGAGATCGAGCTGTCGCGACCAGTCCCAGTACTGGGCTTCGTCTCCCGAAAGATCGATCGGGCAATCATGGTGCAGATACCGCAGATGCGAGAAAAACCCCGCCGCCAGCACCACGACGAGAATGATCCTGCACCGCAGCGGCGTCAGCCAGCGCAAATCCCACGCCGGCCGCGTGCCGCTGTTCGTGGTTGTGTTGCTGCAAACCGTCATTCAAAACAGAAGCAAGATGAACCATGAAGCCGGAGCGAAACGAAGCGGCCGCTGAACTTCAACAACCGCTTCGTGCCCCGGTGTCTTCGAGATTCATTCCCGTTGCAACGGGTTCTCCCTTCACCGTCAATCTTGCCGGATGTCCAAACCACTCGCGACGGCCGGAAGCGTAATGGGCGATCATCACCCGCTCCACGTCGTGCATATTGCCGTCGGCCGGGACCCAGCCGCCGTCGATATCGGGAAAATCGATCCGGCAGTTCTGGCACTTCTTGCCGTCGTAGTATCGGATGGGACACCAGAAGGACTCGACGTTTCGCAGCATCTCCGCTCCCAGCGCGTACACGCCGGTCATCCAGTCGCAATACAGGCACCAGATCAGGTCGTGACCGACCAAACCCTGGAACTTGTGCCGGCTGACGTTGATCCACTCCGCCTGTTTGTATCTGGGAAAACCCAGCAGCACGACCAGCGGCCAGTACGCGGTGATCTGGAGGATACGGATGAACCAGAACCCCGGCAGGGCGATGAGGGTGAGCCACAGGGCCAGATGATTCGGCCAGCGCCCGACAGTGCGGTTGATGAACTTGACGATGCGTGGTCCGCGCGCGGCGTCGCGGTAGATAAGTTCGTGGATGACGCACCATCCGCCCAGGGCCAGGATCTGCCCGAGCAGGGATCCGGCCAAGCCGAGCCATCCTGCCCCGATGGCGGCGATGACCCACGGAATCCAGGTGAGCAGAGCAACCCACAGATCCAGAAGCGGCGCCCGGGCGAACCGGTCGGAAATCTCGCGCCCGGCCGTACCCAGCCGTGGCGTGGCCGTCAGGATCGCACTCAGCACGGCGGTGCCCAGCAGGCTCGCCCCTGCCGCCCGCAACAACAGCTCGATCGATGGAGGCATCTGCGCATCATCGGCCCGGGCGGCCAAAGCCGCAAGGCTCCGGTTCATCCCGGTGCCGGCAATGCGCCGCCGCCGAGGCCGGGTTGCACGTCCGGCTCGGCCGGGTTGGTGGCGGGTTGAATGGTGGTGGCCCGGCGGGACTGCTCCTTGGCCAGCAGATCGCTGACCGTCGGCTTGCTGAGGTTGTCCCCACGCATGATCCGGTCGATGTCGCTGGCGTCGAGCGTTTCGTATCGCATCAGCGCCTTGGCGACGGCCTCGACGCGGTCGCGGTTGGCCTCCAGAAGCTGCCGGGTCTCTTCGTACAGCCGGTCGATCAGCTTCTTGACCTCTTCGTCGATGATGCGCGCGGTCTCTTCGGAGTACTCGCGACCGCCGATGTCGAAGTAGTTGGGCCGCGTGTCGTCCTCGCCGTAGTAGACGAACCCCAGCCGCTCGTTCATGCCCCAGTCGCGGACCATCTTTCGGGCGATGCTGGTGGCCTGGCGGATGTCGCCCAGCGCGCCGGTGTTGATGTCGCCGCAGAACATCTGCTCGGCGATTCGCCCGCCGAACAGCGTCTTCATGGTCGCCAGGCACCAGCGGCGAGAGTAGTTGGTGCGGTCCTTCTCCGGCAGGGCGAAGGTGGCGCCGCCCATCTGCCCGCGAGGGATGATGGTGACCTTGTGGATCGGATCGGCGTCCTTCTCCAGGTACTGCACGACGGCGTGCCCGGCCTCGTGATAGGCGGTGGCGATCTTCTCCTTTTCGTCGATGACGCGGCTTTTACGAGCGCGTCCCCAGCGGACCTTGTCACGGGCTTCTTCCAGGTCGTCCTGCTCGATGAACTCCTTGCCCGCCAGCGTCGCCGCCAGTGCCGCCTCGTTGATGATCGCCGCCAGGTCGGCGCCGCTGAATCCGGGCGTCGCCCGCGCCAGCCGAAGCAGATCGACATTGGGTCCGAGCTTCACCTTTCGGCTGTGGACCTTGAGAATCTCCAGGCGTCCCTTGACGTCGGGCAGCGGCACGTAGATTTGCCGGTCGAAGCGTCCAGGGCGTGTCAGGGCCGGGTCCAGCACATCCACGCGGTTGGTGGCGGCGATGACGATGACCTGGTCGTTGGTGTCGAAGCCGTCCATTTCGACCAGGATGGCGTTGAGGGTTTGCTCGCGCTCGTCGTGCCCGCCGGATGAGAATCCGGATCCGCGTCGCCGGCCCACAGCGTCGATTTCGTCCAGGAAGATGATGCAGGGGCTGTTGTCCTTGGCCTGCTTGAACAGGTCCCGCACGCGGCTGGCGCCCACGCCCACGAACATCTCGACGAAGTCCGAGCCGCTGATGGAGAAGAACGGCACGTCGGCTTCGCCGGCGATGGCTTTGGCCAGCAGGGTCTTGCCTGTCCCCGGCTCGCCGACCAGCAGCACGCCGCGGGGAATCCGCCCGCCCAGACGCTGGAATTTTTTGGGGTTCTTGAGGAACTCGACGATCTCGATGACCTCTTCCTTGGCCTCCTCGATGCCCGCGACGTCGTCAAACGTGACGTTGGTGTGCTCCTTGGAGGTGATTTTGTGTCGGCTGCGGCCGAAGTTGCCCAGCATCCCGCCGGCGCCGGCGCTGTTTCGGAGCTGGCGGAACACGAAGAACCAGATGAACCCGAAGATCAGCAGCCAGGGGATCAGCGGGAGGATGAACTGAAGCAGGAAGTTCTGACTGTTCTCGACTTTGATGGCCGGGTTGGAGTTGGATTTTCGTCCGCGTTCGACCAGATCCTTGAGGAACTGATAGTCCATGGAAAGCCCGGTGGGCAGCGTGGTTCGGAACAGCTCGATTTTCTGCCCGCTGGGCAGGGCGACTTCGGTGTTGAACTGCCCGTGGATCTCGTCATTCTCGATGGTCAGTTCCTTGATCTTTCCATTGTCCAGCTCGGTCCAGAACTGGCTGTAATCGATCGAGTGATAGGCGCGGGACTGCTTGCTGAAGAGCATGAAGAGCATGACCGCAAGCCCGATGAACAGAATCCATCCGAACACGCCGCGTCCGAAGCGCAGCCCGCCGTTGGCGCCGGGGCCCCGGCCGTTTTTTCTTGCAGGTTTTTCGGGGCGTTGCTCAGCCGACATAAAGCTTTTTCCTTGGTGGTACGTCCCGGGGTGGTACGTCCCGGCCAATCATAAGGTTGCGAAGGGACGGATTTCCACGCCAATTCGCCGCCGAAGTTCTCACCAATCCGCCTGCAGCTCCTGCACGATCGCCAGCGCCAGGCGTTCGACCGACTGCTGGCTGGCATGGAACTGACCTTCGCCGAGTGTCGGATAATACGGCGTGGTCTGCTCGAAGTTCCGCCTCTCCAGCAGGATCTGCCCGGTCCGCAGGTCCTTCCAGATCAGGTCGAGCGTGACGATGTAAAGCTGCTCCTCCGGCACCCCGGTGATGCGATCGCGGTTGATCGTGTCGCGGCGCACGGAGGTGATCTGGCCTTCCAGGATCGTGTCGGCGCGCTGCGGCGGGGCGACCTTGTAAGGAGAGTGTGCCTCAAGTTGCTTGATGACGGCCTGCGTCAGCGCGAATTCGATGCCGCGGGTGAAGTCCTTGTTGGTGAATATAGGGACTGCAACGGTTTTGACGTCCTCGCGGTACAGTGATCGCCACTGGTAGTCGCCGGAGGGTTCATCTCCGCTGCGTGTGTAGCCGCAACCGCTCAGCAGCGTCATCGAAAGCCAGACGATGTCCACCCAGCGTCGTTTCATGGTTGCGTGCCCGGTTGTGTGGTGGCTGGAGAAGCTTCGCCCAACTGTATCAGGATCTGCTGCGCCCTGGGAGCTTCCGTGCTGTCGGGGTAATTCTTCAGCAGCAGGCTGTACGTATACGCCGCCGCCTGCGGCTGCCGCGTACGCCGGTAAAACTCCGCCGTCACCGCGAGCTTCCTGGCAAAGGTGTTGTCGATGCGTTCCAGCACCGCCGGGATATTCTCCTGTGCCGCCAGATCCGGGTAGTCGCGGACGATGTCCTGAAGCTGGGCCTTGGCGTCGATGACCGGCGTGGCGTCGAACTTCAGCCCGCGGAACTGCGCCAGGTTGGAATACGCCTGTCGCAGGCGAACCCTGGGCAGCACCGGACTGCGGGGATAGCTCTTGGCGTAGGCGGCGTAGGCGTCCTCGGCAAGGTCGTACTGCGCGTCGGCATAGTAGTAGTCCGCCGTGCGCAGCAGCGCCTTTTCCGCCAGCGGCGAGCCGGGCGCACGCTGCTGAATGCGGTACAGCATCTCGATCGCCTCATCCTCGGCGCCGAACATCGGGATCTTGAGAAAGCGGCGCTTGTAGCCGTTGAGAAACGCATCGGCGATCTGGTATTGCCGTTCCAGCGCCTGGTGATACAGGGGGCTTTCCGGGTAGGTGTCCAGCAATTCGTCCAGGTAATAAAACGCCTTGATCCGATTGCCGTAGTGGTACAGCGCCTCGGCCATGAGAAACAGGGCGCGATCGCGCAGGGGTGAGTCCGGGTTGCGCTTGAGCCAGGCGACGGCGCTTTTCATCGCGGCAGAATACTTGCGATCCTGGATGAGTTGTTCGATGCGCAGCAGCGCCGGATCAACCGCGGGGCGGGTGGCAGGTAGTTCGATCTCGACCCATCGCCCGCCACGCAGCTCGGACGTTCGAGAAGTCTGCGCCCAGAGGATCGCCGGCGCAGCCAGCAGCCCGAAGAATACAGCCATCCCTGGCAGGCAGCGGCAAAATCGCATGAGCGGTGATTGTATTGGCCAGGCAGGTTGCGGCAAGGGAACAGTCGCAGGCTTGCCGATTGCGGGCGTGGCGGGGGATTCTGTGCTGCTGCTCGTCAGCGGGGCGGGCAGGTCGATATACTGTCAGTCCGTGCACACCAACCGGCCAGACCACGACCGCGACCGCAAGATCGCCGACAGCGGCTGGGGCATCAAGCCGGACGATCAGCCGGCCAACGCCCAGCAGGCGCCGGCGGATGCGGTTCGGGTCTGGCGATACGATCCATCGGAGCCGGATGTGGTTCGCAGGATCCTTCGCGCACAGCGACGCGGCTTCAACATTGCCAATCGCGTCCGCGTGGAGAGTGGACGAACCATCATCATCGACATCAACAAGGACGAGTTCGTGATTCAGGGCCTGGGATACGGCGACCCGGTGCTGCTGGAGCTGCTGGAGAATCTCGGCGCGGCATTCAACCCGCAGGAGCTGTCGAAGCTGCCGGCGGACGAGCCGACACCACGAACGTATGATCTGAGCCGCACCTGGGCGTGGGGCGCCGAACGAAGCGGGTAAGCCCGGCCGTTTTTGCGGCCGCGTTAACGCCAACCTCGCAACACCCGGTCGTCTTGCAGCTTTGCTATTGTTGCATCCGACCTCCAGACGTATACTCCCTCAGCATAGGAGTTCGTCGCCTTGCTCACTGCCCGTTCAGGTTGCCGCATCTCTGCGGGCAGGTGGGATGAGTGACGACCCGGACGTTGCGTCGCCTCAGCCGCCGAGTTGCGTGCGCTGAAGATCACCGTCCGAGCCGACCCACCTTCGAACACAACCAGGAACGGGCCGCGTCGTCATTGGCTCCTTTGTCCCTTTGTCTGCAGGAGTCGTGCATGAGCGGTTCAGGTTCTTCGGCACCCGAGGACGGCAATGGCCGATCCAACGGCAACGGCCAGCATGTTGCTCAGTCCCGTCGCGATTCGGTGCGATATCCCGGCATACCGACCATTACCGACGGCGCCGGCGCCGTCGTGTGGGTGGAAATCAACATCACCCAGGCCGCCTGCGCCTATCCAATCACCAGCTCGACAACCATGGGCGGCGGGTATTCCGCGGCGGTGTCCAACGGCCAGCGGAACCTGTGGGGCGAGAAGCTGATTTTCATCGAGCCGGAGAGCGAGCACTCGTCGGCCTCGACGTGCGAAGGCTTTGCCCTGGCGGGGGGGCGAGTGACGAATTTCACCAGCGGGCAGGGGCTGGTGCTGATGAAGGAGGTGCTGTACACGATCAGCGGCAAGCGACTGCCGGTTGTATTCCACATCGGCGCCCGCGCCCTGACCAGCCACAGCCTCAACGTCCATGCCGGGCACGACGACGTGATGAGCTGCGCCGACACCGGCTGGGGGATCCTGTTCGGGCGCAATCCACAGGAGGCGGCGGACCTGGCGCTGATCGCCCGTCGCGCCGCCGAGGCCTGCCAGTCCCCCTTCATGAACGTCCAGGACGGCTTTCTGATCACCCACACGATCGAGAATGTGCTGTTGCCCGAAAAGGAGTTCATGGCCGAATTCGTCGGTCGGCCGCAGGATCACATCCTCAACCTCTTCGACGTCAACCACCCGCTGATGACGGGGGTGGTGCAGGATCAGGACTCCTACATGAAGGGCAAGATCGCCCAACGGCACTACTACGCGCACATGAAACCGGCACTGCTGGAGGCGATGCGATTGTTCAGCGACGCCACGGGCCGGCCATACGACCTGATCGAGTCGTATCGCATGGAAGATGCCGACTACGCCCTGGTGGGCATGGGCTGCATGATGGAGACGGCCAAGCCGACCATCGACTACATGCGCAGCGAGCTGAATCTGCGTGTCGGGGCGGTGAACGTGTGCAGCTATCGCCCCTGGCCGGGGGTGGAGATCGTGCGGGTGTTGCGGAACGTCAAGGCGTTCACGGTGATCGAGCGGATGGACGATCCGATCGCACCGGCCAACCCGCTCATGCGAGACATCAAGACCTCGTTTCTGGATGCCCGGCTCCAGCTTGAGCAGTTCCGCGAGGCCGCCGTGACGGTCGATCAGTTCCCGCTGATGCTCCAGTGTTCGGCCGGGCTGGGCTCGCGCGACATTCGGCCGGGGCACTTCATCGGCCTGGTGCAGAACATGCGGCACGCCGTCGAGGCAAAGGCACACAAGGAGTATTGCACGGTCGGGATCAAGCACGAGACGGCGATCGATCCGCCGATCGACCCGGATGTTCGCCCGGAGGGCGCGTATTCGATGCGAGGGCATTCGGTTGGCGGTTATGGGTCGGTCACCACCAACAAGGTCATCGCCAGTTTGATGGGCGACCTGTTCGGGCTGCACGTGCAGGCGTATCCCAAGTATGGCTCGTCGAAGAAAGGCCTGCCGACGACGTATTACCTGACCGTCGCGCCGTCGAAGATCCTCACGCACTGCGAGCTGGAGCATGTGGAGTTCATTCCGCTCAACGACGTCAACGCCCTGAACCTGGGCGACACGTTGCGCGGGCTGGCGGATGGGGGCACGATCTTCCTGAACAGCTCCAAGACCACGCCGCTGGAGGTGTGGCAGGGTGTTCCGGTCTGGGCGCGGCGGCGCATCCGCGAGAAGCACGCCCACGTGCTGGCGCTGGACACGTTCAAGATCGCCGACGAGGTCGCCACCAACCCCGAATTGCGCATCCGCATGATGGGGATCGTGCTGCTGGGCGTGTTCCTCAAGGCCACGCCTTTTGCGGCGCGCCTTGGCATGGGCTTTGAGCAGATCATGCAGGGAGTGGAGAAGGCCGTGCGCAGCTACTGGGGCAAGCGTGGCGAGCAGGTGGTGCAGGACAATCTCACGTGCATCCGCCGCGGATATCAGGAGGTATTCGAGGTGCCTCGCGAGGTGATATTTGACGCGTCGCTTGACGAGCCGACGCCCGCGACGGCGCTGCCGGTGGTTTCATGACGAGGGGAGAATCAAAAGGCACCCGTTTCAATCAGCGATTCCCGGACGAGGATGCGGATGGGAAGGTTGATACGGCGACCGTGGCGCGACCGATCGGAGTAAGTCCGACGAGAGCCGCGCCCTCATAGCGGAAATGCTCATCCCATGAGTCGGTTCTGGGGTGAAACAGTCGGCTGATCTGGCCAGTCTCCGGATCGATACCCGCCAGATTCGGTCCTTTGAACTGGTTGCATCGGCCGCAGCACAAGGCAAGGTTTGAGACCTCGGTCTTGCCGCCATGCTGCCGAGCGATGATGTGGTCCAGCACGTGCCGAAGTCGCGAACCCGATTCGGGCATACGGCAATACTCGCAGCGACCGGCAGCGAGTCGTCGGATGGTTTGCTCAGCCGTTTCTGGCATGAGTGTTCAGGCCGCAGTCGGTGCCCGGTTCAGGGACTTGCGGGCCTTGGCGTGAAGGATGGCCAGGATGTCGTTGGCCGTCAGCAGGTCGTCGAGCTCAACTCGCTCCTGCTCAGTGAGTTGACCAAGTTGCGCTTTTTCGGATAGCTCGCGATAGCGCGCCTGCTCTTCGTCGGAAAAGTCGAGGCTCAACAACTTGCGGGCAAATTCGGTGGGCAGATCGCCCTCCGTTGGCCGAAGGATTCGCTCGAGCACGGAGTGTTTGGCGAGCATCAAAGCATTGTAGCACGAATGACACTCAGCGGAAGGCGTTATCATGCCCATCACACCAGCAGTATTACCGCGGTCTGTCGAGCAGGTCGTTGACGCACGCAACTTCTTCGAGCGGGTGATCCCGCTGTACGAGCGTGGCGTCGGGGACATCGAGCTTGAAGCGGATCTGGATTCGGCGCGCAGCGCCATTCCCGCCGGCACGGGCGCGCCGCGAGACTTTTCGTTCATCGCGCCGGAGATCCCCGAATTCATCAGCTCCAACTGCGTCGGATGCATGGACTGCGTGACTGAATGCCCGGACACTGCGATCCTTGGGAAGGTGATCCCCAGGTCACAGCTCGAAGCGGCGCTGGCGAAGATGTCGCCCCAGCAGCGCGCCCGCGTCGAAAACGACTGGGCCAAAACCCGCAAGTACTGGCAGACCTACGAGAAACAGGGCAAGGAGCCCGGGTACTTCGGCATCTTCATCGATCCGACCAAGTGCAAGGGCTGCGCCGAGTGCGTACAGGTCTGCGACGACCACGCCCTGAAGATGATCAAGAAGACCGACACGAACATGCCGGTCATCCGCGAAAAGTTCGATCACTTCCGTGCGATGGGGCCGACGCTGGAGCAGTACATCAACGACAAGGTGCTGGCGGACATGATGCTGAAGGACACCGCGCTTCAGTACGTCGGCGGGGCCGGGTCGTGCGCGGGATGCGGCGAGGCGACGGTGCTGCGGATGTTCATCGCCGCCACGTGCTTCAAGTATGGTCCCGAGAACGTCGGTCTGATCGCCGCCACCGGGTGCAACACCGTCTACACTTCGACGTATCCGTACAATCCGTACCGCTTGCCGTGGAGCAACTCGCTGTTCGAGAACGCCCCGACGTTCGCGATGGGCGTGCGCGCCAAGTGGAACCAGCAGGGCTGGGAGAACAAGCGGCTGTGGGTGATCGGCGGCGACGGGGCGATGATGGACATCGGCTTCCAGGCGCTGTCGCGCATGCTCATGAGCGGCATGGACATCAAGGTCATCGTGCTGGACACGCAGGTCTATTCCAACACCGGCGGGCAGGCTTCGACCAGCACCTTCATGGGGCAGAACACGAAGATGAGCGTGCACGGCAAGGAGATCGCCGGCAAGACCGAGCGCCGCAAGGAGCTGGCGCAGATCGTCATGGCCCATCCGGACGTGTTCGTTGCCCAGACCACCGCGGCCCACGTGAATCACTTTTACAAGGCGATCCTTCGAGCCAACGAATACAAGGGCCCGGCGGTGATCATCACCTACACCACCTGCCAGCCCGAGCACGGCGTGGGAGACCACCTGGCCGGCGAGCGGGCGCGACTGGCGGTCGATTCGCGAACCTTCCCCCTGATCATCTACGATCCGGAGGCCGGAGAACGCATCCGCGATCGGCTGAGTCTGAAGGGCAATCCGGCAATGGACAAGGACTGGTATACCGATCCCAAGACCGGCCAGCCGGTGGATTTCATCACCTTCGCTCGCGGCGAGGGAAGATTCGAGAAGCATTTTGATCGCCAGGGCAACCCCTCAGCGGCGCTGTTGCTGGCCAACGAAGACCGCCGCAGGAACTGGCGCATGCTCCAGGAGATGGCGGGAATCGAGCCGGAGACGCCGCAGGCCGCAGCGACTGCTCAGGCGAACAAGTCGCAATGACCAGGCTCCTGGCACTGTGGCCAGAGCCGTCACCGGGCCAGCGGTCATTGACATTGGATCATCGGTCATTTCGGAACACGGTCATGTGTCAACCAGCGAGGACCCAGACATGAGCACCCAGCTTTCCGAAGCTCACATCTACGAAGGCAGTGGCGATGATCTGGCCGGGCAGCTCGACGGCGGTGGGGCGCGCATCATCCTGCTGCCGGATGCGCCGCCGGTGCAGCGAGAGCCGGATACCGTCGAGCACATCCGCATCATGTGGGGCCAGCGGCTGATCGACGACTTGCTCGCCGGGCGCTACCGCGCGCTGGTGTGCGCGGTCAACGCCACCGACAACAGCCACGGGATCATCGCTCAAGTGGCCGAGCGACTGCCCACCAGCCAGTGGCGCGAGCCGATGATCACCGAATTCGCCCGACACTTTGTTCAGCCGCATACCACGACGGTCGTGAAGTACGACATGGATCGGGTCAAGGTGCTTGCGCTGCTGCGGCCCAAACAGCGCGAGCATCTGACGCTGAACGACCTGGCGGCGGGGTTCCGGATGGTCACGGCGATGCTTCGCGACCGGCCGGACCGCATGCCAGTGGCGTCGGTCTGCTTCCTGGGGGCTCGCGCCAACAAGCTGGTCGATCCTCACGGGCGCGAGCCGAGCCTCGAGACCGTGCTGCGGGTGATGTATGATGCCGGTTTCCGCGGCGATGTGTACCCGTCTCCGTGGATGTGGGAATCCTCGCAGACGGCAGTCTTTCCGCGCTATCCCTTCCCCGAGAGCTTCAAACAGATGTGCGCCGGCGGGTTCTGAGCGCAAGCTCCCCGACGCGTTCCTGGATGTGCGACGGCTGGCCATTCCTGCGCGCCGGGACGGCAGCGGATGTCTGAGCGGTCTGGCGGAATTTCTTTGACACGCCGGCGGGGGGTTGGTTATACTTGCGTTTCAGAAAACGCTTGCTGAAAATCAGCAAGCGGTTTCCGAGCTGAGGATCCGTCCCGGAGTCGTGGGCATTCAAACGGGAGTCCTTTCAACCACCTCTACCCCTGAACACATTTGCAGGAGGAATCCGATGAGCAGCTCATCTCGTGTTGGGTCCGGACCGTGGAAGCTGCGTGCGGCGGCACTGGCGGCCCTGGGCGCGCTGGCGGGCGGGCATGCGGCGGCGGATGTCGTCATCGCCGATTTCGAGGCCGACCCGCCTATCTACAACAACGAGGATGGCTTCACCGCCAACACCCCAGGCGGCGTGCTGACCAGCGTCAACAACGTCACCGGCGATCCCAACCCCGCCAACTGGTGGATGCAGATCACGGTTCCCACCAATGCGCTGACCTGGTACCAGACATTCAACGAAAAAGCGCGCAACCCCGCGCTCAGCCAGGAGAACTACAACACACACCAGTACATCGCGTTCGACCTGATCGTTCCCTCCAGCTACGTGAACAACACCCTGGGGCTGGTGTATGTCGTGCAGGGCGACGGTCAGGGCTGGACCCAGCCGCCGGCATACATCATCGACATCCCCGCCAAGGACACCAAGTTCCACGTGCAGTTGGATCTGGAGCGACTGCAACCGGTGGCGACGACCACGGGCTGGTGGCAAACGTTCATGCACTGGCAGCCGGGCGAGCCACCGGAGGGAACGCCCGCGACTCCGCAGACCTTCTACGTGGACAACCTCACGTTCGTCAGCCCGCCAGCCAACAGCCCGAGCCTGTACTTCCGTACAGGCATCGGCGACTGGAACTCGGCCGGAAGCTGGCGGTTCAGTCTCATTCCCAACTCTCCGGGCGCGGTGGCGATCCTGGGCGCGCGACCGACAGCCCCAACCACCGTCGTGACCGAAACCGCCGTCACCATCGGAACCCTGCGCTTTGACAACGCCAACACCTACCAGATCGCCGGCAACGGAACGCTGAATGTCCAGGTCGCCTCCGGCACCGGTTTGATCGAAGTCCTACAGGGCAGCCACAAGATCAACCTGCCGATCAATTTCCACAGCAGCACGAACATCACCGTTCCCACCGGCTCGACCCTGACGATCGGAGATCCGATGGTCGTTAAGACCGGCGCCACCGTCACGAAAAGCGGCACCGTCCTGATCGAAGCCCCCCTGACCATCGAACCCGGCGGCGTGCTGAACCTGGGCAACGGCGTCAGCTCACTTTACAAGGCCCCGACACTCGGAACCGGCGCCAAGGTCAACATCACCGGCAGCGGCGTGAATGTCCTGGAAGGCAACCTCGCCACCGTCACCGCCCAGATCAAAACCGCCCTGGAGAACGGCGGGAACTTCGACTGGCAGGGGCCGGGCATCGGCTCGACTCGCGCCTTCCAGCAGAACCAGACCGCCGGCAGCTTTCTGTACGGGCTGGGCGTGGTGCTGAACGACCTGGCCCAGGTCGGCGGCAGCGGGCCGATCTACACGACCTTCAACGGCCAGAGCGTCGCCTCAGATGACGTGCTGGTGAAGTTCACCTACTTTGGTGACGCGGATCTTTCCGGCAGCATCGACGCCACCGACTACAGCCTGATCGACAACGGGTATGTCAACACGTTGAGCGGCTGGATCAATGGAGACTTCGACTACTCCGGCACGATCGACGCGACGGACTATGCCCTGATCGACAATGCGTACGTCAACCAGGCTGGTCCGCTCGCGGAAGCTCTGATCGCCGAGCACACCCGAATGTTTGGCGGCGAGTACCTGGCGGCGTTGCGGGCGATTCAGTCGGGCGTGATTCCCGAGCCGGCGTCGCTGTCGCTCCTGGCGTTGGGCGCGTGGTCATTGAAGCGCTGCCGCCGCACGGTCGGAGGCGCATGATCGAATGATCGATGTCGTGACGGTTTGAGACCTCCTCCGCTGGCGGCGCGCCTAACGGCGCGCCGCTGGCTTATCGCTCGGTGGACAACGAATGAAGTTCAGTCACGGAGCATGGCAGTGGGCGGCGGGAGTGACCCCGACGTGCGTCAGACGCATCTGCGAGTACCGCATCGATAACGACACGCTGTTCATCTGCGCGCTGGATCGCTATGGCAATGAAGGCGTCGATCGCTTCGAGGGGCTTGTGCTCCAGGTGCTGGTGTCCTCGCCGATGCCCGATGTGATCCGTGTGCAGGTTCGGCATTTTCATCCCGCCGAGCGCGGCATCAGGAGCTTTGATCTGAACTACGGACTGCGGGCGTCGAACGTCGCCATCGTCGATGATGCGGATCACCTGCGTTTCACCAGCGGCAGGCTCACGCTTCAGATCCGCAAGTCCAACTGGCAGATGCGGTTCATCGACGAGCACGGGCGAAGCATCACCACCGGCGGGTACGACAGCCTGGGGTATATGCAGGTCAGCGGTCGGGGCAGCTATCTCATGCAGCGTCTGTCGCTGGGGGTGGGCGAATGCATCTATGGCATGGGCGAGCGGTTTGGCCCGCTGGTGCGCAACGGGCAGTCCGTGGCCATCTGGCAGGAAGACGGCGGAACCAACAGCGATCTGGCGTACAAGAACGTTCCGTTCTATCTGTCCAGCCGGGGGTATGGACTGCTGGTCAACACCCCGGCGCGGGTCGAATTCGAGGTTGCCACCGAGCGCGTGATGGCCGTGCAGTTCAGCGTGCCCGGAGAATCGCTGGACTATTACGTGTTTTACGGGCCTGATCCGAAGGACGTGCTCGGCAAATACACCGCGCTGGCCGGCCGGCCCGCGTTGCCGCCGGCGTGGTCCTTCGGGCTGTGGCTGAGCACGTCGTTCACGACCCGTTACGACGAGCAGACGGTGATGTCGATGGTCGATCAGATGTTCGACCGCGGCATTCCGCTGAGCGTTTTCCATTTCGACTGCTTCTGGATGAAGCAGCGTCACTGGTGCGACTTTCTGTGGGATCGCGAGGCGTTTCCCGATCCGCAGGGAATGATCCGGCGACTGAAGGCGCGCGGGTTGCACGTGTGCGTGTGGATCAATCCCTACATCTCCAGCCTCTCGTCGCTCTTTGACGAGGGCCGCCGCAAGGGATACTTCCTCAAGACCCGCGATGGCGACGTGTACCAGATCGATCAATGGCAGCCGGGGATGGCGATCGTCGATTTCACCAACCCCGATGCCGTGACGTGGTATCAGTCCAGGCTCCGGGCGCTGCTGGAGATGGGGGTGGACAGCTTCAAGACCGACTTCGGTGAACGGATACCCGACGACGTGGTTTACCACGATGGCTCGGACCCGAAGCTGATGCACAACTATTACGCCTACCTGTACAACAAGGCCGTCTTCGAGCTGCTAGAACACTTTCATGGCAAGAACCATGCGATCGTGTTCGCGCGATCGGCGACGGCCGGCTGCCAGAAGTTTCCAGTGCACTGGGGCGGGGACTGCGAGGCGACGTTCGAATCGATGGCGGAGGATCTGCGCGGCGGGCTGAGCTTCTGCATGTCGGGCGCGGCGTTCTGGAGCCACGACATCGGCGGATTCACCGGCACGGCCCGCCCGGAGGTCTACAAACGCTGGGTCGCGTTCGGGCTGCTCTCCACCCACAGCCGCCTGCACGGCTCCAGCAGCTATCGCGTGCCCTGGCTGTTCGATGAGCAGTCTGTCGATGTCATGCGCCAGTTCGTCAGGCTCAAGAACCGGCTGTTCCCCTATCTGTTCGCCGCCGCCTGCGACGCGCACGAACACGGCTGGCCGGTGATGCGGGCGATGGTGCTGGAGTTTCCCGATGACCCGGCCTGTCTGTATCTGGACCGACAGTACATGCTCGGATCATCGCTGCTGGTGGCGCCGGTGTTTCGCGAGGACAACATCGCCGAATACTACCTGCCACCGGGGCGATGGACGAGCCTGACCGGCCATCAGGTTCTGGCCGGCGGGAAATGGTACCGCGAGAAGGTGGACTTCATGCACATCCCGCTGTTCGTGCGCGAGAACTCGATCCTGGCGATGTGCGATCACGAGGACGCGCCGCGATGGACGCTGGCCGATGAACTGACGCTTCAGCTTGTACACATCGCCGATGGCGCCGATCTGTCGGTGCGGCTGGTGGCTGACGACGCGGTGGGGCGCACGACGATCCGCTGCCGGCGAAATCAGCAGCGGCTGACGCTCAGCAGCGACGGGCAGGCGCGGCGGATCCGGCTGCTGCTTCGCCCGCAATGCCCGATCCAGACCAGCCGGCTGATCAACGGCAGGCTGCTCGCCACCGCGGCGGCGGGCACGCTCATCGAGTGGATCGACACCTGCCAGCCGATCCACATCCCGATCGGCACCGCTGCCGAGCAACCCGGCGACAGATTGATGCTGACGGTGCCTGCCGCAAGCGCCGAGCCGCGATGAGCCTGGGCGGATGATGCTTTGCCTGCGTCGCAGCGTCTGTGCTGCATGCAACGGCATGTTGGGAAGATCGGCCCGCCGGGCGTATGATGCGCGGCCATGAGGAGCCTGCTGGATAACGCGATCTACGAATTGAGCCTGCTGCTGCCCAAGCTCGCCCCTATGGCGGCGACGCTGGAGAAGCTTGGGCAGGCGATGCTGGAGTGCTGGGGCCGCCGGGGCAAGGTGCTGGTCTGCGGCAACGGCGGCAGCGCCGCCGACGCGATGCATTTTGCCGAGGAGTTCAGCGTTCGGTTCATGAGTAACCGCCGTGCCCTTGCCGCCATCGCACTGTGCGATCCCACCGCCATCACCTGCGCCGCCAACGACTTCGGCTATGAGACCGTCTTTGCCCGCCAGGTCGAAGCGCTGGGCAACCCCGGGGACATCCTGGTCGTGCTCAGCACCAGCGGCAACAGTCCCAGCATCCTTCGGGCGATCGAGCAGGCCAGGAAACAGCAGATGCTCACGGCGGCGTTTCTGGGTCGCGACGGCGGGCAGGCACGCGGGCAGTGCGACCTGGAGCTGATCATCCCGGCCCATCTCCCGCACCGGATTCAGGAAGGACACAAGGTGCTGTTTCACACCCTGTGCGAGTGGGTTGAGGCGCGATGTCAGTGACCGCGCTCAGGCAATCTGCTTGAGTCGCTGCGCCCTAGCGGCGCGGAAGATGCCCGGTAGCACATAATCACGGGCCACCACATCCCAGCTCATCTTCTCCGCCAGCGCGTGGCCGCGTTCGATGTATTGCTCGAACTCGGCTGGGGTTTTGGGCAGCCGCTGAATCAACTCGCGTGCCACACGCTCGGCGACGATGTTCTCCACCTCGTCACGCTGGGGCTGTCCGATGGCCAGCAGTTGCTCGGGACGAAGCCCCTTGTTGGGCAGATCGGTGTAGTCGGCGACGATCACGTTGGGCACGGGTTTGCCGCCCGCGGCCTTGTTCACGAACCCCGCGCATCCGCAGCACTCGCTGAAAACGCAGATTCCCCCGAAGCTGATCGGCTCGACCTGCGCGATCCCGAACGGCTCATAGATGCTCTGCCCGAACTCCACATCCGAGCCTTTTCGGATGTCCATGAACTCCATGTCGGCCGGCATTCGCATCCCGCAGACGCGCTGGTCGAAGCCGAACTGATTGATGAACACAACCTTGATGTTCCGCGCGCAGGCGTTGAATTCCTGAACGCCCTGGTAGTACAGCGCCTCGCCACCGGACAGGTCCGGAAGCCCTTCGCGGTGCACGACCGGCCACTTGTACTGCTGCTCCATCCGGCGGATGTCTTCGGGCTTTCGCGCGGGTACTTCGGTGCTGAGGGTGAACAGGACCGCCGTCTCATTGCGCTCGCGCAGATACGGCTCCAGATGTTCCAGCACGCGCAGATCCCGCCACAGGCCCTTGGATTTCACCAGCCGCGTGACGTGCGTGAAGACGTAGTCCGGTTCGTACTTCAGAAGGTTCTTGCAGTACTGCTTGAGCTTGTTGCGGGAGCGCATCTTCTCGGCCACGTCGATGCGCCAGCAGGGCACGCCGTTGTAGGCGATCTGCGCGTCAACAGTAAGAAAATCAGGCCCCAGGAAGCGGATTTCCTTGAGGGTGTAGTCCCCGACGGCCAGGATGCCGTCGCAGAACCGCGAGGCTTTGATCAGCGCATGCTTGTAGAAATCGCTCTGGTCACCGAAGACATCCTCGACGAAGTGCCCCGCGGCCATGGCGGCGCGCAGGACGTTGTAGAACATCGTGTCGTGCCCGGGGTGGTTTTCGACGATGCGTCGCATGGTGGCGACTTCGTGGGCATAGAAGATGGTGCGGAAGTTGGAGCGTTCGCCCTCCAGCACCGCCGCCAGCACCGTGGGCATGCCCATGTATTCGTGGCTGAGGATCACGCAGGGTTCGGCGACGCTGCCGGCGGCGCCCAGCGCGTGCAGCGCCGCGATGGCCGGGCGCGCCAGACGCACGTACTGTTCGTAGTCCCAGATGTCTTCGTAGCGGCTGCTTTCGATGCCGAACTTTTCCCACAGCTCGAACTTGAAGATGCCGAGCTGTTCCTTGTTGAAGCGGCTGACGTCGATGAGCAGGACCTCCGGGACGCTGGTCACGCCGGTCTCACGGTCGGTGAATTTGCGTCGTCCGTAGACGATGTTGACGTCGTAGGTCTGCTCGATCTCGCGGAAGCGCTGGGCCAGAGGCGAACGGTAGAGGTTGTCGAAGCTGGAGTACAGGACCTCCCCGCCGGGCCCGAGCCGCCGGTCGCCTGTGTCTTCCCCTGGCCAAAGCGGGCCGATGAGGATGTTGCGTTGCGCCTTGGTGAGGTAGACCTTGCTGGTCAGCAGGCCCTGAAGGACCGCGCCAATCCCGCCGATCTTCTGGATCGCCTCGTGTGTAACGTGAACAACAGTTTGCATATCCAAAGCCCGTATGTGCTGACAGGAGGCAGCAGTATAAGATGGCCCGCAGGCCGCACAACTGCCTCGGATGGAACCAGAGCAGAAATCTTGCGTAACGACAATATCGGCAACCCACCTCCCGCGGGTTATCCATCTTCCCAGGTGGGTGTGCGCTGCCCCGGTTCAGTCAATACGGACGGGGGCCGCGGTGGTTCCGAAGCGCCGGCAACCACTTTGCCGAAATCAGGTATAGAATACACACAGAGGAAACAAACCCTATGGTCGGCACTTTCGCCTACTCGTTTGACCGCGAAACTTTCCACGGGTCCTACGCCACGCGACAGGAGGCGCTGAAAAAAGCGCTGGAGAAACTGTCCGAGATCGAGACCACGCCCGATGCGATCTACGTCGGCAAGCGAGTCCCGATCGACGTCGGCTCCAGCGGGCTGGCGGAAATGATTCTGGCCGCGATGCGCCGCCGCGTGCGTGAGCAGAACAGCGAAGACGTGGGCGTCGCCGACGATTTCCTCATGCGTGTCAACGAACATCAGCTCGCCGAGCTTGACGATGAGATCGACCGCGTCATCCGCGCCTGGCTGGTCAAGCATGAGCTGATGCCCCGTCAGGACAAGATCGTGGCGATCAGCGAGCACCCGATCCCGCAGCCGAGCATGGTGTCGCGCGCCAGCAGCGGCGGCAACGAGGTCGGCGAACTCGGCGAGAGCGAGTATCCCTTCTCACTGCTGTAGCCCGGCAACCCTGCATCTCAGGAAAAAGCGTTTGCCCGGTTTCGCTTGACGCGCAACCGCGGTAAGATGATGTGTCCCCTCGTATCGAACTAACCCGATAAGAGGGAAGGAACTGAACTTCGGCGCGACAGCGCAACAGCGCGGCGGCGCGCAGGCGCAACGGCGCACGGCTTCGTCGGCCATCAACTCCCGGCGAGGCTAAGAGTCTCTGGCATCGCGGTGCAAAACGGCGTCTCCTGCCCACACGGAACTCCGAGGGTAAGCCACGCCGAGAGCGCAGAAGGGACGAACGGTGAAGACAGAAGGATGAAAAACAGATTCGGTTCCGAAATCTGCTCATCCTTCATCTTTCATCCCTGTTCCTGCCTCCCCGCGGAAGGATAGACTGTCATGGCCACCGGTATCGATCCGCGCTTCCTGACCGAATCCGGTCGCGAAGTCTTCATCGGCAACGAACTGCTCGTCAAAGGGTGCCTGGAGACCGAGGGCGGGGTACACCTGCTGACCGGCTACCCGGGCTCTCCCATTGCCGGCTTTTTCGACTGCATCGGCGAGATTGCGCCTCTGCTGAAGGACAGGGGCATCCGCGCGTTTCAGGCGAACAACGAGGCGCTGGCGGTGGCGGCGGTCAACGGATCGCAGATGGCACCGTGCCGCGCGGTGGCGGCGATGAAGAGTGTCGGCGTGCACGTCGCCTCCGACGCCCTGGCGCTGGGAAACCTCGCCGGCGCCCATCCCCAGGGCGGCGCCGTCATCATCATGGGTGACGACCCGTGGTGCGAATCGACTCAGGTCCCGGCCGACAGCCGATTCCTCTGCGAGCATCTGCGCATGCCCGTTGTCGAGCCAGGTTCGCCCCAGCAGGTCAAGGACTGGATCGAGCTGAGTTTCAAGCTTTCGCAGGCGGCGGGACTGTACATCGGGTATATCGTGACCACGCCGCAGGCCGACGGCGGGGGTACTGTCGAGTGCCGTCCGAATCAGTTTCCCAGCATCAACACGAAGCAGAAGATCGCGCTGGACACCTCGCAGATCGACCTGAACAAGGTGCTGCTGCCGCCAAGAACCTGGCAGCAGGAGCTGAGGATCCCGCAGCGCTTCGCGCAAACCATCGCCGCGGCCCGCAGGCTTGGCATCAACCGCATCGTCCATCGCGTCGCGGGCGGCTCGCCCCTGCGCACCACGCCGGACAGCGGGACCACTCAGCTCGCCCCAGACGCCCGTGACTCAGTGCCGCCGCTGGGGTTCATCGTGACCGGAATGGCCGGGCCCTACCTGGAGCAGGTGCTGTACGACCTGGGTTTGCTGGGCTGCTTCCCGATCCTGTACATGGGGATGAGTTATCCGGCGGACGTGGAACTCGTGCGCGAGTTTGCGAGTCTGTGCCGTGACATGATCGTGATCGAGGAGCGGCGCAGCTTCCTGGAGAAGAACATTCGCGATTCGCTGTTCCACGCCTTGCCGCACGAGCAGGCCGCGGCGCTGTCGGCGCGGCTGTTCGGCAAGGCATTCCCCGCGCCGCGTTCCGCGGGCTCGCAGCCTCCAGACGGTTCAGCAAACGGCCCCGAAGCCCGTCCCACCGTGCCGGGCATTCCCGAAGCGCGCGGACTGAATCCGTCGCTGCTGGCGCAACTGCTGATTCCGCTGATTCGTGGCACCGCGGATATCCCTGCCGAACTGCGCGACGGAAGACTCAGTGCCGAGCTGGATCTGCTGCGCAGGCTGAGCAGGCCCAGGCTGGAGGTGATCAGTCCGAACATCGTGCCGCGCACGCCGACGTTCTGCCCCGGCTGTCCGCATCGCGACAGCTCTTCGACGCTGCTGGAGCTTCGCCGAAATCTCAAGGATCCCGAATACATGCGGCGTGTGCACAATCGCGGGCCGGTGGATCTGGTGGCGCACGGCGACACCGGGTGCTACACCATGCTGATGTTCCCGCCCACCGAACAGCTCATGCACAATTACAGCGGCATGGGCCTGGGCGGGGGCACCGGCAGCGGCATCGACCCGTTCATCACCAACAAACAGATCGTGTTCATGGGCGATGGCACCTTCTTCCACTCCGGGCAGATCGCGATCAGCAACGCGATCAAGGCCAACCAGGACATCACCTTCATCATCCTGGAGAACAAGACGACGGCGATGACCGGGCATCAGGAACACCCCGGCACCGAGCTGGATGTGCTGGGCAACCGCTCGTACATCCAGGACATCGAGTCGATCGTCCGGGCGATGGCCGGAACCAGTCCGCTGACGGTGGAGAAGCTCTCGCCGGCCAACCGTGAAAAGTACCAGGCGACGCTGGAGCGGACGATCCTGCGCGACGGGGTGAAGGTGATCATCGCCGACAAGGAATGCGGCATCACGTACTACCGTCGCCAGGCCAGGGAGGAGCGTCGTCTGGCCCGCGAGCACGGGGGCTTCGTGCCGCGCAAGACGTTCATGAACATCACACCTGAGGTGTGCGAGAACTGCCTGGAATGCACCGGGGCCACGGCATGTCCCGGGCTGACGGTGATCGACACGGATTACGGTCGAAAGATCGATACTGATCTGACCTGGTGCGTGAACGACGGCGCCTGCGAGCGGGTGCGCGTCAGCAACGAGTACGGCAGGGGCGTCAAGCCCTGCCCCAGTTTCGAGCAGGTCACCGTCATTCGCTCGCGGCGCAAGCGATACAGCCTGCCGAAGATGGACCTGGACAAGCTGCCGGATCCTGTGCCGGTGTACGAAATGGGCCGGCCGGGCAGCACGTGGCGCGTGCACATGGCGGGTGTGGGGGGCATGGGCATCGGCGTCGTCGCCGCCATCCTCGTGCGCGCGGGACACAAGCAGGGTTATCGCGTGGTCTTCTCCGACAAGAAAGGTCTGGCCATTCGCAATGGCGGGGTCTACTCGCAGATTGCGTGGGTCAACGACCGCGACGATGACGCCAGCCGCGTCACCGAACAACTGTATCCAACCACCGGCCTGATCCCCTATGGCCGGGCGGACCTGCTGCTGGGGATTGACATTCTGGAAGCGGCGCGGGCGATCGATCCTCGCGAGCAGTTCCGCGTCGCCACCCCCGAACGCACGGCGGCGGTCCTGAACCTGCACAAGCAGCCGACCGTCGCGACGCTGCTGGGCCGGCAGGACTTCGATCCTGAAAAGCTGCGCGATGAGATCCTGCAGCACTGTCATCCTGATCGCTCGTATGCCAAAAACCTCTCGGAGCTGTGCGAGCAGCGGCTGGGCTCCAAGCAGTTCGTGAACATCATGATGCTGGGCGTGGCGTATCAGCTCGGGCTGATCCCCGTCAGTGCCAGCGCCATCGGCTGGGCCATCCGTGACACCATTCGCCGCGATCAGCGAAAGAACATCAAGGCCTTCAACATCGGCCGCAAGCTGGCGCTGGAGCCGCGTGCATTGCCGAAGAAGCCCGAGCCGCTGACCTGGCAGCAGCTTCTGACCAACAAGTCACGAATCCTCCGCAAAACGAGCTGGACCGGAAAACTCGCCGCAGAGCGCTTCGAGATGCTGGTTACCGGTGCGATGCGGCACATGCCCGAGCTGCCGGAACGATCAAAGTACGACCTGGCGCTGCGCATCTACGACCTGATGCAGTACGAGGATCATCACTTCGCCCGGCGTTATATCGAACTGGTTCGCAAAGTGTACCAGAGCGATTCGGCGTCGCGCCGTTTCGCCGCCACCCATGCGGCCATCTGGGGCCTGGCCAAGGTGATGCTGATCAAGGATGAGCCATACGTGGCCTATCTGCTGACCCGTTACGAGAAAAAGCAGCGCGACATCGCCAAGTACGGGGTTGACGAAGCCAACGGCGACCGGATCGTCTACCGTCATCACACCCGCCCGGAGTTCAACATCGGCAAACGGCGAATCCGGTTCAACATCACCACCACCGACTGGATGCTGAAGATCGTGCGGCGGATGAAGTGGTGGCGGCGTCTGCCCGGCTGGCACGCCCGCGAGGTCGCGTTCCGCGACTGGTATATCCGCCTGCTCGATCGCGTCGATCTTCAGAACGATTACGACCGCGCTGTGCGGATTCTGCGCTGCGCAGAGGAAGTATGTGGCTATCGTGAGGTCAGGTATCCCAAAATGGACCGTGTGCGGGCGGCGGTGGAGGCGGAGCTGGCGCAGTCCCGGCCGAAGGTCGAGCTGACCATCCACGCCGGGCGGCTGGCTCGCGTGGCGGCGCATGTCTGAGGCTCGCCGTGCCGCGGCGTTGCCAGGCTGGCCGTGTCGCGCGGCCGGCCTGGTCTTCCGCTCGCTTTGCGCGATACGATGGCACCATCAACACGAGCCGGAGCCAGGCCGATGTACCAACAGCTCAAACAGCGACTGGCGGAGATGCTCCGCCGTCCAAGGCTGCTCAAGCCGCAAACCCAGCGGCAGATCGCATCGCACCTGGCCGAGCACAACGCCGATCTGCGCTCCTTGCTCCTGTGCGCCGCCGACGTGCTGGAAGATTATGAGCTGGACGTGGTCTTCGGTCCGGTCTTCACGCCGACGATCGAGGAGCGCGCCGAGCTGGCGGACCTGCTTTTCCACTGGCATCCGACACAGCAGCAGGTCGCGCAGATCATCCACGAGCTTGCAGCCGAGTTGCCTCACGCCGTCGTGCGCCTGCCGGATGGCGAGCAGGCGAGCCTGAGTCTGCACGAAGTCATGGTGGACCGGTTCGTGCGACTGCTGCGTCTGGAGCAGGGTCCGGAGCCTTCGCTGGCCGCCGCGCTGCGGGATGCGGTGCCGCCGGGGCTGTGGAAGCTCGGTATCGCACTGCTGTGCGAGCGCGGCATGACTGCGCAGCATCAGAAGTGGCTCGTCGATTTCATCAACCACATCTCACGTCGCCGACAGCTTACCGCCGAACTGATGCGAACGGCGGCGGAGTTCCTCGCGGCGCAACCGTCGCTTGAGGCTGCTGATCTGCTGTCGGCGGCGGAGGCGCTGCTCCGCGCAACGCGGCAGACGGCCGCCTATGCTTCCGGCGGCCATGCCTACTGGTCGCCCGATGTGGCTCAACATCACCAGTATCGCGGGCAGGGACGCGTGGATCAGCAGCAGATCGCGCAGCGTCAGGCGGAAGTCGAGCAGGTCGCCATGCTGCTGGAGGAGCTGCGCAGCTTCATTGCCGAACAGCCCGCACGATAAACACAACACACGATCCCGCGTGCCCGCGGGCGCATCGGACGCCTCAGCTCAAGACGTAGCTTCGCATCCGCAGCCGCCGCGAAAGCGTGTGCTCGACATGCTCGGCCAGCAGCTTGTTGATCGGATCGGTCTGATATCGTGTGAGCTGCGGCAACCGCTGCGGAGAGCCGTTGGTTCGCGGCAGGCGGCTCATCGTCTGGACCAGCCGCAGGAGCCTGGGATCGATCACAATCCGATCCGGGGCCAACTGCTCGCAGTTGCGACACACCACCCCGCCCCGGGCCGCGGAAAAGTACGCCCGCTCCAGCGAGCTCGAGCCGCACATCACGCACTCGCTGAGCTGCGGCACATAACCCGCCTCGCGCAGCAGATCCAGCTCAAAGGCCAGAAACACCTGCTCGATCCGGGGCGAGGGCAGCTCGCGCAGCGTCTGTTCCAGCCGGTCGAACAGCTCCGGATGCGGGTCGTGCTCCTCGAACAGCAGGCTGGTCAGCTCCGCCGCGTAAAGCGCCAGATACAGCGCCCGCAGATTGCGCCGCAACGCCAGATGCCCCTCACGCAGGCTCCACTCGCACAAGGTGCCCAGCTCCCGCTCCGGGGCGTACGTCAGGACTGCTTGGCCGAGGTCCAGAAGATCCACGCCGCCGTCAAATCTGCTCGCGCCGGCCCTGGTTTTGCGGTGGGCTCCCTTGGCAATGACGCGGACGATGCCGTGCTCCCGTCCCAGGAGCATGAGAATCTGCGATGTCTCGCTGTACTCGGTTTTTCGCAGGCAGATGCAGCAATCGGAAACAAGCGGCATAGCATCAATTATATCTGCTGCCCGATCGATTAGACGTCGCGCTTGCCTGACGGCGCGCCGGCGGGCATGCTTATCTGCCGTCTGGTCATGCGACACGCGCCAAGCCATTGGACGGACCTGCTGCGAAGCAAACCCTGGACAGTCGTCCAGGGCGGGGTCGTCCGTGGCGACGTGTCACTCGATCGACTGTCGCTGATCTTCACCGGCGGCGAGTACGGCGAAGGCGCCCGCCACATTCTGGATGTCCTGGCCCGTCAGAACCTCAAGGCCAGCTTCTTCGTCACCGGTGAGTTCCTCCGCAAGCCCGAGCATCAGGACGCGCTGAAGCGCATGATCGCCGACGGTCACTACCTGGGCCCGCACTCGGACTGGCACCCTCTGTATTGTGCGTGGGAGGACCGCTCGAAAACGCTCGTGACCGAGGCGTTCTTCAAGAGTGATCTCCAGAAGAACATCGCCGATCTGCGATCGCTGGGGGCGTTGCCGGATGCGTCTGAGGTTGTCTATTTCATTCCACCGTACGAGTGGTACAACGCCGATCAGTCACGCTGGGCTGGCGCGATGAATGTGCTGCTGTTCAACTTCACGCCGGGCACCGGATCCAACCGCGACTGGGCGCCCGAGGGACATCGCAGCTACGTGCCGGCGCAGCGGATCATCGAAGACATCCTGGCCTACGAGCGCGACCGCACGAAAGATCCGCATGGACTGAACGGGTTTCTGCTGCTTCTGCATCTCGGCTCGCAGCGACAGGACAAGACATGGAAGCTGCTTGAGCCATTGATCGAGGAATTGAAGCGGCGGGGGTACAGCTTCGCGCGCGTCGACGAGCTGCTGGCGCTGTGAGCCTGGAACACATGCAGGTTCTCATCATCATCTCACTGATCGTCGCGATCGTGGTCATCACCGCGATCATCGGACGATACTTGCACCGGAAACGGCAGCAGCAGATGTTCGAGCTGGCGCCATCCCTGGGTTTTGCATTTGACCCCGAGCCATCCGACCTTGAATCGCGGTACACGGGAATCTGGCCCATGGACGCGGGCAGATTTCACACCAGTTTCAATCTGCTCAGCGGTGTCACCGATCGCCCGACAACAATTCACTGGGAGATTTTCGATCACCGCTATACGACCGGCAGCGGCAAGAACAAGCGGACCCACCGCATGACCATCGTGGCGGCGACAGTCCCGCGGTTTTCATTCCCGCGGCTGACAATGCGCCCCGAGGGGTTTTTCGACAAGCTGGCGGCGATGATCGGCTACGACGACATCGACTTTCCCTCCGATGAGTTCAGCAGGCGGTATCACGTCAAGTGCGAGGATCGCAAGTTCGCCTACGATCTGCTTACGCCACGCGTGATCGAGTGTCTGCTGGCCGGCCCGCCACGGCACTGGCAGTTGCACGGCCCAAGGATGGTGCTGGTCAGCAGCCGTCCGGCGTCGCCGCAGGACATCCGCGATATGATGTCGCTGATTCAGGGCTTGATCGAGAGGATTGGGCAGCATGCCGCAGCACGAGTTCGATGAGCTGGCCGAGATCTACGAGGCGATGATCGACTGGCCCAGGCGTCTGGCCAACGAGCAGCCGCTGTTTCGGTGGGTGTTCGAGCGCGTCGGGGCACGGCGTGTGCTCGACGCGGCCTGCGGCACGGGGCATCACGCGGCGATGTTTCATTCCTGGGGGATGGAGGTGGAAGCGGCGGATGTCAGCGCGGCGATGATCGAACGTTGCCGCTCCCGCTGGGGGCAGTCCGATTCGCTGCGATGGATCGTGCGCGCCTTCGATCAGTCGATTCTGGCCGGAGGCGAATCGTCGCGGCCTTTCGACGTGATCGTGTGCATCGGCCAGTCGCTCGCCCTGGCGCCGGATCGCGCCACCGTCGCCCGCGCGCTGTCGGCGATGCTGGCAGCAGTCCGTCGCGACGGCGGGGCGGTGCTCGTGCACGTGCTCAACCTCTGGAAGCTGCCGGATGGACCGTGCGTCTGGCAGAAGTGCCGGCGAGTCCAACTGCCCGGCGCCGGAGACAGCCTGATCATCAAGGGCGTGCAGCGCTGCGGCGATCGGGGATATGTCAACGTGCTGGCGACGCGACTGGACACCCACCAGCCAACGCTGCGCAGCGAATCGGTGCCTTTCCTTGGTCTGGAGGCCGAGGAACTGCACCGTATCGCGCGCGCCGCCGGCGCAGTCTCGGTCGAATTCTTTGGCGACTATCAGCGGTCG
The DNA here is from genome assembly GCF_050410795.1 of Fontivita pretiosa. GTDB lineage: Bacteria > Planctomycetota > Phycisphaerae > Tepidisphaerales > Tepidisphaeraceae > Fontivita > Fontivita pretiosa. The sequence goes on along the minus strand of NZ_CP191258.1, from coordinate 32,187 downwards.
GCCTACGACCGCGCCGCCAGCACCGACCTGATCATGCTGGCGACCAGATGATCTCAGTCAGGGAGATTCGCGTAATGCAGAACGGGCGCTTGATCGCGATGGCAGGTCTGGTTCTTCTGCTCGTCGGTTCGCCGCTGGCCGCGCGGCAGCCGGCAACATCGGCGACCGCGGATTCGCAGGACTCCCAGGGAAATGTTGTGACGCAGCACGAGCTTCGTTTGCCCGACCGCACGCTGCGTTACACCGCAACCGCCGGGTACATCCGCCTGAAAGATCCCGAGGACAAGCCACGGGCGAAGGTGTTCTTCATGGCGTATGAGCTGACGCCGCAGGAGCCGGTTGAGCAGCCGACGACGCGTCCGGCCACGGAGTCATCCACACGCCCCGCATCGCGCATCGATCGTCCGATCACGTTCGTGTTCAACGGCGGCCCGGGCGCCGCTTCGGTGTGGCTGCACCTGGGCACCGCCGGGCCGAAGCGCGTCGTCATGCCCGATGACGGCTCGCTGCCCGCGCCGCCGTATCAGCTTCAGGACAACCCGTGCACCTGGCTGGATTTCACTGACCTGGTTTTCATCGATCCGGTCGGCACGGGGTTCAGCCGCGCCGAGAATCCCGACCGCGCCAAGGAGTTCTACAGCGTGCAGGGGGACATCGCGTCGGTGGCCGACGTGATCCGGCTGTACCTCAACCAGTCGGGCAGATGGCTGAGCCCCAAGTTCATCGCGGGCGAAAGCTACGGCACGACCCGCGCCGCCGGCCTGAGCGAGCATCTGAACGACCGATTCGGCATCGCCGTCAACGGCATCGTGCTCATCTCGACGGTCCTGAATTTTCAGACGCTTCAGTTTCGTCCGGGCAACGATACGCCATATCCGCTCTGGCTTCCGAGCTACACCGCCGTGGCACACTACCACAAGCGGCTGCCGCCGGAGCTTCAGCAGATGCGGCTGGCCGAGCTGCTCGAGCAAGTCGAGCGCTGGGCGTTCGAGCACTACCTGCCGGCATTGATGAAGGGGACGGATCTTGACGAGCAAGCCAGGCGGGGCATCGCGCGGCAACTGTCGCGATACACGGGGCTGCCGATGGAATACCTGGATCGGGCCAACCTGAAGGTTCCGCCGGGGCGCTTTCAGAAGGCGCTGCTGCGCGAGCAGGGGAAGATCGTCGGGCGGATGGATGGCCGAATCACCGCGCCGGATGCCGATCCGCTGAGCGATCGACCTGACTTCGACCCGAGCATGCACGGGTACTTCGGCGTGTTCAGCACGACATTCAACGACTACGTTCGGCGGGAGTTGAATTTCCAGACGGACCTGACGTATGAGTTTCTGACACACACGTTCGACCCCGGCCGGGACGATCGCGAGGGGTATCTTGATGTGAGCCCCGCGTTGCGGTCGGCGATGGCGAAGGTGCCGGCGATGCGCGTCGCCGTGTGCAGCGGCTGGCACGATTTGGCCACCCCCTTCGCCGCCGCGGATTACACGATCAATCAGTTACCCCTGTCGCGCCAGCAGCGGCAGAACATCGCTCACTTCTACTATGACGGGGGGCACATGATGTACCTGACTCGAGCGTCGTTGGCCAAGCTGCACGAGGACCTGGCGGGGTTCTATCGAATCGCTGTACCGCCCCTGTAGTGGCCGCCGTCCCGGCGGCTGCTGATTAATCATGTCACACAGGGACAGCGCGAGGATCAGAAGGAAGAGGAGGCGAGGTTGGCTGTTCCCCGCCCGCTCCGCCCCCGGATCGAAGATCGCCCGCTCATCCTGAAACCACGACCACCCACCGTTGTCGTTGAAGGTGATCAACTCATCCATCGCCGGGCACGATAGTGTCGTCCGACAATGCCGACCAGCACGCCCGCCAAACCCATCGTCCCCGGCTCGGGCACGAGGGCGGGCACCGGCACGGCGCCGAGTTGGTAAAGTGGTCCGCCGACATCCAGCGTGTCAGTGCTGGTAAAGATGCCGAGGCGCGTTAGATTCATCGTGCCGGGGATCGTGACGTTGATATTCTGTATGGCTCCAGGGCCGCTGATCGGAGTTCCGACGTAGGCGACCGTCAGATTGAGCAGCGCGGGATCATCTACCAGTCCTTCCGCCCCCACCAGACCCGCCGGCGTCTGCCCGAGCAACTGAACCGATGCCGTTAGGAAATCCGGCTCCCCGGGTATCGAGACCTCGGCGATCGTCCCCGGCACACCGATGTCGTAGAGCGTAACGAAATCGCCTCTGGCCAACCATTCCGACCCGTTCGTCGCGAAGTTTAGCTGGTAGCTGTACGTTCCGTTCCCCGCAGACTCGAAAATCGGAATGAAGCTGGCAGACGCGGCCTTCGCCGACCATGCCAGCAGTAGCAACCAAGCCAGAGAACGGAGCGCCCCGGCAAAGCCATATGTATTTCTGAACGCCATGATGTTCGCTCCGGGCGTGGCCAGTTTTGGGGGAGGTGTTCCGAATAGAGGTACAATACCTTCTGTTTTGGGGGTTGTTCGTGTGGCGGCCAAGGAGTGGCCGCAAGGAGCATGGCCATGGATCGGCAAGTTCATCTTCCTGTCGAGCAGTTCATTCAGCGGATGCAGATCGAATTCGAGCAGACGATGCGTCGGGTGGCCGAGGCGGTCAATCAGGCCCCTGACGGACAGTGGATCAACGGCAGCGAAGTCCAGGTGCTGGAGGCGATGACGGAGTTTCGGCGTAAAACGTTCGAGACGGCGTTGCAGATGCGGATTGACGAGGCGGAGGGGACTTTTTCCCCCGGTGGACCGGCAAACCCTCAGGAAAAAGCAGAACAAGGGAAGCGCCTTACGCTCGACGCTGAGCGTCAACGGACGGGTGCAGCTTCGCCGCCGGCACTATCACTCCCGCGGCGAAGGCAACGTCACGCCCAGCGATGATCTGCTGGATGTGGTTCATGACACGATCAGTTTGGCCACGCGGCAGTTGTGCTGCCAGTTGAACCGAGCCTCGCGTAGCTTCGAGATGACGGCCCAGAACCTGAAAAAAGCGGCGCAACTGAGCCTGTCCCACGAGACGGTGCGGCAGGCGGTGGAGAGCGACGGCAAGGCGGTGCTGGAACAGTCGCGCAGGGGGCAGCTTGGGCCGACCTGGCACGCCAGCCAGTGCAAGCGTCCCGATGACGGGCGGTCGTTGGTCTACCTCAGCAGCGACGCGTTTATGGCACCGACGATCACCGACGCCCAGAAGCAGGCCCGCCGCCGCAAGGTGCTGGACAAACGCAAGGGCCGCGGAGGCCGCAAACACCGCCTGGGGCCGGTCAAACGTGGAACCGATCAGCGTTACAAGGAGTTCAAGGCGGTGATGTTCTACGACCACGAGTTGGAGCACAAACACGTGTCGGTGACCCGAGGCGATTGCCGCAGTGCAGGACGACTGATGAGTCGGGAGGCCTGGCGACTGGGATTCGCGGCGGCGGACCAGCGTGTGGGCAATATCGACGGCGGACCCTGGATCATCAACCAGATCCAGCGGCAAACAACTTCGCTCCAAGACACGCCGAGCCAAGCGACAGGAAACGGACCGGCTCATCGAATATGTGTCGGATCGCAGAGAGATGATCCGCTATCCGCAATTCCTGGCCAACGGCTGGCACATCGGCAGCGGGCCGATGGAGAGTCAATGCCGTGTTGTGCCTCACCGGGTGAAGGGTAAAGGCAAACGCTGGGAGCCCGACAATGCCGAAGCGATCATGGCCTTGGAAGCCATGTACCCAAGTGGGCAGTGCTCAGCCTGCTGGAAGCTGGCGATGTGCGGTCGAAATTGGGCGGTCCCGAAAAACCGGTCACGCCCGGGCACGTGAGTGTTTGCGTCGCAGTACTGGCATTTGTGCGTTCGTGGTATACTCCGCACGCGACACTCGTTTCATGGAGGAACCGATGGCACTGCTGGGCGCTGCGGCGATGGGTTTGGACGACCTGCTGTCCCGCGAATGGCTGGTCGCCAATGGGATCGGGGGGTTTGCCTGCTCCACGCCGGTCGGGTTGAACACTCGCAAATATCACGGGCTGCTGGTGGCGGCGATGTCTCCGCCGGTGCGACGCATGGTGTTGCTGTCGCGCGTCGAGGAGACGGTGATCAGCGTTGTCGGAAGCGGTACGACATCACAGAAACGCCAGAGCGCGCTGGCGTGCAATGAGTACCCCGGAACGATTCATCCTCACGGACATGAACATCTGCGCGCGTTCAGCGATGAGCCGTTTCCGCGATGGGCCTACCAGGGCGAGGGCTGGACGATCGAAAAGAGCCTGCGTCTGCTTTGCGGCGAGAACACGGTTTGCCTGACGTACACGCTGCTGGGCGCCGAGAAGCCGGTGGTGCTGGAGCTTCGCCCGCTGTTTGCGCTGCGCGGGATTCACGAGCTGTGCTACCAGTGGAATGGCCAACTGGATGCGCAGTCGCGCTCGCCGGGGCAGCAGCGCATTCCCCCGACCAGTCGCACGCCTGAGGTTTTCTTCGCGCACGATGGAGTCTTCGAGCCCGGCGGCTGCTGGTACATGTCCACGATCTATCGCCGCGAGTGCGAGCGGGGATACGCGGGACTGGAGGATTTGTGGATGCCGGGGGTGGTGCGGTATCGGCTGGCCCCGGGACAAAGCGTGCATTTCGTCTGCTCGAGCGAGCCGATCGAGCTGGATCGGGTGTTGTCGGAAGCGGATCGGCAGGCGGCCCGCGAGCTGGCGCGAAGCGCGCCGATCGTCACCGGCGCGGCGGATCAGGCGCTGGAGGCGTTGTTGCGCGCTGCCGATCAGTTTGTCCTGCACCTGCCCAAAGCGGTTGTCAGTGCCGGGGCGGATGCCGCGATGAACGTGATGGCCTCGTACCCCTGGTCGCCGCCGGCGGGACGCGACGCCCTGATCGCGTTCACCGGACTGTTGCTGATTCCCGGTCGGTTCGACGAAGCGCGTCAGTTGCTTGAGACGATGGCGGGGCTGGCGCGCGAGGGAGTGATGCCTTCGGAATTTCCCGAGGACGCATCGCCGCCGAAGTATCTCGGCGCCGACACGTCGTTGTGGTTCGTCAACGCGGTACATGAGTGGCTTCGATACACCGGCGATGAATCACTGGTTCGTGAGCGGTTGTTCGAGACGGTGGTGCGAATCATCCGCTGCTACCAGTCGGGCACGAGCCTGGGGATCGTGATGGATCCCGACGGGCTGTTGGCCAGCCACGAGCCGGGCGTGGCGACGACGTGGATGGACGCGCGTACGGGAGACTGGGTGGTGACGCCGCGACAGGGCCGGCCCGTCGAGCTGAACGCGCTGTGGTACAACGCCCTGCGGATCGCCGCTGACCTTTGCGCGCGATTCGACCGGCTGGTGTGGGCCGGGGAATTCGTGAGGCTGGCGGAGGCGGTGCGGCTGGCGTTCAACCGGAGGTTCTGGAACGAGTCGTCCGGATGCTGCTTCGATGTGATCGGGGATCGTGGCGCCGATCCGTCGATCCGCCCGAACCAACTGCTTGCGATCAGCCTGCCACACGCGGTGCTGGCGTCGGATCGTTGGCCGCCGGTGCTGGAGGTGATCCGTCGGGATCTGCTCACGCCGATGGGGGTGCGGACGCTGGCTCGCTCGGATCCAAGCTATCGAGGGCATTATGCGGGCGACGTGGTATCGCGTGACCGGGCGTATCACCAGGGATCGGCGTACCCCTGGCTGCTGGGTCCGATGAGTTCGGCGGTGGCTCGCGTGCAGGGGCGTACGATTCAGACGCGCAACGAGATTCGCGGCATGCTTGAAGGCTGCCTGATGTATCTCCAGGACCGCGGCGTGGGACAGATCTGCGAGTTGTTTGATGGGGATCCGCCGCATCATCCCGGCGGGGCGATTGCGTCGGCGCGATCGGTGGGACAGGTTCTTCAGGCATACGTGGAGGAGGTGCTGGGGGTGCTGCCGCAGGCCAGGTCGGGCTGGCCAACCCGGCCTTCACCCGTTCGCCCGCCGGTGGGAGCCTGAGCCAAAACCTGCACAGACCATCTCATTCAGGATGCAGGGATCGTCGGAAGCGCACGCTGTGTTCGCGTGCTGAAAATGGTTGACATCCTGCGATGCTGTGGTAGGCTTGTGAATCGATGAGTCGGCTCAATTGCGGATTCTCGTTTTGGTTTGGCGGGTATTTTTATCCGCGGCGAGATTCCGCGTTCTGAGCTGACTTACCCAGATTGGATTATGGACAAGCCTCAGGACGCGGTCCTGGGGCTTTTTTGTTGGGTAACGGCATGGGTTGCGACAGTGCAACAGAACGGCGGAGGTTGTCTCCATGGTCGTGGTAATGAAGCCGGGCAGTACGCCCCAGCAGGTCGAGCACGTCGTGCAGCGGGTGCGCGAGATGGGATTGAAGGATCATGTGATCGTCGGGACGGAGCGCACGGTCGTGGCGGTTATCGGAGACGACCGGTTTAAGGACCGCACGGCCCTGGAATCCATCGAGGGGGTGGACAAAGTAGTGCCGATCCTGGCGCCGTACAAGATGGCCTCGGTGGAGGTGCGCAAGGAGCGGACGCTGGTTCCATTGGGCGGAAGGCTGGGTGGAGTGGTGGGGGGGCGGAAAGTGGCGGTGATTGCCGGGCCTTGCAGCGTGGAGGATCGGTCGCGGTTGCTCGAGACCGCGCATGCAGTGAAGGAGGCCGGGGCAGTGGCTTTGCGTGGCGGGGCATTCAAGCCACGGACCAATCCGTACACGTTCCAGGGCCTGGCGGAGGAGGGACTGAAGTACCTGGCCGAGGCGCGGGAGCAGACGGGGCTGGCAGTGGTGACGGAGGTGATGAGTATCGAACAGATTCCAATGGTGGTGGAGTACGCCGACGTGCTACAGATCGGCGCGCGCAACATGCAGAACTTCAACCTGCTCAGCAAGGTGGGCGAGACGCGCAAGCCGGTTTTGTTGAAGCGCGGAATGAGCTCGACGCTGGAGGAGTTTCTGCTGGCGGCGGAGTACGTGCTGGCCGGGGGCAACACGCAGGTGATGCTGTGCGAACGCGGGATTCGCACGTTTGAGAACGATTACGTGCGCAACACGCTGCCGCTGGCGATCGTGCCGGAGCTGCATCGGCGATCGCACCTTCCCGTGGTGGTGGATCCGAGCCATGGAACGGGCAAGCGGCACCTGGTCGAGCCGATGTGTCGTGCGGCGGTGGCCTGCGGAGCGGATGGACTGCTGCTGGAAGTGCACCCCGACCCCGAGCACGCCCTGACTGACGGCGCGCAATCCATCACGCTGGCGCAATTCAGGGAATTGATGGCGAGCATACGACGTGTGGCGGCGGCGGTGGACCGGGAAGTGTAGCGGCGGTGCGCGGAAGGATAGACGATGAGTGATGCGCCACGGCCTGTGCTTCTGGATTTGCCGCAGCAGCTCGAGACGCCGCGGCTGATCCTGCGCGCCCCCTGCCCGGGGGATGGGGCGATCGTTTTTCCGGCGGTGCGCGACTCGTTGAACGAGTTGCTGCGCTGGATGATCTGGGCCAGGCCGGATTACAGCCAGAACGACGCCGAGGAGTGGTGCCGTCGCTCGGCGGCGCAATGGCTCACGCGCGAGCAGTTGCAGTTCGTGATCCTGGCTCGCCCGGACCGGCGCTATCTGGGCAGCATCGGGGCCTTCAAATTAGACTGGAAGGTGCCATCGGGGGAGATCGGCTATTGGCTGCGGACGGATCAAACCGGACATGGGTACATGACCGAGGCGGTGTGCGCGCTGACGCAGTTGCTTCACGAGAGCCTGGGGTTTGTTCGCGTGCAAATCTGCATGGACGATCGGAATCAGCGAAGCTGGCGAGTGGCGGAGCGGTGCGGGTTCGGGCTGGAGGGAATCCACCGCTGCGATCAGCGCAGGCCGGATGGCGTGCTGCGCGACACCCGCGTGTACGCGAAGGTGTGGAACGATCCGGAAGCGTGAAGCCCGCCAATTTGTGGGGGGACTGCCGCCACTGCGGCAGACCTGTCGCTCAAGAGATATCGCGAAATCGCAAGCGGGGCGGCGTGCTGAAGCATCAGCTAGTAAGCTGTGTCACCTGATGTTGCGCAATTGCTGCGCGTTATTTGACCAGTTCCTTAACCGGTGCTATATTTCACGAGAGCGCGCCATCGCTCTTCACATTAAGTCTTGCAGCTAAAAAGCTTAGGCAGTTGGGACGCGACCTCAGGGACGAGGGCTGACCTCCGTCGGTCGGCAACTGCGCATTCGGCGATGGTGGGCCACGGTCGTAACGCTGTGCGCGGATCGCCTCACGATGGGAATTGCCACCGCAAGCAACGACGCCAAGGCCATGGTCCTCCAGGCGGTGGACCTGGTGGAGTTGATCGGGCGAACCGTAAAGCTGAAGCGGCGCGGGCGAAACTACGTCGGACTGTGTCCTTTTCATAATGAAAAGACACCGTCGTTTACCGTGGATCCGGCCAAGCGCTACTTCCGCTGCTACGGTTGTCGGGAAAGCGGCAATGCGATCGACTTCGTGATGAAGCGAGATCGCATCGACTTCGTCGAGGCGCTTCAGCAGCTCGCGCGAGAATACAACATCGAGCTGCCGCGGCTGGGTTCATCCAGGCAGAACCTCAGCCAGCGCCAGTCGCTGCTGGAGGCGCATTCGGCGGCCTGCGGGTTCTTTGAAAAGTTGCTTGCTGATCCGCAATTGGGCGCTGCGGCGCGCGATTACCTGTCGCGTCGTGGTTTTTCTGTCGATACGCTCAAACGTTTTCAGATCGGTCTGGCAATCGATAGCTGGGATGCATTGCTGCGCAGTGCGGCGATGAAGCGATTCTCGCCGCAGCAGCTTGCCGAAGCAGGGCTGGTCAAGGTTCGCGAGAATGGGGGTGGTTACTACGATACCTTCCGAAACCGGATCATGTTTCCGATCCGGGATGAGCAGGGCCGCATCATCGCGTTCGGGGGCCGCGCGATGCCTGGATCCACTGATCCGGCGAAGTATCTGAACAGTCCGGAGACGCCGCTGTTCTCCAAGAGCCGGTGCGTGTTCGGACTGGACCTTGCGAGGCAGAAGATCGTCGAGCAGCGCATGGTCGCTGTGGTCGAGGGCTACACCGACGTGGTGATGGCGCACCAGTACGGCGCAACCAATGTGGTGTCGGTGCTTGGCACGGCGCTGACCGAGCAGCACGTGTCGATCCTGCGACGCTTCGCCGACCGGATCGTGCTGTTGTTCGATGCCGACAGCGCCGGCGACCTGGCGGTCAACCGCGCCGTCGAACTGTTCCTCACCCAGCCTGTGGAAATCGCGATCGCGTCCATGCCCAGCGGGGTGGATCCGGATGAATTTCTGATCCAGCACGGGCTTGAGCAGTTCAATCAGTTGCTTCAGGCGGCGCAGGACGCGCTGAGCTACAAGTGGCGGCAATTGCAGCATCAGTTCCAGGATAGTGGCGAGCTGACCAGCCGGCAGAAGGCGGTTGAGCAATACCTGGAGGTTCTGGCGGCGGCGCGCGGGGCGGGTCCGATCGACCCGATCCGCTGGGGAGCGGCGTTGGCGCGTGTGAGCCGGCTGACGGAGATTCCGGCTGAAGAGCTCAATCGCCGGTTCCGGATGCGACGCAGACCCGCGGCACCGCGGCCGGTGCAGGCGGGTCCGGCGGCTCAAGTTCAGCCGGGCGATCAGCCGAAGATCGCAGACTCCATGCCTCGGCCGCTCAGTGCCGAGGATCGTGCCGAACGATGGGTGCTTGGGGTATTGCTGGCCGAGCCGTGGCGATGGGCGCAGGCGCAGCAAGTCATTCATCCTCAGGACTTTACGGAGGAAAACCGCCGCAAGCTGGCGCAGGTGTACTGGGACTGGCAGCGAGACGAGGGCGAGCCGCAGTTCCATGAACTGTTGGGCGCGCTGGAGGATCCGCAGTTAAAAGACCTTGCGGCATCGCTGGTGGAGGAAGTGGAGGCGATGAGCGATCTGGACCGGACGCTGCACGATGCGTTGGAGCACATGCGGCAGGTCCGCCGTCGCGCCGATGAGAGAAAACTTGTGGCGGAGTTGCGACGTACAAGCGATCCGTCGGCGGTGCAGGCGCGCGCCGCGAACGGTTCGTTGCCGTCGCGCTCGCCCGGATCGGCAAAGCAGCTTGACGAAGTCGAACTGCTTCGCAAATTGCAGGAAACGGTGCGTCAGCCGGACATCCGGCGGGCGCCTGGCTAGAATGGGCTGCGGGAACGTATCGCCGGACAGTCGGTCGCCAGACACTGATTGAGTGCGCGCCGGTCGGATGACTGCGCGGCCGGCTGCGGGGATGGGGAATGGTCTTGGTTTGCTGAGCGGTCGTGCCCGAGGCGCGGAGTGGAGCGCAATTGGTTCATCGTGACGCTCTGGCATCGCCTGCGGGCCGCGTGCGATACGCCAGGAACGTGCGAGGATTGGTCTGCATGAGCATGAAGGAACAGACAGCCACCGTCGAAACTCCCCTGATCGGTTCGGGTTCTCAGGAAGAGGTTGACAATCGAGTCAACGCTCTGCTGAACCTTGGCACCAGTCGAGGTTATCTCACCTACGAAGAGCTTAACGAACGGCTGCCCGACGAGGTGGTCTCACCGGACAAGCTCGACTCGCTGCTGATGATGATCGATGAGATGGGCATCAAGCTCATCGACGAGGCGGATGTCGGGGAATTTCAGACCAAGGGTCGTGGCGGCAAGGCGCAGCCATCGCAGCAGCCGCAGCAAAAGCAGCAGATCGAGTTGGGCAAGTCGCCCGGCAGCGCCGCTCGTGGCGCGGCGCCTGCCCCCGCCGACGCGGAAGAAGACGAAGAGATCGACCTGAATCTGGAAAAGGAGCTGGCCGAGGCGTCCACCAAACGCATCGACGACCCGGTGAGGATGTATCTCACGCAGATGGGCGAGATTCCGCTGCTGACCCGCGAGCAGGAGATCGCCCTGGCCAAGAAGATCGAGATCACCCGCAAGATCTTCCGTTCCAAGGTGCTGGAGAGCGATTACTGTCTTCAGGCGGCAGTGGAGATCCTTCAGCAGGTGGACGAGGGCGATCTGCCGTTCGATCGGACGATGAAGATCAGCACGGCGGAGGACCAGGCGGACAAGGCGACGATCGGGCAGCGGATTCCGATGAACCTGAACTCGGTGCGGCAGATGCTGGCACGCAACCGCGCCGACTGGGAAGCACTCAGGAAAAGTCCTTCCAAAAAGGAACAGGAACAGTTGCGGATGGCGCTTCGCCGCCGCAGGCGTCGTGCCGTCAAGCTCCTGGAGGAGCTTTCCCTTCGCACCAGCAAAGTCACTCCCCTGATGAAAAAACTCAGCTCGATCAGCACTAAGATGATCGAGCTGGAACAGCGAATCGAAGAACTGAAAAAACTGCGCGATCCCGGGGAAGATCTGGAAGTCTGCCAACAGGAACTGGCCGGGCTGGAAGATCTGGTGCTGGAAGATGCGCAGTCGCTGCACAAGCGCGTGGTGGCGATCCGCAAGATCTACAACAAGTACGAGGACGCCAAGCGCAAGCTCAGCGGCGGCAACCTGAGGCTGGTGGTCTCGATTGCCAAGAAGTACCGCAACCGCGGGTTGAGCTTCCTGGACATCATTCAGGAAGGCAACACGGGGCTGATGCGTGCGGTGGACAAGTATGAATACCGCCGCGGGTACAAGTTCAGCACCTACGCCACGTGGTGGATTCGCCAGGCCATCACCCGCGCCATCGCCGATCATGCCCGCACGATCCGCATTCCGGTGCACATGATCGAGACGATGAGCAAACTGCGGAACATCAGCAAGATGCTCATGCAGGAGCTTGGCCGCGAGCCCACCATCGAGGAGATCGCCAAGAAGGCGAAGATGACCGTCAGCGAGACCCGGCGGGTTCTGAAGATCAGCCGGCATCCGATCTCGCTGGACCGTCCGGTGGGTGAATCCGAAGACAGCTACTTCGGTGATTTCATCGAGGACGAAAGGGCCGAAAATCCGGTCGATTGCGCGACGCAGGAGATGCTCAAGGACAAGATCGAGCAGGTGCTCAAGACCCTGACCTACCGTGAGCGCGAGATCATCAAGCTGCGATACGGAATAGGCGACGGATACACCTACACACTTGAAGAGGTGGGCAGGATCTTCAAGGTTACGCGGGAGCGCGTCCGCCAGGTCGAAGCCAAGGCCATCCGCAAGCTCCAGCATCCGGTGCGAGCGCGGAAGCTGGAAGGGTTCCTGCCTGGAGGGGTCTCCAGGTAGATCGCCGGGCCTTGCGGAGGACCGCTGGGAAAGGACCCCAATCCGACACATCGCCGACACGCCGACACCTCGGGCGGCGGCGTAGTGTGTGACGTCAGGGAGATGCCGGGCTTTCGTCGCCGTGTTTGCGCGTATAATCCGGCCCCTATGACAGTAGCACGCGCGCTCCTGCACATTGGGTTGGTGGTCTTGCTCAACACAACAGCGGCAAGCCTCGCGCAGCAGGTCATCGCGGCCGATCCCGGGCCGCGCTGGTGGAAGGGCAATCTGCACACTCACACATTCTGGAGCGACGGGGATGACTTCCCCGAGATGGTCGCCGAGTGGTACCGCGACAGAGGCTATCACTTCCTGGCGCTGTCAGACCACAACATCCTCAGCCAGGGACAGCGATGGGCGAAAGTCGCCTACGTCGAGCAGCGAGGCGGAAAGGTCGCGCTGGAGAAGTACCTGGCGCGCTTCGGGCCAGACTGGGTGGAGTTCCGCACCGGCGACGACGGGGCACGGGAGGTTCGTCTCAAGCCGCTCAGTGAGTTCCGATCGCTCGTTGAAGAGCGCGGGCGGTTCATCATGATCCAGTCCGAGGAGATCAGCGACGCCTTCGAAGGCGCGCCGATCCACATCAACGCCACCAACCTGCTGGAGCTGATCGAACCCCAGAAGGGCACGAGCATCGTGAACACGATCGAGAACAACTTCCGCGCCATCCAGGAGCAATCCAACCGCACCGGGCAGCAGATCCTGCCGCACCTGAACCATCCGAATTTCCAGTGGGCCATCACGGCTGAGCAGATCGCCGAAGCCGTGTCGGATCAGTTCTTCGAAGTCTTCAACGGGCATCCGATGGTGAACCAGCTTGGCGACGAGCAGCATCTGCCCGTCGAGCGGATGTGGGACATCGCCAACACACTGCGCATGAAGCGGTTCAACGCGCCGCCGCTGTATGGTCTGGCTACGGACGATAGCCATCACCACCACCAGGGCGGCATGGATCGCAGCTCTCCGGGGCGGGGATGGGTCATGGTTCGCTGCCGACACCTGACGCCCGAGTCGCTGATTCGCGCGCTCAAGGCTGGAGACTTCTACGCTTCGACCGGCGTAACGCTTCGTGAGGTGCGGTTTGATTCGACGACGGGAGAACTGAGCATCCAGATCGAGCCGGATGGCGAGGCGACGTTCACGACGCAGTTTGTCGGCACGCCGAAGGACGCCGACATTGCCGCCTCGCCCGGCCCTGCCACGCAACGCACCACGCAGGTCTATTCCAACCAGATCGGCAAAACATTTGCGACGGTGCAGGGTCTGCGCGCGGTTTACCGGCTCAACGGGCAGGAGCTTTATGTTCGCGCGATCATCACTTCCAGCAGGCCGCACCCGGTTCCGGTCTGGCAGGGGCAGCTACAGCAGGCTTGGACCCAGCCGGTGGTCTGGCAATCGCCGCCGGGGCAGTGAATCCATGGCCCAACAGCCTGATCGCGACCATCTTGCCGGAGCCGACTCGCCGCCGCACGCGCGAATCGCATATGATCAATGGCCATATGAAGCGGAAGCTGTACCTGGAGACCTTCGGCTGCCAGATGAACGTGCTGGACAGCGAGCTGGTGCTTGGCCAGCTTCGCGCGCACGGCTACGAGCAGGTGTTCGACCGGGACGAAGCGGATGTGATCCTTTACAACACCTGTTCCGTGCGCCAGCACGCCGAGCAGAAGGTCTGGTCGCGCCTGGGGGAGCTGCGCGAGCGCAAGAAAGCGCAGCCGCATCTGGTCATCGGCGTGATCGGATGCATGGCCGAGCGCGAGGGAACCGCGCTGTTCGCTCGCTATCCGCACGTGGATGTGCTGTGCGGCCCGGCGGAACTCGACAAGCTTCCGACCCTTGTGCACAACGCATGCATCACCAACGCCTCACAGAAGACCCAGGCCGCAGAGCCGATTCAAAGCCCCACTGATGCCGCCACGGATACGGATTCTTCCGCGCCCGGGCGTGCGTCCAAACGCCAGGTTGCCCTGATGGGCTCGAACGTCCGGCGATCCAGCACGCTGGCGGCGGCGGAGGACCGGCTGGAGCTGCTGGATCTGTCACGAAGCATCTCCCCGGGAGACGAGGTCAGCCAGGCCTATGTGCGAATCACCCGCGGGTGCAACAAGTTCTGCACGTACTGCGTCGTGCCATACACCCGTGGCCCGGAGGTGCACCGTCCTCCCCAGAACATCATCCAGGAAGTGAAGATGCTGGTCGATGCAGGGGCGAAGGAAGTCACGCTTCTGGGCCAGACAGTCAACCACTATCACTATCGCTTTGGCGATGGACGCCAGGTCAGCTTCGCCGATCTGCTGTACCAGGTTCACGAAGCGGTGCCGGAGCTGCCGCGGCTGCGGTTCGTTACGAGCTTCCCGCGCGATTTCACGGACGAGGCGCTTCAGGCCATGCGCGACTGCCCGCGGATCTGCCGGTACCTGCACGCGCCCAGCCAGAGCGGCAGCGACCGGATTCTGAAGCTGATGAATCGCGGTTACACGGCGCAGCAGTACTATGAGTTTGTCGCTCGGGCACGAGAGATGATGCCCGATGTCAGCATCGCCAGCGACTTCATTGTCGGCTTCCCCACCGAGACCGAGCAGGACTTTGCCGCCAGCGTCGAGATGATCCGCCGATGCCGGTTCAAAAACAGCTTCATTTTCAAGTACTCTCCGCGGCCGGGGACGGTCGCGATCGACCGGTTCGAGGATGATGTTCCCGAGGAGGTCAAGCGGCGGCGGAACAACGAGCTGCTGGCGGTGCAGGCGCAGGTCAGTGCCGAGAACAACCGGCAGATGATTGGCCGGACCGTCGAAGTCATCGTGGAGGGGGAAAGCAAGCTGGTGAGCCGGCAGTCGCGTGCGGAAGGATCCGGGGTCGTGGAGCTTGGCTGGGAAACGCGCGCCGCCCGACCGGAAAGCGACCAGCCCCGCAATGGAACAACTCAACTGGTCGGTCGCACCCGCGGCGATCAGATCGTCTGCTTTGATGGACCAGCCTCGCTCAAGGGGCAGATCCTAGATGTCCAGATCACCGACGCTCGAAACCTTACGCTTTTCGGCAGACTTGTGCCAGCGCCGGCCGCTGTGGCGTAGGCAGAGCACCGTGGCGATCGCACGTGCGCGCCAAGACGATCAACTCTCCTGGATCATTACGCTCTTGATCACGTCGCCCTGCTGGATCGAATCGACGACATCCTGGCCCTGTTTGACCCGGCCGAAGACGGTGTGCTTGCCGTCGAGCCAATCGGTGACGACGTGAGTGATGAAGAACTGGCTGCCGTTGGTGTTGGGGCCGGCGTTGGCCATGCTCAGTGAGCCGCGTTGATGCCTGGGCTTGTCGGGCCCGACTTCGTCTTCGAAACGGTACCCCGGTCCGCCGCGGCCGGTGCCGGTCGGATCCCCGCCCTGGATCATGAAGTCGGCGATGACCCGATGAAACGTGGTTCCGTCGTAGAACTTTTCTCTGGCGAGGAACACGAAGTTGTTCACGGTTTTGGGGGCGGCCTTGGCAAACAACTCGCACACGATCCTGCCGCGGGCGGTGTCGATGATGGCCGTGTACTGGCGGTTCAGGTCGATCGTCATCGGCGGCGGAGCAACGTATTGTCTGGACATTCCGGGATCCTCGCGAAGGGGTGGTCGATTATCTGCAAAACGCAGCAGAGTGGCGTTTTACGGGAGATTGTCAAGGGAAAAAGATTGGCCGGGTATTGACATCGCAGCAATCTGCCGATTATGGTAACGCAGACTTATGCAGCGCGACCTGCGGACAGGGATTCGACTTTCGCTGTTGCTGGCCCTTGCGGGCCGGGGGAGATCCTTCGTGCGGTCGTAGGCAACGCGCTGTGAACAGATGATGCAAGACGGGCCCTACGATCGACGATCGTAGGGCTTTTTCTTTTCGGGCAATGCATGAACCGCCGACGCGGCGGCGGATCGTCAGGCTGCCGGCATGGCGGCGATCAGGACCGAACCACAGGAGACGCTCACATGGACATGGTGCGAATCTTCGACACGACATTGCGCGACGGCGAGCAATCACCCGGCGCTACGCTCACCCTCCCGGAAAAGGTCGAGATCGCACGACACCTCGAGGCCATGGGCGTGGACATCATCGAGGCCGGCTTCCCCATCGCCTCGGAAGGAGACTTTGAGTCGGTCCGGGCAATCGCGTCGCAGGTGACGCGCAGCGTCGTGTGCGGGCTGGCGCGTTGCACGCCCAAGGACATCGAGCGCGCCGGGCAGGCGGTTAAGCCGGCCGCCAAACCACGCATTCACGTCTTTCTGGCCACCTCCAAAATCCACCGCGAGCACAAGCTGCGAAAGGGGAAAGAGGACATCATCCGACTGGCGGTGGAGTCGATCAAACAGGCCCTGGAGTACACCAGCGATGTGGAGTTCTCCCCGGAAGATGCCAGCCGCACCGAACTGGAGTTCCTCGAAGAGATCGTCCATGCCGCCATCGAGGCCGGCGCCACCACCATCAACATGCCCGACACGGTTGGCTATGCGACCCCGGCCGGCTACGGCTTCATCTTCGCCCATATCCTGGAAAAGATCCCGGCGGTGCGGCAGCGCGGCATCATCCTCTCGGCGCATTGCCACGATGATCTGGGGCTGGCGGTGGCCAACTCACTGGCGGCGATCGAAAACGGCGCGCGCCAGGTTGAATGCACCATCAACGGCATCGGCGAACGCGCCGGAAACGCCGCCCTGGAAGAGATCGTCATGGCCCTGAAAGTCCGAAACGACTACTACAAGGTCGGCACACGCATCGACACCACCAAGATTTACCCCGCCAGCCGCATGGTCAGCACGCTCACCGGGCTGGTGGTGCAGCGCAACAAGGCGATCGTGGGGCAGAACGCCTTTGCACACGAATCCGGAATCCATCAGGATGGAATCCTGAAATACCGCGAGACCTACGAGATCATGGACCCCAAGACAATCGGGCTGCCGACCAATTCGCTGGTGCTGGGCAAGCACAGCGGGCGCCATGCCTTCCGCGAACGCGTCCATTCCCTTGGATATACCAACCTGACCGACGAGCAACTGGAGGCGGCGTTCGTGAAGTTCAAGGCGCTGGCGGACAAGAAAAAGGAGGTCTTCGACGAGGACATCGAAGCCCTGATCGACGATCAGCTCGAACTGTCGCGCGGGTTGTGGGAACTGGTCGGGCTACAGGTCATGACCGGCTCCAACAGCACGCCCACCGCCACCGTCACGCTCAAGGACAGCAATGGCGAAATCATCCAGGACGCAAGCATCGGAGATGGCCCCGTGGACGCGATCTACTCGGCGATTCAGCGCCTGACGGGGGTTCGTGTTTCGCTCAGCGACTACCGGATCCGCGCCGTGACCAAGGGCAAGGAAGCACTGGGCGAGGTGCAGATCGAGATCGATCACAGCGGGCGAAAGGTGCGCGGTCGCGGCCTGAGCACGGACATCCTGGAAGCCAGTGCACAGGCCTATCTGGCCGCGATCAACCGCTTGAGGAACATGACCAATCGCCAGAAGCAGGTGACGCAGCATACCGGCGTGTAGAAGTCGGCTGCGGCCAAACCGCAGGCGGTGGGGCTGAAGTCGCCCGGCGGGCATCACCCGGCGGGAAGCAGCCGGACGAGCTGTTCGGCGTAGTAGCTGATGATCAGGTCGGCGCCGGCCCGCCTGATGCTTGTGAGGGATTCCAGAATCGCCCGATCGCGGTCGAGCCAGCCGTTGCGGATGGCCGCTTCGAGCATCGAGTATTCGCCGCTCACCTGATACGCCACCACAGGCACGTTCACCAGTTGCCGCACGCGCGTGATGATGTCCAGGTACGGCCCGGCGGGCTTGACCATCACCATGTCGGCGCCCTGCTCGATGTCGAGCCTGGCCTCCAGCAAGGCTTCCTCGACGCCTCGCGCCGGGTCCATCTGATAGGATCGGCGATCCCCGAACGCCGGCGCGGAGTCCGCCGCCTCGCGGAACGGACCATAAAACGCGCTGGCATACTTGACCGAGTACGACAGGATGGACACATCGATAAAGCCGGCGTCGTCGAGCCCCCGGCGAAGCGCCGCGACCATCCCGTCCATCATCCCGCTGGGCGCGATCACGTCGGCCCCGGCGCGCGCGTGGTTGATCGCCTGCCTCACGAGATTCGCCACCGTCGCATCGTTGCTTACAGTGGTGCGGTCGTCGGTGAGCGGGCCGCAGTGACCATGGTCGGTGTACTCGCAGAAGCACAGATCAGTAATGCCGACCATCGGGATTTTTCGCCGGCGGATCTCACGCAGGAACCGGCACACGACGTTGTCGGGATCCATCGCCGCAGTCCCGATCGCGTCTTTGCGGGCGCGGTCGATCACGCCAAACGCCAGATAGGCGCAGAATCCCTCGTCGGCGCGACGGGCCAGCCAGTCGGCGGCGACATCGATCGACATCTGGAACACGCCGGGCATCGAAGACACTTCCCGGCGAACGCCGCTTCCCTCGGCGACAAACAGTGGCACGATGATGTCGCTGCGGCGAAGCGCCACGCGCTGGAGCATCCGCCGCAGAAGCGGATTCAGCCGCAGCCGCCGGGGACGAACGGCAAGATCAAGACGCTGTGATGATTGGGTCTGGTCGGACACAAGTGCGGATTATACGCGCAACGCTGAAGTCACAGAACGGCTATCGCCGCGCAACTCCGCAGAGCCTGAGATATCAGCAAGTCAGCCACTCTCTGACGACGAGCCAGCGGGGAGCGAAACTGCGGCAGCGGCAGGGAGCCCGACCGAAGGCCCCGTGCCGGACAACCCGATCGATACGCAGGCGGCGGCGATCACCAGATAGTAGTAGTTGGCAAACGCCTGCTTGCCAAACGCGAAGAAGGTGAAATAACAGACGGCGAATGCACAGGCGAAGCCTGCCGGAGTGCGGGGGCATCGCCACAACGACAGCCCCACACTGACTGCCATCGCAACGAACCCGATCCAGCCCGGCCCGACCCAGTTGATGCCGGCGCCGCGCCCGTACCAGGCCAGAAAACTGAGCGAGTCAGGCCGATACGGTTGTCGCACCTGAAGGCTCAAGACGCTGGAGGCAAATGCGTCCAGGTCGCGCAGCGCCAACGGAAGCGTAACAACCGCCGCGGCAATCGTCGCCTTCAACAGCACGATGCCGAACAGCAGAAGATCAGACCACAATGAGGTGCCACGGCCCGGCAAGGCGAGGTGTTGCATCGGCCAGGCCATCGCGGCGCGACGCCGGGAATCGTGACTGCCCGGCACCAGCAGCCACGCCAACGCCGCCGCCGCCGGCACGTACTGCTTGGACGCCAGCAGCAGCCCCAGGACAAACGGCATGATGGCTGGCCAGCGAACCCACGAAATCACCGTCGCCGTCAGAAGCAGCGCGGTCAGCGGCTCGATCCAGCTCTGTTCGATGATGAAAAAGGAGCGTGGCATGGTCAGCAGCAGACACGCGCCCACAAAAGGGGCAGACCGGAACATGCGGGGGCGGGCGATGCAGGCGCCACCAGGGCTGGTGCCGCCGGCGCCGCAGGCGATCAGCGCCGCTGCAAGTGCGATGGCCGCCAGATGCGCGTAGCGCACGTCTGCGAACATCGAGTGCGCCGGCATGACCATCAGCAAGGGCAGCGGCGGGTAGGGATATCCGAAGTGAACGACGCCACCTGCGGCAAGACCGGGACCATAAAACTCCGGGTTGCGCGCGTAGATGTCGGGGAAGGTGATGGTGTAGGGATTCTGACCGCGCGACAGTGCCGCAGCGCTATGATGCTGGAAAACATACACATCGATTCGCGGAGATGGGGAGTTGCGGATCACCCATACCCCCAACAGCACAAAAGCGATCAGCATGAACAGCAAAGCGGCGTGGCGGAGCCATCCCTCGCCCGCCAGCGCGACTCCGCTAAGCATCGCCAGCACCGCGCAGCCCATGAGATAGGGCGTGTAATCGCCAGCTTCTTCGATTCGCAGGAACACGCCGGGCGCATCCTCCAGAAGCTGTGCACAGCTCCCCAGAACCACCAACGCCGCCGAGGCGGTAAAAACGTTGTCGGCAACGTTCGCCGTGCACGTTCGAGGGATGGGGACGAACGCAGCGATCAACATGACACCAAACGCCGCCGCCAGCCACCACGCGGGAGTCGTCGCACGTTCCGGGAAAAGGACTCCATTGCTGATCTGAATCGCCCGTCCAAGCAGACCCACGACGAGAATCAGTAAGGTGGCGCGGAGCCTGGGCTCGACACTGTGATCCGGATCCTGAGCATGTGAATCATGACGCTGGATCATGGCTTGTGCAGTCGGGTCGGCGAGCTGGCTGGGTCGGCGCGCGCCACGAAAATCCATTGAAACGCGAACAGCCTGGGCAGAAGCGCAACCAGCGGCCGCTGCAACGACGAGAGCGTCTGGAGGATTCTCCGCCGACGCGCACTGTCGCCGGCGAGCTGCGTCAGCGGCACTGGCGTGGCCAGCACGCGCTCGGCTCGCAGCCCGGCCTGCTGAAGCATCTGGATCGCCGTGCGGCGCGTGAAAAAGTGAAGGTGCGTGCGATCAAGGATCCCACGCTGCATCCTGGGAAACAGCCCGAACAGCAGCATCATCCGAACCGACAGGTGCGCCACGTTGGGCAGAGAGATCACGAACGTGGCATCGGGCGTGGCGAGCTCGCGGAGCCTGCGCAGTACCAGCACCGGATCGACCGTGTGCTCCAGCACGTCGCCGCAGATGATCGTCGCGTAGTGCTGCCGTGGCAGCGATTCACAGACCGCTTCGATCGTGCCGGTGTAGACCGCGCGGTAGAAGGCTCGCGCCTCTTCGGCCCAGGTCGGATTCGGCTCGACCGCGTCCATCGTCAGACCCGCATCCCGCAGCAGCCGACCGAAAATGCCCTGGGCCGAGCCGACATCGAGCACCGGTCCGCGATCGAGTTGACGGACGATTCGTGCGATCTGCCCGTGACTGCTGAACGGATCGTCCTTGAGGCTGTAATGATGATCGGGCATCGTGAGCTGGTGGGTCGGAGTCCGCAGCAAGTCAGCGGCATGTCAAGGTTCGGGCCTGAGGCCCGGAGGTTCAGAACGGCTTGCCAAAGGCCGGGCTGCTTCGACATCGTGTTTGGGCATGTGCCTCCAGCGGCGCCCGGCCGCGTATTTCAGCGCTTCCCACACACAGTGCATGGCATAGGGGATTCCATTCACGCGGCAGATCTCGTCGCCGTAGTACGTTGGGATCGGCACTTCGACGATGCGGTAGCCGCGTTTGAGGAACTCCAGGATGATCTGCGTATCGAAATGCCAGTTGTTCGTCATCGAATCCAGCGGGATGTTCCGCAGTGCGTGCACCGAGTACGCGCGGTAGCCGGAGTGAAACTCGCTGAGCCGCGTGCCGGCCAGACGATTCTCGATCCACGTCAGGATCTTGTTTCCCACGTACTTGTACAGGGGCATGTTTCCCTTGCGCGCCGCGCCCGGGATCATCATCCGCGAACCCATGACCATCTCGGCCTGCCCGGTCTCCAGCGGTGTGAGCAGATCCTGCATGACCTCCGGGGCGTACTGCCCGTCGCCATGCAGCAGCACCACAATGTCCAGCCCCCGGCTCATGGCGTACTGATATCCGCGGCGCTGGTTCCCGCCGTACATCAGGTTCACTTCATTCCGGTAGATCGAGAGCTTTCCATCGTGGAAGGCCTCCTGCTGAAGCTGCCTTCCGACGTCGGTGGTGCGGTCGGAGCTTGCGTCGTCGAAGACGAAGATCTCCTCGATCTTGTTCATGATCGGTGCGGGGATTCGCTTCAGCACGCTGCGCAGAGTCGATTCCGCGTTGTACGCGACGACCAGGATGCCGATTCGTGGGCTGCTCACGAGGATGCAGTTTATACGAATCGGCAGCCGTTTTCACGGCTGAGCCGGACCATGCTCAGGGACGTACCGATCGTGGCAACGACCCCGCCACGGGCGCTATGAACGCCACCGGGATGAAGCGGCTGAAGAAGCCGGGCGACAAGAAAGCGACGGGAAAGCGGCGCGGATTGCGGCGCAGCGGCCTGCCGCGCCGACCCGCACCGCCCGATGAGGCACGCCATCTCCGCCGCCGAAACGACCATCCCGCACTTTTCAAAAGGCAAAGCGTTCCCAACAGGAATCGAACTTTTCGCGCTTTTCCACAGAAAACCGCCCCGTGACAGACCAGGGCGGCGCGAAAAGCGGCGCGACCGGCGCTCAGGCCGATTTGGCGCGCGTCGTGGCCGTCTGGCCCAGCCTGTCGGCGGGGCAGCGGCGGCGGATACTGGCAATCATCGAGGGGGTAGAATAGCAGGACCGGGAGGACGGGCCGTACACCCGTCAAGCGGTTCGGGCGGCGGCGGCGCCGGGCACCTGCGGCACTGCCCCGCCCGGATCGACCCGGAGAAAGCAGGTGCAACATGCCCGATGACACGCAGCGGTTCGCTCAAGCCCTTTACGAGTTTTCCCATTCCGCCGGCTGGATGCTGTCGCTGCAGCGGAGGCTTGATAAGGCAGCGGCGAGGATGATCCCCGCCCGCGACACGGATCGGCTTGTTGCGAAACTGGCCACGGACATCGAGCAGGCATGGCGGGAGGTGCAGGCCGCGCAGGAAGCGGTGAGGGCCGCGGCGGTGGCCCCGCCGATCCCGATTGCTGGCTTGCAGCCGACCGTCTGGCTGCATGGAGTGCTGTGTGCCGTTGTGGAACTTGCGGAGCTGGTAGGCGGGCGCCTTGCGGCGGCGCGGCTGGGCTCGTCAACTGAGCAAGACGCCCGATGCGATGAGCTGCGGCGCGGGCTGGAGGCTCGCATCCGCGAGCTTCGCGAGCTGTCGTCGATGCCCGCCGCGGCCGACCGCGGCCAATCGCCGGCGGCGCGGGCCAAAGAGATGGACCCGGTGGGCCATGCCGTATTGCTCGTCAAGGATCATCCGGACTGGTCGTGCCGCAAAATAGCCAAGCACGTTGGCTGCCATCACACGACCCTGACGCGCAGTGCGCTGTTCCTCAAGGCCAGAGAGCTGGCAAAGGGACAGCCAAACGTTCCTAAGGGCTATAAGACGTCGTCCGGCAGCATCGAGGCGGTCGCCGAATAACCGCCCCCCGGTGGCGCACGCACCACTTCACGCACCAGCACCCTCATTCCAGCCCGTTTTTACCGAGGGTCACGCAATTGGCCACGCACCACCCCGCACCGCCCGGGATGGTAGGTATGAGCGCCAACACACCTCGAACGCCCGCGCTGGACGACCCGCTGCTGTGGCTGCTGGAAATGGAGATGTCCCGCCAGAAGGGGAATTTTGCCCAGGCCGAGCGCGCGAAGCGCGAGCTGGAGCGACTGGGTATTCGGGTGATCTACAGGTCGCGGTGGCCGCGCCGGCGACGCGGCAGGAAGGGGGCGCGCCATGGCCAATAGCCCCCTTCCCGTTGAACGGTTGGCGGCGGCCCTGGCGGACCTGCTGCGAGAGGCGGTCGCGCAGGTCATCCGCGAGGCGCCACCGCGGCAGGCGCTGCCGCCCCCTCAGCCCGAGCCGCTGCTGGTCGATCGCGCCGGCGCAGCGAAATTGCTCGGCCTGAGCGCGAGCACGGTTGACGCGATGCGGCGCGCCGGCGAGCTGCCGGTGATCTACGTCGGTGCGGCGCCGCGGTTTCCAGTGGCGGGGCTCCGAGAATGGGCGCAGGCGCGAACGAAAGGGGGTGCCAAGTGACCAGCCGCTGGGCAAAAGTGAGCCGTGAGCACCCCTGCCCGCGCTGCGGCAAGCCGGATCGCTGCACGATTGCGCCCGACGGACGAGCGGGGCACTGTTTCCGCCAAGGCCAAACCTGGCGCGAGCCGGCGGCGCACAACGGCAACGGGCGCGCTGCCGCGCGGCCCGCACCGAAACCCGCCGTGCCCGAGCGCGATTGGCCTGCCGAGGCTGATCGGCTGCGCGGCGCGCTCACGCCGGAACACCTGGCGGCGCTGGCCGGGGCTACTGGCGTGCCGGTGGAAGCGTGGGCGAAGCTTGCCCCTGGCTGGGCCGAGGCTGATGACCTGCGGGCAATGCACGCCGGCGGCGGGGAGGGGTGGCGAGAGAACCCGCCGGGCAGCGCGTGGGTATTCGCCGAAGTTTCCGGTGATGGGCGGACCGTCGGGCTGAGCCTGCGGGCGCGCGACGGCAGGAAAGGTTCGCCCGCGGGCGCGAAGCGCGGGCTGGTGGTTCCGGCTGATCTGCACGAGCGGCCTGACCCCGTCCTGGTGGTCGAGGGCGCGTCGGACGTTGCCGCCTGTTGCGCGCTCGGGCTGGCCGCGGTGGGCCGACCGAGCAATCGCGCGGGTGCGGCGGACCTGGCCGACCTTCTCGACGGGCGAGGGGTGCTGGTCGTGGGTGAACGCGATGGCAAACCCAGTGGTGCGTGGCCCGGGCGCGACGGAGCGAAAGCCGTTGCCCAGCAGCTTGCCGCGAAGTGGGGCGAGCCGGTGGCCTGGACCCTGCCGCCGCTGGGCATCAAGGACATCCGCGACTGGCTGCGAGCAAAGATCGCCGGCGGGCTGAACACCGCCGACCCCGACACCATGCGCGCTGCCGGTGCGGAACTGCTGGGCGAGCTGAAGCAGGCCGCGAAAACCGCCAGACCGCAGAAACGCACCCAAGCCGACGCGCTCGTTGACCTGGCGTGCCAGCGATTCAGCCTCGGTATGAGCACCGACGGCGATGCCTTCGCCGTGGCTCGCGACGGACCGAACATCGCGCTGATGTTCCGTGGCAGCGGCGGGAGTTTGCGGGCGGAGTTGGCAAGGCTCTACCGGCACGTGGTCGGCAAGGCCCCCAGCTCGTCCGCATTGGCCGACGCGCTGCTGACACTCGAAGGTATGGCCGCTGACGCCCCGCGCGAGCCGGTGGCGCTGCGGCTGGCCGAGCACGCCGGCGGCGTGGTGTTGGACCTCGCCGACGCGGACGGGCGGGCAGTGGTGATCGGCCCGGACGGCTGGGAAGTCGCGCCGAGCTCGCCGGTGCTGTTCCGCCGCACGGCCTTGACCGGTGCGTTGCCGGAGCCACAGCAAGCTGAGCCGGCGGTGCTGGGCGAGCTGCGGGCGCTGCTCAATGTCACCAACGAAAGCTGGCCGCTGGTGGTGGGCTGGCTCGTGGCGGCGCTGATGCCGGGGATCCCGCACCCGGTTCTCATGCTGGGCGGTGAGCAGGGAACGGGCAAATCGACCGCCGCGCGGCTGCTGGTCGGTTTGATTGACCCATCCGCCGCGCCTCTGCGGACTGAACCCCGCGACCTGGAGCAGTGGGCGACTGCGGCTGCCGGAAGCTGGATCGTCGCGCTCGACAACGTTTCGGGCATTTCGACCTGGCTTTCAGACGCCATTTGCCGGGCGGTCACGGGCGATGGGCTAGTGCGACGGAAGCTGTACACAGATTCCGACCTCGCCGTCCTGTCGTTTCGCCGTTGTGTGGCGATCACCTCGATTGACCCCGGCGCGCTGCGAGGCGACCTGGGGGATCGGTTGCTGCTCGTGGACCTCGAACGCATCCCGGACGACCAGCGGCGCAAGGACGCCGAGATCGCCGCGGCCTTCGAATGGATGCGACCCCGGCTGCTGGGGGCGCTGCTGAGCGCCCTGGCCCGCACCCTGGCGGCGCTGCCGGGCGTGAAGCTTGACGCCCTGCCGCGCATGGCCGACTTCGCGTGTGTGCTGGCCGCCTTGGACCAGAGTTGCTCGGAACTCACCGGCGGGCGAGCACTGGACCTGTTTGTCGGCCAGCGAGAGCGCGTCGCCGAGGAAGTTGTCGAGGGCGACCCCATCGGCCAGGCGATCGTGCGATTCATGGATTTGCGCGAAAGCTGGACCGGCACTGCCGCCGAACTGCTGGCAGCGATCACGCCCGACCGCCCGCCCCGCGGCTGGCCGGGAAGCGCCCGGGCGCTGGCGGGCAGGCTGCGGCGGGTTGTGCCGGCGCTTCGAGGCGTGGGCGTGGCGGTCAGCTTCAGCCGACAAGGGGAGAAGGGCACTCGCATTGTGCACATAGAGAAGTCGGGCGGCGAACCGTCAGTACCGTCAGTACCGTCAGGAAACCCGCCTGGTGAGCCAGAATCGGGGATTGGCACTGACGGTAGGCTGACGGTCACTGACGGTAGGCTGACGGTCACTGACGGTAGGGCCGACGACAACCGTCAGCCCAAAACCCCCGGAAAAACCGCTGCGGCTGACGGTACTGACGGTACTGACGGTCGGATACAGCCTATCTCTGCGGACCATGAAAACGCCGCCGACGAGGCCGAGATCGCCATGGCCAAGGTGCGGGAAGCTTGGGCGCAGGCCAACGCGGGGGTGCCCGACGCAGATGATGAGTTTCTCTCGCTGAGCCTGGAGGCCGCCGCCCGGCAGTATGCCGGCAAGCCGCTGGCCGAGTTTGGGGCCGCCGAGCTTCGCCGGTTCCTCGCCAACGGCTTCGGGCTGATCCCGCCGGCCAATGATCTGAAAGGGGGGGGCCGATGATCGCCCGCGACGACATGAAGCTCCACCCCGGCCCAACCCGTTCACCCCAAGCCAACCGCTTCTGCTGGGCGGCGGTCGTAGCGCCCCTGGCCCGCCGGCTGATGATCGGTAAGGCCGCCGCCCATGAACTCCTGAAAGACCGCTTCCTGGCCTCGCCGATCATCGATCCGCAGACTGGCGAGGTTGTCGGATCGCTGCCGCCCAAAAGCACGGCGAGCCTGAGCACCGCCGCCTTCGCCGAGTACGTGGGCCGGTGCAGCCGCTGGCTGCGCGACCGCTTCGGGATCGAAGTCGAATCAACCGAAACCGGAGGACTACCGTGACTGAACTGGCCGCCAACGAAACCGCCCCCGCCGACAAGCTCGCCGCTTTGGAGCGGGCGATCGACGCGCTGCCGATCGACGCGGCGCCCGACGCCTGGGCCGAGTTGCTGGAGCGGGTCGCCTTCGTCAAGGCCGCCGCCAGGCGCCTCGATGAGCGAATCAAGGCCAAACTGCTTGAGCGCGTTTCAACGGGCGGGGATCTGCTCATCGGAACGGTTCGCTACTACGCCGGCATCGAAAAGCGCGTCGAGCCGCGCGACCGCGGCGCGGTGCTGGCCGCCGTGCTGGAGCTGGCCGGCGGGGACGTTGCCGCCGCGGCGCGGGATTTCCTGGCAGCGGGTGCCTTCAAGCACGGCTCTATCCGTCAGGCGGCCGGCGAAGATCGCTTCGCCGAGCTGTTCCAGATCATCCAGCAGCCGGAGTTGAGGGAAGGCAAGCCAGCGAGAACATTGAAGGCGGTCGATACGAGGTTCAGCCGATGAGGATCCGCCTGACCTTCGCCCCCGTCGGCCCCGGCCCGCCGGCAGTCCAGCGCGTGCGGCGGCTGCTGAAGGCCGCGTTGCGGACTTATGGACTCAAATGTCTTGACGTGACTGAACTTTCAAACCCCCAAACGCCCGACAACGGGCAGGAGCAAGCAATGAACATCAAGCAGGCGTTTCCGAGCAAGTTTCTTAAGGCCGCGGACCTGGACGGCGATCGGGTGCTCACGATCAGGTCCGTCGCGATCGAGGACGTGGGCACCGACCGCACCGAGGAAAAGCCGGTCGTCAGTTTCCAGGAGATCGAGCAGCGGCTGGTGCTCAACCGCACCAACGCCGACACCATTGCCGACCTGTACGGGGCGGACACCGACGAGTGGGCCGGCCGGCAGATCATCTTGACCCCCAGCGAAACCGACTTCGCCGGCAAGCGAGTCCCCTGCATCCGCATTCGCACCCGCGCGCCCGGCGGCGCCACCGCGCCGGGCGACGGCGACATCCGCGCCGCCAAGGCGGAAGTGTGGGCGGCGTGGCGCAAGGCCAACCCGGGCGCCAGCGAGCAGGAGCTGGCCGAAAGCCTCAAGGCCGCGGCGCGAAAGTACCTGGGTCTGCCCATCGAGCTTTTCACCGCGGCGCAGCTCCGGCAGTTCGTGGCCGACGGGTTCGTCCGCAAGCCGGCGGAGCTACCCCTCGGCGACGAGCGGCACTTCAGCGAAGACGATATCCCGTTCTGATTCTCGGCCCGGTGAGGCGCAAATGACGTCTAAGCAGATGAAGCCAGAACGCCCCAAGTCGCGCCAGGTCGTGACGGCCGCAAGGCGAACCGGATTCCAGACCCGCCAGCTTCCGGCCTGTCCCCAATGCGGCGACTGGCACTGCCACGCCGCCGGCGGAACCAAGCGCCGCGCGGACGCCTTGTACCAATATGTAACATGCACGACCTGCGGCTGCCGGTACACCATCCGCTGGCTGTATCCGCCGGGCGCTGCGCCCGGCGCAGCAAACTAGTCCGAAACTCGGACTGCCCTCAGAAACACGACCCGGCCCGGAACGTAAGATCCGTCATGGGAGCGCGCGACCTGGCATCACTGGCACATCTGGTGACCGTGCACGGCGTGAGCTTTCACGAGCTGCGTCACATCGCACATCGCGCCGGCGTGGCGCCGGCGCTGCGGCTGAACGGCGTCGAGTATTTCAGCCGCGAAGCGCAGAGACGAATCCTTCAAGCCGTTGCCGAACAACGCGCGAGGCAATTTCCATCGCCGGCCGCCAGCCGGCAGAAAGGTGATCTGCCGTGAACAAATCAGCCACACAAACAGCCCTGCCGCGATTGGATGTGATGGACGACCCGCTATATCGCGAGGCACACGAAAACCTGCAGCAGTTGAACCGCGAGCTTGCCGAAGCGCAAGCCCTGATCGGCCGTCTGGGCGACCAGCCACCGCGCGAACACCCCGACGCATTCAGGGCAATGGTCAAGGGGCTGACCGAGCAGGAGCAGCAAGCCGCCGCAGCGCCGACGGCGGGGCCTGAGCTGATTTACCTGAACGAGCAGCAGCGCGCGGAGCTGGGTCAGAGGCGCCGGAAGCTGGCCAAGGCCATCGAAATGCAGCGGCGGGTTCTGGAGGAGCGACGAACCCAGCTCAGCAAGCAGTTCTGCCAGCAGATCTTCCCTGCTCATCGCGACGCCGTGCGACGAGTCATCGCCTGCCTCGTTGAACTTTCCACGGCCTGCGAGGCCGAGCGCCAGGTCCGCGAAATCCTGATCGATTCCGGCGCTGGTGTGATCGATCCGATTCGCGCAATCGGCCCCATGCCCGCATTCTGGGATCGAACCGACGATTATTCGACGATCAACCTGATCATCAAGGAGGCGCGCGAACACGGGTATCTGCCAAAGCTCACCGGCAACCAGGCCAGGGACACCAAAGCACTGGCCGAAGCCCTTCCGGCCGTCGAGGTCGCCCCGATCGACGACAACGAAAGCTGGACCGAAGTCCGCTGACATGCGAGCGAAAGCCATTCAACCCGAGCAAGCCATGAACAAGAGAACCTACGACCCGCTGCTGAAGGATTTCCGGTGGCACTCCACTGCCTGCGGCGACGAACGCGCCGACGCATGGGGCAACCCCAGCGCGTCAATGTGCGCGGAATTCGACGCCGCCTGCGAGCAACACCGCCGCCAGTGCCTTGCGGCAATGAGTGACAAAGAACGAACCAGCTACGATGCGTTCATGCTTCGGCTTCGCACCTGCACCGACGGCGAGTATCGCCGAATCGTCCGCGAAGGCGCCGTGCCGAAGCGATGGCCCTTTGCAACCGGCAGCAAGCCCAACCGCGACAGGATCGCTGTGCGCCTGCGAATGGCCGGGTCGAAGCTGTGAGGCGCGACGCGCATCGAGGAGACACCGGACATGCCGAGCGAACTCAGGTTTGGCCACGAACTGCGGGTGGCCGACGGCGCGGGTGCTGGCGACGGCCTGCCGCGCATCACCGGGTATGCCGCAGTCTTCAATTCGCTGTCGGAAGACCTGGACGGATTCCGTGAAAAGATTCTGCCCGGCGCGTTCGCGCAGATCGTGGCCGGCAACGATGAAGTGCTCGCCCTGATGCACCACAGCACACAGCTTATCCTCGGCCGGCGGAGCAAGGGAACGCTCAGCATCCGGGAAGACCGCCGCGGCCTGAGCGTGGAGATCATTCCACCGAACACGTCCGTCGGCAGAGATGCGGTGGAGAGCGTGCGGCGAGGCGACATCGACGGCATGAGCTTCCGCTTCCGCAACGCCGAAGATACCTGGACTCGGGCAGGCGGCGAAACGATCCGGACCATTCACCGCATCGGCCAGCTTCTGGAAGTTACGCTCACGCCAATCCCCGCCTACCCGACCACCTCGGCGCGGATCGGCAGCGAGAGCGGCAGACGAGACCTGGTCACGCCCAATCGTGACATGCTGGCGATCAGGCTTCGCCTGGCCGGACTGCGAGGCGCAGCATGAGGCAGCCGACAACTATTCGCGCCATCGTGCCGATCAACAGCGCCGGACTGCTGCTCCATCGTCTGGAATTCCACGCCGCCGTCCGACTCATCAGCCGATTCAAACGGGGAACGATCGAGCTGTGGACCCTGGAGGTCGAGCCGGGCCACGTACCAGCATCCTGGCACGAGCAGATCATAACGCTCGTACCCGACAGCCGGGGGCCGGGCCTGCAATTCCAGTGGCTGCAGCCGCCATCGGAGGCCCAGTGACGCCACGCAATTCCACCAGAACGGCTTGCAGGGGGAGGGTGGTCACAATCTCTGCAGCAAGCCGGCAGGGGACCGTGCCCGCAGGCGCGCACATTTTTCCGCGAAATTGACACCGGGGGTCGAAACCCGGCACCCCGGGACGCGGCAATGGGCGGACCAAGCCCCGCTGCTGGACGCCGCGACGGTGCCACTGATGCCCGGGGAAGGGCCGGACGTGCTGGTACTGGAAGCGGAGATGGACTCCGGCATCATCCCGCACGTTGACGCCGACGCAAGGCTTGAGGTTGATGGCCAGGTTCAGGAATTCCATGACGTCCGCAAAGCGAAGCTGGCGGCTGAACACCTGGGACGCATCCCGTCGGCCAGCCAGGTCTATCACCTGGTCACTTCCGGGCGGTACGCGCTGTGGAATGTGGTGGAGGGCGTGCTTGATCTGGCCGGCCCCGCTCGCATCGTCGAGCTGTACGTCGCGACGCTGGGCTTCAGCAAGGACAACATTGCCGCCATGTGCCAACTGCTGGACGAGGGCCGGATCGGGGCGCTGACGCTGGTCTGTTCGCACTATTTCAAGGGCACGTCCGGCAGCATCTACGACTACGCCGCGACGGAGCTTGCCGCCCGCGCCCAGCGGTTCGTTTCCGTCCGCAATCACGCCAAGGCACTGGCGATTGCCCTGAGTGACGGCCGCACGGTAACCGTTATCTCCAGCGCCAACCTGCGAAGCTGCAAGAACATTGAGGTCATGCTCGTCACCGGCGACCCGGCCGCATACCGCTTTCACAGCGGATGGATTGGAGGGCTGTTGCATGCGCGGACGTAAGCCGTCGCCGATCAGTTTGCGGATGCTGCAGAAGCAGAGCTCGCCGGCGTACCAGTGGCGCGAGCCATGGCCAATACCAGCGGCGCCCACCTGCCCGGCGCACCTCAAGGGCGAGGCCCGCCGCGAGTGGAAACGAATCGTGCCGGAGTTGCGGAAGCTGGGCCTGCTGACCCGCATCGATCGCGCAGCGCTGGCCGCGTACTGCCAGGCCTGGGGCCGGTGGGTGGAGGCGGAGGCCAAGCTGCAGGAAACGGGCGTCGTGATCCGCACCAAGCAGGGCAACGTGATCCACAATCCCTACCTGGGCGTCGCCAACACGGCGATGAAGCTCATCCACAAATTCCTGACCGAGTTCGGGCTGACGCCGGTGAGCCGAACTCGCGTGCATCTTGCTCCGGCGCCCTGGGCCTGAGCCGCGAGAAGAAGGCTTGCCGTCGCTGAGGATCGCAGAATGAGATCCACGGTTCAGGCAACGCACGATGGCGTTCAACCTGAGCGAGTCCTGCACCAAGGTCGCCGTGATGGCAAACTGCCATAGCCAGGCTGTGCGCCGCACTCGCCACATGCGACGGGGCGGATGGCCAGCCGCCCCGGCGAGTGACGCCGACC